>NZ_NEWL01000002.1:0-698624 GCF_002217665.1 Geobacillus uzenensis
ATTTCTCTCACAGCGATCATCAATTGGTCTGGGGGCATTCGCTTGTTTGGCTGATGGTGCACACCTTCACGCAAGCGTTTCCGTTCGCCTTTCGTCTGTATGACAAGACATCGGGAAGAAGCAAAATGTTTTTTGCAAGCAAAAAGTGCAGAGAATTGCAAGAAAAAATACATAGGCTTGCCGGCTCAATGAATTTACCTTTCAACCGAGCGAGAAGGGAGCGACTGAACGGCAGAAAGCGCGTGCCGCAAGCGGTAGCTCTCTCCCGTAAACGCGAGAATGTGGGCGTGATGGACCAAACGATCCACCAGCGCTGCCGTCAGGCGGTTGTCCCCAAACACTCGATTCCACTGTCCAAACTCTAAATTCGATGTCACGATGACACTTTTTCGTTCATAACAATCGGCAATGATGTGAAACAGCAGTTCCGATCCCTGCTTTTGAAAAGGTACATAGCCGAGTTCGTCCAAAATCAACAGCTCGCATGTGTCGATTTGCCGTTTGAGCCGTCCGAGGGTGCCGTCTTTTAACGCCTCTTCGAGCTGGGCGACAAGATCGGCGACACGGAAAAACCGAACTTCATGGCCCCGTTCACACGCTTTTAATCCTAATGCGGTGGCGAGATGGGTTTTTCCTGTTCCCGGCGAACCTAAAAGCAGGACGTTCTGTTTTTGCTCCAAAAAGCGAAGGTCGCAAAGTTCTTCCTTCGAGGTCGTGGTCGGCCAATGAATCTGATCCGACCATTCATAATCTTTGAGCCATTTCAACTCCCGGAACTTCGCCTTCTTGATCAATCGAGCCTGTTTTGCTTTCTGACGGAACGACAGCTCCAACGCCAACACATCACGCAAAAACTGTTCCTTGGTCTCGTAGGCCACCTCCTCGAATCGATCCGCGATGTACGCCAAATGCAGGGCTTTACAAATCTCTTTTACATCCATCTTCATGCCCGGCTTCCCCCTTCCCTTGACGGACAAAGACGTTGATCATACACATGTAAATCGGTTTCATAGTCGACGAAAACGGAAGGGGTATAGGCTTCTTCCCATTTCGCGGGATACTCCGAACGCTTCGCCTCCATCAACACCCCGATCTCATGGGGCGTCAAATCCCACCGTTGATACTTGTCAAGCCACTGGGCGATCTCATAGACGGTGTACCGCTCCAGCAGCTTCTGCACTCCTCGAATGCGTGATGCCGTCTGTTTCGGTTGTTCCATGAAGTATTTCCTAATGGCCTCCGGCAAGTAAACTCGAAACCGCGAATACTCCACCACCCGGGGCTTTTGCGCCCATTCCGCCAAAATGTCCTTCCAAGGGAGCTCCCGTTGCTTTTTCGTGTACGGCCTTGGCGCTTCCAGGTACACCTCCCCTTCCTGGGACAAAACCATGAAACAATCCCATTCCTTTTTGACAAGGACACGGTTGGGAACCGGGATCCCATGAACCACAAACGCCTCCCCATCCACCGTTACTTCCCCGTATTTATTGACATTAGCGTGGTGGAAGGAGAAGATCGGGAGATCTCTCTCCGGCAGGACAAGCAACTCCTTTTGTTCTTCCTGCCATAATTCCTCAATGGTTCTCCCTTTTTCATAGTGGGGGCGGGCTCGATCTTCGATCATCTTGCGATGCAGCCACTCCGCCAGTTCTTCATCCCCCTCGATCAACGGAGCAGGGACAAAGCAGTGTTGACGAGTATAGTAAACTTTCCGTTCGACATTCCCTTTTTCGTGTCCGCTATACGGATTGCACGCCTGTACGTCAAACCCATAATGAAGCCGGAATCGCTCAAATGCTTCAGTATATTGACGTTCGCCTCCTTTTCGAATCGAAACCACCGCCGCCGCCAAATTGTCGATGCGCAGTTTTCTCGGGACGCCTCCGGCTTGGCGAAACAGCTGAGTGAGCCCGTAAAGAAAACATTCGCTGTTTTCCGCCGGCATCCACTGTTTTGTTCTTCACAACCTTAACAGTAGAGGGAATTTTAGGAGCTGGCAAGCCTTTTTTTATGCCATGAAGCTCTGCACTTTTTTGTTGCAGAACTCTGTACTTTCATTTTGCACTAAACAAGCAAAATCGACCTGGCGATCGAGATGCTTTCCTCGCTCAAGAGGAAGCGGGCTCAGCCGGTGTATGTGCTCGTGGATTCATGGTATCCGTCCCAAGCGCTCATCGAAGCCTGTCTGAAACAAGGATTCCATGTCATCGCCATGCTCAAGACGAACCGGATTCTCTACCCACGAATCACGATACCCAACCGCTTCGGCAATCAGTTGAATCTCTTCATCCGAAACAAGTTTTTGCATCAAATTCGGGAGTGTGGTATGCTTGTTCATAGAGAGCACCTCCTGGGTTTGTTTGTGTCGCTACTCACATTCTACAGGAAAGGTGCTCTTTTTTCTATACCCTTTGGATTTTATTGGATAATCAACACGCCTGATAAAAAATATAACTATGTGCTAAATAATCAATATAACCAAACAAAAGAAGAGTGCAGGACATAAAAGTAGTATGAATTGCTTTGTCAAAAAAAATCAATGAAGATGGTTCTGTTGTCTGGGATGACCACGGTACTCGTTGTGGCGTTTGCTTACAAATCGCCGCGGAATCCATTAAAATGAAACAAGAAGGTAAGTCTATAAAGGAAATTCGCCACTACATTGATGAAAAGTACAAAGAAGGTTACGCAAAACCAACTAAAACTCCAATGCCTTTATAATAAACAAACCTCACTTTTCCGAAAACGAAGGCTTTACAATCCTCCCACGGTGGAGGATTTTTTGTTTTCTTAAGGCATATTTTATAAGTTTGGCAGATATAAAAGTAAAGACAACTTAGTACAAGGGGGATGATGGATGAACTCACTTTGGCTTTTAGGGTTTTCTGCTTCTGCTATTGGAATGTTATCTGGCGGAGTGATTGCTTGGTTGTTTAAAGGCTGGCAAAAAGGAACGCCAACCATTTTTTCAGTATGTAGTGGTATGATATTTGGACTGGTCGCGATGGAAATTTTGCCTGAAAGCATAGAAATTGGAGGTTGGTTTATTGCTATTGTCGGATTGATTTTTGGTTATTTTATTTATAAGCATCTAGAAAAGGTTTCCCATCATGTGATCATTATTACCAATGACGCTAAAAAAGACTTATTTGTACATTCTGGTCTATTTTTAACATTCAGTATTGCCCTACACAATTTTCCAACAGGCATCGCACTTGGAGCCAATACTCACGATTCATTGACTAAACCAATGATGACTGCGATCATGCTTCACAATATTCCAGAAGGGATTGCTGTTTTTACTCCCTTGCTGATGGCTGGGTTTGGAATTATCAGCATCATACTTGGGGCAACCATAGCCTCCGCCCCCATAGGAGTTGGAGCCTTCATCGGAAGTAATTATGGGATGGGTGTCCCTTGGCTAGTAGCAATGATTATCGCATTGGCGATGGGGGTAATGCTTTCCGTGACGGGAAAAGAAATTTTTGGAACAGCTTTACGCACATCTACCAAAATATACTGCGTTATCATGGCTGTAATCGGTTTTGTATTGGTTTCATTTTACTTGTTTTTTCTATAAAAGACTTTACTAAAAAGGTGCATGTTAAGTTAACGGGTTCGGTTCAGAAGTACAAAATCAAGAAAAACAGTACAAATAACAGCGTAATTAGCACAAAATTCGAACCAAATTTAACAAAGTAAAAAGCACATTAAAACGCTTGGGTTTATTCCAAGCGTTTTAAACTAAAATTATATTGACTTGTTCAATTAAGACTGTTACTAAAATGTTACTACCGTACTTCAATTACAAAGGCATAACTTGAATCTCCCTTTTCCCATCTCGCTGAAACATCATACACATATACACCTTTTTCTTTTGGTAATAGTATCACATTATCATTTATTGGAACATTTTCTGTTTTTTCATTTGTAAGCCATCTATTTACTACTAATGTATTTTCTTTAGGCTCATCTTTGAATTCTATTTTCAATTGGGAATCTGGTGGTACAACCACAGGTTTTAGTTCTTGATTTTTAATGAGTTCTGGCGGAGAACTTGTATCGGCACAAACAGAACTAAGTAATCCATTCCAACAATACGAACCTTGTGCCACTTCTACCTTTTTTTCTCCAACAGTTATGGTTGGTAAAGGTGGTTTAGCACTAAATAGTTCAGTAACAAAATCCCCCCCAATGCCTAACGCAATTAATACTAATAATGTAATTAAAAACTTTTTCATACACTTCCCCCTCATGGGTTAATTTTCCCTTTGCTAATTTTCTGAGTAATCTATATATTCAGTTTAACATAAAATACCAAAATCATTAAAAAGGATTTAGTCAAAAAATATTGATATTTCAGCAAAAAATAAAAAACAAATCGTATACTGATTTGGTCCTATAAAATATCAAATCCCTTAAGGTTATTGCATATAGATTATTTCTTTTAAATCAAATTGTTTTTTTGCAATGCCTAATCGTTGAGCAGGTGTTCCTACTGTCTCCTTTGTTTTGTATGCTAAACAAAAATTGTAGTAAGTCCGAAGTATGGTAAGAGCCATTTGAGCATACTTTGAGTTAAAGTTTGAATAGATATAGCTTTTTCCGTCACCACGAGCTGTTATCAATGGTCTTTCTAAAATAGATAGCCGTCTTCGAATGTGCTGGATAAAGGTATTTGTGGCGTTGTCATTCACGATTAGCAATGTCCTTTGGTTCGAATGATGAAAGATTGGTTGTACAATCAATTCATCGAAATCTTCTGTCAATTGTCGCAAGTGGATGTTCAATCGAATTATCAGCGTATTCATAATGACTGCTGCCACCTGAAATGACTTTCTTATGAAATTGGTGTGTATGAAATAATTCTTCCAGTTTCAGAAAAGCCAATTTCTGCAAAGAACTTGTAATCATAACCAAAGTTAATTCCCCAGTTGATTAAATCCACTCCTGCTTGAATAAATTCCTCACGAGCTTGTTTCCGAGATTTTGTTTTATCCGTTTGACAAAGAAAATGGTGGGCATTAGATAAGTGAATTTCTTTGGCAAATACACGATAAAGGGAAGTCATCAATGAATTTATGTCCAATTAGCATCAATTTTAACACATATTTGGAATACTGTCTGTTGGTCAGCAGTCACTTGCTAATTATAATGCGATTAATGGTGATAAATTCAATAAAACATTGATATATCAACAAATAAAAGGAGTCCAATTCATATGCGAATTGAACTCCTTTTTGTATTACTTTTTTCAATTTTATACTCAACAACCGAACCCGTTATGTTAAATTGTGCCTTTTTGTATGTTATCCCAAAGAATAATCTAGCGGATGTGTAGAGAAAATAATCCAAAAAATGGTTCTTTCGGGAGTTTTTTATCAAAAACGATGTTATTTCATCAGAACTCAAGACATCGCTAAAAGTATGAAAGCGGATGTGACACAATTAAAATGTGAAGATGATATGGTATACAGAACGTAACAAGAAGGATGCTAAAAATGAAATCGAAAACGAGCAATAAAAAGTGGTCATTTTGAATCGATCGATAAACTGCATTCATACGGAGGTTTCTAATGAACAGGGATAAAGACAAGAAAGAAACTGAGAAAAAAGAGGAACAAACACAACAAACAAGTAATGAGGATAACGTCATACGGGAACTTGAAGAAGAATTTACAAAAGATGTGCTGATATTTTAAAGGACAGCTCACTGCTGTCCTTTTTATACCCTTAAATCGGCATGTTGCAAGTCTGATTTTTCCACCTGAACGGTTGTCATCATCCCCCCTCATTTATTATCTAAATCCCTCATTTTCATGAAAAAACATTTCCTAAACTTGACAAAAAACTGAATGTAAAATATGATACATACATATGAATATATGCTCATATATAATAAATAAAGTGAGGGAAATCATCATGAAGACCGAAGACCATTCTTTCCTAAAATCTGAAACCATTGAAAATGTATCGCGCATATTTAAAGTATTAGCCGATCCAACACGAATCAAAATTCTTTATTTGTTATCGCAAGAAGAGTGCAATGTCAATCACATTGCAGAAGTGTTGGAAATGTCACAATCAGCCGTTTCCCACCAACTTAGTATGTTGCGAAATCTGAGACTGGTTAAGTATCGCCGTGAAGGAAAAACACTGTTTTACTCCTGCGATGACGAACACGTTATTTCATTATTAAAACAAGCCATTGACCATGCTGAACATCATTAAGGAGGCGTTTTATCATGCATCATCACCACCATCATTCTCACGACCACCATGGTCATCACCATCACCACGGACACCATCATGGTCACAGTAGAGAAGGGAATAAAAAAGGGCTTACGATTGCACTTCTCATTACCACTGGAATTATGTTATTGGAGTTTTTTGGAGGTTTAATCACAAACAGTCTAGCTCTTCTTTCTGACTCTGGTCATATGCTTAGTGATGCCAGTTCACTTGTTCTTAGTCTAGTTGCTATTTGGTTTGCCACCAAACCAGCTTCCCCCAATAAAACGTATGGCTTTTATCGTTTTGAAATTTTAGCCGCTTTATTTAATGGAGTTACCTTGTTTGTAATCGCTGGATTTATTATTTGGGAAGCAATTGAACGTTTTTACAACCCACCAACGGTAGCTAGCGGCTCTATGATGATCATTGCGTCCATTGGTCTGTTTGCCAATCTTTTAAGTGCTTGGGCGTTAATGAGAAAAGGGGATGTGAAAAATAATGTCAATCTTCGTAGCGCTTATCTTCATGTGATCGGTGACGCTTTGGGTTCCGTAGGTGCTATCATCGCTGGGCTTGTCATGTGGCTCTTTAGTTGGTATGTCGCTGACCCCATTATTTCCATTTTGGTTGCCTTATTAATCTTGAAAGGCGCTTGGGGAGTGATTAAACATACGGTTCACATTTTGATGGAAGGAACGCCCATTACCATTGACCAAAATGAAGTGAAAAAAGCCTTAGAAAGTATTGAAGGAGTGATTAACGTTCACGACCTTCATATTTGGACAATTACTTCAGGGTTAGACTCATTAAGTTGCCATATTTTGATTGAAGATCATCAAGACAGCCAAAAGGTTTTACAAGATGCCATTCACATGATTGAAGAAAAATTTAAGATTCTGCATACAACCATTCAAATTGAAACCTCTCAAATCCATCATGGGGAAATGAAAGTCTAGCGAAAAACAATATAGAGTGATGTCAGCTATTGTGATTAGCGGCTTAAACGCATATTTATTGTTTAAGAAATAGTAAACCTCATTATCTTTTTGCGGATAATGAGGTTTATTGTTTTTATCTAATAGAATTTTTTGATGTAGCTAATTAAATGAATCGCACGGTAAATATTGGGTTGATTTTTTTAAATTCCATTCTTTTTTTGTTTTTAATTCAAATAAATATTTGAATAATAAAAGAAATGGGGTATAATATATTAAAACGGAAATTTGAATATGAAAGAGGGATAATGAATGAGTAAGAAAGATACATGTGAAATTTATTGTTATGACGAAGAAAAAGTCAATCGAATACAAGGGGAATTGCAAAAAGAAGATATATCCAGTGTTGTCCTGTTGTTTAAAGCACTGGCAGATGAAAATAGGGCAAAAATTGTCTATTCACTTTGCCAAGATGAAGAGTTATGTGTATGTGATATTGCTAATATCATCGGGGCTTCTGTTGCAACAACTTCCCATCATTTACGGACTCTTTATAAACAAGGGATTGTAAAGTATCGAAAAGAAGGAAAGCTAGCATTTTATTCGCTGGATGATGACCATATTAAGCAGTTAATCATGATTGCGTTAGTACATGATAAAGAGGTGAAAGTCCGTGTCTGAACAACAAGCAAAATTATCTAAATCAGAAGCGAAAACCTACCGTGTTCAAGGATTTACTTGTGCAAACTGTGCGGCAAAGTTTGAAAATAATGTAAAATCATTGCCCGGTGTTCAGGATGCTAAAGTAAACTTTGGAGCATCTAAAATTACCGTTTGGGGTACAACAACCATCGAAGAATTAGAAAAAGCAGGAGCTTTTGAAAACTTAAAGGTTCGGGAAGATAAAGAAAAATCAGTCAAGCGTGAACCTTTTTGGAAGCAAAAAGAGAACATTAAAGTGTATATTTCCGCCGTTTTGCTTGTGATCAGTTGGTTTTTAGGGAAGCAATACGGAGAAGAGCATATCTTTGCGACAATTGGATATGCTGCAGCAATTTTAATCGGTGGATATTCGTTATTTATAAAAGGTTTCAAAAACCTAGTTCGATTGAATTTTGATATGAATACGCTGATGACAGTGGCGATTTTAGGAGCTGCAGCGATTGGTGAATGGGGAGAAGGTGCAACGGTTGTTATTCTATTCGCCATTAGCGAAGCCTTAGAGCGTTATTCCATGGATAAAGCTCGTCAATCCATTGAATCGTTGATGGATATTGCTCCAAAAGAAGCATTAATTCGTCGCGGAAATGAAGAAATGATGGTCCCTGTTGACGATATTCAAGTCGGAGATATTATGATCGTAAAGCCTGGTCAGAAATTAGCGATGGATGGAATCGTCATCAAGGGTACATCTACGCTAAATCAGGCTGCCATTACGGGAGAAAGTGTTCCCGTAGCGAAAACAGTTGGTGATGAAGTTTTTGCAGGAACATTGAATGAAGAAGGGTTATTGGAAGTAAAAGTGACAAAACGAGTGGAAGATACAACTCTTTCGAAAATCATCCATTTAGTGGAAGAAGCTCAAGCAGAACGAGCACCTTCTCAAGCGTTTGTAGATCGTTTTGCCAAATACTATACACCAGCCATTATCATTTTTGCTCTTTTACTAGCCGTTATTCCTCCATTATTTATGGGTGCTGATTGGAGCGAATGGATTTATCGAGGTCTAGCTGTATTAGTGGTTGGTTGTCCGTGTGCGTTGGTTATTTCCACGCCTGTTTCGATTGTAACTGCCATTGGAAATGCAGCGAAAAACGGTGTGTTAATTAAAGGTGGTATTTATTTAGAGGAAGCAGGATCTCTAAAAGTCATCGCTTTTGATAAAACAGGAACATTAACAAAAGGTGTTCCTTCCGTCACCGATGTGGTCACTTATAATGGCAATGAAAATGAACTAATGACCATTACAGCAGCCATTGAAAAAGGCTCACAACATCCACTTGCTTCCGCCATTATAAGAAAAGCAGAAGAAGATGGATTGAATTTTAATGATTTATCTGTTGAAGAATTCCAATCCATTACAGGTAAAGGGGTCAAAGCAAGAGTAAACAACGAAATGTATTATGTCGGAAGTCCAGGTCTTTTTGAAGAACTTCTTCCAAATGGCATCCAATCAGAAATAAAAGAACAAATGACAACCCTTCAAACACAAGGGAAAACGGTCATGGCGTTAGGAACGGAAAAAGAAATTCTGGCGTTAATTGCCGTGGCAGACGAAATAAGAGAATCATCCAAAGAGGTTATTCGAAAACTTCATCAAGTCGGTATTGAAAAAACGGTAATGTTGACAGGGGATAACCAAAGAACAGCCGAAGCCATCGGAAAACAAGTCGGCGTTTCCGATATTAAAGCCGATTTACTTCCAGAAGATAAACTGAATTTCATCAAAGAGCTTCGTGACAAGCATCAAAGCGTGGCGATGGTTGGAGATGGTGTGAACGATGCACCAGCTCTTGCAGCTTCAACCGTTGGTGTGGCAATGGGCGGTGCTGGAACCGATACAGCCCTAGAAACAGCCGATATTGTCTTAATGTCTGATGATTTAAGCAAATTGCCATATACGATTAAATTGAGCCGCAAAGCTTTAGCGATTATTAAGCAAAACATTACTTTCTCTTTAGGGATTAAGGCATTGTCATTACTGTTAATTGTGCCTGGTTGGTTAACGCTATGGTTAGCGATATTTGCCGATATGGGAGCAACATTAATCGTAACATTAAACAGCATGCGATTGCTAAAAGTTAAAGAATAGGCTCTTCACCACAAAATGTACTTGACAATCAAGTTGTTTTCTGATCAAGGGTACAAAAAATGCGAAATTTCCTGTATGGTAAAGGTAACCAAACCATCAACCATGGAGGAAATTTCGCATGCAATCTCAGTTTATCAAAGATTTGATCACTTCACCAGGCTTTCTTATTCAAGGAGAACGAAAAGAGGAAGGACGATGGATTTTTGAACGTTCCCTCCCTTCTCATTAGGTGAATAAAATGATCGTTGCCAACAATTATAGTGAAATCAAAGATCATTTTGATTTCACGGATAGTATTATAACGGATATGAAATGGAACAATCCGTTAGATTTATCTATAATGATCGACTATTATTGGGATACACAGGAGAATAGGGAAGAAAACAGAATATTAGCGTTGCATTTTAAGGATTGCCTGGCTGTGGAGTATAAACTAAAAAAAGAGATACTAGAAATGTCAAGGGATGATATCCATTTTGATAGCTTGTTCACTATTATTCGCTTCGAAAATGTAGAAGCAAATTCAAGCGTATTTCACCATTTTCATATCTATACCTTTGATTATAAAGAGCCATTGCTAAAAATTATTTGTAAGCAGGTTCAGTTGGAGGAAGTATAGGTCGGTGTTTGAAAACAATGGAAGAAGAAAAGAAGGCGGATCGCTCCGCCTTTTTTGCACGGGATAGCAGCCGAAAATAATTTTGCACAAATTGAACGGTGCGGTGGGGAACGTTGGTCAACAGGCGGCTTACAAATTTTTATGTAAAATATGTTAAATTCCGTTGAAATTGGCTGGAAACTTTGTTATGGAGCAAGGCTTTCCAATGTTTAGAGGAATTTCTGTGCTACTTTTATTAGTTTGTCCCTATGTTTTTCAATATCGGCCACCGTTTCGATATATACTGTTGTTCTCCCTTCATCATTGAACTGAATGTACTTGTTGCTTGTATTGAGTCCGAGACGGCAAATCCATCTTCGGATGTTATTGTCCAGTAAAACATTAAAGTAGCTCAAGTTATCGCGATAATAGATACGTTCGGGATCGAGAATCTCCCTTAGGAGCATCCGCACTAATACATACCCCTCAAGCTCCTCCTCTGTAGTGACTATCTGCGGCGCATGGTGTTCCTCTTTTGGATCTTCGGGAACATCTGTCGCTTTCTCTTCTTTCGCTTGGGCGGTCTCTTCTTCGTCACTGTTGGCTAAGGCAGCCCTTAAGTTTATCGTTGACTTGGTCGTTTAGAAACTGTTTCAGTGCCTTTTTCACAAGCCCTTGAAACTTTTCGATCACGTTTTTAGTTTTCTTTCCGGGATAAATATCGCTGATGATGAATGCAACGAACTCATCAGACGGGTTTTCCCACTGATTATTCAGGAACTGTTTAATTTCATTTAGGTATTTTAATTCGGATGCGGCGCTGAAAATGCTGTCAACGTCGAAACTGCTTTTTCGGAATTTAGCCAGCTCGATAATTTGATTTTCTCTCGGTTCAGCGAGGTTAAACTCGAAAAATGGCACTGAATCCATTTTGTTTTGTTCATCGAGATCGGTATAAAATCTGTATAAGATGCCATTAGTCAAAATAGCGAACTTAGCTGAGGTTGCGTCAAAATATCTAAACAGCTGCGAATCGTGTTTATCCAGCTTTTGATTGGCGGCCTTAGCTTCAATGAGAATAACCGGTTTTCCATCGATCATAATGGCGTAGTCGACCTTTTCCCCTTTTTTGATTCCCACGTCAGCTGTAAACTCCGGTAAAAACTCTTCCGGATTGAAAATATCGTACCCTAGAACTTGAAAGAAAGGCATAATGATCGATGTTTTCGTAGCTTCCTCTGTCGCTATAGTATTTTTTAATCTGTTCACTCTTTTCGTATAGTGTCTGGATCTGCTCGATGAAATGATCCATTTTGCTCCACCCCTCTGCACAACATTTATCTTAATTAGGCGAGAAGACTCCCACTTCGACGAAGCGAAGCGGAGTAAGTGGGAGATGAATCGCCTTAACTATATTTTGTTGAAAATAGGATAGATTCAGTAAAATATAGTATCATATAGTTAGATGGGAGGTGAAAACATGTATTTTTGTATCAAACAACAGCTAAATGGTTTGACCAAAGAAGAATACTTGACTCTTCGAGAACTGTGCCATATTGCCAAGAACATGTACAACGTCGGATTGTACAATGTCAGACAATACTATTTTGAACACAAGGAATTTCTTAATTATGAGAAAAACTATCATCTTGCAAAAACTAACGAAAACTATAAGCTGTTAAACAGCAACATGGCACAGCAAATTTTAAAAAAGGTCAATGAAGCCTTTAAATCTTTCTTTGGTTTGATCAGTCTTGCCAAACAAGGAAAATATGACCTTGTGTCACATCAGACGGCAGATCATTCATCATTGATGGGCGGAGATTAAAAAGTATAAATCAATGGTTTAACAAAGAAAATGCCAGACTTCAAAGCATGAAAGATAAGCAAAAAATCAAAGGCACCACTCGTAAACAGGCTTTGCTTGCTATGAATCGCAATAATAAAGTGAATGATTATATCAACAAGACTTGCCGTTACATCATTAACTACTGTATTGAAAATCTGAGTGTCTTATGCTCTAGCGGCGAAGTGGACACGCCTCAAAGAATAAGGATTGCTTGAAGCAGTCAAACTTCTTTGGAAGCCCCCACTTCAAATTTTCGCTAGAAAATTAAGTGGGGGTAGTTCACATGTCCTTGACGGACCATTTATATCCCCCTTTGCTAAACTTTCAGCGAAACATTTCCCGAAAATTTTGGATCTTTTATAGTATAATACAGATGACAATGATTTGATGAGTGGGGGGATGGGCATTGAAAAAACGGAAGAAATACGCGGCGGCGAGCGTGTTGTTGGCGTTGGGGCTGCTGGCTCCTTCGTTTGGGCCGACGGCGGTAGGCGCGGAGGATCGGGATGTCGTCAAGCTGCGCATTTTGGAGACTACCGATGTACATATGAATCTCGTTAACTATGATTATTTCAAAGACAGCCCGACGAATGAGTTCGGGCTGTCAAAAACGGCGCGATTGATCGAGCAGGCACGCGTTGAGCAGCCGAATACGCTTCTGTTTGACAACGGAGATTTGATTCAAGGAACGCCGCTTGGCGACTATGTGGCGAAAGTGAAGCCGCTGCAAGATGGCGAAGTGCATCCAGCCGTGAAACTGTTGCATTTGTTGAAATATGATGCGGCGACAGTGGGAAACCATGAGTTCAACTATGGCTTGGATTTCCTCGATGAGGTGTATGATGATGCCAAGCTGCCGATCGTGAACGCGAATGTGTACCGCGATGACCATGATCAAAATCCAGATAACGATGTCAACTATTTCACGCCGTATCACATTTTCGCGAAAGACGTCGTTGATGAAGACGGAGAGACACATACGCTGAAGATCGGCGTCATCGGCTTTGTGCCGCCGCAAATCATGGATTGGGACAAAGCGAATTTGCAAGGGAAAGTAATAGCGAAAGACATTGTGCAGTCGGCACAAAAGTATATTCCAAAAATGAAAGCCGAAGGGGCCGATTTGATCGTCGTGCTGTCACACTCGGGCATTGAAACCAGCGGAAACAGCCCGAATATGGAAAACGCCTCCTATTATTTGACGCAAATTCCGGGGGTTGACGCCGTGTTGACCGGCCATCAGCATAAAAAATTTCCGGCGCTTCCGGGAACGACGCCCGATTTTCCGGATGGAAACGGTATCAACAATGAAAACGGGACGATCAACGGCGTTCCGGTGACGATGCCAGGTTCGTGGGGCGATACGCTTGGGGTTATTGACTTGACGGTTGAGCAAGTCGATGGGAAATGGAAAGTGACACAGGCAAAAGCCCAGCTTCGCCCGGTGTACGACAAGGCGACGAAAACGCCGTTGGTTGACAGCGACCCGGCCGTCGAGCAGGCGATCCAAACGGAACATGAAGCGACGATTCAGTACGTCCGCAGCCCGGTTGGAGAAACTACGAGCCCGATCAACAGCTATTTTGCACTCGTTCAAGATGATCCGTCCGTGCAAATCGTTACGAACGCCCAAAAGTGGTATGTGGAAAACATGCTAAAAGGGACGCAGTATGAAGGTCTTCCGGTGCTGTCGGCCGGCGCTCCGTTCAAAGCCGGCGGACGCGGTGGACCGAGCTATTACACGGATATTCCGACAGGGGAAATCGCCATTAAAAACGTCGCCGATTTGTACTTGTATCCAAACACGGTGTATGCGCTGAAAATTACGGGAGCCGAGTTGAAAGAATGGCTTGAGTGGTCGGCGGGGCAATTCAACCAAATCGACCCGAACAAGACAGGCATTCAGCCGCTTGTGAACAACGACTTCCCGACGTACAACTTCGACATTATTGATGGCGTAACGTACGAGATCGATGTTACCGAGCCGGCGAAATACGACAAAAACCAAAATGTGATCAACCCAAAAGCCAACCGCATTAAAAACTTGCGATTCCAAGGCAAGCCGGTGACGCCGAAGATGGAATTTATCGTTGCGACGAACAACTACCGGGCGACGACGAACCGGATCATCAATCCGGGCGGGAAAAACACGATTTTGGCCGCACCGGATGAAAACCGGCAAGTGATCATCGATTATATTCGCGAAAGCGGAACGATCAACCCGTCCGCGGACGGCAACTGGACCTTTGCGCCAGTGAAAGGGAAAGCATCGGTGACCGTTTCCTTTGAATCGTCACCGGACGCACAAAAATATTTGCCGCCAGACAGCCGCATCCGCTATGTGGCGACATTGTCCAACGGGTTTGCCCGATATGAACTTGCGCTGTTGTCTTGGAAAGAAACGAAGACAAACCATTCGAAAGAACTAGCAACATCCAGCCATTAAGGGGAGGGAGACGCGTGTTAGGCATTACAAGTTACGGGATGTATTTGCTGGCGTCGATTTTGATGCATGCCACTCCGGGTGTGGATACGATGTATATTATGGGGCGCAGTGTCGCGCAAGGGAGAAAAGCGGGCGTGTATTCGGTGTTGGGCATTTCGACAGGGGTGTTCGTTCATACGCTGCTCGCTGCGTTTGGCTTGGCGGTGATTTTGCAGCAGTCGGTTGTCTTGTTTACGGCTGTGAAAATCGCCGGTGCGGCGTATTTGGTGTATCTTGGCATCAAAATGATGCGGCAGCCGGCGCCGCCAGCGTTGGAGTCCGAGAAATTGGCGCCGATGAAGCTGAAAAAGATTTATTGGCAAGGCGTGACGACCAATGTAATGAATCCGAAAGTGGCGTTGTTTTTCCTTTCCTTTTTGCCGCAATTCATTCAAACGGATCAGCCGTACGGCCCGCTTCCGTTTTTGCTGCTTGGTTTATCGTTCGTGGTGACGAGCACGATGTGGGGGCTTGGCGTCGTCTATGTTACCGCGCTGGCAACGAAACGGGTGCGCCAAAACGCGAAAATGGCGCTTCTTGTCAATCGGTTGACGGGGATCATGTTCATTGGGCTTGGGGTGAAGCTGCTGCAAACGAAAGCATCATGAGCGGGCTGAAAAAATCGCCCGCTCACTTTGTTTGCCGCCGCTACGACCGCTCGCTGAAGGCGATTTGGATGCCGATGGCGGCGAAAAGGACGCCTTTTAGCCAATGGATCCGCCGGGCGATTCGTTCGTTCGACAGCAGCCAGTGGCGCAGTTTTTCCGCACCGATGCTCACCAAGGTGAAGACAACGAGCGCTTGAACGAGAAAGATGACGCCTAATGCGAGCATTTGCTGCGGGATTCGGCCCGCTGACGGATGGACGAACTGCGGCAATAGCGCCAAAAAGAAGAGCGACACTTTCGGATTGAGCACGTTCATGAAAATGCCTTTTTTGTACAGCGACATTAAGGCGAGCCGCTCTTGACGCTCGAGCGCCAGGCCAGCGTCTTTTTCGCGGAACGCTTGCCATGCCAAGTACAGCAAATACGCGGCGCCTGCGTATTTGACGACGGCAAAGGCCAAGGCGGATTGGTAAATGACGGCCGAGACGCCAAGCACCGCCGCGCTAATATGGACGACAAGCCCTGTGCACAGCCCGAGCGCGGTGGCGATGCCCGCGTGCTTGCTTTGGGACAGGCTTTGGGCGATGACGAATAAAATGTCTGGGCCCGGGGCGAGCGTCAGCACAACCGCGACGCCTAAAAACGATAAAGCGGTATCCATTTCCATCGGACACACCTCTTTGGTTGTTGATCATGACGATGATTCCTAAGTTTCGCCATGCTCCCGTTTAATTCCTTTTTTCTCGGCAAAAATGGGTTCATTTCCTGTTTGACAAACACAATGGAGATGTTGGGCGCATGCCTATGAAAAAAGGGTGAGACATCTCTTTACCTTTTTGACCGCCTCTGCCGGGATCGGCATGAGGCGGTCTTTAGGTCTTTATGCTTGCGGCGGCTTCTTTTTCGCTAAAAACGCCTTGCCATAGCTGCCGTGGTCATGCAGCATGGCGTGTTCGACTTGAATGGTGGCGTGCTCGATGCCGTATTTTTCCTTCAGCATTTCATTCACCGCCAAAATGACGCAAAGCGGTTGGATGTGTTCATTGATAAACACATGGGCCGACAGTGAATAATGGTCGGTGGAGATGGCCCATAAATGCATGTCGTGCACGTCCTCGACCCCTTCGATGCTCCGGATGTCAGCGCGGATTTGTTCGAGGTCAAACTCGTCCGGCACGGCTTCCATCAAAATGAGATACGATTCGCGCATAATTTTTACTCCGCCCGTGAAAATGATGGCGGCGATCACGAGGCTGATGATCGGATCGAAAATCGTCCAGCCAGTGAAATAAATGAGCAGCGCGGAAAGGATGACGCCGATCGAGCTGATCAAGTCGCCGATAAAGTGCCAAAGGGCGCTTTGGACGTTTAAATTGTCTTCTTCTTTCATGCTTCGGCTTAAGACGATCGTCAGCGTCACGTTGACAATGAGGCCGATCGCGGCGATTCCAAGCATGAGGCGAAACTGGATCGGCTCCGGGTGAAGAAACCGCTCGATCCCTTCCCATAAAATCCACACGGCAATGGCCGCCAACGTCAATCCATTTAAAAACGAGGCAATGATTTCAAACCGCAAAAACCCGAACGTAAAGCGGCGGTTGGGCGGCCGCGTCGCCATGTAAAGGGCGACCATGCTCAGGCCGAGCGCCAACACATCGGACGCCATATGAGCCGAATCGGACAACAAGGCGAGCGAGTTGGAGACTACGCCGCCAATGATTTCGACAACGGTGAAAAAAACGGTCAGCGCTAATGTAATCCAAAGCGCCTTTTTCGATTGGCTTTGTATTTTCACATGCGGGAGATGATGAAAATCGGATGTAACAGGAGACATAGCGCACCTCTCTTTATAATAATTATTATTTTAAATATATTATAATATAAGAGTCGGCGGATGTGCAAAAAATTTATCGACAGGGACACGATTTTTGATAGGTTTTGTCAAAAAATATAGAGAAGTTTTTCAAGGAATGAAGCATTGAAGCGGCGAATAAGGAATAATGTATGGCCATCATCTTGCTTTGGAAAGGATGCGATACGGTTTGATTGCGGCGAATCCGACGGATTTGGAAGTGTATTTGTTTCATGAAGGCAGCTTGTATCAAAGTTACGAGTTGTTTGGCGCCCATGTGATCCATGAGGGAGGGACGGTCAGCACCCGTTTTTGCGTTTGGGCGCCGCACGCGCGCGATGTGCGGCTTGTCGGCAGTTTCAACGATTGGGATGGGACGAATTTCCGCCTCCAAAAAGTGAATGATGAAGGGGTATGGACGATCGTTGTCCCGGAAAACTTGGAAGGGCACTTATATAAATATGAAATTGTTGCGCCGGACGGACGTGTGCTGTTCAAAGCCGACCCGTACGCCTTTTACTCCGAATTGCGTCCTCATACCGCCTCGATTGTCTACGATCTGAAAGGATACCAGTGGAACGATCAATCTTGGCAGCGGAAAAAGCGACGGAAACGAATTTATGATCAGCCGATGGTCATTTATGAACTCCATTTCGGTTCGTGGAAGAAAAAAGAGGGGCGTTTTTCTACGTACCGTGAGATGGCCGATGAACTCATCCCGTACGTGCTCGAGCACGGGTTTACGCACGTTGAGTTGCTTCCGCTTATTGAGCATCCGCTCGATCGGTCGTGGGGCTACCAAGGGACAGGGTATTATGCGGCGACGAGCCGCTATGGAACGCCGCACGATTTCATGTACTTCGTCGACCGCTGCCATCAGGCGGGGATCGGGGTCATTCTGGACTGGGTGCCAGGCCATTTTTGCAAGGATGCCCACGGGTTGTATATGTTTGACGGTGCCCCGACGTATGAATACGCGAATGAAAAAGACCGCGAAAATTACGTTTGGGGGACGGCCAATTTTGATTTAGGCAAGCCGGAGGTGCGCAGTTTTCTCATCTCGAACGCGCTGTTTTGGCTGAAGTATTACCATATCGACGGGTTCCGGGTCGATGCGGTCGCCAATATGCTTTACTGGCCGAACAATGACAGGCTGTATGAAAACCTGTATGCGGTCGAGTTTTTGCGCAAGTTAAACGAAGCGGTGTTTGCCTATGACCCGAACGTGCTCATGATTGCCGAAGATTCGACCGACTGGCCGAAAGTGACCGCGCCGACGTATGAAGGCGGGCTCGGCTTTAATTATAAATGGAACATGGGCTGGATGAACGACATGCTGAAGTATATGGAAACGCCGCCGTATGAGCGGAGGCATGTGCATAACCAAGTAACGTTCTCCCTCCTTTATGCGTATTCGGAAAATTTCATTTTGCCGTTTTCTCACGATGAAGTCGTGCACGGCAAACAATCGCTGCTCAATAAAATGCCGGGGTCGTATGAAGAAAAGTTCGCCCAGCTCCGGCTCTTGTATGGCTATATGATGGCCCACCCCGGGAAAAAGCTGTTGTTTATGGGCAATGAATTTGCCCAGTTTGACGAATGGAAGTTTGAGGGCGAGCTCGACTGGATGCTGTTTGATTTTGAGCTGCACCGGAAGATGAACGAGTACATGAAGCAGCTCATCGCCTGCTATAAACGGTATAAGCCGTTTTACGAGCTTGATCATGACCCGCAAGGATTTGAATGGATTGACGTCCATAATGCGGAACAAAGCATTTTCTCGTTCATCCGCCGCGGGAAAAAAGAAGACGATGTGCTTGTTATTGTTTGTAATTTCACAAATCAGGCGTATGACGACTACAAAGTGGGAGTGCCGCTGCTCACGCCGTATCGGGAAGTGCTGAACAGCGATGCGGCGGAATTTGGCGGATCGGGGCATGTCAACGGGAAACGTCTTTCCGCCCTGAGCGAGCCGTTTCACGGAAAACCGTACCATGTGCGCATGACGATTCCGCCATTTGGCATTTCGATTTTACGGCCAGTGCAAAAACGAGGGGAGAGAAAGCAAAATGAAGAAGAAGTGCATCGCCATGTTATTGGCCGGCGGGCAAGGAAGTCGGCTTCGCTCGCTGACGACAAACATCGCTAAACCGGCCGTGCCGTTTGGCGGGAAGTACCGGATCATTGATTTTACGTTAAGCAATTGCACGAATTCCGGCATCGATACGGTCGGAGTGCTGACCCAATATCAGCCGCTCCTCCTTCACTCGTACATCGGCATCGGAAGCGCGTGGGACTTGGACCGGCGAAACGGCGGCGTCACCGTTCTTCCGCCGTATTCCGTCTCTTCCGGCGTCAAATGGTACGAAGGCACCGCGAACGCGATTTATCAAAACATCAATTACATTGAGCAGTATGACCCGGATTACGTGCTCGTCTTGTCTGGCGACCATATTTATAAGATGGATTACCAGCACATGCTTGACTATCATATTGCCAAACAGGCCGATGTGACGATTTCGGTCATTGAGGTGCCGTGGGAAGAAGCGAGCCGGTTTGGGATTATGAATACAAACGAAGAAATGGAAATCGTGGAGTTTGCTGAAAAGCCGGCCGAACCGAAAAGCAATTTAGCGTCGATGGGCATTTATATTTTCAATTGGCCTCTCTTGAAGCAATATTTGCAAATCGACAACGCGGATCCGCATTCGTCGCACGATTTTGGCAAAGATGTCATTCCGCGGCTGCTCCGTGAGAAAAAGCGGCTTGTGGCATACCCGTTCAAAGGATACTGGAAAGATGTCGGCACGGTGAAAAGTTTATGGGAGGCCAACATGGACTTGCTTGATGAAGGCAATGAACTTGACTTATTCGACCGCTCATGGCGCATTTATTCCGTTAATCCGAATCAGCCGCCGCAATACATTTCCCAGGAGGCGGAAGTGGCGGACTCACTCGTGAATGAAGGATGTGTCGTCGAAGGAACGGTCGAGCGGTCGGTGCTGTTTCAAGGCGTCCGTATCGGCAAAGGGGCGGTCGTGAAAGAATCGGTCATTATGCCAGGTGCGGCAGTCAGCGAAGGAGCGTATGTCGAGCGGGCGATCGTTACGCCCGATTGTGTCATCCCGCCGCATTCGTCCGTTTGCCCGGACGATGCCGATGAGGTCGTGCTGGTGACCAAAGAATGGCTCAAGCAGTGGAATAAGGAAACAGCGAGGAAGGATGAAGCGTGATGAACAACAGGATGTTAGGCGTGATTGACGCGACGACGTATATGGAGGCGTTAGCGCCGCTCATCGAGCAGCGTTCGATCGCCGCGGTGCCGTTTGCCGGCCGGTACCGGCTTATTGATTTCGTGCTCTCAAGCATGGTCAATTCGGGCATTGAAAGTGTTGCCATTTTTCCGAAATATCAGTACCGTTCGCTCATGGACCATTTAGGGTCAGGGAAGAACTGGGATTTAAACCGAAAACGGGACGGACTGTTTTTCTTCCCGTCGCCGGATTTGCTGTTTTCCGGCGAGCGCCGGGTCGGGGCATTTGCCCATTTTGAGCAGCATATTGACTATTTTTTGCGGAGCCGGCAAAAATATGCTGTCATCGCGAACGGCTATACGGTGTGCAACATCGATTTTGGCGCCGTCCTAAAGCGCCACATCGAAAATGGCTGCGATGTGACCGAAATCCGTCATCGCGGGCGGTCGCTTGAGATGTATTTGCTTGAAACGTCGCTGTTGCTTGACTTAATCGCCGACTACAAAAACCGCGGCTACTATAGCATTGTTGATGTCGTCCGCGATTACCGCCATTCGTTGTCGATTTGCGATGATGAATATAGCGGGTATGCGGCGGTCATTGATTCGGTGAAGCAGTATTTTTGCGCAAGCATGGAGCTGCTTGACCGGGACGTCTGGGAACAGCTCTTTCTTCCGTCGCACCCGATTTACACGAAAGTCAAAGACGAGCCGCCGACGAAATACGGGCGGGAGGGGCACGTGAAGCGTTCGATGATTGCCAACGGCTGCGTCATCGAGGGAACGGTGGAAAACAGTGTTGTGTTCCGCTCCGTCAAAATTGGCAAGGGGGCGGTCGTGCGCAATAGCATTATTATGCAAAAGTGCCAAATTGGTGACGGTTGTGTCCTTGATGGCGTGATTATGGATAAAGATGCTAAAGTTGAACCGGGCGTCGTTTTACAAGGAACGGTGGAACAGCCATTTATCGTTCGCAAAGGAACGGTGCAAGGGGAGGTCATCAGCCGATGAAGGTGCTATTTGCCGTTTCCGAATGCGCCCCGTTTGCCAAATCGGGGGGGTTGGCTGATGTCGCCGGCGCGCTGCCGAAAGAGCTGCGCCGGCTCGGCGTCGATGCCCGCGTGATGCTGCCGAAATATGAAACGATCGCCCCCGAATGGAAACAGAAAATGAAAAAGGTGGCGGAACTCATCGTCCCGGTTGGGTGGCGCCGCCAATATTGCGGTGTCGAAGAGCTCAGGCATGACGGAATCATCTATTACTTTATCGACAACGAATATTATTTTCGGCGGCCGCAGCTGTACGGCCATTATGACGATGGCGAGCGGTTTTCCTATTTTTGCCGGGCGGTGCTTGAGGTGCTGCCGGAAATCAAGTTTCAGCCGGATGTGATTCACTGCCATGACTGGCATACAGGCATGGTGCCGTTTTTGCTTCGGGAACAGTACCGGCATGATCCGTTTTATGCCGACATGCGCACCGTTTTTACGATTCATAACTTGCAGTTTCAAGGGCTGTTTCCGCGCGGCATTTTAGAAGACTTGTTGAATTTAGACGGCCGCTATTTCACCGTGGACCATCTTGAGTTTTACGGCAGCGTCAGCTTTATGAAAGGGGCGCTCGTTGCCTCCGATGTAATTACAACGGTGAGCCCGACGTATAAAGAGGAGATTCAAACCGCTTATTACGGCGAGCGGTTAGACGGCTTGCTGCGGGCGCGGCGGGACGATTTGCGCGGCATTTTAAACGGCATTGACGACGAATTTTACAATCCGGAAACGGATCCGTTTTTGGCGGCGACCTACAGCGTACATACGCGGGAAAGAAAACGATTGAACAAGCGCGCTTTGCAGCGGCAGTTCGGCTTGCCGGAGCGGGATGATGTGCCGCTTGTTGCGATGGTCACGAGAATGACGGCGCAAAAAGGGCTCGATTTGGTGACGTGTGTCTTCCATGATATGATGGGCGAAGACATGCAGCTTGTCGTGCTCGGAACGGGCGACTGGCGGTTTGAACAATTTTTCTCGCAAATGGCCGCGGCGTATCCGGACAAAGTCGGCGTGTACATCGGCTTCCATGAACCGCTCGCCCACCAAATTTATGCCGGGGCGGACTTGTTTTTAATGCCGTCATTGTTTGAGCCGTGCGGGCTGAGCCAAATGATCGCCTTACGGTACGGGACGATTCCGATCGTCCGGGAAACCGGGGGATTAAACGATACGGTGCAATCATACAATGAGATTACAGAAGAAGGAAATGGATTCAGCTTCACTCATTTTAACGCTCATGACATGCTGTATACGATCCGTCGGGCGCTGTCCTTTTACCGCCAACCATCCGTTTGGGAGCAACTGACAGAACGGGCGATGCGCGGCGACTACAGCTGGCGCCGGTCGGCAAGACAATACAAGCAAGTCTATGAACAGCTGATCAAAAAGGAGGAACGCACGCTTGTTCTCCGATAAAGAAACGTTTAAACGGGCGTTTGTGACGCGGCTCGAAACATTGTGCGGCAAACAGTTCGAGGAGTCAACGACGCGCGATCATTATTATGTCCTCGGCCATATGGTGCGCGAACATATTAGCCGCCATTGGATCGCGACGAATGAGCGCAATCGGGCGCAAAGACGGAAGCAAGTGTATTATTTGTCGATCGAATTTTTATTGGGCCGGCTGCTCGGCAGCAACTTATTGAATCTCGGTGTCCGCCCGGTCGTTGAAGAGGGGCTTCGCGAGCTTGGCATTCGCCTCGAAGACGTCGAGGAGAGCGAGGCGGACGCCGGGCTTGGCAACGGCGGGCTCGGGCGGCTTGCCGCCTGTTTTCTCGATTCGCTCGCGACGTTGAATTTGCCGGGCCACGGCCATGGCATCCGCTATAAACACGGACTGTTTGACCAAAAGATCGTCGATGGCTATCAAGTTGAGCTGCCCGAGCAATGGCTGCGCCACGGAAACGTTTGGGAAATCCGCAAAGAAGAGCTGGCTGTCGAAGTGAACTTTTGGGGGCGCGTCGAGGTGTCCGAGCAAAACGGCCGCCTCGTTTTCCGCCATGTCGACAGCGAAAAAGTGATGGCGGTGCCATACGACATGCCGGTGATCGGCTACGGGACGAATACGGTCAATACGCTGCGGCTTTGGAGCGCTGAACCGGCGAAGACGTTCCCGCTTCATAAAGACGTCATGCAATACAAGCGGGAAACCGAGGCGATTTCCGAGTTTTTATACCCGGACGATACGCATGACGAAGGAAAAATTTTACGGCTGAAACAGCAATACTTTCTCGTTGCCGCCAGCCTCGGCAGCATCGTGCGTGCCCATCGCCGCCAGCACGGAAATTTGCACCGGCTCCATGAATATGTCGCCATTCATGTCAACGACACCCACCCGGTGCTGGCGATTCCGGAATTGATGCGCATTTTGCTCGACGAGGAAGGGATGAGCTGGGAAGAGGCTTGGCATATTACGACCCATACGATCGCCTATACGAATCATACGACGTTGTCCGAAGCGCTCGAGAAATGGCCGATTCATTTATTTCGGCCGCTCTTGCCACGCATTTACATGATCGTTGAAGAAATTAACGAGCGATTTTGCCGCGAGCTATGGGAACGCTACCCCGGCGATTGGGGGCGGATTGAACACATGGCCATTATCGCCCATGGCATGGTGAAAATGGCGCATTTGGCCATCGCCGGCAGCCATAGCGTCAACGGAGTGGCGAAGCTGCACACCGAAATTTTGAAGCAACGGGAAATGCGCCTGTTTTACGAATGGGCGCCGCAGAAGTTTAACAATAAAACGAACGGGGTGACGCATCGTCGCTGGCTGTTAAAGGCGAACCCGGAGCTGTCGGCATTGATTACCGACACGATCGGTCCGCGCTGGATTCACGAGCCGGAAAGGCTCATTGATCTTGCGCCGCACGCCTCTGATCCGGCGTTTCGGCAGGCGCTCTCAGCCGTTAAGCAGCAGCGCAAACGAAAGCTCGCCGCCCGCATTTATGAAAAGACCGGGATTCAAGTTGACGAATCGTCGATCTTTGATGTGCAAGTGAAGCGGCTGCACGCCTACAAACGGCAGCTGCTCAACGTCTTGCATATCATGTACTTATACAATCGGCTGAGGGAAGACTCGCACTTCTCGATCTACCCGCGCACGTTCATCTTCGGAGCGAAGGCGTCACCTGGTTATTATTATGCGAAACGGATCATTAAACTCATTCATTCGGTGGCTGACAAGGTCAACAGCGACAAACGGACAAATGGACAGCTAAAGGTCATTTTTTTAGAAAATTACCGCGTGTCGCTCGCCGAGGAAATTTTCCCAGCCGCCGATGTGAGCGAGCAAATTTCGACCGCAAGCAAAGAAGCGTCCGGGACGGGCAACATGAAGTTTATGATGAACGGGGCGATCACGCTCGGCACGCTCGACGGGGCAAATGTCGAAATCGCCGAAGCGGTCGGAAAAGAAAACATGTTTTTGTTCGGGCTGACCGCGGAGGAGGTGCTTAACTACTATGAGCACGGCGGCTACCGGGCGCATGAATATTACCACCACGACAAACGGATCAAGCAAGTCGTCGATCAGCTGGTGAACGGCTTTTTTCCTGATGTTGACGACTATTTCGAGCCGATTTATGACTCGTTGCTGACGCAAAACGACGAATATTTCGTTTTGCGCGACTTTGCCGCTTATGCCGAAGCGCACGAGCAGGCGGAGGCGGCTTACCGCGACCCGGCGCGCTGGTGGTATATGAGCGCCGTCAACATCGCCCACTCCGGCTATTTCGCGAGCGACCGGACGATCGCCGAGTACGCCGCTGACATTTGGGGCATTTCACCGTCGATGTGAAACGACAGTGAAGCGCGATCAGGAACGATTGGGCGCCCATCAAGAGGTCTGATGTATGACCGCCGTCGCCCTTCGCCCGAAGGTAAAGGCATGAAAGGAAAAGGGACGTTCTGCTTGGTTCAGAACGCCCCTTTTCGTTTTAGTCGTCTCCGTCAAGCCAATCGCCGATGCCTCCTAAGAGGCTGCCTTCGCCGACTGACCGCCCCCCGGCGCTCGGAGCGGCAGCGAGCACGCGGTCAGCGAGCCGGCTGAACGGAAGCGATTGCACCCAGACCGCTCCCGGGCCGGTCACGGTGGCTAAAAATAACCCTTCACCGCCAAAAAAGGCCGTCTTAATGTTGCCGACATATTCGATGTCATAATCGACTTCCTTTGTCATCGCGACAAGACAGCCGGTATCGATGCGCAGCTTTTCCCCCGGCTGCAGCTCGCGGCGGTGAATCGTCCCGCCGGCGTGCAAAAAGGCGAGCCCGTCCCCTTCTAGTTTTTGCATAATAAATCCTTCGCCGCCGAAAAAGCCGGCGCCAAGCTTGCGCTGAAACTCAATGCCGACAGAGACACCTTTGGCGGCACATAAAAACGAATCTTTTTGACAGATCAGTTTCCCGCCGAGCTGGCTCAAATCAACCGGAATAATTTTCCCCGGGTACGGGGCGGCAAAGGCGACGCGGCGCCTGTCGCTTCCTTGATTGGTGAACACCGTCATGAACAAACTTTCCCCGGTGAGCAGCCGTTTGCCGGCGCCGACAAGGCGGCCGAGCAGCCCCCTTCCGCCCGAGGAGCCGTCGCCGAATATCGTCTCCATGGTGATGCCGTCTTCCATCATCATCATGCCGCCCGCCTCCGCAATGACGCTTTCGCGCGGGTCGAGCTCGATTTCGACAAACTGCATGTCATCGCCGTACAGCTGGTAATCAATTTCGTGTGTGTTCATCTTCTCGCCTCCATCATCGTGATCAACGTTCCGGTATGTACTACGGAAAACATGTCTTCACTGTTTCAAAAAAGACCATCGCACGGATGGTCCTTTTTGACGAAGCTCGCTGGCCTCGGCTGGTTTTAAGGATTCGTTTCCCCAAAGCTTTGCTGGGACGGCCTTTCGTCATAGCGGCGGTAACTGTCCTCGGACGTATACGGGTCTTTTTCGTACGCCGGTAAATCGCCAATATTGGACATGATGCCTTCATCGTCCAATTGATTTTCGAGCAGCTCATGCTCTCTCGTCGGATACACGTTGACGTGTTTTCCGTACAAATCGACAGCCGCGAAATTTTCCAAGTCTTCTACATAGCCGACGTTCTCTTCCGACTCGGCGTACACTTCGCCGTAGTAGTCGACGTTTTTGCCAAGGTCGGACGGGGTGTCGGACGTGCCGTAACGGGCGACCTCCTGCCACGCATCCTCGGCATCGTAAGCGACCGACTCATCGCGGTCGTCAAAGTCAAATTTGCCAAACGGCGGCATAAGCACCCCTTCCTCAAGCGGCCGTTTTTGCGAGACGGTTTGGTCGGGGCTGTGCTGCCGGCAATAAAGCGTGGTCGGCAGCGCCTCAAGCCGTTCGTACGGGATCGGCTGCCCGCAGATGCGGCACGTTCCGTACGTGCCGTCGGCAATGGCCGCAAGCGCCCGTTCAATTTCGCGAAATTCACGCTCGGTATGTTCGTCTAAGGCGAGATCTTTTTCCCGCTCATACAGTTCGGTCGCCTCGTCAGCCGGGTGGTTGTCATAGCTCGCCAGCTCGCCGACCGCATCATGGGCATGGCTGCGCACGAGGCCGAAATGGTCGTTTTGCTTCAGCCGGTCTTCAATGTCCCGCTTCATCTCAAGCAGCGTTGAGCGGAAGGCGGCCAGTTGTTCGCTCGTCAACATCGGTTGCAACCCCTTCCTTCACAATAGCGTCTATATGGTGTAGTATGGGCGAAAATCAAAAAAAAACACGGCCCTTCCGACCGTGTTATAGCCAGCGGCTGACGAGCAAGCCGATGGCGAGCAAAAAGCCAAACTGCGTATTCGTTTGAGCGGTGGCTTTCATCGCCGGCATCATCTCCGCCGGTTTCGTTTTGCCGATAAACCCGCGCGCCGCTGCCACTGCTTTGGGCACGCTCAGCAAGGCAAGCAGCGTCCAAAACGGCACGACGCGGAACAGCACCAGCGCCACAACCCAAAGAAACGCGGCGGCAAACATCATCACAAGCACGCGGATCGCCCAATCGCGCCCGACTAAAATGGCGAGCGTTTTTCTCCCCTTTTCGCGGTCGCCGTCTAGGTCGCGGATGTTATTGGCGAGCAAAATCGCGCCGACTAAAATGGCGACCGGAATGGCCACGAGCACCGCTTTCACGCTAACATCGCCCGTTTGGATAAAAAAGGAAATTAAAATGATGACAAATCCCATGAAAAACCCGGCCGCCAGCTCGCCAAACGGCGTGTAAGCAATCGGAAACGGCCCGCCGGTGTAAAAGTAGCCGGCTGCCATACAAACCGTTCCGATGACGGCAAGCCACCAGCTGCTTTGCGAGCAAATGTAAACGCCGATGAGCATCGCCGCTCCAAGGCAGGCGAACGCCAGCGCCAATACGGTTCGCGGCTCGAGGCCATCGCGGACGATGGCGCCGCCGATGCCGACCGACTCCGGCGAATCGAGACCGCGCTTATAATCATAATACTCGTTAAACATGTTGGTTGCGGTCTGGATGAGTAACGAAGCGATCAGCATGGCAGCAAAGAGCGAAAGGCGAACCGCCGTCTCGCCAAGCGCCAGCACCGTGCCGACGCATACCGGTACAAACGCCGCCGTCAGCGTATGCGGCCGCGTCAGCCGCCAAAAGACGCGCCAGTCGCGGCGGGCTGGCGGTCGATGATCGATATGTGTGGATGGCTGCATATGGATTTCCCCTTAATGTTTCGTGAAAATATAGTCAAAATAAGTGTAGGAAAACGTTTAAGGCGTGTCAACCCTTTCCGATAGATAAATGATTTCCTATTATATATAATGGATGTAGGGGATGGAGAGGGAATCTTACGAAAGAAAGCGTGAGGGTCGTGGCGATTGTATTTCAACATAAAATCCAACAACAACTGCACGAGCTGGCGGCGAGCGCCGCACGGCCGTTTGTCAGCTGGACGGAACCGTTGGAAGACATCGATCCGGTTTCTTTTTTTATGCAAGGACCGGCCTGCGGGTTTCGCGAGCGGTTTTTTTGGTCTGACCGAAGCGGCGGCACCGTCTTTGTCGGCCTTGGCTCGGCCTATGCGATCGAAACAGAGGAAACAGACGGACGGTTTCAGTATATCGAACAAGAGCGGCAACGATGGGCCGGACAGATCGAGCAGCACGGCGAAGCAGATATGCCGCCGCTGTTGTTCGGCGGGTTTTCGTTTGACCCGCACCGGCCGCCCGCTTCGGTATGGCGCGGGTTTTCAGCCGGAAAGCTCGTGGCGCCGGCTGTGCTTCTCTCGGTCAAAAACGGCCGGACGTTGCTGACGGTCACGCTGCCCGCTGGCGGCATGGAGCGGGACATGGAACGAATCGGGCGGCTGCTTCGACGGATGGAGGAGCCGTTGCCGTTTTCAGCAGAGTTTCCGACTGTCATCTCGGATGAAGAAGAGGAAAAAGAGCGGTGGCTCGCGGCGGTTCATGAAGCGATCGCCTCGATTCGCACCGGCCGATTGGAGAAAGTCGTGCTCGCCCGCGCGCGACGGTTGGCGTTCAACGCGGTGATTGACGCCGCGTTTGTGCTCAGGCGGCTTCGCGAGCAGCAGCCGTTTGCCTATCTGTTTGCGTTTGAACAAGACGGCCGCTGTTTTATTGGCGCCTCGCCTGAGCAGCTCGTCCGAAAAGAAGGGGAGACGTGCCGCTCAGTGTGCCTGGCAGGGTCTGTGCGCCGCGGGGGCAGCGTGGCGGAAGATGAACAGCTTGGCGCCTGGCTGCAGGCGGATTCGAAAAACCGCGAGGAACATCAGTTTGTTGTGCGCATGATCCGAAGCTTGTTTTCGTCCGTTTGTGAGACGGTGGAGATGCCGGCTGTGCCGCAGCTTCTGAAGCTGCCGCATATCCAGCATTTGTGCACGCCGGTCGTCGGCCGCGGCTGCCGGGAGCCATCGGTGCTGCGCCTTGTAGAACTGATGCACCCGACGCCGGCGCTCGGTGGAACGCCGCGCGAACGGGCGATGGAAGCGATCCGTTCCCTTGAGCCGCTTGACCGCGGGTGGTACGCCGCTCCGATCGGCTGGGTGGATGCGGACGGCAACGGGGAATGGGCGGTCGCCATTCGCTCCGGTTTGCTTGAGGGGAACAAGGCGACGCTGTTTGCCGGCTGCGGCATTGTCGCCCATTCGGATCCAACGAGCGAGTATGAAGAGACGAACGTCAAAATGGCCCCGATGTTATCAGCTTTAGGAGTGATGAACAATGACTAACGCGTTGTCATATTATGTGGCCGCCTTTGTTGACGGGCTGGTGCAAGCTGGGGTGACAGAAGCCGTCATCAGCCCTGGTTCGCGCTCGACGCCGCTTGCGATGGCGATGGCGGAGCATCGCGGTCTCCGCTTTTCGATGCACATCGATGAGCGGTCGGCGGCGTTTTTTGCCCTCGGCATGGCGAAAGCGAAACAGCGGCCGGTCGCGTTAGTATGCACGTCGGGGACGGCGGCGGCCAACTATTTGCCGGCCATCGTTGAAGCGCACTATTCGCGCGTGCCGCTTGTCGTGCTGACGGCCGATCGGCCGCACGAGCTGCGCGATGTCGGCGCGCCGCAAGCGATTGACCAGCTGCATTTATACGGCCGTTATGCGAAATGGTTTGTCGACTTGGCGCTGCCGGAAGAGACGGATTCGATGCTTCGCTATGCGCGGACGATGGCGGCAAGGGCCGCGGCCATCGCGGCGGGCGCGCCGGCTGGACCTGTGCACGTCAACGTCCCGCTCCGCGAGCCGCTCGTGCCGATCATCGGCGATGACGTTTGGGAGCGGGTGCGCACCGTGGCGGAAACGCCGCAAATGATCAGCGGCTGTGCGACGCTGTCAGCAGAAAACGCGGCGGTGCTCTATGAGCAGTTGGCCGCAGCCAAGCGCGGGCTGATCGTTTGCGGACCGCTTGACCAGCCCGGTTTTGCCGAGGCGGTGACGGAGCTGGCAAGGGCGCTTGATGTTCCGATTCTCGCCGACCCGCTTTCCCAGCTGCGTGCCGGTTCGCATGACAAAACGTATGTCATCGACAGCTATGATGCCATGTTAAAAGACGAGGCGATCGCGTCAAAGCTCGTGCCGGACGTCGTGCTCCGGTTTGGCGCCATGCCGGTATCGAAGCCGCTCTTTTTATGGCTCAAGCAACACCGCTCGATCCGCCAAATCGTTGTCGATGATGGCGGCTGGCGCGATCCGACATTGTCGGCGGCATGTGTCGTCCATAGCAATGAAACCGTTTTTTGCCGCCAGCTGCTTGACATCGCCGAACCGAAGCGAAACGAGAGCGTTTGGTCGACGACGTGGCGGGAGATCAACGACATCGCCCGCACCGTGTTGCGGGAGCACTTGCCGGCAGACGAATGGTTTGAAGGGAAAGTGTTTGCTGAACTTGCTGAGCTGCTGCCGGCGGGAGCCACGCTTTTTGTCGGCAACAGCATGCCGATCCGCGACGCCGATACGTTTTTCTTTGCCACGGACAAGCCGTTTCGCGTTCTCGCCAACCGCGGCGCCAACGGCATTGACGGCGTCGTCTCAAGCGCTTTGGGCGCAAGCTCTGTTGCGCAGCCGCTCGTGCTTGTCATCGGCGATTTGTCGTTTTACCATGACTTAAACGGCCTGCTGGCGGCCAAAATGCACGGGCTGCAGGCGACGATCGTACTGCTGAACAATAACGGCGGCGGCATTTTCTCCTTTTTGCCGCAGGCGCGCCATGAAGGGCCGTTTGAAACGTTGTTCGGCACGCCGACGAATTTGTCGTTTGCCCATGCGGTCGAGATGTATGGCGGCCGTTATGCGGCGCCGCACACATGGGACGAATTTCGCCGCCATGTCGCCGAATCGCTCGACACAGGCGGGCTGAACGTTATCGAAGTGCGCACGTCGCGCGCGGAAAATGTCCAAATGCATCGATTGTTGTGGAAACGTGTTTCCCAGGAAATCGGGAAATTTCTCGAACAAAAAGGAATGGAAGAGCCGTGGAACTGAATGGAATTGGTTACCATGTGGAACAATATGGGGAAGGGGAGCCGTTGTTGCTGCTGCATGGGTTCACTGGGAGCGCGGATACGTGGCGGCCGCTCATTCCTTTTTGGCAGGACTTTCGCCTCATAGCGGTTGACCTCATCGGACATGGGCGGACGGAGGCGCCCAAAAGCGCCGATCGGTACCGAATGGAGCAGGCGGCGGCCGACTTGACGGCGCTTCTTGATGAACTTGGCATCGAAAAAGTGAACGTGCTCGGCTATTCGATGGGCGGGCGGCTCGTTTTGAGCTTTGCTATGTGGCATCCGCATCGCATCCGCCGCTTAGTGTTTGAAAGCAGCTCGCCGGGGCTGAAGACGGAAGCGGAGCGGCGCGCGCGGCGAGAAGCCGATGAGGCGCTCGCGCACATGATTGAACGAAACGGCGTCCGCGCGTTTGTTGATCATTGGGAACAGCTGCCGCTCTTTGCCACGCAAAAGCGGCTTCCGGAGCCGGTGCGGGCGGCCATTCGCCGCGAGCGGCTTCGCCATACGGAGCAAGGGCTCGCCAACAGCCTGCGCGGGATGGGAACAGGCGTGCAGCCGTCGTGGTGGAAGCGGCTTAGGGAGATCCAAGCGCCTGTGCTGCTTCTTTGCGGGGAGCACGATGAGAAATTTTGCCGCATTGCTGCCGACATGCATGAACAGCTGGCGAACAGCGAACTCATCTGCGTGCAAGAGGCTGGACATGCAATTCATGTGGAACAGCCCGGCATTTTTGCTAAAATAGTAAGTGAATTCATTAAAAAGGGGGAAGTATGAATGCCGTTTGAATGGGTGAAAGAGTACGATTATGAGGACATTATTTACGAAACGTACAACGGCATCGCCAAAATTACGATCAATCGCCCGGAAGTACATAATGCGTTCCGTCCAAAAACAGTCAACGAGATGATCGATGCATTCTCGCGGGCGCGGGACGATTCGAACATCGGCGTCATCATTTTGACCGGCGCGGGCGGCAAGGCGTTTTGCTCCGGTGGGGACCAAAAAGTGCGCGGCCATGGAGGATATGTCGGCGAGGACGAAATTCCGCGCCTGAACGTGCTTGATTTGCAGCGGCTCATCCGCGTCATCCCGAAACCGGTCATCGCGATGGTCGCCGGGTATGCGATCGGTGGAGGTCATGTGCTCCATGTCGTCTGCGATTTAACGATTGCCGCCGACAACGCCATCTTCGGCCAAACGGGGCCGAAAGTCGGCAGCTTTGACGGCGGCTACGGCGCCGGTTATTTGGCGCGCATCGTCGGCCATAAAAAGGCGCGCGAAATTTGGTATTTGTGCCGCCAGTACAACGCCCAAGAAGCGCTCGAGATGGGGCTCGTCAACAAAGTTGTGCCGCTTGAACAGCTTGAGGAGGAAACGGTCAAATGGGCGCAAGAAATTTTGGAAAAAAGCCCGACGGCCATTCGTTTCTTAAAAGCGGCGTTTAATGCGGATTCCGACGGTTTGGCCGGCATTCAGCAGCTCGCCGGCGATGCGACGCTCCTTTTCTATACGACGGAAGAAGCGAAAGAAGGAATGAGAGCGTTTAAAGAAAAACGGAAACCGGACTTCGGCCAGTTTCCGCGTTTTCCGTGAGAACGAAGAAGCAGCTTGATGTCCCGTCAAGCTGCTTCTTTACGATGAAAGGGGGAAAATGAATGACAACGATGCCAAACTGGCTGAAGCAGCGGGCGTTTTTGACCCCGGAGCGGACGGCCATCAGTGACGGAAAGCGGACGAAAACGTTCGCTGAGCTGTATGAAGCCGCCGCGAGCTGGGCGCGCCGCCTTGCCGGGGCGGGCGTCAAAGAAGGCGACATTGTCGCGGTGCTGATGAAAAACAGCGTGGAGATGATGGAGATCGTCCATGCGTTGTTTTTCCTCGGCGCCCGTGCGTTGCTGCAAAACGTGCGCCTTACGCCATATGAGCTTTGTTGGCAGCTCGATGACAGCGGGGCGCGCGTCGTGATTGCCGACGACGATCTGGCCGGCCGCTTCGGCGGCGACGGGCGGGTCATAACGGTGAGCGCGCTCGCCGCGTTTGCCGAAGCGGACGTGTTGCTTAAAGAAACCTGCCATTTGGACGAGACGGCAACGATTATGTATACATCGGGGACGACCGGCACCCCGAAAGGCGTGCTGCAAACATACGGCAACCATTGGTGGAGCGCTGTCGGCTCGGCGCTCAACTTAGGGTTGCACGAGCGCGACTGCTGGCTGGCGGCCGTGCCGCTGTTTCATATTAGCGGGCTGTCGATCGCCATGCGCAGCGTCATTTACGGCATGCCGATGCAGCTGCAGACGTCGTTTGACGCCAAGGCGGCCAACGCTTTGATCATGGACGGCAAGGTAACCGTCATGTCGGTTGTGGCCGCCATGCTGCAGCGGATGGTGTCCGAACTAGGCGCAGCGCGCTACCCGGATACGTTCCGCTGCATGCTGCTAGGCGGCGGGCCGGCGCCGCAGCCGCTGCTTGAAGCGTGCAAAAAAAAAGGCATTCCGGTATACCAAACGTACGGAATGACGGAAACGGCGTCGCAAATTGTCACCTTGGCGCCGGAATACAGCTTGACCAAGCTCGGCTCAGCCGGCAAGCCGCTTTTTCCGGCCGAGTTGCGCATCATGCGCGACGGGCAGCCGGCCGCGCCGTATGAAGCCGGGGAAATTGTCGTGAAAGGGCCAAACGTGACAAAAGGGTATTTGCACCGCCCGGAGGCGACCGAACAGGCGATCCGCGACGGCTGGTTTTATACGGGAGATATCGGGTATGTCGACGAAGAAGGGTTTTTGTACGTACTTGACCGCCGCTCTGACCTCATCATCTCCGGCGGCGAAAACGTCTACCCCGCCGAAATCGAGGCCGTGCTCCTCGCGCATCCGGCTGTCGAAGAAGCCGGGGTGACCGGCGTGGAAGATGAAACATGGGGGCAAGTGCCGTACGCGTTTGTGAAATTAAAGCAAGGGGCGGCGGCGGATGAGGACGAATTGAAGCAATTTTGCCGCCGCCGATTAGCTACCTATAAAGTGCCGGCGCGCATGTATTTCGTTCCTGCGCTGCCGCGCAATGCAGCGCAAAAACTGCTGCGCCGCGAGCTGAAAACGCTCATTCCGGAAGCAGAACAGCGAGCGCCCCGCCGATAAACGGGGCGCTCGCTTGATCCCGCAGCCGGCATTAAAAATCATCGTCCGCCAGTCCAAGCTCCGCCGCCCGATAGGCGACAAGCCGCTTAATATCGGGCGGCAACTGCTCCAATGAACCGAACTCGTACTGCCACAAGTTCGTGAAGGAGTCGATGCAAACCGGATAGGCCGCCGGATGGCGCTTCTTCATTTCCTCCTTGAACGCGTTAATGAGGCTGGCGCGCTTGTCCATCGTCATCCCCCTCTAACTATGCAAGCGCCGCCCGGTCAGCCAGGCAGCGCTTGACTTGCTTGACAGTTATGCTTCATCAGAAGGAACAAACGTTTTGCAATCCGTTTCCGTCGAATCGGACGCCATTTTTCCTGTATGGCTGACGACGTAAATCGCCTCGGCGCTGCAGCGATTTCCTTCCGCCCAATAATGGCAGTTGCGGACTTCGCAAAGAACGTCTTTCGCCATTCGTCATCCCCCTTATCATAGTGAAATCGCCTACACCAATAGTTTGCCGGCTTAGCCGCCATTTATGAGCGGAAAGGGGAAGAAACAGAGGCCGTTCTGTCGCCCGTCGCCTTGTTAAAGTCGGAACGGTTTTTTTGAATGTGACAAAATGAAAACATTTATCATTATCATTGACATAGAAAATCATTCTCAATTAAAATAGCAATAGAGAAAGCGATAAGGGAGGAAGATGTCATGGCCTCATTGCTTGTTGTTGGTGCGGATCATTTAGGCAACATTACCGATAAATTAGCGGATTCCGGTTTCCGGGAAATCATTCATGTCAATGGCCGAAAAGTGAATATGGTCAAGCGCGATATCCCGGAACATGTGGATGCCGTATTAGTGATGATCGATTACATTAACCATAACTTAGCGAAAAAAGTGAAAGAAAAGGCGAAAAGCAAAGACAAGCCCATTTACTTTGTCAAGCGGTCGTGGAGTTCGATTTATGCTGTGTTGGAGCAGCTGGAACAACATGCATAAACATGGGAGGCGGCAGCGATGAGATATATACATCAAGAAACGCAAGGCGCTTGGGTTTATGCCGTTCACCGATTTCTCCGCCGCGTCGTCGAGGCGTATTGTGAAACAGCCCCTTCCTTGCGGTCGCCGTTTCAGCTGCTGAGGCTGATTGAAATGCACCGCCCGCTCCTTTCGTTGTCTCTCTTTCCTTCGCCATTGCATTATGGCCTCGTGCTCGCCAAAGTGACGGACCATTTGCTGCAGTTTTTCGGTTCGGCGGAAGAAGCAGAATGCAAACCGCTGTTGCTTGTCGGCGGGGGGCATCAGGGAAGGGAGGAGGAATGGAGCAGTGCAAGCCTCTGCATCGTTTACCGCGACCGGGTGCGCGTATTGTTATGGTGCGAGGAAGAGGGACAAATCCGGCAATGCAAGGAAAGCATGCCGTCTTTATGCCGAAAGGCGGTCGGATTTTGCCCGCGCGAACTCGAATGTTGCTTTTTATGGACGGGCGGCCGCCGCATTGAATGGATGTCTGCCTAATAAAAAACGGCATGTCTTGCAATGGAATGAAAGCCCGACATGCCGTTTCACCTTGAAAGAAAAAACGTTCGGACGTTCTCTGCCTTGTCCTTGCGAGGGCGCAGTCAGAAACGTCCCATTTTTATCATATACTTATGGCAAGGTGTCGCTATTGGTGATCTTTTTTCTTGTTATCGCCTGTTTGTCGTTGCTGCTTTTGCAAGGCCAGCAGCACGTCGTGGAGATCGATCTGGCCGTCATGGTTCAGATCGGCGGGAGCCGCAGGCGGACCGTTGGCTGGCTTTGTATACTCGGCCAGCTTCTGCGTTTTGGAGATGTGGGACGTGTCTGGTTTGATGTTCATGAGAAAGTAAGGAGACAGCGATGCATATGGCGAAAATGATGCTGATCGGAAGCGTGATCATCGCTCGTTTGCGCAAATGTTCCATATAATTTTTAGAAAATTTTAAACAAAAATGGTATATTACATTCGTCCTCCATCTTTTGGAGCACTGCCACGAAAAAGAAAGTTTCGGCAAAAAAAGCGATAAAAAAGCTCCGCCTTGGCAGCGGAGCGGGGAAAGGCTAACGGAGCGCCTGTTGAATCGTTTCAATATTTTCTTCCATCAAGTCGAAGTAATCACGGTGTTGATTCCTGTCTTCGTCAGTCAGCGTTTCAAGGTTGTGCAAATAGAGCGCCTTGGCGCCGATTTCATGCTGCACCATTTCCGCAGTTTTGGCTGGGATGTTGCGCTCAAAAAGAACATAGCGAATGTGATGGCGTTTTGCCCAATCGATGAGCGCGGCAAGCTCTTTTTGCGATGGTTCGTTTGTCGGTGACAGGCCGGATACGCTCCGCTGGCGGAGCCCATAGCGTTCCTCCCAATAACCGTAGGCGGCATGGGCGACGAGAATGTCTTTTTTCGGCGCTGACTGCACGGTTTGTTGGAATGTTTGATCAAGCGCTTCTAGTTTTGCTTTTAAGGTGTTAAAGTTTTTCGTAAACATTTCTTTTTGCTCTGGTTTGAGCTCGATCAGCAGGTCGCGAATCTGTTCGGCGATCGTGATCGAACGGATTGGGTCAAGCCAGACGTGAGGGTCTTTGTCACCATGATTGTGTTCCCCTCCGCCGCCTTCTTCGGCGTTATGTTCATGTTCCTCTCCATGTTCTTCATGGGACGATTCAAGGAGGTCGATGCCGTCGGCAGCAGCGAGAAAGCGAACAGGTTCATTTTTTAACGTTTCTTTTAGCTTTTCAGCGAAAGGCTCCATGCCTTGGCCGATGTAAATGAAGGCGTCCGCCTCGGCGATCTGTTGAATCGTTTTCGTTGTCGGTTCGAACGTATGGGCTTCCGCTCCCGGCGGATAAACGTTATGGACCTCGACGGCATCGCCGCCGATTTTTTTCGTGAAATCTTCGAGCGGGTAGACGGTTGTATAAATCGTTAACGTTTCTTTCGCGGGTTGCGTCTCGTTCGGATTTTGGTTGCTTTGGCAGCCGTATAGCAGGCCGAATAAAGCGAGAAATACGCATACAATCCATGATTTCGTTCTCATCATGAGCTCCTTCCTTCGAAGAGATATGTCCTTCGTTATTATATCGTAATGATTCCGATTTGAAAAGCATTTATCATTGCTTAAAGCGAAGGATGAAATGGTGGGAAAGGGTCTTTCCATATTGTCCAGTCCTCTTTCATTTCGTCATCTGTCAGCAGGCATTCATCAAGCGTCGCTTCAATCCGCCTGGCATCCATCTCGATGCCGATTAACACGAACTCGGTCATACGATCGCCGTATACGTTGTCCCAATTTGTGCGCAATGCGTCGTCTTCTTGAAGAATCTCACGAATGGCTTCTTCCGGATAGGTAGCCACCCATTGCCCGGCTCCTTGAATGGTAATGGACGTCCCAGCTTGTGATAACAGGCAGCACATGTCATTCCTCGAAGCAAGCCAAAAAAATCCTTTCGCCCGAACTACTTCTATTGGCCAATTTTCAAGCCAATTCAAAAACCGTTCCGGATGGAATGGCCGTTTTCTTCGATAAAAAAATGAGGAAAATGGCAAGGGGGAATACAGTTATTTTGTTTCATTAAGGTGCTGAGATGGTTCAGGAACAGGGTCGAACCCACCCGGATGAAACGGATGGCATTTCAAAATCCGCTTCACTGTCAGCCACCCCCCTTTGAGGGCGCCAAACCGTTTTACCGCCTCGAGCCCATAATTCGAGCAGGTCGGGTAAAAACGGCAAGTTGGCGGCTTAAGCGGGGAAAGAAATCGTTGGTAAAAACGGATGAGCATGATCAACAACTTGGCCACTGCAACCATTCCTTTCCGTCGTTGTCACTATTTCTACAATAGAATAAACCGCTTTTCCGTTCAAGGGAAATGGTGCGTTATGGTGAAAAGGCATTCGCCTCCAGCGGGTGTTTCGCCTGTCCCGCCGGCTTTGGAAGTCAAGGTCTTTCCGGCCGAAACGGTATGGAAGGCAAAAAAGATGCGGGACACCCCTCGTTTTGGTTATGATAAAAAAGAGAATACACGACTAAGGGGGATTTTGTATGCCTTCACCGGTAGAAAGCTTTGAATTGGATCATTGCGCCGTCAAAGCGCCGTACGTGCGGCATTGCGGCGTTCACAAAGTCGGCAGCGACGGCGTTGTCAATAAGTTCGATATTCGTTTTTGCCAGCCGAACAAAGAAGCGATGGACCCGGCGGCCATTCATACGTTAGAGCACTTGTTGGCGTATACGCTGCGCAAACATGCGGCCAAGTACGATCATTTTGACATTATCGACATCTCGCCGATGGGCTGCCAGACGGGGTTCTACCTTGTCGTGAGCGGATCGCCGACCGTTGAGGAAATCATCGATTTGCTTGAGGAGACGATGAAAGACGCCTTGAATGCGACGGAAGTGCCGGCCGCCACCGAGCGGCAATGCGGCCAAGCGAAGCTGCATGACTTAGAGGCGGCGAAAGAGTTGATGCGCTTTTGGCTGTCGCAAGAGAAAACGGAGCTGAAAAAAGTGTTCGGCTGATGAATCGGCCGGCCCGAAAGCCGCTACTGCGGCTGTTTTGGGCCGGTTTGTTGTTTGTCGCCCCGTTCCTCGGGAAGCGGATCTACTGTATGTTTGTACCCGTACGCTTTCGAAGTGGTGACGACTGCCAACAAAAGAACGACCGCTACAATGATAAGACAAATCACTAACGTCCAATACATGATGACGCCTGCCTTTTTTCTTTCCATTATATCATACGGGAACACGCGCACATTCATATTTCTGCTGCAATCGGGCAACCTATTCAACGGCAAGGTTCGGCTGTTTCAATAACGGACAAGTTGGGTAAATCAACCATGGGGAGGAATGAATATGGCAAACCAATTAACGGACATTGTCAACAAGCAAATCGCGAACTGGACCGTGTTGTACGTGAAGCTGCACAACTACCATTGGTATGTCACCGGACCGCAATTTTTTACGCTGCATGAGAAGTTTGAACAGCTTTACAACGAAGCGGCCGGCCATATTGACGCGCTCGCCGAGCGGCTGCTGGCGCTTGGCGGCAAACCGGTGGCGACGATGAAAGGCGCATTGGAGCAAGCGTCCGTCAAGGAAGCGACCGGGACGGAAACGGCCGAGCAAATGGTCGCCGCGATTGCCGGCGATTTTGAGACGATGATCGGCGAACTGAAGGAAGGAATGCAAGTGGCGGATGAAGTCGGCGATGAAACGACAGGGGATATGCTGCTTGGCATTCACCGGAGTTTGGAAAAACACGTCTGGATGCTGAAATCGTTTTTGGGACGGTAAACGGACAGGCTGCCCGTCACCCCACCGGGCAGCCTTTTGCTTTTGTCGAAAAAAAGCATTGTTTAGGGAAAGCGCCGCGGCTTGCTTTGTCTCCTCGGCATAGAATAGTTACGCGTATTCTATGTCGAAGGAGGGGGGGAACGTGAACAAGCCGATTCCGATGATCGGGGTTTCGCTGTTCGGTTCGCTCGTGTCACTGTTCGTCGGCAGCGTGGACACATTTGTAGTCATTTTGCTAGCGTTAGTGATCGTCGATTATATCACCGGTATTGTCGCGAGTGCGTTGGAAGGCAGGCTGTCAAGCCAGGTCGGGTTTCGCGGCATCGTCCGCAAATTGCTTATTTTCGTGCTTGTCGCTGCATCCCATCTCGTCGATTTGGCCATCGGCTGGGATATGCACTTAATTCGTGATGCGATCATATTTTTCTATATTGCCAATGAATTTATCTCGATTGTGGAAAACGCCGGACGGGCCGGCGTTCCGATTCCGGCCGTGCTGCGCAAGGCGATCGAGCTGTTGAAAGATGAGATGAAATGACCCCCGAAGGCTAGCTTGGCGGGGGATTTTTGTGTACAATGCTCCTTTCGCATTGACCGATGAGGATGAACGGTTGGCTCAGTCGCCAATCTCTGAAAGGCTGGTGAAAAATAATGATCGCTCCTAGCTGACGTTAGACCATGTGAAATGAGAAGCCGATGCCGCAAAATTTCTCTATTTGAGAAACAAGGCGGTGAAGCGGCTTGCTCCTTTCATCACCGGCCTTCTGAGGAAAACGCTGCATTGTACGTTTTCCGATTATGCCGGAGTGGCCCTCTTGCCTTATCGATCGCTTCCGCCGAAACGGCCACCTCATTTTGTTCGCCCATTTTCGTGAAATCCGCATATTTTTCCTAGATGGCCCCACACTAAACAAAAAGAGCAGAAGGAGTGGACGAGTGTGGCAGAAGAACGGAAAAAGACGTACTACGTCTCGATGGCAACCGGAGAAATTTCTCAGTTGAAAACGGCGTCGCCATGGGACTTCCAAATTGAGGCAACCGACCGGGAAATCGCCGAGCTGCGCGAGTATTTTGACCAAAACTATTCGACGGACTGGCAGGCGTTTTGGCGCGCCCATGTGCCGTATGTCCAATATCATTACGACCGGGAAAATGACGCCTATGACCGAACGATGACGAAAATTTACGAAATGATTTACCGGCTTGGCAATGACGAAGCGAAGGCGCATGTCCGCTCGCTTGGCATCCTACCTGAAGAAACAGAAACAAACGACTAAAAAGCCGCGAATGGGGCGGCTTTTTTTGTATAATGGGGAGAGGAAAGGGGAGAGTCCGATGTATGAATTTCGTGATTACTACGGGCATCGCGTCCGGCTGGCGTTTGCGGACCATCCGTTTTCCTCGGCCCCCGGGCATGTGTGGATCATTTGCCGCTACCAAGATCAGTGGCTATTGACAGATCATCCGCACCGCGGCCTCGAATTTCCCGGCGGCAAGGTTGAAAGCGGAGAAACGGCTGAGGCGGCCGCTGCCCGTGAGGTGATGGAAGAAACAGGCGGGGTCATTGGCCGTCTTTCCTATGTCGGCCAATACGAGGTCGAGCCGGATCTTGTGAAAAACATGTATTTCGCCAACATTACGGCACTTCTAGAGCGGGAATCGTATTGGGAGACGAACGGCCCGGTGCTGCTTTCGGCGTTGCCGGACCATATCCGCGACGATCGGCGCTTTAGCTATCTCATGAAGGATGATGTGCTTCCATTAGCGCTTGCGGAACTCAAACGGCGCGGGTGGATCGACTAATATTTGGCGGCCTTGTTTCGCCGTCGGCGGCAAAGCAAAAAGAGACGCCCATCGATCGTTCGCGAACGTCTCTTAGCGGCGGCTGCTCCATTTTTTTTCGATCATCGCGACAAGCTGGTACATCACCGTCGACAGCAGCGCGACAATGAGTAAACTCATTAAGACGAGGGTAAAATTGAATACTTGGAAGCCGTAAATAATTAAATAGCCGAGCCCTTGTTTGGAAACGAGAAACTCGCCGGTGATGACGCCGACCCAGGCGAGGCCGACGTTTACTTTCAACGTGGAAATGATCGCCGGAAACGACGCCGGCAGCACCGCTTCTTTGAAACATTGGTAGCGGGTGGCGCCGAACGTCCGCAACACTTTCACATAGTTCGGGTCGACTTCTTGAAACGACGCATAAACGACAATCGTCGTAATGATGATCGAAATGACGACGCCCATGGCGATAATGGATGTAAACCCCGGCCCAAGGGCGACGATCAACATCGGTCCGAGCGCGACTTTCGGCATGGCGTTAAAGACGACCAAATACGGATCCAGCGTTTTGGCGAGGCGTGGAAACCACCAAAGCAACGCGCCGATCAGCGCGCCGCCGGCCGTGCCGATGACAAACCCGAGCATCGTTTCAAACAAAGTCGCCCACGTATGCGTGAGAAGAGAGTGATCGCCGATTTTTTCCAAGAACAGCTTGAAAATGGCGGACGGAGAGCTGAACAAGAGCGGATCGACCCAATGAAAGCGGCTCGCCGCTTCCCAGACGGCGAAAAAGGCGACAAGGAGTGCGGCTTGCCAAAGGCGGATCACGCGCCGCTCTTTGCGGAGTGCGGCAAGGTAGTTATGATGCAGCGAGCGGATGCGTTCATTAGACGGATTCAAGGGCCTCCATCTCCTTCCAAATGGATTGAAACAACGCGGAAAACGCCGAATGCTGGCGGGCGGCGAACGGTGGACAGTGCCGCAGCTCATCTGGAATGGCAAACGTCCGCACAAGGCGGCCTGGCCGCGGCGAAAACAAGAAAATGCGGTCGCTCATGGCGATGGCTTCCTCGATGTCATGTGTGACGAGCACCGCGGTTTTTTCGTATTGCTGTAACGTTTTCCATACAAGTTCTTCCAGCTTCAGTTTCGTCTGTTGGTCAAGGGCGGAAAACGGCTCATCGAGCAGCAACAGCTTCGGGTCGGTCGCCAACGTGCGCACGAGGGCGGCGCGCTGGCGCATGCCGCCGGACAGCTGGCTCGGATAATACGATTCGACGCCGCCGAGGCCGATCTCGGCCAGCAGGGCGAGCGCCCGCTCTTTTGTTTCTGGCGTCAACGTTCCTGTGATGTTGAGACCGAGCAAGATGTTTTCCTCGATTGTTTTCCATGGAAACAAGTAGTCTTGCTGAAGCATGTAGCCGACCGCGCGGCGGATCGGTGAATCCGCTCCGCCTGCCCGGCGCGCCATAGCGGCGTTCGTTTCCCGCGGCCAAAGCGGTTCGCCGTCGATGCAGACCGATCCTTCCGTCGGCTCAATGAGCCCGGCGATGATCGACAGCAACGTCGTTTTGCCGCAGCCGCTGGGGCCGAGAAAGGAGACGAACTCTCCTTTCTCGACGGACAGCGACACTTGATCGAGCGCGGTGACGGCGGTCGTTTTCGTAAAATACGTGTGCGAGAGGCGGTCAATGGCAAGAAACATCCGATTCACCCGCTTTCGTTACTCATTCATCGCCTGTTTGGCAAACGATGAATCCACTAATGTTTCAAGATCGATGCGCTTCGGCAGTTCGCCGGCTTCATCCATGATCGTTTGCAAGTGGTTCCATTCTTCTTCATCTAAAATCGGATCGGTCGCGTAGGTGCCTTGGCTTTTGTAGCGATCAACCACTTTTTCGATGAGGGCCAAATCGGTGTCTTTGAAATACGGCTGAATGGCTTTCGCGATGTCCGAGGCGCTGTGCGATGCCACCCATTGCTGGGCTTTGTAGATGGCGCGCGTAAATTTTTCAATGACGTCTTTGTTCGCTTTTATATAGCTTTGCTTTGCCATGTACGATGTGTACGGGACGCGTCCGGACTCGGTGCCAAAGGAAGCGACGATGTAGCCTTTTCCTTCTTGCTCAAAAATGCTCGCGGTCGGTTCAAACAGCTGGACGAAATCGCCGGTCCCGCTCGCAAACGCGTTGGCGATGTTGGCGAAATCGACGTTTTGAATGAGATGCAAATCGTTGTGCGGGTCAATGCCGTGTTGTTTCAGCACAAATTCGCCGACCATTTGCGGCATGCCGCCTTTCCGCTGGCCGAGAAACGTGCTTCCTTTCAACATCTCCCACGTAAAGTGGTCGATTTTTTTGCGGGAAACGAGAAACGTGCCGTCAGTTTGCGTGAGTTGCGCAAAGTTGATGACCGGGTCATCCGTCCCTTGCGCATAGACATAAATGGATGTTTCCGAGCCGACCAAAGCGATATCCGCGCCGCCGGACAGCAGCGTCGTCATCGTTTTGTCGCCGCCCCATGTCGTCGTCAGCTCGACATCGAGCCCTTCTTCTTTAAAGAAGCCTTTCGCTAAGGCGACGTACTGCGGCGCGTAAAAAATCGAGTGCGTCACTTCGGCGAGCCGGACGTTTTTCAGCGGCTTTTCTCCTTGGCCGTTGCCGTTGCCGCAGGCAGCGAGCGGCAGAAGGAGAAGAAGCGAGCACAACCATGCGATCCATTTTTTCATGCGGCTTACCCCCTTTTCGTCCACGTGCGGTGAACATTGGCTTCACCTTATCGTATGCAGGAGGGAAAAATGTGTGAAGGCCTAGAAAAAATAGGCGGTCGGGCCGTTCCTCGCGCTCGAGGGCTTTTTCAAGTTGATGCTCTTCCAAGGGGCGGCATGCAAGAGCGGCGAGGCAGTCGGACATCTCCACTTGCCCTAATGAAAGAAGGCATTGGGGGATGATGACGGGTGGTTCGCATCATCTAGTTTCGCGTAGGAAGGAGGCGGGCGTATGGACGGGGACATCATCGACCAATACCGGTTTCCGTCGCCGCACCCGGGCATCGAGGTGTTCGTTGTCACCTATATGTCCCAAGGGCTGAAGGTGAAAGGGTTTTTCGCGGCGCCGAAAGGAAACGGCGTGTACGACGGGTTTTTATATTTGCGTGGCGGGATCAAAAACGTCGGGCAGGTGCGAGTGCCGCGCCTCATCGAGTTCGCGTCGCGCGGATTTGCCGTCTTCGCCCCGCTTTACCGCGGCAACGGAGGCGGGGAAGGGAACGAAGATTTCGCCGGCGACGATCGCTATGACGCATTTGCCGGGTTTGAGCTTCTTCGCCGCCACCCGCTCGTCCACCCGGGGCGCGTCCATCTGTTCGGCTTCTCGCGCGGCGGGGCGATGGCGCTTCATGCCGCCATGCTCGCTGAACGGGTTTGTTCCGTCGCGGTTTGGGGCGGCGTGACGGATGTAGCGCTAACATACTGGGAACGTCCGGATTTGCGGCGGATGATGAAGCGCGTCATCGGCGGGACGCCGAACAAATGCCCAGAGCGCTACCGGCACCGCACGCCGCTCTATCATCTGGAACGGCTCAAGGCCCCGGTGCTCATCATCCACGGCGGACGTGATGAGAACGTATCGATTGAGCACGCTTGGCGGCTGGAACGGCGGTTGAAGCAGCTCGGCAAACCGGTCACGGCTTGGTACTTCCCCACGTTCACCCACTATTTTCCGCCGCCAGCCAACCGCAAGACGGTGCAAAGGCTTACACAATGGATGAAACAACAGCCGACGGTGTGATACGATACGAGTAGAAAGGCGGCGCGGCCGCCAACGAATCGATGGGCAGCCAAGGAGGTTGAAATCATATGGGCATGCCGATGGAAGTGCAGACGGTCATTGTGACCAAAGGGAAGGAACAGCGCGTTCAAGGAAATGTGTTTGTGCTGGAAAAAGACGGATACCGCTTGTATCCGCTCGACGTGCCGCTTGAAGTGCGCCGGACCGTACAAAGCGAAGCGAGCGGCATCGCGGTCGTGAAAAAGCTCGAGTGGGAAGACAACCGGACGACGGTGACGTACGAGCTCGTCAGCCTGTATTCGACGAATTGAATGCGGGAGACCGCGGAGCCGCACCGAATGGGGCGGCCGACTAAGTGGGGAATGGGAGCGCAAACGGAAGAACGGTTTGCGCTCCCTGTTTTGGAAGCGAGGGAAAACTAGGCCGCTTGCCCCGATTCCGGCCGTAACAGCGAAACGGATGAAAAAGTTCGGGGAAAAGCAGGAGTTGGGCCGGAAGAAAGCGAATAGGATGCAATGAATTTGATATCGCAAGGAGGGAAAACGTGGCCAAACAGCGAATCGATCACGACCGGTTGTTCAAGGAGCTGCTGTCGACGTTTTTCGAAGACTTTTTGCTTCTTTTCTTTCCTGACGTGTACGAGCACATCGACGTTCACCATCTCTCTTTCCTCTCCGAAGAGCTGTTCACCGACGTGACAGCCGGGGAGAAGCACCGCGTCGACTTGTTGGTCGAAACAAAGGTAAAAGGGGAAGACGGGCTCGTCATCGTTCACGTCGAACATCAAAGCTATAAGCAGCGGACGTTCCCCGAGCGAATGTTCCTCTACTTCAGCCGCTTGTTTCAAAAACACCGCCGCCGCATCCTCCCGATTGCCATCTTCAGCTACGACGAACGCCACGACGAACCTTCCTCATTGATGATTCAATTTCCATTTTTGACGGTTCTTGACTTCCGCTTTCTGACGGTGGAACTGCACAAACTGCCGTGGCGCGAGTACATCCGCCGTGACAATCCGGTTGCCGCCGCCTTGTTAAGCAAAATGGGGTATAATGAAAGCGAGAAGGTGGAAGTGAAAAAGGAGTTTTTGCGCATGCTCGTCCGCCTCGAGCTCGATGAGGCGAAACAGCGGCTGTTGTTTGGGTTTTTTGAAACGTATTTGCGGTTGTCCGAAGCGGAGGAAATCCAACTGCGAAACGAGGTGAGCCAAATGGAGACGAAGGAAGCGAAACAAGTGATGGAGCTCATCATCTCATACGAACAGCGGGGAATCGAGAAAGGCATTCAACAAGGAGTCAAACAAGGAATCGAACAAGGGTTGAAACAAGGAATAAAGCAAGGGATGAAGCAAGGGATTGAACAGGGACGTCAAAAAGGGATCGAGGAAGGGAAAATCGACGTCGCGAAGAAAATGTTGGCGAAAGGGTACGATGTCGACACGATCCACGAGCTGACCGGGCTGCCGGCGGAAAAGATTGAACAGCTGAAGAAGTAAACCCGCCTTCGCATTGTCGTCGACCTCCAATCGTGCAAAAATCCCGGGGGATCGACGACAATCATTTTATGCGTTCGAACCTTACGGCCATCGAGGGTAAAGTCTATTGACAGAATTTGTCGGCGACGTTCATCGTCCCGATTGGCGTTTTGATTCTAATGTTGAAAAGGCAGGGGCGCAAACAATCCTTCGGTTTGCACTCTGCCATATGATGAAGCAAGACTGATTCCTTTGCTTTGTTCTGAAATAAAGTGATCATTTACAGAGGGAGCTCACAAAATAGTTCCCGTGATTTCTCCTTTTTGGTTCTCCTTATAACTCCAGATTTTCCGCTGACGATAACTGATCCAGCCGCTGATCAAAAAGCAGCAAACAGACAAATAAAATGAAAAACGAATCCCGTAAACATCGGCGATAAAGCTCATTAACAATGTGGAAATTCCGAATGTTACGGAACTAATGACTCCCTGCACGGCAAAAACATGAGGCAGAGCGTCCATCCGGGCATTTTTTTGAAGAATCGTCTGAAGACAGATCAGCTTCCATTGTTCGATGATCCCGTACAGGGCGGAATACAGAAGCGCCAGCGCACCGTGCGTCGTTGTGCCAAATAACAGTGTGACAATAGCGATACAAAACGGGCCAAACAATACAAAAAATTGCTGGTTTTTTTCAACCGATTGACTAAACTTAACGCTTAACAATCCCCCTATCACCATGCCGCCAAAGAAAACAGAGTTAATATATCCCCACCATTCCTCTCCTACATGTAATTGTTCTTTCACATACATATAAAGGATGGCCGAAATCCAGACCCCATTTCCGATTCCTTCAAAAAATGACATGAAGCTAATCGATTTAGCGTGCACATTTCTCCAAGTGTATTCCCATCCTAGACTGATCGAAAGGAGAAAGTTCTTTAGGCCTTTGCCTTGAGCCGTCTTCTTCTTTGTATGTTCTTGTATATGCAACAGAAACATGAGAATGCTTGAGACGACATAGAACAATAAGGTGATATTGATTAAAAGGAACGGCGACCCTACACTGACAATCAAACTCCCAATCGGCCATGCGCTAAGTTTGATGAATTGGTCTAACGTGTTTACAAAACTGTTGGCTTTCAAGATTTCCTCCTTGGAAACGATAAAAGGAACGAGGGAGTTTTTAATCGGATTATTGATCCCATCTAAAAAAGCGATCAATGATACAAAAACATAAACGATCGCAGTGTAATGTTCCGCACCCCATTGCAAAAACAGCGAGAGAAAAAGCAGCAGAAATGTTTTACACATTTGTCCGTAGGACAATAACGTTTTTAGTTTATATTTTTCGAAAAATATCGGTGCGACGATTCCGCTAATAAATAACGACAATGTAACGAAAAAAGGGACTAATGCGGCAGCCATGGCTTTCGATGTCAAATGATATAGGTAAGAGACAACGGAAACAATGTAGAACACATCTCCGAAATTCGCGAAAGATTGTCCGATCCAAAGGAAATGAAATGTTTTATTTTTCATGACCTCAATCCTCTCTTTGATCATCGAAACGACTGGTGATGGAATAGTCAAAATGAACCAAAAATCAGATCTTCAGTCTTTGATGAAACTGGCTTTTTGCCACGCCCCAAAACGATGGAGCGAAGGAAAACGGGTTGATTTTCAACAATCTGCTAAAGGTAAATGGATATACTGAAGCAATGGAAGCCTCCCCCTTATTCTGTTTAGAGTATCTTGAAAATCAAAAGGCCTTTAGACAGAGCATATCTCACATTTCGCACCCTAACAAGGTCAAAACAAAGGATTTTTTATTTAGTTTTTCAGAATAACTTTTTGACCAACACGACGAGCGATGGCTATCCTTTTTTTACCATCGCTGGTCGTTCCGTATGACTTGTAGATGATGGCCTGAACGGCATCGCTGACTCGAGTCTGGCACTGTGGATCAACGGGAACGAGATGGTCAATCAATTGGGGCAGGCCCAGTTTCTTGAATAGGGCACTTATTATATTCAAATAATAATTGCGATAGACCTTTTTGACTTGAACGTTCATGAGAGAAAAACTCCTTCACTTTCCTTGTATGTCAAGGATTCATTCGACGATGGACACAAAAAATCCTCCCGATTTTCGTTGGGAGGGTGCGAAATGTGAGGCATATCATGCTGCTGGAGTTTCTATAGGAATTATGCATCTTGATCACTTGTTTAATGATACTAAAAATTGTGATAAGTATATGAATGATTTGCGGAAAACAGTTGAAGAAATAGAGGCAAGAACACAATTCTTGGGGGAACAGGGAGTAAAAACTTTAGAAATCATGCGCAAGTTCATTAATCATCCATCTTTTGATGACATTACGTATTCCTTACAGAACTAATGGCCATTGCGACAAATGAAAACACAGAAGCCCATTGCGTTTGATCGAGTCCGGTTGTTTTGAGGTTGTTTGAGGCGAATGAAACGGATCGACGTACAGAAATGCTTAAGGATTCAGTGTCGGAGTCCAAAGCAAAGGAAAGAAATAAAAAACAGCCGGACAGGGAACGGTTCCCTGTCCGGCTGGGTTCTTGTTAAACGAGCGGTCCGCCGAGTTTTTCGATGGACGGATCGATGTGGGCGAATTTTTGGAAGTTGGCGCGGAATTTTTCCGCCAGCTCTTTCGCCTTTTGTTCGTACGCTTGTTTGTCGGCCCATGTGTTTTGCGGGCGCAAGACGTCGTCCGGCACGCCGGGGACGTGCGCCGGGATGGCGAGGCCGAAGATCGGGTCTTGCACGGTTTCGACGTTGTCAAGCTCTCCTTCGACGGCGGCTTGCACCATCGCGCGGGTGTAGGCGAGCTTCATGCGGCTGCCGACGCCGTACGGCCCTCCTGTCCAACCGGTGTTGACCAAAAAGACGCGGACGTTGTGCTCAGCGATTTTTTGTCCGAGCATTTCCGCGTACTCGACGGCCGGGCGCGGCAAAAACGGCGCGCCAAAGCACGTCGAGAACGTCGCTTCCGGTTCGGTGACGCCGCGTTCCGTGCCGGCGAGTTTGCTTGTGTAGCCGCTTAAGAAATGGTACATCGCCTGTTCGCGCGTCAGTTTGCTGATCGGCGGCAGGACGCCGAACGCATCGGCCGTCAGGAACACGATCGTGGACGGGTGGCCGGCGACGCTTGGGTCGACGATGTTTTTGATCGCTTGAAGCGGGTAGGCGGCGCGCGTGTTTTCCGTCAGCGTGCCGTCATCGTAATCCGGCACTCGCGTCGCGTCGTTGAGAATGACATTTTCGAGCACGGCGCCAAAGCCGATGGCGTCAAAAATTTGCGGCTCTTTCTCGCGCGATAAGTTGATGCATTTCGCATAGCAGCCGCCTTCGATATTGAAAATGCCGCGGCTCGACCAGCCGTGTTCGTCATCGCCGATCAAGCGGCGGTTCGGGTCGGTCGAGAGCGTCGTTTTCCCGGTTCCCGACAAGCCGAAGAAGAGGGCGACGTCGCCTTCCTGGCCGACGTTGGCCGAGCAGTGCATCGGCAGGATGCCTTGTTCCGGCAGCAAATAGTTCATCACCGAGAAGATCGATTTTTTCATTTCACCGGCGTATTCCGTCCCGCCGATTAGGACAACGCGGCGTTCAAAGGAAATGATGATGAACGCTTCCGAGCGCGTGCCGTCCACAGCCGGGTCCGCCTTAAAGTTCGGCGCGCAAATGACGGTAAATTGCGGCTCATGTGCGGCGAGCTCTTCAGCGCTCGGCCGGATGAACAGCTGATGGACGAACAAGTTGTGCCAAGCGAATTCGTTGACGACTTGAATCGGCAGCCGGGATTTCGGATCGGCGCCGGCAAAGCCTTTAAAGACGAACAGTTCCTCTTTCCTCATTAAATAATCGAGCACTTTATCATACAGTTTTTCAAATGTTTCCGGCGCCATCGGCTGGTTGACCGTTCCCCAATCAACGGTCTGTTTCGTCGACGGTTCTTCCACGATATATTTGTCTTTCGGCGACCGTCCGGTATATTTGCCGGTCGTGACGGCGACGGCTCCGGTGTGCGTCAGCCGTCCTTCGTGTCGTTGCAGCACTTTTTCGACGAGCTCAGCGACGGACAATTGGTGATGTACGTACGGTTTTTGCAGCAGCAAAGAAAGCTTATTTGTCATGTTTGCGATCCCCATGTTCACAACCTGCCTTCTTTTTGTAATCACTCTTGAAAATAGTATAACACATTTTTATTAATAGTCCATACTAATTGTGTAGGTTTTTTTGAACTTATTTTGCCTATTTTTCAGATAATAAAAAATTCATTTCTGCGGTTGACTTTGCTTATTCCATTGCGATAAGATAAGTCATTGAACGGATACTCTTATCCCGAGCCGGTGGAGGGACAGGCCCGATGAAACCCAGCAACCGTCACAATTTTACATATGTGAAATGGTGCTAACCTGTGGCAAGGCGTGGTCCTTGAACGATAAGAGTGAAAGGAAGCAATCCGATTGCAATGACCTTTCCTCACCGTGACAGGAAAGGTTTTTTTATATTGCGAAGGGAAACGAGTTCCGTATCGCCACATTACGTCAAGAGGAGGAAATGAGCCGAATGTCAGCCAAACGCCGCTTGTTTACTTCAGAATCTGTAACCGAAGGACATCCGGATAAAATTTGTGACCAAATTTCCGATGCCATTTTGGATGCCATTTTGGAAAAAGATCCGAACGCCCGCGTCGCTTGTGAAACGAGCGTGACAACAGGTCTCGTGCTTGTCAGCGGGGAAATTACGACGTCGACGTACGTCGATATTCCGCGCATCGTCCGCGATACGGTTCGCGAGATCGGCTATACGCGCGCAAAATACGGATTTGACGCCGATACGTGCGCCGTGCTGACGTCGATTGACGAGCAGTCGCCGGATATCGCGATGGGGGTTGACCGGGCGCTCGAGGCGCGCGAAGGTCAGATGACCGACGAGGAAATTGAAGCGATCGGTGCCGGCGACCAAGGGCTTATGTTTGGGTTTGCCTGCAATGAAACAGAAGAGTTGATGCCGCTCCCGATTTCGCTTGCCCACCGTTTAGCGCGCCGTTTGGCCGAAGTGCGCAAAACGGACGTGTTGCCGTATTTGCGTCCGGACGGCAAAACGCAAGTGACGATCGAATACGATGAAAACGGCAAACCGGTGCGCGTCGACACGATTGTCATTTCGACGCAGCATCATCCGGAAATTGAGCAAGATCAAATCGAACGCGATATGAAAGAACACGTCATCAAACCGGTGGTTCCAGCGGAGTTGTTGGATGAGAACACGAACTATTTCATCAACCCGACCGGCCGGTTCGTCATCGGCGGTCCGCAAGGGGACGCTGGGCTGACAGGGCGGAAAATCATCGTTGACACGTACGGCGGTTACGCCCGCCATGGCGGCGGTGCGTTCTCGGGCAAAGACCCGACGAAAGTTGACCGCTCGGCAGCATATGCGGCCCGTTATGTGGCGAAAAACATTGTCGCGGCCGGGCTTGCTGATAAGTGCGAAGTGCAGCTCGCCTACGCCATCGGTGTCGCCCGTCCGGTTTCGATTTCGATCGATACGTTCGGCACCGGCAACGTGTCGGAAGACATTTTGATTGAAGTCGTGCGCAACAACTTCGACCTTCGTCCGGCCGGCATCATCAAAATGCTTGACCTGCGCCGTCCGATTTACAAACAAACGGCGGCTTACGGCCATTTCGGACGCACGGACGTCGATTTGCCGTGGGAACGCACCGATAAAGCGGCTGTGCTGAAAGAGCAAGCGTTGGCGTTAGCGAACGGACAATAACGAAAAAAGAGGGGGTGATCGGCAATCGCCGGCCGTCCCCTCTTTTTCTTTTTGGCTTGCTTTCGCATTGGTTGGTCAGGCGAGCATGACGGCATGGCAACGACTGCGTGATTGACGTGTTTCTCGGCTGTTGGTTCGTCATCGGCCGCCAAGGGCGATGGGAAACGCCCGACATTCCAGCCGCTCGTTACGGCTCGATGGGCCGCTGCTGCCGGAGCGCTTTGTAATATTGCCCTTTTTCCACGTATTCGCGGCGGATGCGTTCCATTTCACGGAAATCGTCTTCGGTCAGCTCGCGGACGACTTTCGCCGGCCGGCCGAGGGCGAGCACGTTCGGCGGGATTTTTTTGCCGGGCGGCACTAAGCTGCCGGCGCCGATAAACGCGCCTTCGCCGATTTCCGCGCCATCGAGGATGATCGATCCCATGCCGATCAAGGCGTTTTTGCGAACGATGGCGCTATGCAAAATGACTTGATGGCCGACGGTCACGCCGTCTTCAATGATGAGCGGATTGTTTGGACTTTGATGCAAAATTGAGTTATCTTGAATATTGACCCGGTTGCCGATGATTGTCGGCGCCACGTCGCCGCGGATGACGGTGTGAAACCAGATGCTCGTCTCCTCGCCGATCGTGACATCGCCGGTGATCGTCACATAATCGGCGATAAAGGCGGACGGGGCAATGTGCGGCGTCTTTCCTTTGTATGGATAAATCATCGCTTTCGTTCCTTTCTTTATGCAAAATCGTCTGTCTATTTGTATTTTACAAAGTTGTCCGCCGTTCGTAAACAACAGGAAGCGGACTGCAGCCAAACCGGTTTGTCCAAGCTGCATGGATGGCAATACTAGAAGAGAAAAGAGCAAGGTTTTTGCGCCCGAGGTGAGCCCATTGAAAATTCCGACACATCCGATTGCGTTAATGAAAATGGTCTATCGCGACGTGTTTCCCATTGTCCACCGCGAGCTTGCCTATTGGCAGCGGCAGGCGGAGCAAATCCCTGACCCGGAACTGCGGCGTCAAGCGTTGGCGAGCATTGCGTCGAAAACGTTCCATTGTGAAGGCGGTGCAATTTTGGCACTTTTGGCGGGGGAACAATTAGAAGCGTGCATCCGCTTTATCGTCGCGTACCAGACGATTAGCGACTACTTAGATAACTTGTGCGACCGGAGCACCTCACTGGATCCGCTCGATTTTCGCGCCTTGCACGACTCGATGCCGGATGCTTTGACGCTCGGGGCGGAGCCGTCGAACTATTACCGCCATCGCCGCGAGCAGGAAGACGGCGGCTATTTGCCGGCGCTCGTGCGCACGTGCCAAGAGGTGCTCAAGACCGTGCGCCATTACGAAACGATCGTTCCATTTTTGCATGAACTGGCCGGATATTATTGCGATTTGCAAGTACATAAACACGTCGATACAAAAGAGCGCGTGCCGCGGCTGGAACGGTGGTTTGCCCAATACAAAGACGCCTTGCCGCCGATGGAATGGTACGAGTTTTCCGCCTGTTCCGGCTCGACGCTCGGCATTTTTTGCCTTGTGGCGTATGCGTTTGGCGAGTCGCTGCCGCCGGAGATGGCAAAACAAGTGCGCGACGGTTATTTTCCGTACATTCAAGGGCTGCACATTTTGCTTGATTATTTGATCGATCAAGAAGAAGACCGCGAAGGCGGCGATTTGAACTTTTGTTTTTACTATCCGAATGAAACGGTGCTGCTCGAACGGCTTTGCCACTTTATTGAGGAAGCGGACCGCCATGTCGGCGAACTGCCCCATGGCGAGTTTCACCGTTTGATTCACCGCGGCTTGCTTGGGCTGTATTTGTCGGATGACAAGGTGAAAAAGCAGCGCGGCTTGCGCCGGTTGGCGCGTCAGCTCGTCCGCGCCGGCGGGGCGGCGTCGCAGTTTTTCTATTGGAACGGAAAAGCGTATCGTTTTTGGCAAGAGAAACAAAAACGGCTGTCTTTCTCGTAAAGACAGCCGTTTTTATTTGGGGGCGGATCGGGGAAAAGGAGCGATCTCCGCCTGTCGCTTTTCGAGCGCAAGAATAAACGGCGGGTCGTTGCGCCGATTGAGGAATTCGTATTTTAGCACATGGACGTGTTGCTGGTCGAGCGAACGCACGTAATCAAGCAGCGCGTCGCGCTCGATTTTTCCTTCCGGGTGGCCGTGGTAAACGACAAGAACGATGACACCGCCCGGCTTCATGACGGAAAGAAGCTGTTCGACCGCCTGAATCGTCGATTCCGGTTTGGTGACGATTTGTTTATCGCCGCCCGGCAAATAGCCGAGGTTGAACACGGCGCCGGCAATGCGGCCATGAACATCACAGGGAAGCGCTGTGAGCAGTTCGCTATGGCTTTGTTGGAATAACGTGACCCGGCCGTGCAGCCCGCGTTCAGCAAGGCGGGCCGCCGCCGCCGCGATCGCTTCCGCTTGAATGTCAAAGCCAAACACATGCCCGCGATCGCCGACGCGTTCGGCAAGATAGACGGTGTCATGGCCGTTGCCGACCGTCGCGTCGATGGCAAGGTCGCCTTCAGTGACCGCGCCGGCAAGCAAAAAGCGGGCAAACGGCAAAATGTTCATCAATGTCATCGGGCCGCCACCTCTTGTTTGTATCGTTTTCCTTGATAGCTGTTGCGCCGCTCAAGCTCGGCGTCAATGGCGTTTAATACTTCCCATTTATTGGCGCTCCACATCGGCCCGATGAGCAAGTCGATCGGCCCATCGCCGGTGATGCGATGCACGACCATCTCCGGCGGCAGCACTTCAAGCTGGTCGCATACAAGGCGGACGTATTCGTCAAACGACAAAAACGTAACAAGCCCTTTTTCGTATTGTTTCACCATCGGTGTTCCTTTTAATAAATGAAGCGAATGGATTTTGATGCCTTGCACATCCATGGCGGCGACCGTTTGGGCCGTTTCCATCATCATGTCGTACGTCTCTAGCGGCAGGCCGTTAATGAGATGAACACAGACGCGGATGCCGTGCCGGCGCAATTTTTGGACGCCGTCGACAAAACAGTGGAAATCATGCGCCCGGTTGATCAGTTGCGCCGTCCGCTCATGGATCGTTTGCAAACCGAGCTCGACCCATAAATACGTCCGTTCGTTCAATTCGGCCAAATAATCGACGACTTCATCCGGCAGGCAGTCAGGGCGCGTGGCGATCGACAGACCGACGACGCCGTCAAGGCCGAGCACGGTTTCGTATTTTTCGCGCAGCACCTCGACTGGGGCGTGCGTGTTCGTGAACGCTTGAAAGTACGCCAAATAGTTGCCGTCTTTCCACTTTTGGTGCATTTTCTCCCGGATCGTATGAAATTGGGTCACTAAATCATCGGCCCGGTTGCCGGCAAAATCGCCTGACCCGGCGGCGCTGCAAAACGTGCAGCCGCCGTATGCCACCGTCCCGTCGCGGTTTGGGCAGTCAAAGCCGCCATCGAGCGCGACTTTAAACACTTTATGTCCGAACGTCTGGCGCAAATGGTAGTTCCACGTATGATACCGTTTATGGTCATTGGTATACGGAAACGGGTTTGCGTGCATGAATACCGCTTCCCTCCTTGCTTTGAAAAATGCCGTCATCCTTGCATTGTACCATGGATGGCGGCAAAAAGCGATCGCTGCCAATCATTGACGTGATACGGATGACGACAGCGGCGCATAGTAAACATGAGGGAACATTACGAAAAGGGGTGAACGCATGGCGACAAGACAATCGGTCGAAGAGTTTTTGCAGCGGTGTGAAGATGTGATCCGCTTTGCGAAAGAACAATATACCGAAGCGCAAAAGCAAGAGCATTACAACCTCACCGAATATACGAACGCCCAGCAAATGCTCGAGCAAACGGTCAACGACTTGGCGCACTTGGCGTTAAGCTGCAACGCCCAGCAGCGTGAGCAGCTGCACCGGATGCGGCTTCAGCTTGAGCAGCTGCAAAACGAAATGATCTTGCTTGACCGCTAAAGACAGCGGCAAGTGAAAGCCCCGCCATTCACACCGGCCAGAAGGAAGGCAAAGAAACGGCGGGGAAACAGAAGTGAGGAGGGACGACATGAAGCGGCGCCTGAAACAAACGAACCCGGAACAAAAAACGCGCAACGGCCGAAACAATAACGATCTTGAACTGGGCCAAGATTTCGATCCGGTCAAACTGGCGAAAAAGCAGTACGAACAAACGGGCGGACAGCCGATCCGCTCCAAACAGCGCAACGGGTGAGGTACGTTAAACAACGAGGGGGCATCCTGCTGCCCTCGTTGTTTATTATGACGTTTTTGATTGCTTTTTTCTCCTTTCCCCCCTACAATTAGTTTGGGAACCGAAAGAAATGAAGCAAAGGATGATGACCGATGCCCCGTGCGCTTTGGTGGCTGCTTGTCGGTATGGCGCTTAATGTGACAGGGGGGTCTTTTTTATGGCCGCTCAATACGATTTATTTGCACGAACAGCTTGGCCAGCCGCTTGCGGTGGCGGGCGCGGTGCTGATGCTCAACTCCGGCGGCAGCGTCGTCGGCAGCATAGTCGGCGGTGTTTTGTTTGACCGGATCGGCGGGTTTCGCTCCCTCCTTGCCGGGGCCTGTTTGACGATGGCGGCCTCGGCCGGCTTGAGCGTTTGGCACGGCTGGCCGCATTATGCGATGTTTTTGGCGCTGCTTGGCATCGGCAGCGGCATCGTTTTTCCGGTGGCATCGGCGTATGCGGGCGCGATTTGGCCGGAAGGGGGACGGCGGGCGTTCAACGCCTTGTATGTGGCGCAAAACGTCGGGGTCGCCATCGGTTCGGCGCTCGGCGGGCTTGTCGCCTCCTATTCCTTTTCGTTCGTGTTTTTCGCCAATCTGTTGCTCTATGTCGCGTTTTTGGTGATCGTCACGGCCGGCTTGCGGCGCATCCCGCTTTTGCCCGCACCGAGAACGAAACGATCCCGAGAAGTGGAAAAACCGCCATCCCGCGCCGTCGGGTGGGCGCTCGCTCTCCTTTGCGGCGGCTATGGGTTGTGCTGGGTGAGCTATGTGCAATGGTCGACGACGATCGCCGTTTATACCCGGGAACTTCATTTGCCGGTCCATCAATACAGCTTGCTTTGGACGATCAACGGCGCGTTGATCGTCTTGGCGCAGCCGGTGCTGTCGCGGGTGATCCGCCGCTTCATGCCGGGGATGAAGCGGCAAATGGTGATCGGGTTTGCCATTTTCGCCGTTTCGTTTGCCATGCTGTTTGACGCCGATTCGCTCGGTGAGTTTGCCGCTTCGATGGTGGTCCTCACCATCGCCGAGATGATCGTCTGGCCGGCGATTCCGGCAGTCGTGAGCGGGCTCGCGCCGCAAGGGAAGGCCGGATTTTACCAAGGAATCGTCAACGGCACGGCTACGGCCGGACGGATGATCGGGCCGGTCATCGGCGGGTGGGCGGCTGACACCTTAGGCATGAAGCCGCTCATCGGGCTGCTCGTCGCGTTTGCGTTGTTGGCGGTTGCCGCGGCGCTGTTGTACGACCGCTGGCTGCCAAAGCCGACAGAGAAGACCGGGAAAAAAACAGCAGCGACGATATAGGTTTCGGCTTGCAATCGATCGACAAATTTTTTAAAATAATAATTAAATTTGTCATTTCGGACGCAAAGAAACGTGCGAATAACGGTGAAGAGGAGCAGTAGCGGGCCTGGCGGACGGCAGAGAGTTGACGGCTGGTGCGAGTCAACCGAAGCGGGCTCGTGAACTCGCCTCGGAGTTGCCGGCGCGAACAGCGCTGCTTACTAACGCCGGCCGTGAATCCGCGTTAAGGAACAAAGCGGGTGCGCCATAGGCGCGCCAAAAAGGGTGGTACCGCGGGAAGTGTGCCTCTCGTCCCTTTTCATGGGGATGGGGGGTTTTTTTATACATATTTCCGTCAATGATGCAAATGCAGAAACCGATAGGAGGAGTATGACGATGAGTTTCAACCATCGCGAAATCGAGAAAAAATGGCAAAATTATTGGGAAGAGCAGAAGACGTTCCGCACCCCGGATGAAAGCGACAAACCGAAGTTTTACGTGTTGGATATGTTTCCGTATCCGTCCGGCGCCGGCTTGCACGTCGGCCATCCGGAAGGGTATACGGCGACTGACATTTTGGCGCGCATGAAGCGGATGCAAGGGTACAACGTCCTTCACCCGATGGGCTGGGACGCGTTCGGGCTGCCGGCCGAGCAATATGCGCTTGATACCGGCAACGACCCGGCCGAGTTTACGCAAAAAAACATCGACAATTTCCGCCGGCAAATTAAGTCGCTTGGTTTTTCGTATGATTGGGATCGGGAAATTAACACGACCGACCCGAACTATTACAAATGGACGCAATGGATTTTCTTGAAGCTGTACGAAAAAGGGCTTGCGTATATAGATGAGGTGCCGGTCAACTGGTGTCCGGCGCTCGGCACGGTGCTGGCAAACGAGGAAGTCATCAACGGCCGCAGCGAGCGCGGCGGGCATCCGGTCATCCGCAAGCCGATGCGGCAATGGATGCTGAAAATTACGGCTTATGCCGACCGGCTGCTCGAAGATTTAGAAGAGCTCGACTGGCCGGAAAGCATCAAGGAGATGCAGCGCAACTGGATCGGCCGCTCGGAAGGGGCGGAAATCGAGTTTGCTGTCGACGGCCATGACGAGTCGTTCACGGTGTTTACGACGCGGCCGGATACGCTGTTTGGCGCAACGTACACGGTGCTGGCGCCGGAGCATCCGCTCGTTGAGAAAATTACAACGCCGGAGCAAAAACAAGCCGTTGACGCCTACTTGAAGGAAGTGCAAAGCAAAAGCGACCTCGAGCGCACCGACTTGGCGAAAGAAAAGACGGGCGTATTCACCGGTGCGTACGCCGTTCATCCAGTGACCGGCGCTCGGCTTCCGATTTGGATCGCCGACTACGTGTTGATGGGCTACGGCACGGGGGCGATCATGGCCGTCCCGGCGCACGATGAGCGCGACTATGAGTTCGCGAAAACATTCAACTTGCCGATCAAAGAAGTCGTGGCCGGCGGGAATGTCGAAAACGAGCCGTACACCGGCGACGGGGAGCACATCCACTCCGAGTTTTTGAACGGCTTGAACAAACAAGAAGCGATCGAAAAAATGATCGCGTGGCTTGAAGAGCATGGAAAAGGGCGGAAAAAAGTGTCGTACCGGCTGCGCGACTGGCTGTTCAGCCGTCAGCGCTACTGGGGCGAGCCGATTCCGGTCATCCATTGGGAAGACGGAACGATGACGACCGTGCCGGAGGAAGAATTGCCGCTTGTCCTGCCGAAAACGGATGAAATCCGTCCGTCGGGAACGGGCGAATCGCCGCTTGCCAACATCGAAGAATGGGTCAACGTCGTCGACCCGAAAACGGGCAAAAAAGGGCGGCGTGAGACGAACACGATGCCGCAATGGGCGGGAAGCTGCTGGTATTATTTGCGCTACATCGATCCGCATAACGACAAACAGCTCGCCGATCCGGAAAAATTGAAACAATGGCTGCCGGTTGACGTCTACATCGGCGGGGCAGAGCATGCGGTGTTGCACTTGCTGTACGCCCGCTTCTGGCATAAAGTGCTGTACGACCTTGGCATCGTGCCGACGAAAGAGCCGTTCCAAAAGCTGTTTAACCAAGGGATGATTTTAGGCGAAAACAACGAAAAAATGAGCAAATCAAAAGGCAACGTCGTCAATCCGGACGATATCGTCGAAAGCCATGGCGCCGATACGCTCCGGTTGTACGAAATGTTCATGGGGCCGCTTGAAGCGTCGATCGCCTGGTCGACGAAAGGGCTTGACGGAGCGCGCCGGTTTTTGGACCGCGTCTGGCGTCTGTTTGTCACTGAAAATGGCGAACTGAACCCGAACATCGTCGACGAGCCGGCGAACGACCAGCTTGAGCGCGTCTATCATCAAACGGTGAAAAAAGTGACGGAAGACTACGAAGCCTTGCGCTTCAACACCGCCATCTCACAGCTGATGGTGTTCATTAACGAAGCGTATAAAGCCGAGCAGATGAAAAAAGAATATATGGAAGGGTTCGTCAAGCTTTTATCGCCGGTTTGCCCGCATATCGGCGAAGAGCTGTGGCAAAAGCTTGGCCACACGGACACGATCGCTTATGAATCGTGGCCGGCGTATGACGAAGCAAAACTGGTCGAAGACGTCGTGGAAATCGTCGTCCAAATCAACGGCAAAGTGCGGGCGAAGCTCAACGTGCCGGCTGACTTATCGAAAGAGGCGCTCGAAGAACGGGCGCTTGCCGATGAAAAAATCAAAGAGCAGCTTCAAGGCAAAACGGTGCGCAAAGTGATCGCCGTCCCCGGCAAGCTCGTCAATATCGTTGCCAACTAACAAGACGGGCGGGACGGCGGGTCCGCCGCCCCCCTCTTATACGGATGAAAGGAGCGAACTTGGATGGAAGAAATCAAAGAGATCACTCCGGCCGAGGTGAAGGAAAAGCTTGAACGCGGTGAAAAGCTGAACATTGTCGATGTGCGCGAAGACGAGGAAGTCGCCTTCGGCATGATTCCGGGCGCCAAACATATCAAAATGGGTGACATCCCGAACCGGTTGGATGAACTCGATAAAAACGAAGAATACATTTTCGTCTGCCGCTCCGGGCGGCGGAGCGAAAACGTCTGCCATTACTTGCAGGAGCTCGGCTACCGCGTCCGCAACATGACCGGCGGCATGCTCGAGTGGGAAGGGGAAACGGTGCCGAAGCAATAATGGTCCCGCCTTCACCCGGTTATGATGACCGTCCGCCTTCCACTCAGCATTCGCCCACGGGGTCGGGGTGAAAGAAGCGGCGAAAGACGAGCATCCGCCGCCGACCGTGATCGCTCTTTAACCCGCTGCCCGATGGAAGTAGGGCGGATGGGGCTGACCCAAAAGGTCGTCTGCCTTTAAGATAGGAGCAACATATAGTGTGTCAGAAACAATCAGCACGTATATATAGCGGCGAAAGGGGGGCCTAATCCTTTTTGGCCCCCTCAATTAGCGACGCGTTCATTCCATCGTGAGAGACACGGCCTCAAGGAAGGGTTCGGCGCGCGTGTCATCGTGAGAACAAGGGGGTCCCGCTTCATATGGGACACCCTCGTTTTTTGTTTTTTCAGGCAGGACTTTCCCTCCCCATGTGGAAAACAGAAAAGAAAACAGGAGGAGCGGCATGTATAAAGTGAAAGTGTTTGACAAAGAACATGAGAAAGATTTAGAAGCGGCCGTCAACGATTTTCTAGCCCGCCTGAAAGACGGGCAGCTGATTGATGTCAAATACAGCGTGGCGGCGATGGAGTCAGAAGGCGAGCAAATTTATTGCTTTTCCGCCATGGTCATTTACCGGACGTAATGGGCCGGGCCGCCCCGGTTGCAGGTGTGGAGCCGGAACGCCGAGTTGTTTGTAAGAGGCTTGGCGGTCCGCTTTTTGCCGGCCGTTGTCCGCTTCATCGGCGGGAAAGCGGCTGCGCCTCGTTTGGCATGCTGTCAATCAGCTGTCTGCGCCGATGATTCCCGTCATTCGTCGAAAACCCGTCTATCTCGACACTGTCAATCGGCTGTCTGCGCCGATGATTCGCTTCGGCTGCTTTTCGCCTCTAACGCATAGCGGGCGGCATTCATGCCGGCGAGCCGCCCGGTCACCAAGGCGGCGGTGATGTTGTAGCCGCCCGTATAGCCGTGGATGTCCAAAATTTCGCCGCAAAAATAGAGCCCAGCCATGCATTTGGACGCCATCGTTTTCGGTTCAATTTCTTTCACAGACACCCCGCCCCCGGTCACGAACGCTTTTTCGATGGGCAGCGTGCCGTGGACGCGAAACGTAAACTGTTTGCAGCAGCGGACAAACGCCCGCAATGCCTCATGGCTTACCGTGCCGGCGGCCGCTTGCGGGTCGATGCCGCTTCGCTCGAGCAAAAAGGCGGCGTACCGCTCCGGCAGCACCGTTTTGGCGATGGTTTTCACCGCTTTTTTCGGCTCTTCTTTGCATAATTTGGCCAGGCGTTGAAACAGTTCTTCTTGCGTGACGTCCGGCAGCGCATCGATGCTCATGGCGACGGCGCCGTCGGCGGCGTTTTTCAGCGCTTTCACAACAAACTGGCTGCAGCGGAGAGCAGCCGGGCCGGAGATGCCGAAATGGGTAAACAGCATGTCCATCCGGTGGGTGATGATCGGTTTGCCGTTCGGCTTTAAGACGCCAAGCGCCACATCGCGCAGCGACAGCCCTTGCAGCGTCCGGTTTTGGATGAACGGCTCGTTCGATACGATCGGCACTTCGGTCGGAAACAGCTCGGTCACCGTATGGCCGGCTTTTTTTGCCCAAGGATAGCCGTCGCCCGTCGAGCCGGTTTGCGGCACCGATTTGCCGCCGACCGCGACGACGACAGCGTTGGCGGCGATCGTCTCCCCGCTTTTTAGCTTGACGCCGACCGTTTTTCCGCGCTCATACCAAACATCCTCAACCGGCGTTTCAAGCCGGATATCGACCTTAAGCCGGCCGAGTTCGTTCACGAGCGCCTCGACGACGGATTGAGCGCTGTCGCTTTTTGGAAACATGCGGCCGTGGTCTTCTTCCTTCAGCGGCACGCCAAGCCGTTCAAAAAAGCGAATGATGTCTTCGTTGTTAAATACGGAAAAGGCGCTGTATAAAAAGCGGCCGTTGCCGGGAATGTGGCGGACGATTTCATCGATCGGCAGCCGGTTTGTGACATTGCAGCGCCCGCCGCCGGAGATGGCGAGCTTGCGCCCGAGCTTTGTCCCTTTTTCCAACAGCAGCACGCTTGCTCCTTGTTCCCCAGCAGCGATCGCCGCCATGAGTCCAGACGGGCCGCCGCCGATGACGATGACGTCATATCCCATATGCATTCCACCCTTTCGTTGTCCGCAACCAGACAATGTTTTTCGTTCCGTTGCCAACTATGATAAAATAGGAATGTTGCCATTTTCAACGTCCACGGTTAGGGAAGGGATCGTATGTCAACATCGAAACTGCTGCGCGGCACATTTATTTTAACCGCTGGCGTGATGATTTCCCGTCTTCTCGGCTTATTTTACGTCATTCCGTTTTACCATCTTGTCGGCGAGCGCGGCGGGGCGCTGTACGGATACGGCTATGTGCCGTACCAAATTTTTTTAAGTTTAGCAACGGCTGGGCTGCCGGTCGCTGTATCGAAATTTGTGTCAAAATACAATGCCCTTGAGGAATACCGCGTCGGCTATACGCTCTTTCGCTCCGGCCTCGTGCTCATGTTGGCGAGCGGCGTCGCTTCATGGCTCATTTTGTACGGGCTGGCGCCTGTTTTGGCCCCGCATGTCATCGATGCGGAAACAAACGTCAACTCGGTGGATGACGTCGTTGCCGTCATTCGCGCCGTCAGTTTTGCGCTCATCATCGTGCCGATGATGAGCTTGATCCGCGGCTTTTTCCAGGGGCATGAGTCGATGGGGCCGACAGCGCTGTCGCAAGTCGTCGAGCAAATCGTGCGCATTGTCTTTTTGCTTGGGGCTTGTTATGTCATTTTGCGCATTTGGGACGGCTCGATCGTCACCGCGGTGAGCGCAGCGACGTTTGCCGCGTTTGTCGGCGCCGTCGGCGGGCTGTTGGTGCTTGTTGTGTATTGGTGGAAGCGGCGTCCGTATTTGCGTTCTTTGCTCGAGCGCGACCGCGGCGAAGTGAGCGTGTCGCTCCCGGCGATGTATAAGGAGCTGCTCCTTTCTTCGATTCCGTTCGTCTTTGTCGGTTTGTCGATGTCGCTTTATCAGCTCATCGACCAGTTTACGTTCAACCATGCGATGGCCGCCGCCGGGTTGGGAAACATATCGGAACACGCGTATTCGGTGTTCAATATGTGGGCGCAAAAGCTCGTCATCATCCCGGTGACGCTGGCAACCTCGTTCAGCTTGGCGCTCATTCCGACGATCACGAAAGCGCATGTCGAACAAAACCGGAAGGCGCTGCGGCAATATTTGAACCAGACGTTCCAAGTGCTCATGTTTTTAACGATGCCGGCGGTGATCGGCATGGCGGTGCTCGCCGGCCCGATGTACAGCTCGTTTTACAGCTATGACCCGCTCGGTGAACAAGTGCTGCGCTGGTACGCTCCGGCAGCGATTTTGTACGCATTATTTTCCGTGACGGCCGCGATCATGCAAGGCATTAACCAGCAGCGGTTTACAGTGATCAGTTTAGCTGCCGGCTTGCTGGTGAAACTGTCGCTGAACACGCGGCTCATTATGGAATGGGAGACGGTTGGCGCCATCGTCGCGACGATGGCCGGGTATTTCGTTTCAGTGGCGTTCAACTTATGGGTGATTCAACGGTACACCCGTTACCGCTACCGCTTTGTCCTTCGCCGGACGGTGTTTATGGCCATTTTGACGGCGTTGATGTCATTGGCGGTGATGGCGGTTTCGGCGTTGGTCGGGCGGTGGATCGACTATCGCGATGGCACGGTGGAGTCGGTGTTGGTTGCCGCGATTGGCGCAGCGGCTGGCGCGGCGGTGTACTTGTTTCTCAGCATTCGCTCCGGGCTGTTTTCCGCGCTATTTGGCGACCGGTTTGCTTTTTGGCGGCGCAAGAAAGAGAAAAAGGCCGTGTCATAAACCTTGTTGGTCGGTTTTTTGGTTTTGCCGCCGCCTCTTTGGCAGCTGCGGATTGGTTGCCGAAAAGAGAAGAAGGCGGTCTTGCCACCCGCCTTCTTTCTTTACTGATCCGTTTACGAGAGGCCAAGCCGGCGCTCGATGCGGTCGAGGCGGCTGTCCACCCGGTCGAGCCGCCGGTCGAGCCGTTCGACAGCCCGCTCGAGCCGTTCGATGCGGCGCGCCCAGTTGGCAAACTGCCCGCCGGGATACCCAGGCCAGAATTGGCCGGCTGGCGGCTGTTGACGGTAATCGTCAAACGTCGGGACATAATAGTAATACTCGTTCATCGGCATATCTCCTTTCTGCATGATTCCCTCATAGTGTATGGTGAGGAGGCAAAAGCGGACTAGATAAACGCCCAAGTATGGGGAAGATTTTAGGAGGGATTTTTCGTGGAACTGCGCATTGACAAGCTCCTCGCCCATATGGGGTACGGGACGAGGAAGGAAGTGAAAAAGCTGCTGAAGTCCGGCGCGGTGAAAGTGGATGGCGCTGCTGTCCATGATGCGAAAACGAAAGTGCGGCCGGACGAACAGACGGTGACCGTCTGGGGAGAAACGGTCGAGTACAAACCGTTCATTTATTTGATGATGAACAAGCCGCCGGGCGTCATCTCGGCGACGGAAGACGCCGTGGAAGAGACGGTCGTCGATTTGCTTGAAGAGGAAGACCGGCTGTTTGCCCCGTTTCCGGTCGGGCGGCTCGACAAAGACACGGAAGGGCTTCTGCTGCTGACGAACGACGGACAGCTCGCCCATCAGCTGCTGGCGCCGAAAAAACATGTGCCAAAAACGTACTTTGCCGTCATTGACGGCGAGGTGACGGGTGACGATGTGGCGGCGTTCCGGCGCGGCGTTGTGCTCGATGACGGTTATGAAACGAAGCCGGCCGAGCTCGTTGTGCTGAAATCCGGCCGGCGTTCCGATGTCGAAGTGACGATTACGGAAGGGAAATTTCATCAGGTGAAACGGATGTTTCAAGCGGTCGGCAAGCGGGTCGTTTATTTGAAGCGGGTGCAAATGGGGCCGCTTTCCCTCGATCCGAATTTGGCGGCCGGCGAATATCGGGAATTGACCGATGAAGAGATTGAGAGGCTGAAGCAATATCGGGCGGACGAAAAAAAAGGAACCTGAGGAGGTTCCTTTTTTATAGAAAAGTAAGGAATGTTCGTTCGTTAGGAAAAGACGTTCCGCATCCATCTCTCATCCCGTTTTGCCTTGTTGGCACCGGTTTTTAAGAAGAGATACGCACTTTTTTGTTCGTGGTCGTCCATTTGCCCTTGCTCGGGCTGCGAACGAGATCGTTGTACATAAGCACGTTTAAGTCACGCTGGATCGTTCGTGGGGTGGTGCCGAACTCATCAACAAGTTCTTGGGTCGTAACCGTTCCTTTTTCGCTAATATACATATACACGGATTTGATGCGAGTAAGCATCCGGTGTGTTGAAGGTTTCAAAAGACCACTCCCTATCTTAGCATCATTCGCATGGCACAACCGACAGCTTGCAGATGAGAGATGTCTTTATCTGTTTACTACCATTGTACACGAAATGGCCGGGAAAATGCTACCCGTTTGCCCTTATTCACGAAAAATTTAAACTTTTTGTAGCGAAAATGAAACGAAGTTGTGACAGACGAAAAATTTTGACTTCCCTTTTTCAATGTGATACGTTGGCAACAAAGAGCAAAAAGAAAGGAAGAATAACGTTGAACATCAACTGGATCGAGGAGGCGCGGAAGCGGAAAGACGAGTTCGTCCGCGAGGTGCAAGCGCTTGTCCGCATTCCGAGCGTCCGCGATGATGGCGGGGCGCGGCCGGGGGCGCCGTTTGGGCCGAAGGTGGCGGAAGCGCTCGATTACATGTTAACTCGCGGTCAAGAAGAAGGATTTCGCATTAAAAACGTCGACGGCTATGCCGGGCATATCGAAATGGGAGAAGGAGAGCAGCTGGTCGGCGTGCTCGGTCATATTGACGTCGTGCCGGCCGGGGACGGGTGGTCCGTTGATCCGTTTGCGGCCGAAGTCAAGGACGGCCGCCTTTACGGGCGCGGAGCGATCGATGATAAAGGGCCGACTGTCGCCGCGTTTTACGCGATGAAAATCGTAAAAGAACTCGGGCTGCCGCTTGGCAAACGGGTGCGGCTCATCATCGGAGGTGATGAGGAAAGCGATTGGCGCTGTGTCGGCCATTATTTCAAGCATGAAGAGATGCCGGATGTCGGGTTTGTTCCCGATGCCGATTTTCCGATTATTTACGCAGAAAAAGGGATCATTGATGCCGATTTGCGCTATCGCCCCGCGGGAAGCGAAGAAACGGGGGAAATGACGCTCCGTTCATTTCAAGCCGGCCGCCGCTACAATATGGTGCCCGATGCGGCCGAAGCCGTCGTCGAAGGAGCCGGGCTCGAGGGATGGTTTAGCCGTTATGAGCAGTTTTGCCGGGAATGCGGATTAAACGGAAACATTCGCCATAGCGGTGAAGCGGTGACGCTGACGCTAGAAGGGGTGTCCGCCCATGGCGCCGAGCCGGAGCGCGGCGAAAATGCCGGCGTCTACTTGGCGCAATTTTTAGCGGGCCTTCCGCTGGATGGACGCAGCCAGCCGTTTGTCCGGTTTGTGGCATCCGCGTTTTTTGGCGACACGCGCGGCCAAAAACTCCACCTTGCGTATCGGGATGAGCCGAGCGGCGAGCTGACGGTGAATGTCGGCGTGCTGTCATACGATCGTGAGCAAGGCGGAACCATCGGGCTCAACATCCGCTATCCGGTGACGGCTGACGGCGAAACGATCCGCCAAACGTTAGCCGGCGTTGCTGCCCGGCGCGGCCTCACGCTCGGACGCTTCCATGATACGAAACCGCATTACGTCGATCCAAATCATGAATGGATTCGCACGCTTCAACGCGTCTATGAAGAACAAACCGGCGAGCCGGGCCGGCTGTTGGCCATCGGCGGCGGTACGTATGCCCGCGCGCTCAAAGCCGGGGTGGCGTTCGGCGCGTTGTTTCCGGGCCGTCCTGATGTCGCCCATCAGAAAGATGAATATGCCGAGATCGACGATTTAGTGAAGGCGGTCGCCATTTACGCTCAGGCGATCTACGAGCTGGCCAAATAAACCGCTGCTTAAGAAGGCTGGTGAAAAACAGCGGTTGTCCCTAGCTGACGTCCGATGACGTGAAACGAGAAGTTGATACCACAAGGTTTCTCAATTTGAGAAACAAGGCGGTGAAGCAACCTGCGCCTTTAATCACTTGGCTTTTCGGAACGGCTGAAGAATGAACAAGGCTGCCCCGCGGGACAGCAGTGCTTTGACGAGGAAAGGGGAGAACGGGATGGAAGCGGCTTTAAAACGGGAGGCAGCGGCGCGAAAAACGGTGTTTCCGCTCTTTTATTTTCTGATCTTTTTTGCCTTTGGCGCCTTGTTTCCGCTTTTGTCGGTCTATTTGCAGGAAGAGGCGCGCCTGCCGGGGACGGCCATCGGCTGGATTATGTCGCTCACCCCGATCGTGACGATGGCCGCTCAGCCGCTTTGGGGCATGGCGACCGACTATACGCGCAAACCGGTCGGGATGTTACTAATAACGCTTGTTTTGGCGTCGTTGTTCGGGCTTATGTATTCATTTGCCGGCAGCTATGAAGCGTTTGTGGCGTTGACGGTGCTCCTTTCGGCCGTACAGAGCGCCATCGTTCCGCTTTCGGACAGCCTCGCCCTTCGCCATGTGCACGAACAAGGCGGAAACTACGGGGCGATCCGGCTGTGGGGGTCGCTCGGCTTTGCTGTGGCGGTGTTGGTCGTCGGTTGGCTGTCCGAACATACCGCGTTTGCGGCCATTTTTTATACGTTTTCAGTTGCGTTGCTAGTTGCGGCAGCGCTGACCGCCCGCCTGCCGCGCTGCCGGGCGGCGGTGCCGGCGGGGCGGTTGACGCGGCGCGACATCGGCGGGCTGCTTTCGATTGGCCCGTTTCGGCTGTTGTTGACGGCGACGTTTTTATTGTTCGGCCCGATTTTGGCCAACAACTCGTATTTCGGGCTGTTGATTCATGAACTCGGCGGCACGCTGACCGGCATCGGCTTCGCGTTTTTGCTTGCGGCCGGAAGCGAGGCGCCGTTTATGAAAGCGGCGGACCGGCTCATCCGCCGCTTCGGCATGGTGCGCCTGCTCATTTTGGCGGCGCTGCTGTCGGCGGCCCGCTGGCTGTCATACGCTGCCGATCCACCGCTTTGGTTTGTCTATATGACAACGGTTGTGCAAGGCTGTTCCGTCGGATTGTCGATTCCGACCGCGCTCCATTATGCGCGCCGCCTGGCGCCGGAGCGGGTGCAGGTGACGGCGGTGTCCCTCTACTCGGCGGTCGGCAACGGCCTTGGCGCCTGGTTTTGCACGCTGTTGGGCGGATATTTGCTTGAGCGGTGGCAGATTGGCGCGGTGTATTGGTTTTTTGGCGCGTGCACGCTCGCCAGCGTATTCGTGCTGCTTTGGCTTGCCAAACTAGAACGAGACGATCAATCGGCAGGTGAGAAAGAATGAAACGAAGCCATTATTTTATTGCCGTCCCGCTGACAGCGGAGGCCAAACAAGCCATTCGCCGCTTTGCGGGCGATACGGCATCATCGCTCCCGTTCCGTACGTGGGTGCATGAGCAAGACTACCATATTACGCTCGCGTTTTTAGGCGATGTGCCGCCGGAGAAAATGAACCCGCTATGCGAAGCGGTGGCGGCGGCTGCCGCCCGCTACGCCCCGTTTTCCCTTCGGCTTGCCGGGCTCGGGACGTTCGGGGAACGCACGGCGCCGCGCGTTTTTTGGCAAGGGGTCGAAGCGGAGAAAACGCTCGACGCGTTGCGGCGCGATGTGTATGAGGCGTGCCGGACGCTCGGTTTTTCCCTCGACCGGCGGCCGTTTGCTCCGCATATTACGATCGCCCGCAAATGGCAAGGAGCAAAGCCGTTTGGTCCGGAAACGCTCACCTCGCTTCCGGCGGCTGCGGCGGTGTTTTCAGTGCCGGAAATTGTGTTGTACCGGACGAATATGGATCAGACGCCGAAATACGAAGCGATCGCCTCGTTCCCGCTGCTTGGTGCACCGGCAGAGGGCAACCGATAGCGGGTGAGGGTATGGGACAGCTCGTAAAGCTGCGGGATTACATCTCCCGCTATGAAACGGATGTGTATTATTATGTACCGGAATTTATCCGGCTGAAACAATGGCAGTGGGAACAGGCGAAATCCCGGTGGGAAGCGGAGCGTAACGCCGGCATACCCCTCCAAACGGGAGCGGAAGAAACGTGGGATTTTTTGCTTGACAAGCCGTCGTGGTGGGAACGGCTTGCAAAGAGGTGGCGCCGCGTCCCGGCGGAGGAGGAAGAGCCGCCAGCTGAGGCGAGGGCCAGCCGGGCGGCCACCGTTGAGGAGCTGAAGCGGCAATTTCTTGATGAATTGTTTCAGCTCCAGCTGAAATGGGCGAGTTCGACGATGACGCACGCTTCTCCGTTTGACGACGCGCTGTATGGCGATGAAACGTTGAAATATTTTTTGCAGCGGTTTCCGGATACCTATTTATGTTTTTACCGCCCGGTTGCTATGGCCGGCAAGGCGCTCGTCGAGCTCGAGACGATCATCCTTACGCCGGCGGCGGCTTGGTGCATTGCCTTTGTCGAGGGAAAGACGGACAATGTGGTGATCGCCTCCACAGGCCGGTTTTGGACGGAGCGGGCCGGAACCGAAGAAACCAAGCGGGTGAACCCGGTCGTGTCACTGCGGCGGACAGAACAGGTCGTTTCCGATGTTTTTCAAAAACATCGAATCGATTGGCCGATCCATCTCGTGCTGTTAAACCGCTATGGCTATATTGACCACGGCCATCTTTTTCCGTTTCTTCACTATATCGATAAACGAAATTATGAACAATGGTTTTCCCGCTTGCGCCGCTCGGCCCTCCCGCTTCGCCATCAGCAGCTGAAGGCGGCTGCGGCGCTGCTTGGCCAATGCGCCAGCTTTTACAGCCGACGTTTGGACGGGAATATTTGCAGCGAAGAACGGCAACAATAAAAGCATCTGTACATCGATAGGGCGAATCGGCCGATTTTTTGGCACCGCCCTTTTTCTTTTGCGTATGATAGTAATAACGGGAGGCCAAAAAAGGGGGTGAGCCACTATGCTTCACATTCACCGAACGTTTGTCGCCTATTTGGACGGGATGGATCAACTCACCGTGCTTGTGCCGAAGTCGTGTCGCCCGGACGGGATGACGCCGTTTGCGATGGTGGCGCCAGGCGGGGAGGAAATTCCGCTTGCTGTGCAGCAGACCGAGGAGTTAGGGGATGCGGTAAAATATGTCTGTCGCTTTTCGTCTGCCTTCACGTTTGGGTCGACGTACTGGGTTCGCACTCGTTCAGGGGAGATGACCGATGTGCAAATCGGTGCTGTCGTGCGGACGCGGGCGTTTGATGATCAGTTTTTTTACGAAGGGAAGCTGGGAGTGGACTATACGAAGGAACAAACGGTGTTCCGCGTCTGGGCTCCGACGGCTACCGCGGTCAACGTCAAGTTGATCGCCCCGGATCGCAACGATGTCCGTTATGTGCCGCTTGAGCGCGGAGAGCGCGGCGTATGGTCAGCCGCCGTCCCCGGCGATTGGGAACGAACGTATTACACGTATGTGGCCTGCATTAACCGTGTCTGGCGCGAGGCGGTCGATCCGTATGCGACGGCTGTTTCCATCAACGGTGAGTATGGCGTTGTCATCGACTGGGAAAAGACGCGGCTCGCTCCGTCCGCTCATCCGCTGCCGCCGCTCGCATCGCCGACTGACGCCGTTATTTACGAGGTGAGCATCCGTGATTTTACGAGCCACCCGGACAGCGGTGCCGTCCATAAAGGGAAGTATCTCGGATTGGCTGAAGCGGACACAAGCGGGCCGAACGGGACGTCGACCGGGCTTTCCTATTTAAAAGAGCTAGGTGTCACCCATGTGCAGCTGATGCCGTTTACCGATTTTGCCGGGGTCGATGAACGCGATCCGCAAGCGGCGTATAACTGGGGATACAATCCACTTCATCTATATGCACCGGAAGGGAGTTATGCAACCGATCCGACCGATCCGTACGCGCGCATTGTTGAACTAAAACAAATGATCCGCACGTTGCACGAAAACGGCTTGCGCGTTGTGATGGATGCGGTGTACAACCACGTCTACGACCGGGAGCAGTCATCGCTTGAGAAGCTCGTTCCCGGGTATTACTTCCGCTACGATGTGTACGGCCAGCCGGCCAACGGCACCGGCGTCGGCAACGACATCGCCTCGGAGCGGCGGATGGTGCGCCGCTGGATCGTCGATTCGGTCACGTTTTGGGCGAAAGAGTACGGCATTGATGGATTTCGCTTCGATTTGATGGGCGTGCATGATATGGAGACGATGAAGGCGGTGCGTGACGCCCTCGATGCGGTCGATCCATCGATCCTCGTGTATGGGGAAGGGTGGGACTTGCCGACACCGCTTGCGCCGGAGCAAAAAGCGACGATGGCCAACGCCGGGCAGCTGCCGCGCCTTGCCTATTTCAATGACCGGTTTCGCGATACGGTGAAAGGAAGCACGTTCCACTTGCCTGAACGCGGTTTTGCCCTTGGCGAACGAGGCGGACGCGAGCAGGCGAAAACGGCCATCGCCGGCAGTTTGCGGGCGCTAGGCGGGCTGTTTTGTCATCCGCTTCAATCGGTGAACTACGTCGAATGTCATGACAATCATACGTTCTGGGATAAAATGGCGGTCGCGAATGGCCATGAATCGGAAACGGTAAGGCGCAAACGGCAAAAGCTTGCCACGGCGATCGTTCTGTTGGCGCAAGGCATTCCGTTTTTGCATAGCGGCCAAGAGTTTTACCGGACAAAAGGCGGAGACGGCAACAGCTATCAGGCGCCTGATGAGGTCAACCGGATCGATTGGGAGCGGAAAAGCCGCTATGAACATGACGTTCGCTATGTTCAAGGACTGATCGCTCTTCGCCGGGCGCACGGCGCGTTTCGCCTCGCGACAGAAGCGGAGGTGTTGCGCCATTTCGTGTTTTTGGAACCGACCCCGCCGTCTGTGATCGCCTATCGGCTGCGCGATGTCGCCGTCTATGGGCCGTGGGCGGAAATCATCGTCATTCACCATCACGAAGAAAAGCGAGAGACGATTCTTCTTCCGGATGAAGGAGAGTGGGACGTCGTTTGCGACGGGGAACGAAGCGGGACGACTCCGCTCTGGCGGGTGCGCCGTGCTCTTGACCTTGACGGCATCGGCACATGGGTGCTTGTCAGAGCAGAAGCGATCAATGCCCGCTGAACATGGGGGATGGGCGGAACCACAACGGTAAAGCTTCTTCCCTTTTTGCGTTGACGCGCAGACTTTGGGCAGTTTTAAGCAGGTGGCCTGGCAAGAAAAATGTTTGCATGCCGGGGCGGTATTTCAGTATAATACAAGTAAAATGGACGGAAGAAGGACGCGGCACGGCCGTCCTTTTTATTTGTGCACATGAAGAAGCAAACGGACACGTTTTCTATTTTTTAAGTCGCAGGTGAACATGCTTTGGAACAGTTACTAGGTAAGGAGTGGGAGATCACTCCGGCTGGCGGTGCAACAGGGGATGCGTATTTTGCCGAATATGAAGGGAAGAAGCTGTTTTTGAAACGGAACTCTTCCCCGTTTCTCGCCGTATTGTCGGCCGAGGGGATCGTCCCGAAGCTCGTCTGGACGAAACGGCTCGAAAACGGCGATGTGTTTACGGCCCAGCAATGGCTGAACGGCCGGGAGCTGAAGCCGCATGAAATGGGAAGCGAACAGGTGGCGGCGTTGTTGCGGAAAATTCATGGCTCCAAAGAGCTGGTGACGATGCTTAAGCGGCTCGGTAAAACGCCGCTCCACCCCGGAAAGATGTTCGCTGCGCTCGCCGAGCGGCAGCGATGCCACCCGATCGGCGCTGCGGCCGTTCGTGAAGCGCTCGGCTGGCTGGGAGAGCGCGTGTCGTTATTGCCTGATGATCAATATGTCGTTTGCCACTGTGACATTAACCATAACAATTGGCTGCTTGCCGATGACGGAACGTTGTACTTAATCGATTGGGACGGAGCCGTCATTGCGGATCCGGCCATTGACATCGGCATGCTGCTTCATTTATACATTCCGCGGGCCGAGTGGGAAGCGTGGCTTCATCAGTACGGGGCCTCATGGACGGAGGGGCTTGCCCTCCGCCTGAAATGGTATGCGATCGCCCATACGCTGCATTCCTTGTTTTGGCCGAAAGGGAAGGACAGCGAAAAGGAAAGGGAACAGTCATTGCAGTTATTGCAGTACATTATCGCGGAACAATAGGGGGCAAAGGCTGCGGACGGTCCGCGAAAAAGGAAGCGGAACGCCGGCGGCGCTTCGCGGCGTCGGTGTTTACCCGGCGCGCGGCCGCGTGGGTTATGACAGCTCGTTCACCCAATCGGCGAGTTGGGCTTGATGAGCGGAAATATGGGCGTTTACATCGGGGCTGTATTTTCCGCCTTGGCCGTAGGCGTAAATGTTCGGAAGAATTTGCTTGACATTCGTGCTCACCTCGTCGTTGGCGAGCAGCGACTTGACGAGCCGTTCGATTTGTTCACATTCGGAAACCGTTCCGCAGCAATCCAGTTGGTGTTCAGATAAAATATCGCGGAGCACGGTCAATTGGTGGCTATGGTCGAGCGGCATGCCGATCACCATCCTTTAGCAAAGCTGTACGGTTTTAATATGCCCGGACCTGGCGGCGTTTATGCCTAGGCGTTTGCTTCTTCAAGCGTGGTTATACTAACAGCGTAGCGTCAAAACAACAAACGGAAACGAGACAGAGGTGTCGATATGCGTTTGCGCAACAAACCGTGGGCGAAAGAAAAGATCGCCGCTTACCCTCAGTATGTCATCCCTGACCCGGAAACGAAGCGCGGGCGGTGGCATGAGCTGTTTGGCAACGACCGGCCGATCCATATTGAAATCGGCACCGGAAAAGGCAAATTTATTACCGAAATGGCGAGGCTGCATCCTGACGTCAATTTTATCGGCATTGAGCTGTACCCGAGCGTGCTCGTGTCAGCGCTCGATAAGCTGATCGAGGGCGAGCTGCCCAACGTGCGGCTGCTCAATGCCAATGCGAAAGATCTTGCCGCCTTTTTTGCCGACGGAGAAATCGCGCGCCTTTACTTGAATTTTTCCGATCCATGGCCGAAAAAGCGGCACGAGAAACGGCGGCTCACTTATCGGGAGTTTTTGGCGCTCTATGACCGCATTTTGTCGGCGGACGGGGACATTCATTTGAAGACGGACAATCAGTCGTTTTTTGAATATTCGCTTGTCAGCTTGTCGCAATATGGGTTTGTGCTCGCGGCGGTCCAATTGGATTTGCATCGGAGCGATGTCGTCGGCAACGTCATGACCGAGTATGAAGAAAAGTTTTCTGCGAAAGGAAACCGCATTTACCGCTGCGAGGCGCTGCGCCCGCCCAAGCGGCCATAACGACCCGGCCTGTTTGGTCGGGTTTTTTAGTTTCTTTCCGGTTGATGAAGAAAATGGTACACTAAGAACAGGGGGGGAGAGGAACATGGAACAGTTAAAAGTCGGACAAGTGACATTAACATGGTTAAACGGAGGCGTCACACATCTTGACGGCGGGGCGATGTTTGGCGTCGTGCCGAAACCGCTTTGGTCGAAAAAATATCCGCCGAATGACAACAATCAAATTGAGCTGCGCACCGACCCGATTTTGGTCGAAGCGGGCGGCAAACGGCTGCTCATTGAGTCCGGCATCGGCAACGGCAAGCTGACTGACAAGCAAAAGCGCAATTTCGGCGTCACCGAGGAATCGTCGCTTGACGAGTCGCTCGCTGCGCTTCGGTTAACGCGCGACGATATTGATGTTGTCATCATGACCCATCTTCATTTTGATCACGCATGCGGGCTGACGGTTTGGGAAGACGGGCGGCTTGTGCCGGCGTTTCCGCGCGCAGCGATCATCACATCGGACGTTGAATGGGAGGAAATGCGCGCGCCCAACATCCGCTCGCGCAATACGTATTGGAAAGAAAATTGGGAGCCGATTGCCGACCAAGTCATTCCGTTTACGAAAGAAACGGAAGTCGTCTCCGGCATTCGTCTCATACATACCGGCGGTCATAGCGCCGGCCATGCGATCGTGTTGATTGAATCGGATAGGGAGATGGCGATCCACCTCGGCGATTTGCTCGGCACGCATGCCCATCAAAACGTCCTTTGGGTGATGGCGTATGACGATTACCCGATGGACTCGATTTTTGCCAAACAGCGGTGGCTTTCGTACGGCATCGAGCGGAACGCGTGGTTTACGTTTTACCATGATGCCTATTACCGCGCGGTCAAATGGCGGGAAGACGGTGCGATTGCGGAACAGGTGAAGCGCAACCGGCCGTCGCTATAACGGCCGCGTGTCGACGATGGCGCCGGTGTACGCGTTCACCCAAAACTCGTCATCCCCGTCATCGCGGCAAATGCCGCCGCGGTAGACGGTGTACGTCAACCCGTTTTTCTCATACCGTTCCGGAGCGGCCTGAATCCATGAGCCGCGGATTGAGCGCGGCCCGCCGAGCGATTGTTTCGCGATGGCCAGCGCTTTTTCCGGCGCAAGAAGCGCGGGCCGCGATGCGGCGCGGATGGCGTAGACGGCGGCGGCACCGACGGCGGCGCCAACAACCCATTTTTTCCAAGCCATGTATTTGTTCCTCCTTTTGCCTTGATACGGTTTAGTATAGCCGATTTTGGCGAAAGATGTAAGCAAAGCGGAAAAACGGAAGGGAAAAAGAAAGGAGAACGGTGATGAACGAAGAAACACGGCAACTGTTTCAAACGCTGACCGAACTGCCGGGGGCGCCGGGCCATGAACACGCGGTGCGGCAGTTTATGCGCAAAGAGCTCGCCAAATACGCCGATGAGATCGTGCAAGACCGTCTCGGCAGCATTTTCGGCGTCAAGCGCGGCGACGAGACGGGCCCGACGGTGATGGTGGCCGGCCATATGGATGAGGTCGGATTTATGGTCACGGCGATTACCGACAACGGTATGATCCGCTTTCAACCGCTCGGTGGCTGGTGGAACCAAGTGCTGCTCGCCCAGCGCGTGCAAATTATCACGAACGACGGGCCGGTCGTCGGTGTCATCGGCTCGATTCCGCCGCACTTGCTCGATGAGGAGCAGCGGAATAAACCGATGGAAATCAAACAGATGCTCATCGACATCGGCGCGGAAAGCCGTGAGGACGCCGAGCGGATCGGCATTCGTCCGGGGCAGCCGATCGTGCCGGTCAGCCCGTTCACGGTGCTGGCGAACGGGAAGACGGTGATGGCGAAAGCGTGGGACAACCGGTTCGGCTGCGGGCTCGCCATCGAGCTGTTAAAAGAGCTGAAAGAGGAAACGGTGCCGAACGTGTTGTATGCCGGCGCCACGGTGCAAGAGGAAGTTGGGCTGCGCGGGGCGCAGACGGCGGCAACGATGATCAACCCGGACATCTTCTTCGCCCTTGAGGCGAGCCCGGCGAACGACATGTCTGGCGACAAACAAGCGTTTGGCCAGATCGGCAAAGGAGCGCTCGTCCGTTTGTACGACCGGACGATGGTGACGCACCGCGGCATGCGCGAGTTCGTGCTCGACACAGCGGAAGCGCTTGATGTCCCGTATCAATTTTTCATTTCTCCCGGTGGAGGAACGGACGCCGGGCGGGTTCATATCGCGAACCGCGGCGTGCCGTCGGCGGTCATCGGCCTTTGCGCCCGCTATATTCATACGCATGCGGCGATCATTCACGTCGATGATTATGCGGCGGCGAAAGCGCTCATCGTTGAGCTCGTCAAACGGTGCGACCGGGCGACGGTCGAAGCGATCCGCGCCAACAGCTAAACAAAAACGAATGGCGGCAAAGATGCAATAGGGAAAGCTAAATAAGATAAGGGGGAGAAGCGTCGGCTTCTCCTTTTCCATGCCAAGGAGGATGAGCAATGAAGACAATTGCGGTCGGAACGAAGAACGAAGCGAAAATCGCCGCCGTCCGCGCGGTGTTCGGGGAGACGGACGATCGCATCATTCCGCTTGAGGTGCCCTCAGGCGTCTCCGCTCAGCCCCTTTCGGACGAAGAAACGCGGCGTGGCGCGATCGAGCGTGCCAAGCGGGCGCTGGAAGCGGCAGAGGCGGACATCGGCATCGGGCTTGAGGGAGGTGTGATGAACATCGACGGGCAATGGTGGCTTTGCAACTGGGGAGCGCTCGTTGACCGAAACGGCGTGACGGTCGCGGCCGGCGGCGCGCGCCTCGCCTTGCCGCCGGAGATCGGCACCGGGCTTGAGACGGGGCGCGAGCTCGGCGAACTGATGGAGGAGTATACAGGGCGGCGGAATATCCGCACAAAGGAAGGGGCGGTCGGCGTATTTACGAACGGACGCATCGACCGCGCGGCGATGTTTTCCCATATCGTCGCGCTGTTGGCTGGCCAATACGAATTTTTTTGTCAAAACGGTCCGTTCACGGTATGATAAAGGAGAATCGCTGGCGCCGCCATAAAACAAGGAGGCAGACGGATGAACAGCCGGCAAATGTATGAAATGATCAAGGAACGTCTCGCAACTTATCCGCACTGGACGTTCCACTTTGATGCCCAACAAGACACGATGCGCATCGAAGACCGCCGCACGAAAAAAGGGGTGACGATCTCGCTTCCCGGCGTGATCGCCAAGTGGCACGAACAAAAAGACGAAGCGGTGCGCGAAATCATTTATTACGTGGAAGAAACGCTGAAAACGATGGAGGAAGCGGCAACGCTTTCCGGAAACGAACGGAACATTTATCCCGTCATTCGCTCGACGTCGTTTCCGACCGAAACGAAAGAAGGCGTTCCGCTCCTTTATGATGATCATACGGCGGAAACGCGTGTTTACTACGCGCTTGATCGAGGGAAAACGTACCGCTTGATTGACGAACGAATGATCGAGAGCGAGCGATGGAGCCGCGACCGGGTGAAAGAGATCGCCCGTTTCAACGTTCGCTCGCTGCCGGCGCCGGTGAAAGAAGACCGCGTCGCCGGCAACGTGTTTTATTTTGTCAACACGAACGACGGCTATGATGCGAGCCGAATCCTAAACGATGCGTTTTTGGCCGAAATGCACACGCGCATCGAAGGAACGATGGCGTTGGCCGTTCCGCATCAAGACGTGCTCATTCTTGCCGATTTGCGCAATGAGATCGGCTACGATGTGCTCGCGCAAATGACGATGAGCTTTTTTGCCGGCGGTCGCGTGCCGATCACGGCGCTGTCCTTTTTATACGAAAACGGCAAACTCGAACCGATTTTCATTTTAGGAAAAAAACGGAGAACGTAAATAAGGAGGAGTCAAGCGATGAACGTGTTCTACAACCGTGAAGGGATCGGTGATGTGCTGCTCGTATCGCTAAAGCCGACGGCTGACGAGGAGCGGGCGTTTACAAAACAAGGAGACGTCGTCCGCATCGTTTCTGAGCGCACCGGCGAGACGGTCGGCTATAACATTTTTTCCGCTTCTTCCTACTATCCGTTTTCAGGAAACGGTCCGCTGGAAGTGAACGAGGAACTCGTCGGCATCATCAATGATATTTTGGCGAAAAACGGCTGTGACGAACGGATGGAAGCGGACTTGTCGCCGAAATTCGTCGTCGGGTATGTGAAGGAAAAAGCGAAGCATCCGAACGCTGATCAGTTGAGCGTCTGCCAAGTCGATGTCGGCGATGAGGTGCTGCAAATCGTCTGCGGGGCGCCGAATGTCGCCGAAGGGCAAAAAGTCGTCGTCGCGAAAATCGGCGCGGTCATGCCAAGCGGTCTCGTCATTCAAGAAAGCGAGCTGCGCGGCGTCCGGTCATCGGGCATGATTTGCTCGGCGCGTGAGCTCGGGCTGCCGAACGCTCCGCAAGAAAAAGGGATTCTTGTGCTCTCCGATGAGTATGAGGTGGGGCAACCGTTCACGTTTTAACGGGGGAATCAGAAAGAGCAGGGAGACACCTGGCTTGAACGTCACTGGCGCGGACTCCAGTGGCGTTTTTTCCGACACCGAATGAATAGAAAGAGTGGAACGACCCATGAAATTTTGGAAACGATGGCTCCGTTTTTTTACGGATGAGGAGGAACACGAACAACCGGCCGCCGGAAAACGAATGGATCACAGCACGGAACGCGCTGAGGCGAAAGTCGTGTACCAGTATCCGCAAGGCCGCTTCCGCTTTCCGCTCATTCCGGACGATCATTCCCCACGGGCCGGGGAGACGCCGAGGCGAATGGCCGGCGAAGAAAGCAAGGTGAAGGCCCCGCACCGCCCACTCGCCGATCCGGTGAGGGAATCGGCGGAAAAAAAGCCGTTCCGCCCGTCCGACGTGCCGTCTCCTGTGTTTGGATATGATAAGAATCGTAGTGAATGGCGGCAACGGCTGACGGAACATGGAACGATCGCCGCTGTGAGGATCGCAGACAAGGCGAGCCGCCGTCCCGGGATGCCGGCCGCTAATGAGCAAGCTGAAAATTTGTCAAGCGATCAAGCTCTTTTGTCTCGCCCTTCTCATATAGACGAAGCCGCCGCGCCGCAGGAGACGTTGAAAAGCGTTGGACGAAGCGGCGAGGAGGGAGCGGCGGCCGGCCGGCCGACGGAAAAAGAGAAGAACGCCAAAGCTGACGCGGCCGTACATATCGCAACATCGGACGCAGAACAACGGATCAATGAAGATGGGCTTATCCGGGAGGAAGAGGGCGCCTCTGATGCGGGGTCCGCGGCGATGCCAGCGGTTGAATCGGCGGCCGCGGAAATGAAAGACGAACAAGCACATGTGCCGCCTGGCGAAGTGGCAACCGCGGCGGAGTCGGAGGGCAGCTTCCGTGAAGGCGGAGATATACGGTCAGCCGCGCGAACGGAGGAAAATAGAGTAAGCCAGCCGGATCACGGCGGTGGTGAACAAAAGGAAACGCCGAAGCCGCCGGCGGAGAGCGATACCGGAAATGCAAGGGCTGCTTCCCAAGAAGGCGAGAAGGGGCTGCCTCGCCCCCCGTTGCCGCCTGACGAAGCCAAGCGGCCCATCGACCGCCACGGCCCGGAACGAGCGCGCATTCCGTACAACGTGATGATGCTGAAGCAAGACCGGCGCAAGCTCGAAGAAAAAGCGGCCCGCCGCCCGGTCGGCTATTCGCTGCCGCCGCTGTCGCTCCTTACGCCGCCGGGGGAGGCGGCGGCCTGCGATGAGCAATGGATTCGTGAACAATGCGCCCGTTTGGACCGGACGTTTGAGAGCTTCCATATCGGCGCGAAAGTGGTTCATGCAACACAAGGACCGACAGTGACGCAGTTTGAAGTGCAGCCCGATCTAGGGGTAAAAGTGAGCAAAATTACCAGCTTAACGGACGACATCAAACTGAGCTTGGCGGCAAGAGATATTCGGGTGGAAGCGCCCATTCCGGGAAAACGGACGATCGGCATCGAAGTGCCGAACCCGTCAAGCCGGCCGGTGCGGCTGCGGGAGATTTTGGAGAGCCGCGCGTTTCGCGAGCGCCGTTCTCCGCTTACGGTCGCGCTCGGGCTCGAGATTAGCGGGGCGCCGGTCGTGACGGACATCCAAAAAATGCCGCACGGACTCATCGCCGGGGCGACCGGGTCGGGAAAAAGCGTATGCATGAACGCCATGCTTGTCAGCCTGCTGTATAAAGCTGCCCCGGACGAGGTCAAATGGCTGCTCATCGACCCGAAAATGGTCGAACTGGCCCCGTACAACGGGTTGCCGCATTTGCTCAGCCCGGTCATTACAGAGGCAAAAGCGGCCGCCGGAGCGCTCAAATGGGCGGTCGGCGAAATGGAGCGGCGGTACGAGCTGTTTGTTCATGCCGGGGTGCGCGATATCGAGAAGTATAACGCTTCGCTCCGCGCCCAAGGGGGCAGCGAACCGATCCTTCCGTACATCGTCATTGTCATTGATGAGCTGGCCGATTTGATGATGGCCGCTCCGGCCGATGTCGAAGAATCGATTTGCCGGTTGGCGCAAAAGGCGCGGGCGTGCGGCATTCACTTATTGATCGCCACGCAGCGTCCATCAGTCGATGTCATCACCGGTTTGATCAAGGCGAACATCCCGACGCGCATCGCCTTTTCCGTCTCTTCCCAAATCGATTCGCGCACGATTTTAGATGTGAATGGGGCCGAGCGGCTGCTTGGCCGCGGCGATATGCTCTTTTTGGAAAACGGATCGGCCAAGCCGGTGCGGCTGCAAGGATGCTTCATCTCCGATGAGGAAATTGAACGGGTGACGGCGTACGTGAAAGCGCAGCAAGAGCCTTCCTACTTGTTCAGCCCGGACGAGTTCCGTCAGACAGCGATGTTTAGTGAAGAGGATGACGAATTATTCGACGAAGCGTGCCGGTTTGTCATCGCGCAAGGCGGGGCATCGACATCGAGTTTGCAGCGCCATTTCCGCATCGGCTACAACCGCGCCGCCCGCCTCATCGAGATGATGGAAGCGCAAGGGCTGATTTCCGAAGCGCGCGGCAGCAAACCACGCGACGTGTTAATGAGCGAGGAAGAGTGGGCGCGTTGGCGCGAGCGGGGCGCGCTGCAGGCGGACGGTTTTTCCCCTTCCGAACGGTAGTGTTTTGCCGCCTGGCGTGCTATAATGAGGAAATGAGACAGCCGGTACAGCAAAATGAAATAAATGGCAAAACTAGATGAATATCATATACTGTCTTACAGAGAGACGATGGTTGGAGGGCTTAGCGATGACAGTTTACCACTTTGTTGGCATTAAAGGCACGGGGATGAGCGCGCTCGCACAAGTGCTTCACGATCTCGGCTATACGGTGCAAGGGTCCGACGTAGAAAAATGGTTTTTTACGCAAAAGGCGCTTGAAGAGCGGGGAATCCCGGTGTTGCCTTTTTCAAAAGACAATATTCGCCCGGGTTATACCGTCATTGCCGGCAATGCTTTTCCAGACACGCACGAGGAAATCGAAGCGGCCCGTCAGCTCGGTGTTCCTGTCATTCGGTACCATCGCTTTTTAGGGGAGTTGGCAGGCAAGTTTACGAGCATAGCGGTGACCGGCTCACACGGGAAGACGACGACGACGGGACTGCTTGCCCATGTGATGCAAGGGGCGCATCCAACGTCGTATTTAATCGGAGATGGAACGGGAAAAGGGGAGCCGGGGAGCAAATACTTCGTATTTGAGGCATGTGAATATCGAAGACATTTCCTTTCATATTTTCCAGATTATGCAATAGTGACAAACATTGACTTCGACCACCCGGACTATTTCGCCAATATTGATGACGTCTTTTCTGCTTTCCAGCAGATGGCCGAACAGGTGAACAAAGCGATTGTCGCTTGCGGGGATGATCCGTATTTGCAAAAGATTCAAGCAAAAGTGCCGATTTTGTTTTACGGGTTTGGCGAAGAAAACGATTTTCAAGCGCGCAACATCGTGAAAACGACAGAAGGGACGGCGTTTGACGTATTTGTGCGCAGCACGTTTTTTGCCTCGTTTACCATTCCGCGCTTTGGCACTCATAACGTGCTGAATGCGCTCGCGGTCATCGCCCTTTGCCATTACGAAGGGATTGACGCCGGCGCGATCGCTGCGCGGCTGCAAACGTTCCAAGGGGTGAAGCGCCGCTTCAGCGAAAAAACGGTCGGACGGCAAGTGTTAATTGACGATTATGCGCATCATCCGCGCGAAATTATGGCGACATTAGAAGCGGCTAGACAAAAATATCCGGGGCGCGAAGTCGTCGCCATCTTCCAGCCGCACACGTATACGCGGACGCAGACGTTTTTGCGCGAGTTTGCCGAAAGCTTGCAGCAGGCAGACTACGTTTATTTGTGCGACATTTTCGGCTCGGCGCGCGAACATCATGGCAAGCTGTCCATTCGTGACTTGCAGGCGCAAATCCCGCGCTCGCAGCTGCTTGAGGAGCAAAACGTGTCCGTGTTGAAGCAGCATCGCAATGCGGTGCTTGTGTTTATGGGCGCCGGCGACATTCAAAAGTTTCAACAAGCATACGAACGGGCCGTTCTTTCCGCCTGACGGCCGACGGAAACGGGCCGGACGGCCCGTTTTTTGATCTTTTCCGCCACGAAGCTCCTCACTCGTGGACAAGGGAAGGGGAAGGGATGAATTCGGTTTTGCCCGAGGGGGATGACCGGAATCTTCTGCCCCCGCCGGTTGATGGGGAAAGATCGAGCGTGAGGCAGGAAACAAAGGGCGGGATGTCGAAGTTTGAAAACGGGACAGAACGGGTACAAAGAGGACGAAACGGTCCGACAGGCAAGGGGGGAATGAGGTGGAATGGCTTTTGTATGCGAGCGCCGCGCTCGTCGCTGCCGCTTTTTTGCTTCTTTCGGTTTACATAGCGAGAACGCTCATTGTTTTGCAGGAGACGCTGCGCCGGCTGGCCGCGGCGGTGAGCCATGCCGATGAACAAGTGCAAACGGTTGCGAAGGAAGTGACCCAGCTTCTTCATACGGCCAACAGCATTGCCGGCGATGTGCAAAACAAGGCGGAAAAGTTAAACCATGCGGTTGAGGCGGTAAATGAAATCGGCGGCACTGTCCGGTCGCTGAACCGCGCGCTCCGGCAGACAGCAGCGGCGCTGTCGGCGAGAGCGGGCCAAGGGCAAGAAAAGTGGGCGAAAGCGCTGCGCTGGGCAAATGTTTTGCTTGATATATGGGAAAAATGGAGAGAAAGAGAACAACTACGGAAAAAGGAGGGTGTGCCAAATGGCGAAAAATAACGGTGGATTTTTGCTTGGAGCGCTTGTCGGCGGCATCGCCGGCGCGGCCGCTGCGATGTTTTTGACGAGCGAAAAAGGGCGGAAGTGGCTGAACGAGTGGAACAATCACGAAACATGGGAGCCGGTGAAAACGACCGCTGCGGAGTGGTTCGAGACGGCTAAAGAGAAAACGAAGGAAATCGCCACCTTCATCCCGCTGAAAACGGCTGAAGCGCCGGCCGGCGGGGAAGGTGTTGGCGAAACGACGATTCCGATTCCGCCATCCGCGGACAAGGCGGATCGCGAAACGCTCCAAAAGCTGCTTGAGGAAGCGGAAGCCGCGCTAGATAATGCCGAGCAAAACATGCCATATCGAAGAGAAGTGGAGTGAAGACGGTGGGAATGGAGAAACTGGAGACGACCGAACAGTTTGACCGCATCATGCAAGAAACGCGCCGCTTTTTGTTCGTTAAACATAGCTTGACATGCCCGATCAGCCAAGCGGCGTTCCGTGAGTGCGAGAAGTTTGCCGCCGATCATCCGGAGCTGGCTGTCTATTGCTTATACGTTCAGGAGGCGCGCCCGCTTTCCAACTACATCGCGGAGCGGACGGGCGTGAAGCACGAGTCGCCGCAAGTGCTGCTGTTTGAAAACGGCCAAGTCGTCTGGCATGCGTCGCATTGGAAGATTACGTACGAGGCGTTGAACACGCATACTGCCATCGCATAACCGCCTGCCCAGCGGGCGGTTTTTGCCGACCGTTTCACTTTATTGCTTAAAAGCGTTTAATCAAAAAAGCATTTTTTTCGTGACAACCGGGTCTTCATCCATTATAATAAAGACTAATTACAAAACTTAACCGTTGTGTTTCTGGACGGGGAAGCGCCTTGCGCGCGGGGCTTGCCGACGTCCGGTAGGCGAGGCCAGAAGAGCGAAACATCGCACGATATTTGGCGAAAGGATGGGGGAAGCATGAGCAACGAGAGATTAGATGAGCTGCGGGCGAGAGTCGACGAAATCAACTTGCAGCTGTTGAAGCTGATCAATGAACGGGGGCGTCTCGTCCAAGAGATCGGGAAAATTAAAGAAGCGCAAGGGACGCATCGCTACGACCCGGTGCGTGAGCGGAAAATGCTCGATCTCATTTCCGAGCATAACGACGGACCGTTCGAAACGTCGACGCTGCAGCACATTTTCAAGGAAATTTTTAAAGCGGCGCTCGAACTGCAAGAAGATGACCACCGGAAAGCGCTGCTCGTCTCACGGAAAAAACATCCGGAAAACACGATCGTCGAAGTGAAAGGCGAACGGATCGGCGACGGCAACCAATATTTTGTCATGGGGCCGTGCGCTGTTGAAAGCTACGAGCAGGTGGCTGCGGTCGCTGAAGCGGTGAAAAAGCAAGGCATTAAGCTGCTGCGCGGCGGCGCCTACAAACCGCGCACATCGCCGTACGACTTCCAAGGGCTCGGCGTCGAGGGGCTGAAAATTTTGAAACGGATCGCCGATGAATTTGATTTGGCGGTCATTAGCGAAATCGTCACTCCGGCGGATATTGAGACCGCCTTGGATTATATCGATGTCATCCAAATCGGGGCGCGCAACATGCAAAACTTTGAGCTGCTGAAAGCGGCCGGCCAAGTCAATAAGCCGGTTTTGCTGAAGCGCGGCTTAGCGGCGACGATTGAGGAGTTCATCAACGCTGCTGAATACATTATGTCGCAAGGCAACGGGCAAATCATTTTGTGCGAGCGCGGCATCCGCACGTACGAGCGGGCGACGCGCAATACGCTCGACATTTCGGCGGTGCCGATCTTGAAGAAAGAAACGCACTTGCCGGTGTTCGTTGATGTCACCCACTCGACCGGGCGGCGCGATCTTCTCATTCCGTGCGCCAAAGCGGCGTTGGCGATCGGCGCTGACGGCGTCATGGCCGAAGTGCACCCGGATCCGGCCGTCGCTTTGTCCGACTCCGCCCAACAAATGGATATTGCTCAATTCAACGAATTTATGGAAGAAGTGCGCGCGTTCCAACGCCAGTTCGTTCAGGCGTAAAGCCATCTCCCCTTCGGTCTTGGCCGAAGGGGATTTTTTACTGAATTGTGCAAACGTTTTTTGGGCAAACTATCCATGAACGGTTTGTGAACAAAACAGCAAAATCATTGCCATTTCGTTGCGATTTGGCGATAATGTATCGTATGATAGTTGTACATATATATCGGAACTCTTGCCGGTTACCGGATTGAGGAAGAAGGAGTGAACGGAATGACCGTAACGATTTATGATGTGGCGCGAGAGGCGAACGTCTCGATGGCGACGGTCTCGCGTGTCGTAAACGGCAACCCGAACGTCAAGCCGTCGACAAGGAAAAAAGTATTGGAAGCGATTGAGCGGCTCGGGTACCGCCCAAATGCGGTCGCGCGCGGTCTTGCCAGCAAAAAAACGACGACGGTCGGGGTGATCATCCCGGATATTTCGAGCATCTTCTTTGCCGAGCTGGCGCGCGGCATTGAAGATATTGCGACGATGTATAAATACAACATTATTTTAAGCAACTCCGACCAAAACAAAGAAAAAGAGCTGCATTTGCTCAATACGATGCTTGCCAAGCAAGTGGACGGCATTTTGTTTATGGGCGGGACGATCACCGGGGAGCACGTCGCCGAGTTTCAAAAATCGTCCGTGCCGATCGTGCTTGCGGCGACGGTGGAGCCGAACGACACGATCCCCTCGGTGAACATTGACTACGAGCAGGCCGCGTTTGAAGCGGTGACATATTTGCTCGAAAAAGGAAACCGGCGCGTGGCATATGTCACCGGTCCGACCGACGACCCGATCAACCAACGGAAACTGGCCGGCTATCGGCGCGCGCTCGAGGAGCACGGGACGCCGTACGAGGAAGAACTCGTTGTGGAAGGCGACAACTCGTATGACTCCGGCTTGGAAGCATATGAAAAAATCGCTGAGCTCCCCGAGCGGCCGACGGCGGTCTTTGCCGGGACGGACGAAATGGCGCTCGGCATCATCCATAGCGCCCAAGACCACGGGGTGCGCGTGCCGGACGAACTTGAAGTCGTCGGCTTTGACAACACGAGGCTGGCGACGATGGTGCGGCCGCGGCTGACGACCGTCGTGCAACCGATGTATGACATCGGCGCGGTGGCGATGCGGCTGCTGACGAAGTATATGAATAAAGAACAAGTCGACAATCATATCGTCGTCTTGCCGCACCGGTTGGAAGTGCGCGAGTCGACAAAATAAGCAACGGGAAAAAGCGTCCGGATGGGCGCTTTTTTCGCTTTATGAGGCGATGGGAAAGCCGGCGTTTTCCCATTCCTTCAAGCAAAGCGGGAGGCGGCGCGAAGAGGGGTGGCCGCTCCCTGCTTTGGCGATCAAAGATGCGAATGATCGTGCATTTGGATGGGCGGGATCAGGTGCCCGCGCGCCGCTGGCTGCGAATGAAATACAACGCCTTTTCCGTCGTCTGGGCATTTTTTTCGCTAATTTCCGCCTTGCGCGGGATCGGCGGGTACAAGTCGTCCGGATCGCCCCATTCAAGCGGCAAGGAGACCGGTGAAAGCGGTTGCCATCGCTCGCGCCAAGCGGCCGGCAGCGGGCCGGAAATATCGGATTGTTCCGTCATTTCAAGCCAAAGAAGCGCCCACGCCCGCGGGACGACGCGCCAAATGTCATACCCCCCGCCGCCGACGGCGATCCAGCGGCCACCGCAATATTCATGGGCGATTTGGTGGGCGAGCTTCGGAATGGCGCGATACGTTTTCATCGTCACCGACAAATGGGTAAGCGGGTCGTAATAATGGGCGTCCACTCCATTTTGCGTCACAATGACATCGGGGCGGAAAAAGTCGGCGATTTCCCGAAGCGCCGTCGTGTAGGCGTAAAGCCATGACTCATCCTCCGTAAACGCATCAACCGGAATGTTGAACGAATAGCCGTACCCCGCTCCGTGGCCGCGTTCGTTGACGTTTCCCGTCCCCGGAAACAAGTAGCGGCCCGTCTCATGAATCGAAAACGTGCAGACGTTCGGATCGTCATAAAACGCCCATTGCACCCCGTCGCCGTGGTGGGCGTCCGTGTCGACATATAAGACGCGCAGTCCGTATTTTTCGCGGATGTATTGAATGGCGACCGCGCTGTCATTGTAGACGCAAAAGCCGGATGCCTTGCCGCGGAACCCGTGATGCAAGCCGCCGCCAAGGTTGAGGGCATGATCGGCCTGTCCGGACAGAACGCAATCGACAGCCGTCAGCGTGCTGCCGACAAGGAGCGCGCTCGCCTCGTGCATGTTCGGGAAGATCGGCGTATCTTCGGTGCCGAGGCCGTAGTTCATCGCGGCTGTTTCGGAAAGCTCGCCGCGCCCGGCGGCCTTGACCGCCTCGATGTACGAACGGTCATGAATGAGCGCGAGTTCATCGTCCGTCGCGATGCGCGGGGCGATGATATGCCGATCATCCAAAGCGCCGAGCGTCCGCAGCAAGTCGTACGTCAGCTTCACCCGCAGCTGGTTGAACGGGTGGTCGTCATGGAACTTATAACGAAGAAATTGCTCGCTGTAAACAAATACGCACTTTTCGCTCATGACGTAACCCCCGGCAAGTTCGGCCAGAGCACTGTATAGCCGGCCTTTTTCAAATCATGGATCAAGTTGATCGGGTTCATCGTTTGGACGCGAAACACTAAAATTTTATAGTTTGGATCGCTGGCTGGATACAAAAGGACGCTGGCGATATTGACGTGGTGCTCGGCGATAATGCTCGCCGCTTTGCCTAACATTCCCGCTTCGTTCGGCACTTTAATTTCGATTTGCGACCCGGGCTGGTGGGCACCGGTCAGCTGAATGAGCGTGTGCAATAAATCCGTTTCCGTGATGATGCCAACGAGCTTTCCGCCGTTGACGATCGGCAAGCAGCCGATCCGGTGTTCGTAAAAGAGCGCGGCGACTTCTTCGACGAAATCGAGCGGGTGGCCGACGATGATGTCTGTTTTCATAATCGCGCTGACCGGTTTTTGCAAGTCGTCAAGATGTTCATGAAGATGGAAAATCGATGGACTGGCGTCGCGTAAATCGCGGTCCGTCACAAGGCCGACTAAACGCCCTTCCCCGTCGGTGACCGGAAGATGGCGGATGCGGTGATGGCGAAGCAGCTGCAGCGCTTCGGCGATCGTGTTCGTGGCGCGGAGCGTGACCACCGATGTGTTCATGACTTGTTCAACAATCATCGTTCTCCTCTCCCCTTTGTGCATCACACGTTTAGTACATATAGCGGTTCATAAAGCGAAGCCGGTCAAACCGTTGAATCGATTCCGGATCGACCCGTTTGCCGATACGGACCATGAGGCAGTTCGCCGGATGGGAACAAATTTCCGGGTCATCGGTCGCGTACCAGACGAGTCCGCCGGCGTTCATCATTTTCTCCATCACTTTCCGGTATTCCCATACGTTCAGCCCGGTCCCTTTCAAATCCCAATGCCAATAATACTCAGTGGTAATGATGATATAATCTTCCATCGCATCGTCCATCATGGAGACAATCAACAAATTTTTTCCAACGCCAAAGCCGCGAAACTCCGGGATCACTTCGATGGCGCCGAGCTCGATTAAATTGTCCATCTTCCCTTCAGACCAACGTTCAAGCGGGTCGGGATATAAAAATGTGACATAACCGACGATCGTTTCGCCGCGGCGGGCGATAATGATCCGGCCTTCCGGCAGCTTGGCGATCTCGATTAACGCTTCGTGCTGTTTAGAGGGTTGGCGAAATGAAGTTAAGTCACGGTGAAATTCGTAGCTGGCCAACGCTTCCGGCGTCACCGGCCCTTCGATGAGAAGCGTTCCGTTCGGCGTTTTCAGCTCCTTGGCGTTATACGTTTTTTTATGTTCCATTCGGTCACCACCTGAATTCATCAATCAGTCAATCCATTTCCATTATACATAAAAATGGCCTTGGCCGGCGCAATTCAAAAAAATTTCAAAGAAACGGGGACAAGGAATATTTTAAAAATTGAGAAATTGCTTATCATCCACTATAATAGAAATGTAACCACTTACATAAGGGGGATCGGAGAATGAAAACGGAGCTGCTACCAGTCGTACAAGGGGACTACAACTTGAAAAACTACGAGGAAGCATACGAACAGTTTCAATGGACGGAAACGGAGAGGGCATTTTCTTGGCATGAAACCGGACGGGTCAACATGGCGTATGAGGCGATCGACCGCCATGCCGAGTCGTTCCGCAAAAATAAGGTGGCGCTTTACTACCGCGACGCTGTGCGGAATGAGAAATACACGTTCAAAGAGATGAAAGAGATGTCCAACAAGGTCGCCAACGTCTTAAAACAGGTGGCCGACATTGAAAAAGGCGACCGCGTATTTGTGTTTATGCCGCGCTCGCCGGAGCTGTATTTTACGGTGCTCGGCATCATTAAAACCGGCGCCATCGTCGGGCCGCTGTTTGAAGCGTTTATGGAGGGGGCGGTGCGCGACCGTCTGGAAGACAGCGGGGCGAAGGCGATCGTCACGACGCCGGAGCTTTTGCCGCGCGTGCCGGTGGGCGACTTGCCGGAGCTGAAGTACGTCTTTTTGGTCGGCGACGGCGTTGTCGAAGAAGGGCCGTACATCGATTTGAAAAAGCGGATGAACGAGGCGAGCAAGCACTTCGACATCGAATGGGTCGACCGCCAGGACGGCTTGATTTTGCACTATACGTCCGGTTCGACCGGAAAGCCGAAAGGCGTCCTGCACGTCCATAACGCGATGATTCAGCACTATCAAACCGCCAAATGGGTGCTTGACTTAAAAGAAGACGACATTTACTGGTGCACGGCCGATCCGGGCTGGGTGACCGGAACGTCGTACGGCATTTTCGGCCCGTGGCTGTGCGGGGCGTCAAGCGTCATCGTCGGCGGCCGCTTCAGCCCGGACGCTTGGTATCAAACGATCGAAGACTTCGGCGTCACCGTCTGGTACAGCGCGCCGACGGCGTTCCGCATGCTGATGGGCGCCGGCGATGAAGTGGTGAAAAAATACGATTTAAGCTCGCTCCGCCACATTTTGAGCGTCGGCGAGCCGCTCAACCCGGAAGTCATCCGCTGGGGGCTGAAAGTGTTCGGCCGCCGCATCCATGATACGTGGTGGATGACGGAAACGGGCGCCCATCTCATTTGCAACTACCCGTGCATGGAAATTAAGCCGGGATCGATGGGGAAACCGATTCCGGGTGTTGAGGCGGCGATCATCGACGACCAAGGAAACGTCCTGCCGCCGTACCGAATGGGCAACTTGGCCATCAAAAAAGGATGGCCGTCGATGATGAAAACGATTTGGAACAACCCGCAAAAATACGAATCATACTTTATCGGCGATTGGTATGTGTCGGGCGACTCGGCCTACATGGATGAAGACGGCTATTTCTGGTTCCAAGGGCGCGTAGACGATGTCATCAATACATCGGGCGAGCGCGTCGGGCCGTTTGAAGTCGAAAGCAAGCTTGTCGAGCATCCGGCCGTTGCGGAAGCCGGCGTCATCGGCAAGCCCGATCCGGTGCGCGGGGAAATCATCAAGGCGTTCATCGCGCTTCGCGAAGGCTATGAGCCGTCCGAAGAGTTGAAGGAGGACATCCGTCAGTTTGTGAAAAAAGGGCTCGCCGCCCATGCTGCGCCGCGCGAGATCGAGTTCCGCGACAAGCTGCCGAAAACGCGAAGCGGAAAAATTATGCGCCGCGTCTTAAAGGCATGGGAGCTCAACTTGCCGACCGGCGACTTATCGACCATGGAAGACTAAAACGAACAGCAGCGTCCGAATGCTTTGGCGTTTCGGGCGCTTTTTCTGATGGCGGCTGATGATGCTCGGCCCGCAGCGGGAGTCCATTCGGCAAACTGGCCGCCATAAAGAGTGCCGGCGGAAACAGGCGAGGGTGGCGCTGCGCGGTCGTTTCGGCGGAAAAACGTGGATCACAAGAGGAGAGCGGAAGGAGGCGGGCGGCGAAAGAGGCTGCCCGGCAGCCATGCCCGAACAAGCAGGCGTCCGTTCATGAAACAAGGGGCTGACCCAAAACGCGAATGCGTTTTGGGATCAGCCCCCACTTTTTTGCCTCAAATATAGAAGAATCGCCCTTTTTTCTGGTAGAATAGAGTCACCAAAACCACTACCACCGAAAGAAGGGCGACTCACATTTCGCACCCTAACAAGGTCAAAACAAAGGATTTTTTATTTAGTTTTTCAGAATAACTTTTTGACCAACACGACGAGCGATGGCTATCCTTTTTTTACCATCGCTGGTCGTTCCGTATGACGTTACACGTAAATGCTCTCATCCAGCCCCAACCCCTGCAGAATCCTTCGTTGTTCAGGGGTGAGGGAGCGATCCAGTGAGCGTTGGATGCGTCCATCCGGCAGCTCCAGGAGGACGACGTTCACATATTGAAACAGCTGGAAAATCGCCTGCCCCGTCGGTCGGGTCAGCTTGCGGCCTCCGGCGCCCTTTAATGGGTGTTCGGGTGTGATGAACTGGCGCACCCGGCGCTGAAAGACGCGGTAAATGGCCAAGGCCAAGAGAAACAAATAGCCCAATACCGCAACTCGTTCTGGCTTTTTGACATAGATCTCATCCGTGAAAAAAGGGTCTTTCAAAAAAGCGAAGTTCATTTCCACCGAGATCTGCCCTTTATATAGCTTCAAGATCTCTTGGGCATCCATTTGTTGGCCCTTCCATTCCTCCGGAACGGTCGTGACGAGGACAAACCGGGACGCTTTCCGTCTTGCCTGTTCCCACGCGTTTTGGTCGAATTCGACGTCAAGGCGCAAGAGATACCGCGTCTCCATCTCGGGTTCCGCCCCTTTTTTCGGCCGTCCGCGCCGTTTTTTCGGGCGTACGATCTCTTTGACCGCGGCCTTGACCTGATGAAACCGTGGGCGAAGGGACGTCTTGAGGGACGCCAAGGCTTGTTCAGCGTCTTCCCGGCACGAGAAAGGGTGGCGCTCCCAATGGGCTTGTTCCTCGCGAAGAAGCTCCGCTTCTTTGGTTCGTTCTTTTTCGAGCGTCTTTCCTTTTCGCTGGTCGAGCGCACTCGATTCGACGACGATCAGCCGAACGGGGTGGCCTTCATAGGTGGAGGATGTTTCCCATACCCGGTACGTGGCGCCGTTTCTCTCCGCCAGGGTAAAGGGGTCGCTCCACGGGATGTGGGCCGAATCGGCCTCCGCTAATGCCCGTTTCACGATCCGAAGCGACGAAGGGCCTCGGGTGATCAAAAAGGCGTTGGCCGCTTTGGTTTGCGCCAGAGTGTCTTTTGTCATCGCGGCGGAATCGGCCACGTAAATCCATTCGTCTTCCATCTTGGCTTGTTTGAGCTGTTCGTGGACACGGGACAGCACCTCCGGATTCCACGTTTTGTCAGGCAGGTTGCCGTCGTGCACATCGCCGTAAAACGGGATGCCGTCCTCGTTGCCGACCAGTCCGAAGCCGATCTGTTTTTGCCAACGATGATGGCGGTTATAGCCATGTGTGATCTGCAAAGCCTCTAATGAGGCCGATTCATACGCGCCGTAAACCGTCTTGTCCGTCGTATCGGCGTGAAAGGCTCGGAGGGAAAGGCCTTCTTTGCGATAAATGTGAATCAAGCAAGTGCTGATCACCTTGTGAATGTCGGCCTCATACAAGCGGTCGAGATGACGAGCCAAGGCATCGTCGTTCAACCAGGAAGGATGGAGACCGGGACGGATGAGTTTCTCACAATCGACCTCCTGAGCCCATCGTTCCACGTGAACGAGGGCTTGCCGGCCGTCAAACAGATTGTAGATGATGGCCTGAACGGCATCGCTGACTCGAGTCTGGCACTGTGGATCAACGGGAACGAGATGGTCAATCAATTGGGGCAGGCCCAGTTTCTTGAATAGGGCACTTATTATATTCAAATAATGGGGCTGACCCAAAACGCGAATGCGTTTTGGGATCAGCCCCCACTTTTTTGCCTCAAATATAGAAGAATCGCCCTTTTTTCTGGTAGAATAGAGTCACCAAAACCACTACCACCGAAAGAAGGGCGATTCTTTTATGAAACATGATCATATTTCCTTTAAAGAGTATACCATGGACAACCTCTCTTTGCCAAGCAACATCGCCGATCTCATTCCACGGGATAACATGGCCCACGTGGTTCATGAGATGGTTGAACGCATCCCGATGGAGACGTTTCTTGCTTACTACAAAGGAGGGGGCGCCTCCGCCTATCATCCGAAAATGATGACCAAAATTCTCCTTTACGCTTACACCCAAAAAATGTATCATGGCCGTGAGATTGCACGGCAGCTCGAAGTCCACCTTCCCCTCATGTGGCTAAGTGGATTTCAAAAGCCGGACTTCCGCTCCATCAATCGGTTTCGTTCGGAGCGGATGAAAGACCTGATTGACGACCTGTTCCGGGAAATGATCACGCTGCTCGTGGCCGACGGCTATGTCAAGATGGAAGATTATTTTGTGGATGGAACGAAAATTGAAGCGAATGCCAACCGGTACACCTTCGTTTGGCGCAAATCGGCTGAGAAGTACCAGGAGAAACTCCAAGCCAATGTCGATCGGCTGATTGCCCAGATCGAGGCGATCGTGGAAGAAGAAAAGGCGGAAGACATCGACCCTTCGCCGGCCTTTACGTCAGAAGAAATCCGAAAGAAAACCGAGGAGTGGGAAAAACGGTTGGAGGCCGAGCCGGACAACCAACCGTTGAAGAAGGCCATCAAGAAGATGAAGGAGGACTACTTGCCCCGCAGTGAAAAGTATGAACACCAACTCCATGTATGCGGGGATCGCAACAGCTATTCCAAGACCGATGTGGATGCCACCTTCATGCGGTTGAAGGAGGATCACATGCGAAACGGCCAGCTCAAGCCGGCCTATAACGTACAGGTGGGTTCTTCCGGCCAATTTATTTTGGGGTATTCCCTTCATCAGAGGCCGGGCGACACTCGTTGTCTTCTCCCGCATTTGGAGACCGTTCGAGAGAAGTACGGCGTGGAACCCGAACGTTTGATCGCTGACGCGGCTTATGGCTCGGAAGAGAACTACGTGAAGCTGGAAGAGAAGCACATATCGGCCTTGATCAAGTACCATACGTATGAGAAGGAGAACACGCGCAAGGTCAAGAAAAATCCGCATCATCAGCAGAATTGGACCTATGTGGAAGAAGAAGACGTTTGGATTTGCGCCAATGGGAAAAAGCTGGTTCGCACCGGAACTTCGAAACAGACCACGGAATCAGGATACACCTCGGTCACCCGACACTACCAATGCCATGAATGCGAAGGATGTCCGTTCCGTTCGGCCTGCACGACTTCCAAGTATGGACGAACCACGCAATGGAACCCCGTCTATCATGAACAAAAACAGAAAGCCCGCGAACGGTTGGAGAGTGAAGAAGGGCAAGCCCGATACCGCCAACGCCAAACCGACATTGAGAGTGTATTTGGGCAAATCAAACAAAATCGCGGGTTTCGTCGCTTTGTCCTGCGAGGCCTCCAAAAAGTTTCCATCGAATGGGGGCTGGTTTGTGCTGCCCACAATCTTCTCAAAAAAGCCGCTAGGGACAAGCAATTGTCCTTGGTGGCGTAAATGAGGGGGAGAACAGAGTCGGAATTTTGTTCCGTTTGGTAAAATATACAAAAACCAGAGAGGGCTGACTCCAAAAGTCCGCTTTTTGGCGGACTTTTGGGTCAGCCCCTTGTCCTTGGTGGCGTAAATGAGGGGGAGAACAGAGTCGGAATTTTGTTCCGTTTGGTAAAATATACAAAAACCAGAGAGGGCTGACTCCAAAAGTCCGCTTTTTGGCGGACTTTTGGGTCAGCCCCTTATGATCGTTTATTGACGAGCGGATGGGGAAGCGGCGCCGTTTTCCGCGTTGTCCTCCCGAGCAGGCGGATCGGCCGGCGGGGCGGGCTGGGCGGCCGGCAGTGCGACTTTGCTCGATGGCGCCGATTCGCGGCCGGCAATATCGACAGCGGTGACGCAATAGGCCGCTCCCGGCTTGAGAGCAGAAAAGGAAGCCGCTTCCTCCGCTTTAATAATGGCGGCGATTTGCCGCTCTCCGGTTTCACTCACCTGATAGACGCGGTAGCCGATGACATCGCGCTCCCGGTGTCGGTCCCAGACGAGAGTGCGGCCGTTCAGACGGGCGGCCGGCGGAGCGGGGACGCGCCCGTTTTCTTTTAAGATGGCGACAACAAAGTCATCGCCGGCTGATGTTATCCCGTCGATTCCCCACTGATTGAGCAGCTTTGGATTGACGATGACCCCGCGGGTGACAAATTCCTCCGGCGTCGTCTCAAGCGCCGCATACCGGCGCCCGCCAATGACGACAAACCGGCCCTCGACCAAATAGTCATCGCTTCCTTGCCGCGGCGTAAACTTTGCATTATATAAATCATAGCGGACGAGTCCGGCTTTTTTGCACGCCTCTGATGGGCTGAATCCGCTCACGGCGCAATACGCGCGGCGAACGATGCCGCCGGGCATTAAAAACCGCTCCGGCGGGTCGATCAGCTTCGGTTTTACGCGATGGGCGGCATTCATGAATTGCGCCCATAACAGCTGGGTGCGCCGGCTGTAGGACAGCCCCTTATAGCGCGATTCCAGCGGCGCCGGACGATCGTAGCCGATCCAAACGCCGAACGTCACGTTCGGGTTTGTGGCGACAAACCATGAATCGCGTTTGTCTTGCGATGTCCCCGTTTTGCCGGCCCAGTCAGCCGAAAACGTCAAGTAGCGCGGCACTGAGGAGGCGGTTCCGCCATGCAGCACATCGCGCATCATATCGATCATTAAATACGATGTTTGCGGAGAAAAGACGGGAACCGGCTTGCTCGTATGCTGATAAATGATCGTTCCGTCTTTATCGGTAATTTTTTCGATCATATACGCATCGACAAAGGAACCGTAATTGGCAAACGTCGCATACGCATTGACGTTTTCTTCGACGGTGACGCCGATGTGCGTCCCGCCAATTGCTAAAGCCGGATTGTTTTCTTCTTGCCTGGCGACGCTTGTAACCCCCATTTTGAGCAAATAATCGATCGGATGGCGGCTTTGGATTTTCGTATAGATCCGAACGGCCGGGATGTTGTACGACTGTTGAAGCGCGCGCCGCGCCGAGACGAGGCCGTGTGTTTTTCCATCAGCGTTTTTCGGGCTGTACGAACCGATCGAAAGCGGCAGGTCGGGAATGACCGAACCGGGCTGAACGACGCCCATTTCCATCGCCGGCGCGTACACTAAAAGCGGCTTCATCGTTGAGCCGTTTGAACGGTGCGCCTGGGTGGCGTGGTTTAACTGCTCGCGCTTGTAGTCGCGGCCGCCGACAAAGCTGATGATTTTGCCGGTTTTGTTTTCGATGAGCATCGCTCCCACTTCCACCGGTTGGCGGCGGGCGACTGTTTTCCCTGTTTGTTTGTCTTTCGTATAATACACACGATCGCTGCCATAATACGGGTAGCGGGTGGCCACGCGCTGCATTTGCTCATAAATCGCTTTGTCGATCGTCGTATAAATGTGCAAGCCTCCTTGCCGCAGCGCTTTTCCCGCTTCACCGGCATAGCGGCGATACAAGCCGGCATCGCGTTTCAGCTCTTCCGGCTTATGGCCGTGGCGCTTGGCGAACGTTTCCGCGAGCACCTCTTTGACCCGTCTTTCAATTTCCATCGTTAAAAACGGATAGCGCTCAAACGGCGTTGGCTTCGGAGCGGCGAAATGTTTCGTCACATCGTAGGCGAGCGCTTCTTTATACTGCTTGTCAGAAATATAGCCAGCGCGCTTCATCCGGTAAAGCACCGTTTTCATCCGTTTCAATCCGGCCGAGAGATCTTGTTTGAGGCTGCCATCAGCGGCAAACGGCGTATAGACGAACGGGTTTTGCGGCAAACCGGCTAAAAACGCTGCTTGGGCGAGATTGAGATCTTTGGCGTCAACGCCGAACACCCCTTGGGCGGCGGCCTGGATGCCGGCGATGTTGCGGCCTGATGAGCTGCGGCCGAACGGAACAACATTTAAGTAGGCTTCTAAAATTTCTTCTTTCGACAAAAATCGTTCAAGGCGCAGCGCCAGTAACATTTCCTTCGCCTTGCGTTCAAACGACACTTCGCTGGTCAGCAGCTGATTTTTGACGAGCTGCTGCGTAAGCGTGCTGCCACCGCTTTTGTTCGGCGAGTTCGTCACTTCCTGAAACATGGCGCGAATGACGGCCTTTGGGACGACGCCGTCATGTTCGTAAAAGTGCTCATCTTCGGTGGCGATCACCGCCTGCACAACGTATGGGGAGACGTCGGCAAGGCGCACCGCCTCACGGTCGAGGTCGGACCGGAATCGGCCTAAATAGACGCCATCGGCAAAATACATATGGCTCGTTTCTTCATAACTGTAAATCTCGCTTTTCATTTTGTCATGCGAAGGGACCGCCATATCTTTCACCAAAAAAGCGAAATAACCGGCGCCGATGCCAGCGGCAAAACAAACGAGGCAGAGCGCGGTGATGAGCAAAATAAGAGTGACATTCCAAACGATGTCATATGTAAGTGAAAAATAATGCCACATTTTTTGTAACGAAGCTCGAAACGGTTTTTGTTCCATGCCAGGCCCCCTCTCATGGCAAATCATATAGATAACTGTAGATGAGCATTTTTCATTACAGTAATTTCCATCCCCTAAGAGACAAACAGGGTACCCCTTAGGCGACATGGAGCTGTTTTTTGTCATGTCTCCTTTTTTGTTTAGTTGTCAATTTGTGTTAGCGAATTTGCTCATCTACAGTAGATAAGTATAACATACTCGTGCGCATCGTTGCGGGATTTTGTCGCTTTTTCGCCGTTTGTGGCGAAAAGAGCCGGAGTTGACAGCAAGTATGTGTATATGGTAAAAGAATGTATATATTCATACCGAAAAAGCGATGACGGGAACAAGTAGCGGTTGTCTCCCTGGTGCAGAGAGCTGGCGGGCGGTGCGAGCCAGTCCATAGGCAGGCGTGAATTACCTCCCCGAGCAGCGATGGCGAACGGCGTTGACGCTCAGTAGCCGTCTGCCGGCATGCGCCGTTACCGAAATGAGCGAGAAAGCGACAGGCTTTCTAAGTAGGGTGGTACCGCGATGAACACTCGCCCCTTCATACAGGGCGGGTGTTTTCTTTTTTTTGATGACATTCATAAAGAGGTGAAGAACATGGACTTGCTCGAAGAACTGCAATGGCGTGGGCTCGTCAATCAAACGACGGATGAAGACGGGCTCCGAAAGCTGTTGAATGAAGGAAACGTGACGCTCTATTGCGGATTTGACCCGACAGCGGACAGTTTGCACATCGGCAACTTAGCGGCCATTTTGACGCTGCGCCGCTTTCAGCAGGCCGGACATCGGCCGATCGCCCTAGTCGGCGGCGCAACCGGACTGATTGGCGACCCGAGCGGAAAGAAAAGCGAGCGCACGCTCAATGCCAAAGAAACCGTCGAGGCATGGAGCGCCCGCATTAAAGAACAGCTCGGCCGCCTGTTAGACTTTGAAGCGGAAGGCAATCCGGCAAAAATCGCTAATAACTATGATTGGATCGGTCCGCTTGATGTCATTACATTTTTGCGCGATGTCGGCAAGCATTTCAGCGTCAATTACATGCTCGCCAAAGAATCGGTGCAGTCGCGCATTGAAACCGGCATTTCGTTCACCGAGTTCAGCTACATGATGCTGCAGGCATACGACTTCCTCAACTTGTACGAAACGGAACAATGCCGCCTGCAAATCGGCGGGAGCGACCAATGGGGCAACATTACCGCCGGGCTCGAGCTCATTCGTAGAACGAAAGGAGAAGCGGAAGCGTTCGGCTTGACGATTCCGCTCATCACGAAAGCGGACGGCACGAAATTCGGAAAAACGGAAAGCGGCACGATTTGGCTTGATAAAGAAAAAACGTCGCCGTATGAGTTTTACCAGTTTTGGATTAACACCGATGACCGCGACGTCATCCGTTACTTGAAGTATTTTACGTTCCTGTCGAAAGAGGAAATCGAGGCGCTTGAACATGAGCTGCGCGAGGCGCCGGAGAAGCGGGCGGCACAAAAAGCGCTCGCTGAGGAAGTGACGAAGCTCGTTCATGGCGAAGAGGCGCTTAGGCAGGCGATCCGCATTTCGGAGGCGCTCTTTAGCGGCGACATTGCCGAGTTGACGGCCGCGGAAATCGAGCAAGGGTTTAAAGATGTGCCGTCGTTTGTCCATGAAGGAGGCGACGTTCCGCTCGTCGAGCTGCTTGTCGCCGCCGGCATTTCGCCATCGAAGCGGCAGGCGCGCGAAGATGTTCAAAACGGCGCCATCTATGTCAACGGCGAACGCATCCAAGACGTCAGTGCCTTCTTAACGGCCGAACACCGTTTGGAAGGGCGGTTTACCGTCATCCGCCGCGGCAAGAAGAAATATTATTTAATTCGCTATGCCTAAACAAAACGATCCGAAATGCCGATGCATTTCGGATCGTTTTTGCGCATTAACGCGAGTAGAACTCAACGATGAGCGCTTCGTTCACTTCCGCCGGCAGTTCGGAACGCTCCGGCAGGCGAGTGTATGTGCCTTCCATTTTTTCCGGGTCGAACGTCAAGTAATCCGGAACGAAGTTGTTCGCTTCGAGCGCTTCTTTAATGACTTGCAAGTTGCGCGATTTTTCGCGGACAGCGATCGTTTGTCCCGGTTTGACGCGGTACGACGGGATGTTGACGCGGCTGCCGTCGACTAAAATGTGGCCGTGCGTCACAAGCTGGCGGGCTTGACGGCGCGTGCGGGCCAACCCTAAACGGTAGACGAGGTTGTCGAGGCGCGATTCAAGCAAAATCATGAAGTTTTCGCCGTGTTTGCCCGGCATTTTGCCCGCTTCTTCAAACGTTTTGCGGAACTGGCGCTCGTTCACGCCGTACATATGGCGCAGCTTTTGTTTTTCCTGCAGCTGCAAGCCGTACTCCGACAATTTTCTCCGTTGGCCTGGGCCGTGTTGACCAGGCGGATACGGACGTTTTTGCAATTCTTTCCCCGTGCCGCTTAACGAGATGCCAAGGCGGCGGGAAATTTTCCATGTTGGGCCAGTATAACGAGCCATTGACTGCTCCTCCTTATGCTTTTATTCCCGTAAAATAAAAGCAGATGTGCGCCAACAATTACGGCCATTTTGTTTTCATGTATCCTCGCTCTAGCAGCTAAGAGTTACGCGATACACCTCGGCGGGCCGAGGAACAAAATGAACCATAAAGGTGGGCACAAAGGCTGCTATATTTTACACAAAGGCTATTATATGATTTTTAGAGGGAAAAGTCAATATTTTATTTTCCTTTTTGGCCGTTTGTATGATATAATAAAAGATGCAATTTTTAGAAAAAATTTGTCATCTATTAGAGTGATGATGCCAGTTTAGGTGGAAAAGATGATGAGATGGGAAGAAACGAAACGATATGAATCGTTTAAGCGGAAATTTTTCCACTGGTTTTTGGCGTTTCAGGACGACGGGCTGTTTTCAACAGCGGCGGGCGAGCTGCTTGCGCTGCTAAAAGAAGAGCTGGCGCTCGAACAAGCAGTATTGTACTTGTTTGACCCGTCGTGCGGCACCTTTTGCCCGGAGGCGGCCGCTGGCGGGGAGCCGGTGGCGGGGCGGATTGCGGCAGAGGAAAAGCAGGAGATCGTCGTGGTCGATGATGGCGGGCCGCGCATAGCCGCCCGCCTCTTTTTCCTGCTTTCCGAAGAAGCGCCGGCGATGGTCGAGCTGGTGTACGGAAAAGGCCGCCGCTTCGATAGACCGCTGCTTGAAGCGCTGAGAGCGGATTTGGCCCAGCTGTTCCGCAAGCTGAGCACGTTGTCACAAGGGAAGAGCGAGGAGAAACGGTACGAGCAGCTGCACTGCTTTGCGGCGAAAATCCACTCCTCGATGCAAATCGACGATGTGCTTGAAGAAATTATCCGCACGCTGCAAAACGTCTATCCGTCGTTTACATACTACCTTCTGTTATCGCACGATAACCACTTGCGCGGAAATTTGCCGATTAAAACGTTTGCCTTTGATGAAAACGGAGAGCAAACGGCGGCGCTGCGGGCGTTTTTGACCGGGCAGGTGCAATGCGAGGAGACAGCGGCGCCGCAGCGCTCGGTGCTGTACGCGCCCATTAAAGGGGTGCAGGCAGTATACGGGGTGATTCAAATTATCGCCCCGCATGCCGCTCCGTTTCCGAAGCGGGAAATCAACTTTATTTCACTGTTGGCGGGGACGGCCGGCAGCGCGCTGGAAAACGCCAAACTGTACGAACAGTCGCGCCGGCTTGTTGCCGATTTGCAGCTCATTAACGACACGATGCGCCAGCTGAACGCCCGGTCGCGGCTGCACGAGGCGATCGAGTATATGGTGTCGCAAATTCGGCAGTCGTTTGGCGCGGATGAAGTTGGCTTTTTCTTGTTTGCTGACGGCAAACATGAGCTTCTTCCGGGGAGCACGCCGTTTTTTTATGAAGGCTTATCGGCGATGTATGTCGAATGGGTCGAAGCGCGGCGTCGCAGCGGAAACGATATTTTATTTGCCGGCGATGTATGCGCGTCCGATTTTGGGTCGTTTTGTTCCGTTATGGCTGCGCCGATGCTGCAAAATAAAGAAACAAAAGGCGTCTGCATCGTGCTTGCCCGCAAGCCATATCAGTTCACGTTTGACATGTTTAAACTGCTGCAATCGCTTGTCCAGCACTCGACCCTGGCGTTTATGAACGCGATTTTGCGGGAGGAACTTGAGAAGTTGGTCATCACCGATTATTTGACGAAGCTGTATACGCGCCGTTATTTGGACAGAGAGATCCAACAATCGATGGAGACGGATGCGCTTGGGGCGTTTCTTTTAATCGATATCGACAACTTCAAACAGATCAACGACATTTACGGTCATCAGACGGGCGACGATGTGCTCGTTCAAGTGGCCGAGATGATCCGCACGAACATCCGCGATAACGATATCGCGGCGCGCTGGGGAGGAGAGGAACTCGCTGTCTATTTGCCGAACGTGTCGCTTTTTGACGCGGTTTCGGTTGCCCGCCGCATCGTTGAAAAAGTGAGGGAGCATACGGTCCCGCCGGTGACCGTTTCGTGCGGCATTTCATCGTGGAGGCAGCATGACCATGATAATGCGGAACAGTTGTTTAAACGGGCGGACGCGGCGCTGTATATGGCGAAGGAGACTGGAAAAAACTGCATTTTTGTCAGTGATCGCCACCATTCCTATAAGGTGTAAAAAAGGAATCCGGTCAGGCGGATTCCTTCTTCGCGCCGGCTGTTATTTCCGCTCATTCGGAAATGAGCACGCCGGCGAATTGTTCTAAATAGCGGCGGTCAGTGTCATCAAAGCGGTTTTTCACCGGGCTGTCGATGTCAAGGACGCCGATGACGCGGCCTTCCTTGATGAGCGGCACGACAATTTCCGATTGGGATGCAGCATCGCAGGCGATATGGCCCGGAAATTGGTGCACATCGGGAACGACGACCGTCCGCCGCTCGGCGGCTGCTGTGCCACAAACCCCTTTGCCGAACGGAATGCGCACGCACGCCGGCAACCCTTGGAACGGGCCGAGCACAAGTTCGTCGCCCTCTGCCAAGTAAAACCCGACCCAGTTGATGTCGGTGAGAAACTGATTAAGCAGGGCGGCAGCGTTCGCCAAGTTGGCAATCATGTTCGGCTCTCCGGCGATGAGCGCTTTCAGCTGCTCGATGACGAGCGCATAGTTTTCTTCGCGTGTACCACTGTAGGCGGTTGGATGAAACATTTGTTTGCCCTCCTTTTTTGGCCCATTTTATGATGACGCCTGGCGGTTGTCAACCGCAAGCGCTTCGTGATCCATCACGTCCCGCCCTTGATGCAAGTCGGCCGCGCGATGAGCGTCCGAGCCGTAAACGATCGGGATGCCGCGCCGCCGCGCTTCAGCGATGAGGCGGTTGGGCGGGTAAGGCTCGAGGCAGAGCGGTTTGGCGGCGCCGGCTCCATTATAGTCGATCTCATAGCCAAACTGCCCCATGTCATCAAGAATGGCAAGAACGAGCCCGGTCATCGGATCCGGGCATGGAAAGCGGCGCCAAAACTTGCGCACAAGTGTGATATGCCCGATGCGTTTCGGCTTATAGCGGCCAAGGTCGGCGCGGATCGACCGGCGCACGGTTTCGTAATAAGCGCGGTGGACGCGCTCAACGGAGCCGAACAGGCGGACGATGCCGGCGAACATATCGGCGCTGTAGTCTAAGCATACATAGCGGTCTTCGTGCGCTAAAAAGTGAACCGATAAAATGCTGTCATCAAGCAGCGGACCGACCTCATCGAGCAATCGCACCGTCTCTTCCTCCCAACCGGGGATAAAGTCGACCTCAAGCCCGACGCGGATCGTGATGTCGTTTCGGTAGCGCGCCTTCACATCAGCGACAGCGGCCAAATAGCGCTCAAGCTGCCGGCGCTCCATGGCGCTGTCCTGTTCCGGCGTCGGGTCGACAAACCGTTCCGGCAGCGGGGCATGTTCAGTGAAGGAAATATCGGTATAGCCGAGCGCAATCGCCCGTTCTACATATTGCTCAAGCGGGTCATGGCTTCCGTGCGGGCAAAACGGTGTATGAATATGGCCGTCACGCAAGGCGGTTTTCCCCCTTTCCCTTTGTATGATAGCAAACATATTGAAGATTCTTGTAAAAAAAATAAAAATTTTGGTCAAAAAATGTCGTTAACATGGTATCATAAAAACATTGAAAAACATATATTTTTGCCTTCTCCGCCATTTTGATTCATTTCGGAGTAGCTTGAGTGCAAGGGGGCATTTGTGCATGGAAATCGTGTGGATCGTTCTGCTCCTCAGCGCAGGGGCAATCATATACAATCAGATGTACCGGAAGCGGATGTATCGGGAAATCGACCGGCTTGAGGGATGGAAAATCGAGCTGATGAACCGGCCGGTGCCGGATGAGCTCGCCAAAGTGAAACAGCTGAATATGACGGGGGAAACAGAGCGGCTGTTTGAACGGTGGCGCCAGCAATGGGATGAGATCGTAGCCGTGAAGCTGCCCGATGTCGAAGAACAGCTGTTTGACGCCGAAACGCTTCTTGACAAATACCGGTACCGGCAGGCGCGCAAGCTGCTTGGACAAATGGAGGACGGCCTGCGCCGCCTCGAGGAAGAGGTGCATCAAATCATTCATGAAGTCAACGAGCTGATCGGAAGCGAAGAGCAAAACCGTGCGGAAATCGAGGAGCTGCGGGCCGCCCACCGGGAGGCGAAAAAAACGCTGCTCGCCTATCGATATACGTTCGGGGCGGCGGCCGATTTGCTCGATGTCCGCCTGAGCGAGGCGGAAAAGCAGTTTCAGTCGTTTGCGGAATTGACGGAAGCCGGCAACTACTTGGCGGCGCGCGATGTCGTCTTGTTGCTGAAGCAGGAGCTTGACCGCCTCACCGCGATGATGGAAGAGATTCCGGTGTTGCTTGGCGAGTGCCAAACCTCACTTCCGGCCCAGCTCGCTGAGCTCGCTGACGGCTATCAGGAAATGGAACAGAGCGGGTACATACTCGATCATTTGCACATCGAACGCGCGTTGGAAGAAAAACAGGAGAAAATCAAGCAATGCTTGGCGATGATCGGCGAGTTGCGCATCGAGGAAGCGAAGCAGACCGTCGCTGAGCTGAAAGAAGAAATTGACACGCTGTATGACTTGCTGGAAAAAGAAGTGCTTGCCCATCGATACGTGCAAACGGAAATGCCGCGCATCGGCGGCATGCTCAAGGAATTGGCCGCCGAGGCGAAAGAAACGGGCGCTGAAGCCGTGTTCGTCCAGCAAAGCTACCACCTGCCGCCAGGCGACCTCGAAAAATACCGAAGCATTGAAAAACAGCTGCACCAGCTGCAAAAGCGGTTTTTGCTGATCGAAGAACGCGCCGCCGAGGCGAAAACCGCCTATTCGCTGCTTAGAGAGGAGCTTGAACAGCTCGTTGGGCAAATCGGCATGATGAAGGAAGAACATGAACAATTTCGGGTGATGCTGCAGACGCTGCGCAAAGATGAATTGATTGCGCGCGAAAAGCTCGATGACATGAGAAAACAATTGTCTGAAGCACTTCGTCTCGTGCAAAAAAGCCGGCTGCCGGGGCTGCCCGAATCGTATGCGCTTAGGCTGACGGAAGCGCGCAACAGCCTGCAAAATGTCGCCGCCCGCCTCGATGAAAAGCCGCTCGACATGCCGTCGGTCGATCAGGCGCTTGAAGAAGCGAAAGCGTCGGTGGAACGGCTGTATGAGCGAACCATCGAAATGATCGAACAGGCGGCCTTGGCTGAACGGACGATTCAATACGGCAACCGCTACCGCCGCCGGTATCCGGCCGTTCATAAAGGGCTTGAGGAGGCCGAGTTTTTATTCCGCCATTATGATTACGAAGAGGCGCTTCGCCAGGCGGTGGCCACGATTGAGAGCGTCGAACCGGGCGCGTTTGATCGCGTGCAGCAGCTTTGGCAGACGGACAACGAGGAAGAACGATGATCCCAACCCGATAAATATCGGCGGAAACCGATATTTATCGGGTTTTTGGTGAATACTGTAAATGTGTGTGTGTTTTCGTTGCTGTTTTTCGTCCGCTTTTATTATTATGTTATATGGATGAATTGCCGATCACGAGCGGAGGATGGAAATGATGATTTACCTTGATAACAGCGCGACAACGAAACCGTTTCCGGAAGTGATCGATTCGTTTGTGACGGTCGCGACGGATTACTTTGCCAATCCGTCTTCACTTCATGAGCTGGGCATGAAGGCGGAGCGGCTGCTCGCACAGGCACGCGAACAAATCGCGGCCATGCTGCGCGTCAAAGCGAACGAGGTCGTGTTCACGTCCGGCGGAACGGAAGCGAACAATTTCGCCATGAAAGGAGTCGCTTGGCAATATCGGCGGCGCGGCCGCCATATCATTACGACGGAGATCGAGCATCCGTCCGTTGCCGAGCCGTGCCGGCAGCTTGAGGAGCTCGGCTTTGAGGTGACGTACTTGCCGGTCGACCGCGACGGGAGGGTGTCGGTAGAGCAAGTGGAGCGAGCGCTGCGCGATGACACGATTCTCGTTTCAATTATGCACGTCAACAACGAAGTCGGCACGGTGCAGCCGATTGAGGAAATCGGTGCGCTTCTTGCCCGCTATCCGAAGACGCTGTTTCATGTCGACCGGGTGCAAGGCATCGGCAAAGTGCCGCTCGATTTGAAACAAGCCGGCGTCGACTTATGCACGCTATCGGCCCATAAATTTCATGGATTGCGCGGCGCCGGGGTGCTTTATGTCCGCGAAGGCGTCCGTTTGATGCCGTTGATCGCCGGCGGCGGGCAGGAAATGCGGCTCCGGTCCGGAACGGAAAATGTCGCCGCCATTGTTGCGATGGCGAAAGCGCTGCGCCTGGCGATGGAGAAATACGAGCGGGAGATCGGCCGGCTCAAGGCGCTAAAGGAGGAGTGGCTGGCCGCCCTTTCCGCCATTCCGGAGATTGAGATCAACACGCCGCGCCACGGCGCTGCGCCGCATATCATCAACTTTTCCTTAAAGCGCGGCATGAAGCCGGAAGTGTTCGTCCATGAGCTGGCGAAAAGCCGTATTTACGTCTCGACGACATCGGCTTGTTCGTCGAAAAAAAAGGCGCCGAGCCAAACGCTACTAGCCATGGGGCTCGGCGAAGGACGGGCTGAGCGCGGCATCCGCATCAGCCTGTCGTTTGACAACACGAACGAAGAAATCGCGCCGGCGGTGGCGGCCATGAAACAGGCGATCAAAACATTAAGTGAGGTAACGGGATCACATGGAGATGAAGTATGACCGCATTTTAATCCGTTATGGGGAAATGACGACGAAAGGAAAAAACCGCAACATTTTTGTCCGGCGGCTGAAAAACAATATCGCCCGCAAACTGCAGGCGTTTCGCCGGATTCAAATTGAATATATGCGCGACCGAATGTACATTTTATTAAACGGTGAGCCGCATGAACCGATCATCGACAAGCTGAAAACGGTGTTTGGCATTCACTCGTTCAGCTTGGCGATGAAGTGCGAAAACGATTTAGATGCCATTAAAGAGACGGCGCTTGCCGCCGTCCGCCAGCTTCCGTACAAAGGGAAAACGTTTAAAGTGAGCGCCCGCCGCGTCAATAAACAGTTCCCGTACCGAAGCGACGAGTTGAACTATGAAGTCGGGGCGCATATTTTGCGGCAGACGGAAGACTTAACGGTCAACGTGCGCCAACCGGACATTGATGTGCGCATCGAAGTGCGCCAAGATGGGACATATGTCACGTGCCGCGACATTTTCGGCGCCGGCGGCCTGCCGGTCGGGACGAGCGGCAAGGCGATGCTCATGCTCTCAGGCGGCATCGACAGCCCGGTCGCCGGCTACTTGGCGATGAAGCGGGGCCTCGAAATTGAAGCCGTTCACTTTTTCAGCCCGCCGTTTACGAGCGAACGGGCGAAGCAAAAAGTGATCGATTTAGTGCGGACGTTGACCGCCTACGGCGGAAAAATCAAGCTGCATATCGTGCCGTTTACCGAAGTGCAGCAAGCCATTTATCAAGGAGTTCCAAATGAGTATTCACTGATTTCCACCCGAAGGGCGATGCTGAAAATTACGGATGCGTTGCGCCGCCGCCAACGGGCGTTGGCGATCGTCACCGGGGAAAGCCTCGGCCAAGTGGCGAGCCAGACGCTGGAAAGCATGTACGTGATCAATGAGGTAACGAACACGCCGGTTTTGCGCCCGCTCATTTCGATGGATAAAATGGAAATTATCGAGATTGCTAAGCAAATCGGCACCCACGATATTTCGATTCTTCCATATGAAGACTGCTGCACCATTTTTACGCCGCGGGCGCCAAAAACGAAGCCGAAAAAAGAGAAAGTGCTTCATCACGAGGGTCAGCTCGATCTCGCCCCGCTTCTTGAGAAGGCGATCAATGAGACGGAAACGATCGTGATCGATGAAGAAGCCGGACAAGCTGATGAGTTCGCTGACCTGTTTTGAATCTCAGAATTTACCAAAAATGCTGTTGCATATCGCCGTCTGTTTTCACACATTCTATACGTACAAGGAGGTGAAAACAGATGGCACGCAACAACAACAACAATCAACTGCTTGTTCCGGGTGCACAGCAAGCGCTCGAGCAAATGAAATATGAAATCGCCCAAGAATTCGGCGTCAATTTAGGCGCTGACACGACATCGCGCGCTAACGGTTCGGTCGGCGGCGAGATTACGAAGCGTCTTGTCGCTATGGCGCAGCAACAATTGGGCGGTGCGCGTCAATTCTAATTTCATACATGATGGCTTGCGCGGCGGGGAGCTCCCCGCCGCTTATTATGTCAAAAAAGTATTCAAAATATAATAACTATTTTGTATAATAAAGATGCCGGCGACGGCAAAATGAACAGAAGAGGGGGAGAGGAACGATGAAGCGGGAAGAACTGATCGCTCCTGAGCGCTACAATTTAACGTCCGAAATGGAACGGCATGCGGCGGCCCACCCGGAGCGAATCGCTTTAAAATGGGAGAATGAGCACGGCGAAACAAAAGAGATTACATACGGGCGCCTCATGGCGCGCGCCAATCAAATTGGAAACGCTTTCTTATCGCGCGGGCTGGAAAAAGGGGACAAAGTGCTTGTCATGGTTCCGCGCCTGATTGAAGCGTATGAAGTATATGTAGGGGCGCTCAAAGCCGGGCTTGTCGTCATTCCGAGCTCCGAGATGCTGCGGACAAAAGATTTGCAATACCGATTGTCCCATGGGGAAGTGAAGGCGGTTGTCGCCTATGAACCGTATCTTAACGAATTCGCTTCGATCGATGGCATCGACAAGCTGTTGAAATTTTCGATTGGCGAGCGCGAGCATGACGGCTGGGTTCGGCTGGGGGCAGCGATGGCGGAAGAAAGCGAAACACTCGCTGCGGCCGATACGTCGCGCGACGATATGGCGTTTTTATCCTACACCTCTGGCACGACCGGCAATCCGAAAGGGGTTGTCCATTGCCATGGCTGGGCGTACGCCCATTTGCGCACGGCGGCAAAAAACTGGCTGTGCATCGAAGAGAACGATCTCGTCTGGGCGACGGCCGGACCGGGATGGCAAAAATGGATTTGGAGTCCGTTTCTATCGGTGCTTGGCTCGGGGGCGACCGGGTTCGTCTATTACGGCCGCTTTGAGCCGGAAAAATATTTGCAGCTGTTAGAAAAATATGAAGTGAACGTGCTTTGCTGCACGCCGACCGAATACCGCCTCATGGCGAAGGTGCCGGATATCGGCCGCTACAACTTATCGCACTTGCACAGCGCCGTGTCGGCCGGCGAGCCGCTCAACCGCGAAGTGATCGACACGTTTGCCAAGCATTTTGGCATCCAAGTGCGCGATGGCTATGGCCAGACAGAAAATACACTGCTTGTCGGCGTCATGAAAGGGATGGACATCAAGCCGGGATCGATGGGGAAACCGACGCCGGGCAACCGCGTCGAAATCATCGATGAAAACGGCGAACCGTGCCCAGTCGGTGTTGTGGGAGATATCGCCGTCCATGTGGAAACGCCGGCGCTGTTTAAATATTACTATAAAGATCCGGAACGGACGGCGATGCAGTTCCGCGGCGACTATTACATTACCGGCGATAAAGCGCGAAAAGACGAAGACGGCTATTTCTGGTTTGAAGGCCGCGGCGATGACATCATCATCAGCTCCGGCTATACGATCGGCCCGTTTGAAGTGGAAGATGCGCTCGTCAAGCATCCGGCGGTGAAAGAATGCGCCGTCGTCGCCAGCCCGGATGAAGTGCGCGGCCATGTCGTCAAAGCGTTCGTCGTGCTGCGCGACGGGGTCGACAAAAACGATCCATCGCTCATTCCGGCATTGCAGGAGCATGTCAAACAATTAACCGCTCCGTACAAATACCCGCGCAAAATCGAGTTCGTCGACGACTTGCCAAAAACGGCGTCCGGGAAAATCCGCCGCGTCGAGCTGCGCGAACGGGAAGCGCGCCTTGCCGGCCGGTCGTCATAAGCGCGGGGGGATGGAAACGCGCGTGCAATGAAAGGCCGCAAAACAGCCCTCCTTAAGCGGCGTGAATCAGCCTGAAGGCCGCCCGTTTCGGGAGGGGGCGGTTCATCTTGAAGCCATTCATAAAACGAAAGAGGGTGTCCCGAACGAAGGGACACCCTCTTCCATCCATACCAACCGAATACTCCCGCACACCTTGTCGTCTCTCCCGAAGAAAGGCGACCTTGCGCGCCGTTTATAAAAAGACGCGCTTCACTTTATCCCAGAATGAGTTGTCTTTTAAGCGCACCGTTTTGATGACCCGGTCGCTCAACTGGATGTCAATCCGCTCAATATGCTGGATGCTGAGCGCTTCATTGTCGAGGCCAATGATCGGAAAATGGCTCGTTTCTTCCGACATTTTCAGCGTCAGTTTCCGCTTACCGCTCAAAATAAACGGCGAGCCGAGCGTCCGGTAGCGGTTGCTGTTGAGCGAGGCGAGCTCGCTCACTTGAAAGCACGGCAAAAGTGGATCAACGATCGCTCCGTGCACCGATTTGTTGTAGCCGGTGCTGCCGGTTGGCGTCGAGACGATAATGCCATCGCCGCGGAACGTTTCAAAATGCAAGTCGTCAATAAAAACATCGACCGCCATCGTTTTAATGATTTGCGAGCGGATCGAACATTCGTTTAAGCAGAAAAAGGAGGCGGTGCCGTCGATCGTCACTTCGATGACCGGGTAGCGCCGCACTTCAAGCTTCCAGTTTCTGGCCGCTTCAACCATATGATCGATATCATCGATTTGGAAATCGCAATAAAATCCGCGCGTCGGCAGCGTTGACACACCGACGTATAAACGGTCAGAGCGGAATCCGGTTTGCCGGACCGCCTGCAAAAACGCGCCGTCATCGCCGATGCTGACGATAATGTTCGCTTCCCGGGCGTCGTCGACAACGACAAACGGCCCGCGCTCCGCCCGCTCAATGAGCGGCTTCACCCGTTCGACGAGCTCGTCGTCGCGCTTATAAAAAAAATAGAGGCGGTTGCGTTCCATGTCCATCTTTGCGCCCTCCTAATGGCATCATATCTTGAACCGATGTACAATGAATATTGTACCACGTTTTCCATGATTCTAAAAATATGGGTAGCTGATGCAAAAGGGGGGAGAGGATGAATCGAAAACGGTGGACGGCGTTGGCGATCGCGTCGGCGTTGTTTATCATTTCCGTGCTCGTTAACGCCATTGGCGTACTGCTGTCCGATGAGGCGGGAACATGGTCGGAAAATTGGCTGGCACTGATGGAAGCGCCGTTTAGTGAAGAAGTGATCGAAGAGGGCGACCCGCTGCAAAAAATCGTGGTCTTGGAAGTGAACGGTGTCATTCAAGAGGCAGGCGAAGCGGAGGCGTTCCTTTCCTCGCCGCTTTATAACCATCAAACATTTTTGCAAATGATCAAACAGGTGAAGGAAGATGACCGTGTCAAAGCCATCGTATTGCGCATCAACTCACCAGGCGGCGGGGTCGCCGAAAGCGCGGAAATTCATAACCAGCTGTTGAAATTGAAAAAAGAGACGAAGAAGCCGATTTACGTATCGATGGGAGCGATGGCGGCGTCAGGCGGCTATTACATCGCCACAGCGGGCGATAAGCTGTTCGCTAGCCCGGAGACGATCACCGGCTCGATCGGCGTCATTATGCAAAGTGTCAACTACGAAGGGCTGGCCAAAAAATACGGCGTCGAGCTCGTCACAATCAAAAGCGGCCCGTACAAGGACATCATGAACCCAGCGCGCAAAATGACGGATGCGGAGCGGGACATTTTGCAGCGGCTGATCAACCAGTCGTATGAGGCGTTTGTCGACGTTATTGTCAAAGGCAGAAAGCTGCCGGAAGAGGCGGTGCGCAAACTGGCGGATGGCCGCATTTACGACGGCCGCCAGGCGAAATCGCTCCGGTTGATTGATGAGTTTGGTTATTTGGACGATACAATTGCGGCGCTCAAAAAAGAACATCGGCTCGCCAATGCTCAAGTTGTGAAATATGTAGGCGATGCCCCGTGGGGCTCCCTGTTCGGGTTGATATCCAACCGGGCGAAGCCGGAAACAGAAGCGGCCGAGCTCATCCGTCTGTTGTCGCAGCCGTCATCGCCGCGGCTCATGTATTTATTTACTGAGTAAAGGAAGTGGGAGGATGACTGATACGCAAGCGATGGCGCCGCCTGCGCCTGAACACCGTTTGCCGGTGGAAGCGGCTCCCCGCTACGGCGGATTTTGGCTTCGTTTTTGGGCGTATTTGCTTGACGTTATAGTCGTTTCAAGCATAAACCGGCTTGTCGTTTGGCCGTTGTTTCGCTTGTTTGACTGGCCGTTAGCGCGGGATCATTGGTTTGCGCCGGCCGCGGTGGCGGCGGCTGCCGTCTTTTACGCCTATTTTGTTTTGATGACGAAAGCGTTCGGGCAGACGCTTGGCAAAATGGTGTTCGGCCTAAAAGTCGTCGATGAGCGGGGCGTGCCGCTTACATGGCTGACGGTGCTGTTCCGCGAAGTCATCGGCAAATTTATCGCCAAAAAACTGTTGTTCATCGGTTTTTTGTTTGTCGCTTTTTCGGAAAAGAAAAAAGGGATGCACGATCAGTTTGCTGATACGATCGTCATTCGGGATTGACGGGCTTTTGTTTGCATCCGTCCGCCCTCAATAACCACCACCTGCCGCTATGGCAGGTTTATTTTTTTTCCATATGGTGACAATGTATGGTGAAAGGAAGTGCGGACATTGAGAATCGTGATCATAGCCGTCGTGGTGGTGGCTCTTTTTCTCCTTCTTGTCGCATGGATGAAAATTTCGGTAACGGTCGTATTCCGTCATGCTGAAGACGATGACGAGTACAAAATTGTGCTGCGCACCCTATTTGGCCTCATCCGCTACACGATTCGCGTCCCGCTCATCAAGATCGAAACTGAACCCGAGTCGCCCGGGGTGGCGCTTGTTCATAAAGAGGGAACGGGAGGAACGCGCGGGAAAGAGGAAAAGAAAAGCAAATGGACGCCGAGCGACATTGCCGATTTCTTTCGTCAAGTCAAGCAGTTTCTCAAACAAGTTGTCGACTTGCATGAAATTATGAAACAGTTTTGCCGTCATGTCACGATTACAAAATGGGAATGGCGGACCAAAATCGGCACCGGCGACGCGGCGTCAACCGGGTTGGTCGCCGGGCTTGGCTGGTCGTTGAAATACACGATCATCGGCACGGTGAGCCGTTACACGAAGATGAAAACCATCCCGGTGATTACGATCGTTCCGACCTATGACCGGGCTGTTTCGGAAACGGCGTTTTTATGTATGTTTCAGTTTCGAATCGGGCATGCTATGTTAGCAGGATTGCGAGTGATCAAACATTGGCGCGGACGGCGCTTGAGGAAACGAAACCCGTTGACAGCAAGACAGGCAAATGAAGGATATTAGGAGGAATGAGCATGACGAATCATCCGATTCAAGGCCTAATGACAACAGCGATGGAAAACTTAAAACAAATGATTGATGTCAATACGATTATCGGCGACCCGGTTGAGACGCCTGACGGCAGCGTCATTTTAACCGTATCGAAAGTCGGCTTTGGGTTTGCTGCCGGCGGCAGCGAGTTTATGCTCGACGGCCAGCAAAACGGCCAAGGGACGCAAGCGGGCGGAAATGGGCAAAACGGGCAAGCCCAAGGGAACGGGCATCCGTTTGGCGGCGGCAGCGGCGGCGGTGTCTCCATTACCCCGATTGCGTTTCTTGTCGTCAATTCGTCCGGTGTCAAACTTCTCCATTTGGATGAAAGCACGCACTTATATGAGAAAATACTCGATGTCGCCCCGCAGGCGTTTGAGAAAATTCAAGCGATGTTGAAGAAAAACAAGCAAGACGGGGCGGCTTCTGCTTCGGCGAACGACTTTGACATTTAGCTGAGCGCGGCGCTGGATCGTTTATCGTCCGGCTCTTTTTCATCCTGTCAGTGGCGGAAGGCCAGGCTTTTCGTTCCATGATCAGCCTTCCAATGAGACAAAACAATTGCAAAAATCGTTTCCCCGTTTTACTATGGAAATAGTACATATTTTTTCTTAAGGGGGAGAGAGCCCATGGCTAATGTGACGTTTAAAGGAAACCCGGTCACGCTCGTCGGCAACGAAGTGAACGTCGGCGACAAGGCGCCGGATTTTACGGTGCTTGACCAAAACTTGCAAGAAGTGACGCTTGCCGATACGAAAGGGCATGTCCGCTTAATCAGCGTCGTTCCGTCGCTGGACACCGGGGTTTGCGACGCGCAGACGCGCCGGTTTAACGAAGAAGCGGCGAAGCTCGACAATGTGAAAGTGCTGACCATCAGCGTCGATTTGCCGTTTGCGCAAAAACGGTGGTGCGGCGCTGCCGGCATCGAAAACGTCCAAGTGTTGTCCGACCATCGCGACGTTTCGTTCGGACAAGCGTACGGCGTCTTAATCAAAGAACTGCGCTTGCTCGCCCGCGCGGTCTTTGTCATCGACAGCAACGATACGGTGACGTACGTAGAATACGTGCCGGAAGTGACGAACCATCCGAACTACGAATCGGCGATTGAAGCGGCAAAAGCAGCGAAATAACGGAAAAAGGCCCCGATTTGTTCGGGGTCTTTTCTTTCCTGTCGGCGCGCTTCTTGCGGCACGGGGCGGATCGGCGTACAATAGCAGAAGGGACATGGGCAGAAAGGTGGGATATACGGAATGATGACGCCAGTTGAGCGGCTGTTCACTGTATTGGATGAAACAGCTCAGATTTTGCAGGAAGAATTGCAATGCACGTATTTAGAAGCGGTCGCGGAAACGGGGGAAAACTTGTTCCACGGCGATGTGCTGCAGGATGAAGTGAGCGAGCTAAACGCCAAACGGCTGAAAAAACAATATCGCGAACTTGTGCTCGACCGGTTTCAAAATGAAGAAATCCGCAAGGCGTTCCAGCTCGCTGCCTTAAAAGGGATGCGCCAGCATGTTCAGCCACACCATCAAATGACTCCGGATGCGGTCAGTTTATTTTTGGCGTATTTAGTGCGCCGGTTTACACGCCCGCATTTGGCGCTCACTATCCTTGACCCGGCCGTCGGCACGGCGAACTTATTGACGGCGGTGCTCAACGGACTGAGCGGCAAGCAGGCGAAAAGCTATGGCGTCGATGTCGATGACTTGCTCGTCAAACTCGCGTATGTCAACGCCAACTTGCAAAAACACGCGGTGCAGCTGTTTAACCAAGACAGCTTGCGCCCGCTTTTTGTCGAACCGGCTGATGTCGTCGTCTGCGATTTGCCGGTCGGTTATTACCCGGATGATGACAATGCGTCCCGGTTTGCTCTGAAAGCGGAAGAAGGGCGGTCGTACGCGCACCATTTGCTGATCGAGCAAAGCTTGCGGTATACAAAAGACGGCGGCTATTTGTTTTTCCTTATTCCCAATACGTTGTTTTCAAGCCCGCAAGCGCAACAGCTGAACACATTCTTAAAAGAGACGGCCATCGTCCAAGGCGTGCTGCAGCTGCCGCTGTCGATGTTTCAACACGAACAGGCGGCGAAAAGCGTGTTCATTTTGCAAAAGAAAGGGCCGATGGCAAAGCCGCCAAAAAACGTGCTGCTTGCCGAACTGCCGCGCTTTTCGAACAAGACGGCGATGCAGGCGATGATGGCGAAAATCGAAGCGTGGATCGCGAATGAAAAAGGAAGCTGAGCGGCAAAAGGCGGCCCCGTCTTCAACGGGGGCTAGGAGATGGCGGCAAGGAAGCATGCAGCGCGTGGATATCGTGATGAAAAGGGGGTCCGATCTTTTGGGGACTCCCTCGTTTGCATTTTTCACAACATAAAGACTTTTTCTTGCAACCGATTACTAAACGAGCAAGCGCTTGAAAGAACAATAAGGGGGGCATACAATGAAAAAGGCATAGTGAAACGGCCGCCCATCGCGCACACTAATGGTAGGCGCGATCGGATTTTGCAAAAAGGAGCTGTTTGGATATATGGCGAACGTGTTAGCCATTAACGCGGGTAGTTCATCATTGAAATTCCAATTGTTTGAGATGCCGGCGGAAACGGTGTTGACGAAAGGGGTCGTCGAGCGCATCGGCTTTGACGACGCGATTTTCACCATCGTTGTCAACGGGGAGAAGCAACAGGAAGTGACCGCCATCCCGAACCACGCCGTGGCGGTGAAAATGCTGTTGGATAAATTGATTCGCTACGGCATTATTCGATCGTTTGAGGAAATCGACGGCATCGGCCACCGCGTCGTTCACGGCGGCGAAAAGTTCAGCGACTCCGTGTTAATTACCGATGAAGTGATGAAACAAATCGAAAAAGTTTCCGAGCTCGCCCCGCTCCACAACCCGGCCAACCTTGTCGGCATCCGGGCGTTCCAAGAAGTGCTGCCAAACGTGCCGGCGGTGGCGGTGTTTGATACGGCGTTCCACCAAACGATGCCGGAACAGTCGTTTTTATACAGCTTGCCGTATGAGTATTACACGAAGTTTGGCATCCGCAAATACGGATTCCACGGCACGTCGCATAAATACGTCACCCAGCGCGCGGCCGAATTGCTCGGCCGGCCGATCGAACAGCTGCGCCTCATCTCGTGCCATTTAGGCAACGGCGCGAGCATCGCAGCGGTGGAAGCAGGAAAATCGATTGATACGTCGATGGGCTTTACCCCATTAGCCGGTGTAGCGATGGGGACGCGCTCCGGCAACATCGATCCGGCGCTCATCCCGTATATTATGGAAAAAACAGGGATGACGGCCGATGAAGTGATTGAAGTGTTAAACAAACGAAGCGGCATGCTCGGCTTGTCCGGCATTTCAAGCGACTTGCGCGACCTCGAAAAAGCGGCGGCGGAAGGAAATGAACGGGCCGAGCTGGCGCTTGAAGTGTTTGCGAGCCGGATCCATAAATATATCGGTTCATATGCGGCCCGCATGTGCGGCGTTGATGCCATCATTTTCACCGCCGGCATCGGCGAAAACAGCGATGTCGTGCGCGCCAAAGTATTGCGCGGCCTCGAATTCATGGGCGTCTACTGGGATCCGGTGTTGAACAAAGTGCGCGGCAAAGAAGCGTTCATCAGCTATCCGCACTCGCCGGTCAAAGTGCTCGTCATCCCGACGAACGAAGAGGTCATGATCGCCCGTGATGTGATGCGGTTGGCGAATTTGTAAAATCATTAGAAGGACGTTGAAAATAACCGGTTCGCTCGATTGGCGAGAACTCGAAGTGGATCAGGTTATAGTGTCGCAAGTCTTTTCAACTTGAGAAATGCTGCTGGGAGCACCAGTTTCCCTTAAATCACCATCCTTTTAGAATAACAAAGAATTTTCGCAGCCATTTTGGCCAAAACGGTTGTTCCAAACAAACGGGGCGGCCGTTTTTTTGTATGGCGCTTTGGTGCATTTCGTTCATGTTTCAACCCATATGAAGGGGGATGTCTTGTGTTTTTCGTCTCCCCGGCAATCGTCGGAATTGCCCGTGGCGTTGTTTCGTGCCAAAATGAGAGTGCATACCCGGTTTAAAGGGAGTGAACGGATATGGCTTTGTTTCGTGATGATGTTCATGTGTATCGGGTGATCGGCGAGTTCATGCAAATCCCATCGCGGCCGCGGACGATCGAAGAGCTGCGGCAATGGTGGGGCCATCATCCCGCCTATTATGAACAAGGGAACGAATTGGAGCAAATCAACCGCATCGGCGAGCAAATCCACCGTTCCCGCGCCGCGTTCGTTTTTTACTTGACCGATCCGGAGGCGGTCATCAGCATCGATGCGAGGCGGCCAAAGCCCGGCGCACATTACGAAGTGCTGTTCGGCCGGGGGCTTGATCAGCCTGATGTCGCCATTCAGACAGCGGGGGACGTCGCCCATCAATTTTGGGGCGGCAATGTCAGCGTTCCGTTGGCACTGATGACTGGAAAAATGAGGGCAAAAGGATCGAAAGCGAAGGCGCTCCAGCTGCTGCCGCGCATCGTGCCGGCGTTTCCGCTTTATCGGCGCTATTTGGAACTGATTGATGAGCGCGTGCTTCTCCATGTTTTAAAAGCGTAAAAACATCGGGGGAGCGCCGCGCAGGAGGAAAGAAAGTTCCGACGATTTTCGGGATAGGACGTGGAACGGAAAGACGATATAGTAAAAGTACAAAATAATATTTCAGATAGTTCTAAATTTTAAGGAGGTCATGAAGATGACGACGGTAAGAGACATTTTCCAACTGATCGATTCGCAATTGAGGGAAGATCCATCCCGCGCTGATGGGGTTGTCGCGGTGTACCAGTTTAACTTAAGTGGGTCTGATGCGGGGGTGTACCAAGTCGTCCTTCGCCCAGATGCCGGATTTGTCATTGAAGGAGAGCAAGAAACGTCCGATTGCACGCTCAGCATGGACAGCGAGGATTTTAAGAAAATGGTGGACGGCGAGCTCAACGGAACGGAAGCGTTTATGAGCGGGCGGCTTCGCATTGATGGGGATATGGGGCTGGCGCTGCGTCTTCAAGAAGTGCTGTCCGCCTATAACAGCGCCAATCAGAGCCAATAAGCACACCAAGAAAAACAACCAGCATGTTGTTCCGTGCATTGACAACAGCACCGACCGTCAGAAGGAAAGGAGACAAAATGCAGCGGGCTTGGCCTTTTTCGCAGGCCCACCCAATTTGGTTAAAGGAGACGAGGGCATGGATTTGCGCACGGTTTGGACAAAAAATATCGAGCAGTTCGGTCCTTACGCGGCGTTGATATTTGAAGGGAAAGAGTACACGAACGTCGAGTGCGACGCCCGTTCGTCCCAATTGGCTCACACGTTGATCGAGCTAGGGGTCAGGCCGGGCGACCGCGTTGTCGTGACGATGCCGAACAGCCCGGAAGTGGTGATCGCCTTCAGCGGCGTCGTGAAGGCCGGAGCGGTGGTTGTGCCGGTGTTGCCGCTGTTGCAGGCGCAGGAGATCCACTATATTTTCCGGGATTGTTCGCCGAAAGTTGTGCTTACAGCGGAAATGCTGCTCGGGAAAGTGAGGGAAGCGGCGCGCGATTTGCCGCGTTCGCCGTCCGTGTTGACGCTCGAGCCTTCCAACTCGCCTCACTCTTTGTGGACGAGGATGGAGCAGGCTCCTTCCACTCTGCCGGAGGTGGCGGTCGCTGACAACGATGCAGCCGCATTGCTTTATACATCAGGAACAACTGGCCAGCCGAAAGGGGTCGTATTGACGCATCGCAACTTGTACGCCAATGCCGAAGCGGCAGCCGAAATGGCCAAGCTGCTGCAAACGAAGAGCGATCGTGTCAGCCTCGGTGTTTTGCCGATTTCTCATGCGTTCGGTTTTACGATGATGAATGTGGCGCTGCTGCTTGGCGACCGTGTCGTTCTTCTGCCGCATTTCGAGCCGAAAAAAGTGCTTGAAGCCATCGAAGTGCACCGGGTGACGCACACCGCGATGGTGCCGGCCATGTTTCACGCCTTATGCCATGCTCCTGAGGCCGATCGGTATGACACCTCAAGCTTAGCGGCCTGCGTGTCCGGCTCTGCCTCGCTGCCGCCGGCGCTTGCCGAACGGTTTCAGCGCAAGTTTGGCTGCTTGATTTTGGAAGGCTACGGCCTGTCGGAAGCGGCGCCGATCGTTACAGCAACCGATCCGACGAAACCGATCAAGCCCGGATCGGTCGGACTGCCGTTGCCGAGCGTGAAAGTCGCCGTTGTCGATGAACAAGGCAATCCCCTGCCGCCCAATAAGGTTGGGGAGCTGATTGTTTCTGGGCCGAACGTTTTCCGCGGCTACTATGGAAAAGATGAGGAGACGCGTCGAGCGCTGCGCGGCGGCTGGCTGTACACCGGCGACATGGCGCGCATCGATGAAGACGGGTACGTGTTTATCGTCGACCGGAAAAAAGATGTCATCATCCGCGGCGGATTCAACATTTACCCGCGCGATCTCGAAGAACTGCTCATGTCGCATCCCGATGTGCTGGAGGCGGGCGTTGTCGGCGTTCCATCGCCGAGGATGGGAGAAGAAGTCGCCGCTTACGTCGTCATCCGCCGCGGGGCGAGCGTGACGGAAGAGGAACTCATTCGCTTTTGCCAAGAGAAAGTGGCTAAGTACAAAAGCCCGCGCTTTTTGAAGATCGTTGGTTATTTGCCGAAAAATCTGCTCGGAAAAACGGACAAGAAAAAGTTGCGCGAGTGGGCGAACGAGTTCGTTCCCGCCGTTGTGGATAGGAACGAATGAGCGGAACGCGCGCACCCATTCTGATTGGCATAAAAGGAGGGAGGAACGATGATCTCATTTCGGCCGACCGAAGAGGAGCAAGCGTTTTGTGAAGTGGCGAAAACGATCGCCGATGAAGAGCTGCGGCCGAGCGCCCACGATTGTGAACAGCATCGTTTTGTAAGCGCCTCCATCGTCAAACGCCTTCACGAATTGGGGTTTTTAGGACTGGAACTTCCAGAAAGCTGGGGAGGGCTTGAACTTCCGCTCATATCCCAAGCGCAAATTTGGCAAGTGCTCAGCTATGGAGATTTAGGTATTGTTCAAGGGCTTCCCGGACCAGGTGAAGTCGCCTCGCTCATGCGCCAGACGCCTGATCACCCCATTTGGCAGTCGTATCGGGAAGCAGGCCAAACGGGAATGTGGCCGACGGTGGCATTCATTGACGGTGAAGAAACGATCGATGTCCGCCGCGGCCGCGACGGCTATCGGCTCAACGGGACATCCGTGCCGGTTCGGCGCGCCGCCTTTGCCGATTGGGTGGTTGTGGCCGCCAAAGACGGCGGGGGGGAACCGGTGATTTTCGTCTTCGATGAGCGCACATGGGAGACGGTCGAGGGCGATTTCCGGCTCGGGCTGCTGGCGGCGGGGCTTGGGCGCATTCGCTTTTCCGAGGTGTTCGCGAGCACTGGCCGCATGCTTGCCCGCGGAGAGGAGGCATCCACCTTGCTTGGGCACGCCCGCGCCCGCCAGTGCGTGCTCGAAGCGGCGAAGGAAGTCGGGCTGATGGAGGCGGCGCTTAGTTACACCATCGAATACACTGCTGGCCGAAAGGCGTTCGGGCAGGAAATCGCCAAATTCCAAGGCGTATCGTTTACGGTTGCGGAAATGGCGTTTGAATGCCGCGGGGCGCGGAACATCGCCTGGGCCGCCGCCTGCCGCGTTGACGAGCAAGGAAGGACGGCGGAAGGCTTCGCCTGGCGGGCGCTCGCCCGCGCCCACCGGTCGGTGCGCTACGTCACCGATCAGGCTGTGCAAATGCTGGGCGGGCACGGATATGTGCAAGAATATCCGGCCGAAAAATGGATGCGCGACGCCCAAGCGCAAGTGCTGCTGTATGCGCGGGAAACGGACTGGTTCATCCGCCGCGGCGAACAGCTGCTGGACGAACGGAAAGAGAGGGTGGCGCCATGATTTCGTTTACCTTATCACCGCAGCAAAAACAGATCAAAGAACTCGTCCATTGGTTCGCCAAACATGAAGTGCGCCCGCTTGCCCTCGAGGCCGACCGGCTCGGACGGGTGCCGGAGGAGTGGCTGCAAAAAGTCAACAAAATGGGCATCCAGCTGAACACATCATCATTCGGCGGCGGACGATCGGCACCAGCAACGGAGCAGAAACCGGAAAAAAAAGAACGCGAAGGCAACCGCGTGGCGGTGATTGCCGCCGAGGAGCTCGCGTGGGGCTGCCCGGCCATTACCTTGTCCCTTCCCGGCCCCGGCCTTGGTGGGCCGCCGATTCAGTCAAGCGGCACTCCGGAACAGAAGCAGCGCTTTTTATCGATATTCACGAAAGACGAACCGCGCTGGGGGGCGTATGCGCTGACCGAGCCGGAGGCCGGTTCGGATGCGTCCGGCATTCGGACGACAGCGAGAAAAGTTGACGGCGGCTATGTGTTGAACGGGCAAAAAATTTTCATCACCAACGGCGCCCGCGCTTCATGGGTCGTCGTGTTCGCCACGGTGGATCCGAAGCTCGGCCGCGCCGGACACCGGGCGTTTGTCGTCGAAAAAGGGACGCCGGGATTTTCGGCGGCGCGCACCGTCCATAAAATGGGACTGCGCGCCAACGAGACAGCGGAGCTCGTGTTTGAAGACTGCTTCGTCCCGGCGGAAAATTTGCTCGGCGGAGAGGAGCTGTACAGCGCCGCGGCCCATCAACCATCCGGCTTTCAAGTGGCGATGAAGACGTTTGACAGCACGCGGCCGATCGTCGCCGCCATGGCGGTGGGCATCGCCCGCGCGGCGTACGAATATACGCTTGAGGTCGTCAAACGGGAATATCCGAAGCAAGGCCGTTTGTACTATGAAGCGGCTGAGCTGCTCGCCGAGGCGGAGCAAGAGATCGATGCGGCGCGTCTGCTCACGTGGGAAGCGGCGTGGAAAGGGGACATCGGTGAAGCGAACGCGATGGAAGCGGCGATTTGCAAGGCGGTGGCTGGCAAAATGGCGCTGCGCGTATGCGCGATGTGCCTTGAGCTGCTCGGCCCTGTCGGCCTTGATGGGCATTTGGTTGAGAAACTGTATCGCGACGTGAAAGTGTTCGATATTTTCGAAGGCACGCAGCAAATCCAGCGCCTCGTCACCGCCCGACGGTTGTATGCGCCATACGGCGTGCACGTCTAGAAGGGAGAGGCGGCGGCCCAAGCCTCTTCTGCTCGCGACGGAGAACGATGATCATTTGTGAAGTTGCTGGTTTGATCGAATGAAAGGGGGAATTCCGATGCCTTATGAAACGTTGCGCATCGAGCGGCGTGACAAAGGAGTCGCCTGGCTGATCATCGACAACCCGCCGGCGAACGCCATTAGCGAACGGCTGATGGAAGAGTTGGAGAAAGCGGCTGATGAGTTGGAAGCCGACAGCAAGGTGCGCGTAGTCGTCATCGCATCCGCCCATCCGAAAACGTTTCTTGCCGGCGCGGATTTAAAGGACATGATTCAGCGGGGAAGCCAGTTTGCCGGCAATGAGGCGGGCATTGCCGAACAGAGCGCCCGCATGCAGCGTTGCTTCGACCGCTTCGCGGCGATGCCAAAGCCGGTCATCGCGGCCATCAACGGCTATGCGCTCGGCGGCGGCTGCGAATTGGCGCTCGCTTGCGATTTCCGCCTCATGGGCGGGGGCAAAATCGGCCTCACAGAAGTTTCCCTCGGCCTCATTCCCGGCGCGGGCGGCACGCAGCGGCTGACGCGTCTTGTCGGACGGTCGAAAGCGACAGAGCTTATTTTTCTCGCCCGACGGCTCGACCCGCAAGAAGCGCTCGCTCTCGGCCTCGTTCATCGCGTCGCACCCCCAGAGCGGCTCGAAGAAGAAGCGGCAGCGTTTGCCGAGCAATTGTCAGAAGGCGCGGTGCGGGCGATGGGGCTCGCCAAGCGGGCCATCTATGCGGCCGAGGGGCTTCGGGAAGACGGATTTGGCATCGAAGCGGCGTCATTTGCGGCCACGTTTAAGACGGGAGAGCCGGCGATCGGGCTGGCTGCGTTTTTCCGAAAGAAACAACCGCAATTTTTACGGTAAACGGAGGGATTATCGATGTCATCATGGGCGGAACTGCTGAAAGGAAAAGTGGCGGTCGTCACCGGTGCTTCGCGGGGGCTGGGGCGCGCGGATGCGCTGGCGTTGGCGGAAGCGGGGGCTGATGTCGTCATTACCGATATTTTGCTTGAATCGGATGAGGAAAGCAGGCAAACGGCGCAAAAATACGGACCGCTCTCCCAAGTGATGCAAAGCACGAAAGTTGTGTATGCGGAAAAAACAGCGGAAGAAATCCGCGTCATGGGGCGGCGGGCAATGGCGCTCAAACTGGACGTCACCGACCGCGAACAAGTGAAGGAAGTGTTTGCCCGCGTCAAAGAGGAGTTCGGATCGATCGACATTTTGGTCAACAATGCCGGCACGCTCGACCACGTTTCGCAAATCGAAAAGCAAAATGATGCGTTTTGGGAGCGCGATTTGCGGGTGAACTTAACCGGCACGTACAACTGTACAAAAGCGGTTTGGCCGTACATGAAAGAGCAAGGATGGGGACGGATCATCAACATGTCGTCCGTCGCCGGCACGCTTGGCGGCTTCGGCCAGGCGAGCTATTCGGCGACAAAAGGAGCGGTGTTGAGCTTTACGAAAAGCATGGCGCTTGAAGGAGCGCGCTATGGCATTACAGTGAACGCCATCGTGCCGGGCATTATCAACACGGAAGCGTTCCGCATGGGCAACCCGAAAATGAACGAACGGATGATCCAGCGCACGGCGTTCCGCCGCCCGGGTGAGCCGGAAGACGTCGCCAACGCCATCGTCTTCCTTTGCTCGGATAAGGCGAAATACATTACGGGGATTGGATTGAATGTTTCCGGCGGCATTGAATTGTTTACGTTTTGAACCAAAAACGCGGGAACGGGGGCGCCGGCCTGACGGCAGCCAACTTTTTAGGCTGTCCGGAAGCTCCGTTTTCTAACCGCGTCGGAAACGTCCTTGGCCAAGACCGAGATCAGGTGGAGCATGGTGAGGGGATCCGAAGCGGCGGGGCTTCTGCAGCCCGCAGCGGCTCGCCATGAAGGGAGCAGATGGACTTTCATATAGAACAGGAGGAGCGGCATGAGGGAAGTTGTCATTGTCGATGCCGTGCGCACGGCGATCGGCAAGAAAAAAGGGGCGCTCGCAAACGTCCATCCGGTTGACTTGCTCGTCCCTGTGCTGCGGGCGCTTGTGGACCGAAACGGATTGGACGCCGGCTTGGTGGAAGACATCGTTGTCGGCTGCGTGACGATGACGGGGGAGCAAGGCGGCAATATTGGCCGCCAAGCGGCGCTGGCTGCCGGATTTCCGGTCGAAGTGCCGGCGTTTTCCTTAAACCGGATGTGTGGCTCGAGCCAACAGGCGATTCACAGCGCGGCGCAGGCGATTTTGGCCGGCGACATGGACATCGCCATCGCCGCCGGCGTGGAAAGCATGACCCGCGTGCCGATGGGAAGCGACATGGGACGGTTCAGCCGGCAGCTGACAAGTCGGTACAACATTGTGCCGCAAGGGATTTCCGCCGAGATGATCACGAAAAAATGGGGGTTGTCGCGGGAAGAGTTGGATGCGTTTTCACTCGAAAGCCACCAAAAAGCGGCCGCGGCGGCCGACGGCGGGATGTTTGCGCGGGAAATCATCCCGCTTGAAGTGCGAGGCGAAAACGGAACGATAACATTTGCCCGTGATGAAGGGATCCGCCGCGATACATCGAAGGAGAAGTTAGCGGCGCTTACGCCGTCATTTCAGCCGAAAGGCGGCGTCATTACGGCGGGCAACTCAAGCCAAGTGAGCGACGGAGCGGCCGGCGTGCTGCTCATGTCGTCGGATAAAGCCCGGCAGCTTGGCTTGCGGCCTAGGGCGCGCATCGTCGCCCGCACGGTTGTCGGCGAAGATCCGATTCTGATGCTCACGGGCGTCATCCCGGCCACGCGCCGCGTGCTCGAAAAAACGGGACTGCGCCTTGACCAAATCGATGTCATCGAAATCAATGAAGCGTTCGCTTCGGTCGTGAAGGCGTGGGAGCGGGAACTCGAGCCGGATATGGCGAAAGTCAATCCGCGCGGCGGGGCGATCGCCCTCGGCCACCCGCTCGGCGCGAGCGGCGCCCGGTTGATGACGACGCTGCTGCATGAACTCGAGGACATGGACGGGACATACGGACTGCAGGTGATGTGCATCGGCTTTGGCATGGCGACCGCCACGATCATCGAGCGGCTGTAAGCATAAGCAGAAAGGGGGAAGCGGGTTGCACGCATCACTTGAAACGGCCAAAACAACACCGACGCCCGACTTGGCGGCTATCGGCGCCGCCATTGAAGTCGAGCTGGCCGCCATCACGGCGGGAAGGCGGCGGAGAAAAATCATGGCGACGCTTGTCAAAAACGGGCTTGGCATGGTGTTTGGCGATGTCATTGCCCATAAACTGCGGGGGAAAGAAGGGGACAGTGATTCCTTGCGCCAGATCGGCCGCCGGCTGCGTTTGGCGTTTGAGGAGTTGGGACCGACGTTCATCAAGCTTGGACAGGTGCTCGTCACCAGGCAGGATTTGCTGCCGGAGCCGATCACGGTCGAGCTCGAACGGCTGCTTGATCGGGTGCCGCCGATCGAGTTTGCGAAAATCCAGTACATTCTTGACCGGGAGCTGTCAGACGGTCTTGAGACGTTTGAATGGATCGAAGAAACGCCGCTCGGCTCGGCATCGCTCGCTCAAGTGTACAAAGCGAAACTCAAAGACGGACCGGTTGTCGCGGTCAAAGTCGTGCGCCCGACAGTCGAAAAACTGTTTCAAACCGACATCGCCATTATCAAAAAAATGGCTGCCCGCCTGCAGAAGCGGCTGCCGCCTGAGTTGCAGGCCGCCCTTGACCTCGGGGGACTCGTGCAAGATTACTACAGCAGCGCCATGGATGAGCTCGACATGACGGGAGAAGCAAGAAAAATGCAAGAAATGAAGCAAAAGTACGAAAGGAGGACCGAACATGTCACAGTTCCACACGTGTACGAAGCGACGAAAAGCGTCTTGATCATGGAATACATTGACGGCTGGCTCATTAAAGACTTTCCTGTCGATTTTCTTACTTTCGAAGAGCGGGTCAACATCATGATCGATCTGGTTCATCATTACGTGCAAACGATGCTCGACGGCCATTATCATGCGGATGCCCACGGTTCCAACATCATGATCGACAAACGGACGAAAAAGGCGGTCATCATCGACTGGGGAATGACCGGGCGGATGGATAGCTTGATGGCACAAATTTTGATGCGCGTCATTTTGCACATCCAGCTCAACCAAGCGGAAGACGCTGCCGAAGTGTTTATGGAGCTCCTGACGCCGACCATTTACACCGATGTTGTCAAATTGAAGGATGAGCTACGGACGCTGACGTTAAACTATGTATCCGCCCACCAGGGAAGCAGCCGCTACAATTACGGCCGCCTTGTCCTTGAAGCGACGGCGATCGGGTTTCGCAACTACTGCAAAGTCCCGAATGGCTTGGCGCTTTGGGCGAAAGGATTTTCCGCCACCGAGGGAACGGCGCGCTGGATTTGTCCGGAAATTTCGTACGGCGAAGTCGTCGAGGCGTATGAAATCCCGATTTTGAAGAGCATTCTCGGAAAGCGCTTTAATTTCCGCGCCAACGCCAGCTTTGTCGCCGAAACGGCGGAAATGATCGCCACCTTCCCGCGCCGGTTCAACAAAGTGCTCGAGACGATGGCGGAAAACAAATGGCGCATGACCGTGCAGCTGCAAACCGACCCGGTGACGCGCAATACGCTCAATCAAATCGCCAACCGGCTGGCGCTTTCCCTCATCGCGTTTGCCATCATCGTCGCCACTGGGTTTGTCATTGCCAGCATTCCGAGCGGGACGTTTTTAGGAATGGACAAAACGACGGTCGCCAACATCGGGTTGGCCGCCTCTTTCCTCTTGGTCGTGTTTCTTTGCTGGAGGCTGTTCCGCACGCGCAAGCAGCGACCATGGTTTTAACGAGAGCGTCGCGGAAATGGGAGAGACACTCCGCACGAGATCCGATTGGGCATGAGGAGACGATCAGAGCGGGATTCGCCCTCGGCAAACGTTCGTCAAAGGGAAAAAGCGCGTCAAGGGCGACGGGAAAGACGAGAAGTGGGGAGGGAGGAGAAAGCATGCATGACGATGAACAAGAACAACTGACGATGTCCAAACGAATCGAAGCGTTTTATCGGCAAAGCGGCGGACCGGGAAACCCGACGATCCGTCGGCTGTTGGAGAGGCATTTGTTGTATGGAAAAGACCATGGCATTCCCGGAAAACGGGAAGAATTTACGGACGCGTTTCGTGAAGTGTTTTTGCAGGATCATTCCACCCGCTCGCTCGTTCTCGGGCTGTTCAAGCTGAAAGCCGCCTTCCAGGACGAATGGAACGCCTACCTCGATGCGCTGCGAGGTCAAGGCGCCGTCCGTGAAGAGGAAGCGGATATGGCGGGCAAGCGGGCGTAATATGGGGATGGAAAAGGAGGAAACGACATGACGAAAGCTGCGGTATTGCACCGTTATGGGGAGCCGCTGACAATCGAAGAAGTGGAGGTGGCGAGCCCCAAGCGCGGGGAAGTCAAGGTGAAACTGAAAGCGGCCGGCCTTTGCCATAGCGATTGGCACGTCGTCGAAGGCAAGCTCCCTCTGCCGCTGCCGATCGTGCTTGGCCACGAAGGAGCGGGCGTTGTCGAGGAAGTCGGAGAAGGCGTGACAAATGTCAAGCAAGGCGACCATGTGGTGCTCAATTGGGTGCCATCGTGCGGCCGGTGTCCTTATTGCCGCCTTGGCCGGCCTGATTTATGCGAAACAGCGGCCCAGCTGACGGCGACCGGCACGCTGCCGGACGGGACGACGCGCTTTTCCCTCGGCGGAAAGCCAGTCTATCAATTTCTCACCGCCGGGGCGTTCAGTGAGCGCACGATCGTGCCGGAGCAGGCGGTCATCCCGATCCGTCGGGATGTGCCGTTTGAACTGGCGGCCTTGATCGGCTGCAGCGTCATGACTGGGGTGGGGGCGGTCATTCATACGGCCCGCGTTCGCCCGGGCAGCACAGTTGCAGTCATTGGCGCCGGCGGCGTCGGCTTCAACATCATCCAAGGAGCGGCGCTGGCTGGGGCTAAACAAATTATCGCCGTCGACATTGTCGAGGAAAAATTGGCGATGACGAAAACGTTCGGGGCGACGCATACAGTCAACGCCCGCGAGGAAGATGCCGTCAGCGCCGTGCTCGACTTGACTGACGGCCTCGGCGTCGACTACGCGTTTGAAGCGATCGGCCGCCCGGAAACGATGGCGGACGCGTACAACATGACGAGAAAGGCGGGAACGACAGTCATCGTCGGCATCGCCGCGCCGCATGAAACGGTGGAGATCAACGCCTTTTCGCTGCCATCCCAATCGAAAACGTTGACTGGTTCTTGGCTCGGCCAAGGTAATCCCCCGGTCGACTATCCGAAGCTGCTCGACTTGTACGCGGCGGGCAAGTTGAAGCTTGAACCGCTCATCAGCGCTGTCTATGCGCTCGAACAAATTAACGACGGGTTCGCCGCCTTAAAGAGCGGGCAAAACATCCGCGGCCTGATCCGCTTTGATGAATAAAAGCGCACCAAAAAAGAGCGGCAATGCCTCACGGCGGTCTTCAGCCGAAGGGCTCTGGAATGATCCGTCCCTGCCAGAAGCGGGATTCCGTAAGGCGGCCGTTCATTGGGCGACATCACCAACTTAGAAGGAATTAGGGATGGGGACAGCGCCTTTACGCGACATCACCAACTTAGAAAGGGGAAAACGATATGCCGATGTTTCAAAGTGAGCAAGAGCTGTATGACGTTCTCGGTCGCTTTTTTGAAAAAGTGGCGGAGACGGAAGAATCGAAACAATTGATCGCTGGAATGGAGTTGGGAGCTGGCTATGACGCGTTTGTCCAGTACGTGTTCCATAAGCCGGAAGCGAAAATTACGTGGACGCAAGAAAACGGGAGGCTGAAAATCGTCTGCGGCGAGACGGACTTGCGGCCGGAGCTCATTTTTGAGCAGACGGCGGATGTCGGGCATAAGTTTTGGCTTGGGAAGCTCGACTTGCAGCAGGCGCTCGCCCGCCAGCAAATCAAAGTGCAAGGCCCGCTCGTGAACGCGTTGAAAGTGCTGCCGCAGCTTGACGCCATCTACCCGGCGTACCGCGAATATTTGCAGGAAATCGGACGAAGCGATTTATTGCCGTAGCGGCCTGTTGATTCAGCGCCCGATCGATCGGGAGCGTGGAGCGATGAAAAGGAGGAGATGACAATGATTTCCGCTCAAACGACAGAAGCGGATTTATGGATTGATGGAGAATGGCGGCCGTCCTCAAGTGGCGAACGGTTTGACGTCATCGATCCAGCGACGGGCGAAGTGACGGCACGCGTCGCCAACGCTGGGGAAGACGATGTTGACGCGGCGGTTGCTGTCGCACAAGAGGCGTTTTTGGATCAGCGCTGGCTGGCGATTCCGCCGCTCGAGCGCGGGCGCATCTTGCGCCGCATTGCTGAGCTGATCCGCCAGCATCACGATGAGCTGGCCCGGCTGATGACAAGGGAAAACGGCATGCCGATCAACATGGCGCGGTTTATCGAAATTCCGCTCGCCGCCGATTGTTTCGACTTTTTCGCCTCGCTTGTCGTCAAGCCGCAAGGAGAGGTGCTGCCGTTTTCCGTTGCCGGCGCGGCGCCCGATTATATGGCGTGGACGATGAAAGAGCCGATCGGGGTGGCGGGACTGATTACGCCATGGAACTTCCCGCTTTTGATGCCGGCATGGAAAATCGCCCCGGCGCTGGCGGCGGGCTGTACGATGGTGCTAAAACCGGCGCCGGAAACGCCGCTAACGGCGCTCAAACTTGCCGAACTTTGCCAGGAAGCCGGCGTGCCGGACGGCGTCGTCAACGTTCTGCCGGGGCGGGATGAAGCGGGCAAAGCGCTCGTCCGCCATCCGAGCGTGCCGAAGATCGCGTTTACCGGCGAGACGGCAACGGGGCGCCATATCTTGCAGGCGGCCGCCCCCCACATTAAGCGGGTGACGCTCGAGCTCGGCGGCAAGTCGCCGAACATCATCTTTGCTGATGCGGATCTCGAGCAGGCGGCAAAAAGCGCGCTGTTTGGCGTGTTCTACAACTCCGGGCAAGTATGCCAGGCCGGGAGCCGCATTTTAGTCGAACGGCCGGTGTACGAAACATTCGTTCAGCTGTTGGCCGACCGGGCCAACACATTGCGAATGGGCCCCGGGATGAACGCGCGCACTGACATTGGTCCGGTCGTCAGCCGCGAGCAGTACGACAAAGTGCTGCACTACATCGATATCGGCCGGCAGGAGGGAGCGAAACTGGTGGCTGGGGGGAGCGCGCGGCCGGAGCTCGGCGGCTACTTTATCGAGCCGACGATCTTTGCCGATGTCAAGCCATCGATGCGCATCGCCCGTGAAGAAATTTTCGGCCCGGTGGCGGCGGTTATTCCGTTCGAGGATGAAGAAGAAGCCGCTTCCATTGCCAATGATACGATGTATGGCTTGGCAGCAGCGGTGTGGACGAACGACATCAAGCGGGCGCTCCGCTTAGCGCGCCGGGTGAAAAGCGGAACGGTATGGATCAACACGTATCAAGTGCTGTCGCCGACCGCCCCGTTTGGCGGCTATAAGCAGAGCGGCCTCGGCCGCGAGCTCGGGATGCAGGCGCTTGAACCGTATTTGGAGACGAAAACCGTCATTTGCGACGTAAACGACCGGCCGATGACTTTGTTTTAAGAGAGGGGTTTAAAAGACCGGTGACAACCAGCCGGTTCGCTCGGTTTGCGAGAAGCCGAAAGGGAGCGCGTGATGGTGCTGCAAAATGTTTCCGCTTGAGAAACGCGGTTGAGAGCACCTTTTTCCCTTACATCACTAGCCTTCAAAGGAGGAGAAAAGCGATGACTCGCCATGATGGATTTCAAACGGTGAAAGGAACGATCGATTGGGAGCATCCGATGTACAAATTGTATGAAAAGGCGAAGCGCAACGGGAAATGGAATCCGGCCGACATCGATTTCAGCCAAGACAAAGAAGATTTCGCCCGTTTGACAAGCGAAGAAAAGATCGTGGCGCTGCCGCTCGTCGCCGGCTTTTCCGCCGGAGAAGAGGCGGTGACGCTCGATATTTTGCCGATGACGAACGCCCTCGCGCGCCAAGGGCGGCTCGAGGATGTCCTGTTTTTAACGACGTTTATGCACGACGAAGCGAAACATGTCGAGATGTTTTCCCGCTGGCAGCAAGCCGTTGGCATTGGACAAATGGACTTGTCCGTCTTCCATAACGACCATTACAAACGAATCTTTTACGAAGCGCTGCCGGAAGCGATGGATCGATTGTATACCGACGACTCGCCGCAAGCGATCATCCGCGCCGCCACGGTGTACAACATGATTGTCGAAGGAACACTTGCCGAATCGGGGTATTATACATTCCGGCAAATTCACAAAAAAGCTGGGCTGTTCCCAGGGCTGCTGCAAGGCATCGATTATTTGAACATGGACGAGGGCCGCCATATTCAGTTTGGTCTGTACACGATCCAGCGGCTTGTCAACGAAGACGAGCGGTATTACGATTTGTTCATCCAATATATGGATGAATTATGGCCTCATGTTGTCGGCTATGTCGCCTATTTGACCGAGCTCGGACAGCGCCAGCAGCAGCTCGCCCGCACATCTACGTTAGAAATCGATTATGAGATGCTGAACAACTATGTTATCAAGCAGTTCAACATCCGCAAAAAACAAATCAGCCGCACGAAGCGGTATGACAGCGTCGAGGAACTGGAAAAAACATCTGCCGAGTCCTAGAGCAGACGGGCGGGTTTCGCCCGCCCGCCTGCGTCTGGCAGAAGAAAAAATCGGTTTCGCCAGCATCCTTCTGGAGGGAACCGGAAAGCAGCAGGAGAGAAAGGGATTCGTGCCCGATGTCTGTGGCAACTGTCGGTTTCGTGGGAAACAAGGTATTTATTTTGGGGGGAATAGGGATGAAGAAAGAATCATCGGATGGGAGAAAAACAGGGGGTATGAAAAATGGGGAACTTGTTTGCGGTCAATCCAAAACGATTTGCGATTGCGGGCGGAACGGGATTTCTCGCAGTCATCGCCCTAGTTGCTATGTTGCTTCTGTCAGGGACGGCGTTTGCCGCGTTTCCGCTGTCAGGCGTCGGCGGATTTACGATCAGCGCAGATAAAATTACGGGCACCGGATTTAAACTGTATCCTGCCATCGGTGAAACGGAACAAACAGGGGCCTGGGGACAGGCAGCCATCGACTTGGCGTCGGCGAACATCACGAATTTGGTGCTGGCGAAAAACATTAACACTGAATCGGCTCTCGGCGCTTATGGTATTAAAAGCATCGATGTCGTCGTCACCGGCGGCAATGTAAGTGGGCAAAATTTGAGACTGCGCGTCACCGGCATTCAAACGGACAGCACGTCATTTGCCGGCTTGGAGGTGCAAGAGCATAAAACCGACAACCCACTCAATGTCATAGACATGAGCGCGCCGAACTTGACGCTTGACAAACCGAGCTTGAATACGCATTACCTGTCGGCGGGCTCGATCACCATTCCGAACATGAAGGTGAAATTGATTGCCAACATGAAAGATGGAAGCCGGATCGGCGACTTTTAATCCGTTCTGATCATCATTTGGATGCGAGCTGTTCATGCCCTATTCCTCCCAAAATAAATGAGAAGTTCTATTTGTCATCTTGTTTCCTGTGTCATCACGTATTCATGCACAAGGCTTGTGCGCCGCTTCTTTTCATACAGGAAGGTTTTCTTCTCATCATCGCTTTTGGCAAATGAAGGGATGGTAAAGCAAGGGGGAGCCAAGAGACGAACTGCGGCGTGTTCATGCTGTTGCTCGGCCAAAAAGGAACTGAAAACAGTTAAGGAGGCAAGATGAGATGATGAGGAAAATAGTTGAAATGGGACAAATGACGGCCATCGGTGCGCTGACGGGCGCGTTTATCAGTGGAATCGTCGTTCGCGGTGGAGTGAACGGAGCGCTGTGGGGGGGACTGTTGTTGGCGGTCGTTCTCTCCTTGCTTGTCTGGTTCTTTTCTAACCGTCCAACGGCGATGGTCCGCATGAAATACGGAGCGGCTGCTTTTTTGCCGGGGATGCTTGTTGGTGGCAGCCAATGGGTGTCGCTTGGGGCTGTCGGCGCTGTGGTGGGAGGGATAGCAAGCAGCGTGCTGGCTGCTTTTTTGGCACATGACATCATCGAGAAGCAGGAAGAACAAGGACGATACATTCGCACACGGTTTCATTATATTTGGTTGTTTTTTGGAGGATCCGTTGCGACGTTTTGTGCTTTGAACGCCTTTTTTGCCGTTGAGCAGGCGGTGCCGTGGCAAACATGGGTGCGCTCCATTCCTATGGTGGTTCAGACATCGGTCGTTCTGGCTGTCGTGCTGCTTGGGTCTGTCATTTGCGTCGGTTGGAAAAAGAGAAACGCTGAAACTTGGCAGCAAGCGTGGACGTCTGCCCGCCGCCCGAGAGGAGTGCTAGTGGTTGGTGGAATGGTGGCCATCATCGCCGCTTCGCTTTTCCATTACGGCTTTTTGTCTGTCCATACCGCCGCCCGCTTCGTCGGTCCTCTGTTGTCGTATGCCTTCGGTTGGATGTTGCCGTGTGCTGTCGGGTATTTGCTTGCCGCCAACCGCCGTCGCCCTGTTTTAGGATCGGTGCTGGCGATGATTGGTGCGGTGTTTGTCTTGATTGTAGGTATCAGTGTGTTTCCAATGTTGTTGCTTCCTGGAAGTGGACTGATGTGGGCTGGGCTGGTAACGGGGTTGGTGATGATCGTTTTGGCCATTTTAAGCATCATCAAGCCGCAAAGCCATGTGGTACTCGGCAGTTTTCTCATTCTTGCTTCCATTCTTTCGTTTGTCGGTGCAGCCGGCGGCCTGATCATCGGGGGCATCATCGGTCTTTTGGGCGGTGCGCTGGTGGCGGGATGGAACGGACGGCAAGCGGGGGAGACGGACAGCGACTATCCTCCTCCCGCTTCACCTCTTCCCAACCGCTCATCAACGATGACGGGATGAAGGAGGAGACAAATGAAATCAAGCAAATGGTTGAAAACAGCGCTTCTCGCTTTGACGCTTCTTCTCTGCCTGCCGCTTGGCGGGGCGCGTTCGCTTGCCGCCGGGGAAGAACAAGGCTTTGTCATTCATGCCGATAAAGTGGTCGGCATCTTGGACTTAGGTGGGATTGTCCTTGGTTCGCCGAAAGTGATCGTCGGCAAGCTTCCAATTGCTTTCATCCAAGCCGACATCAGCGGATTGTCCATGGAGAGGGCCATCGACACGCCGCAAGGAACGATCATGTTGTCGATTCGATCGGAAGGAACGGCGCGAGCCACTTGGATGAAGCTGGATGTAACGAAATTAAAGTTTGGGGGCCTTTGCTTCGATGGTTTCCCGATTAAACAATGCTTGAAAGACGTCACGTTGGTGGCGACGAAAATGACGGCCTCGCGCCTCGCCATTCCCGATATGTCGCTGTCAGCCTCATTTTCCGGCGCATCAATGATGCAAGCAGAGCGAAGCGCGCTCGAACAAACGGATCTCGCCCAAGAAGTCGAACGGCTCATTTGGCAGCTTGATGAGCAAAAGCAAGGCAGCAACAGCGCTGCCCGCATGGTGAAGACGCTGCAAACTGATATCCCGACGCTTGAGAAGCACGTCAAGTCCAGGATGGACGAATGGACGGCGATGGAAGAAAAGCAAACCGCTGTTTCAGCTTCCCTCGAACCGCTTGAACAGGCCATGACGGGAGAACAGATAGCCGGAAGCGAAGAGCGGACGCAATATGAAGCGGTGGTGATGCGCTTTCAAGAGTGGAAACAAATGCTGGAGCGGCAAAGCGTCGCCCTTAGTGAAGACGTAGTAAAATGGAATGAACAAGATGCTTTATGGGAAAAAGCCGCTTCATACGCCGCAAAGAGCTTGAAGCTTGGAGAACAATCGAACGCGATGAGCATTCTTTCCGATTTGCGCTCATCGCTCGATGGCATCAAACAGCAGCTCGACAAGCAGAAAGAGGCCAAAGCCGTTTGGAGCCAAACGGTGAACGAGTTCGAGAAGCGGCTGGATGCGGTCGAGGAATGGTTGAAACGGAAACCGGCTGCCGGAGAGAAGAGCACAGCTGGGCGTTCCGACTTACCGCTTTCTTCGCCTAGAACAGACGGTGAAGCCACTCCATAGAGGAATAGAAGGGGGTGTCCCAGAAGGAGCGGGACACCCTGTTTCATCTTATATGCAATGTCTGCTTGTATCTACAGTGGGGATTGTGTCTGTCTTGAAGACAAACGGACCCTAACGCGAAGCGATGCCGTCGGGAAGCTCGGGCACGCGACCGAGGCACCGCCGCTGCCTTAAATGATCCCGTCGCGAATGGCCTTGACGATGGCTTCCGTCCGGTTTTTGGCGTTCATTTTTTGCAAAATCGCCGACACATAGTCGCGCACCGTATACTCGCTCAAATGGAGCCGTTTCGCGGTCTCATAGGTTGACGCACCTTCGGCGACGAGCTTCAGCACCTCGATTTCCCGTGGCGACAGGTGAGGCGTCGATGGAACGAGCTCCGGACGGCCGCCGCTGCACTTGGCCAAAATCTCCCCCGCACTTTGTCCGAATTTCATCATCGCCGTGTAGAGGTCATTGGGCAATTGAAAGGCTGTCTTCGGGCCACAATCCAAAATGGCGACGCCGATGAGCCGGTTTTCCGACGGTGCATAAATCGGGGCAATGACGATTGATTCAAGTTGAAACTGCTTGACGTATTTCATCGGCAATGCTTGCTCCGCATGGCGGATGTAAATCGGTGGTACGTTTGTCATTTGGTGAATGTATCGCTTAATGAAAGGAAGATTGTCAATATGTTCATGAATGCTTTTGATTTCATGATTATCAAGCTGATAGCCGTACAGTCCAAATCCGCTTTTATGAGTGCTGGAATAGGCGAACAGCGCACATCGTTCGAATGGCAGGTAGGCGACAAATCCAGTTGAAATGTATTCAATTGCCTGATAGAGCGATTTGGCTCGCATGATCCATTGATCAAACAACAAGACTGCGTCTTTCCAAAGATGCTGCTCTTTCGTGCGGATGAAAGTCTTCTGAGCGGCATGAAACTGTTCAAGAGCGTGAAGAAGAAACGGGATGGCGAACCGATCTTCCCCTTCGGTACAAACGAGCAAAAGATCGTCCCCCCATGGGAGCGGGATCAATCGCGTTCTGCTGGTATCCATGCGGGAAAGAATGCGTTCACATAAAGCGAAAATCGTCTCTCCGTACACCGCGCTGTCGATAAGCGCATCAGCCGCGTTCCCATACCATTTGGCGACGATGAATAATCCATTGGCTGTTCTTACCAATTGGGCGATCCATGCGATCGGCAACTGCTTGGATGAAACGATTTGCTCAAGAAACTGCTCCAAATCGAATTCCGTGCAATCAGAAGTATTAACGGACTCATGAAGCTTCAAAAAAACGTACTGAATGGCTTGATGGACACGGAAATCCATAACACCGTCCGACTGAATGGCTTCGTGGACCGCGTTTTCCATCATCGATAAAATGGCGGTCGATTGGTTGGACGACAGTTCTCCATTTCGTTTTTCCCATTCGCGGCGAAACGACGCCAGCCATTCGGCGATATCATTCATCGGATGGATCCATCGCGAAGAGAACGCGTCAATGGCAAGCCGCAAAGGCTGGGCGGCGGCGTGCTGTTTGTCCTCCAGTTCACCATATTTGTATAACCAAGCAGAAAGAATGCTGTCGCGGTGATGTTCGATCACATTCCACCCTTCTTTCAAAATGGCGTCCAATCGGCTTGAGAGGCGCAAGTTCATTCGTTTTCCCTCCTTATGTTTCTTATATGTCTTGCTTTGTTTTTTGTTTGAAAGATGAAATCGCTTTTTTCTGTCCATCAATCGTTCCGCACAAAACAGGGCATGTTGGTCGAGTTTGTCTATATGGCTGGTGAAAAACTAGTTTTTGCTTAAACCGGCGATATTTGATCAGAAAGGAGAACAGATCTGACAAGGCTTCTTTAACTGAAAAAGAGTTGGGATGAGCCGCCTTTTTCATTAAATCACCGGCCTTCTATGTCGGGAGAGAAAACCGAGTTCAAACATTTTGACAACAAGAAAAACCGGCTGTGGAGTTCCCTTTTATTTATCAAGGTAATTTATGTTAATAATATTATAACATTATTTATAGTTAATAATATTATAACAATTCAGTCTATTATGATACAAATGATTTGCGAACCGTATTCTAGTTGTGTACGATAGAGGCAAAGAAAAGAAAGGGGCTCGTGAACGGATGAGCACGACCGAACATAAGCAAGAAGCGCTCAAAACCGTCCGCTGCAAAGTCATCACTATCAGCGACACGAGAACGGAGGAAACCGACCGGAGCGGCCGGCTGATGATCGAGCTGCTCACGGAAGCCGGGCATGAGGTCGTCAGCTATGAGGTCGTCAAAGACGAAGCGGACGCCATTCGCGAGGCGGTGCTGGACGGCTGCCGCCGCGCCGATGTTGATGCGGTGCTCACCAACGGCGGCACCGGCATCGCCAAGCGCGACGTGACGATCGAAACGGTGAAAGCGCTGCTTGAGAAAGAACTCGTCGGCTTTGGCGAGCTGTTCCGCTTCCTAAGCTACACCGAAGACATCGGCCCGGCCGCCATGCTGTCGCGCGCCGTCGCCGGCGTGGCGATGGACACCGCCGTCTTTTGCACTCCCGGCTCCACCGGCGCTGTGCGCCTCGCGATGACGAAGCTCATCTTGTCGGAGCTCGGGCATGTCATAAGAGAGATTCGGAAAGACCGGTAAAGAAAAACGTGTCCGTTCGGTAAGAACGGACACGAAGTTTGATCAGGCGTTTTTCTGTTTTTCCCTTTCTTGATTGCGAAGGATAAACCGCTGGATTTTTCCGCTCGGCGTTTTCGGCAGTTCGGCGACAAATTCGACTTCGCGTGGGTATTCGTGCTTTGACAAACGCGTTTTGACAAACAACGACAGCTCTTCAGCCAGCTCATCGGATGGAGCATAGCCCTCTTTCAGCACGACAAACGCTTTGACGATCTCTCCTTTGACGGGATCCGGCTTCCCGACGGCGGCTGCTTCGACGACAGCCGGATGCTCAAGGAGGCAGCTTTCGATTTCAAACGGCCCGATGCGGTAGCCGGCGCTGGAGATGATATCGTCAGCCCGCCCCTGGAACCAGAAATACCCGTCTTCATCTTTGGTCGCCAAATCGCCGGTCAAAAACCAATGGCCGACGAGCCGCTCGGCGGTTTTTTCAGGGTCTTTCCAATCCCCCTTAAAGACGTTGGGGATCGAGTCGGTGTTAAAGGCAATTTGTCCAACTTCGCCGTCGGCGACCGGATTCCCATTCTCATCGAGCAAGGCGATGTCAAACCCCGGAAGCGGCCATCCTATCGAGCCCGGGCGGATGTCCATGTCAGCGGCGTTGAGGTTTCCAATCAGCATCAACGTTTCCGACAAGCCATAATGGTCGTGGATCGTGACGCCCACGTGCTCTTGGAAAAAGCGGATGACTTCCGGATTGAGCGGTTCGCCGGCTGAGCTCATCGCGCGCACGTTTAGATGATAGCGGCGGATGACGTCCGCGCCGGCCGCCGCCATCGCCCGGTACGCGGTCGGGGCGTACGCGAAATTGGTCACCCGGTATTTTTCCATCAAGGAATAGCACGTTTCCGGTTGAAACGGCCCTTCGTAAAAGACGATCGGCACGCCGAACGCCATCGGGGCAAAGGTGCAGAAAATCAATCCGTACGCCCAGCCCGGGTCGGCTCCGCCAAAAAAGATATCGTCGTCCCGCAAATCGATGGCATAGCGCATGTACGGATAAATATTGATCAGCATGTTATGCGGCCACATGGTTCCTTTTGGCATTCCAGTCGAGCCGGACGTATATTGGATGGCGAGCAGGTCATCGGCCGTCGTTTCTTCGATCGAGTGCTCAGTCGATGCTTTCGAAAGCGTTTCCAAAACGGATGATCTTGGCTATCTTCGCGCTCATCATCGACGACAAAAATGTGCTCGAGCGTCGGCATTTTTTCCTTTGCCGGCAATTTGGCGCGCTGTTCCTTGTTCGTCAAGAGGACTTTCGCCTCGGAATGGTTGATGCGATATTCAATTGCCTGCGGGCCAAACGCGGTAAAGAGCGGCACATACACGGCGCCGACTTTCCAAGCCGCCAAAATGTAGACGACAAGAGCCGGGTTTTTCGGCATGAGCGCGCAGACGCGATCCCCTTTTTTCACGCCCAGCTTGCGGAGCACGTTTGCCATTTGGTTGGACCAATCGCGCAATTGCCGATAGGTGATCGTTTTTTGCTCTCCTAAAGCGCTTTCATAAAAGAGCGCAATGCGGTCGGGTCATTGGCATAGCGGTCGCATATTCATGGGCGACGTTGAACCGGCTGCGGGGATCTCCATCATAATGGGCAAATACGTGATCCCAGGAAAACGATTGGATGAGTGAGACGGGTGATGTGTTGTTCACCATGTTGATCCCTCCGTTTTGTATAAAAGAAGATAAGTTAATAATAATCAAAATAACGGAAAAATTCATTATATTTTTGAAGGATAATAACGGGAGTCGTTCACACACTGAATAAAAAAGGGGGCGATTCCCTTATATCGCCCTCATTCCTTTGTTTGTACGTTTTCGCAACGTGACATTCGGCCTTGTCCGATACCAAATCCACAAATCGTTGACCATCGAGGCGAGTTCGGCGATGTCGGCGTTGAGCTGGCAGGAGCGCGCAAAATCCGTTTCTTCGCCGAGCGCGTTTTGTTTTTCATTGATCTGCCGCTCCAACGCAGCGATGCGGTCAGGGATCAAGCCGCGGATCGCTTCCCACTCGAGCAAAATCGCCTCCTGTTCCTCGGCGCTGTAGTCTTCCCAATGTTTGTCCAACTGCGGCACGCGGATGCCGAGCCGCGCGTCATCGACAAATCGATGGTTCATCTGATCCCCTCCCTTTTCTCCATTATACTAAAATGTGACAGAACTAGGAGCGGAATTTTTATGCTTTTCGTTGAATAAGTATTGAAAAATCATCGGAAAGCTGATAAAGTGATTAATGTATCTGATTTGAATATTTATTTATATTTAAGTATATTTATGTGACAGGAGAGGAGAACGACCATGGCAAATCCAAAATTGGTGCTGGCCTATTCCGGCGGTTTAGATACATCGGTAGCGATTAAATGGCTGCAGGAGCGCGGGTATGATGTGATCGCCTGCTGCCTGGACCTTGGGGAAGGAAAAGATCTTGATTTCGTGAAAGAAAAAGCGCTCAAAGTCGGCGCGATCAAATCGTACGTCATCGATGTCAAAGACGAGTTTGCGAACGACTATGCGCTCATCGCTTTGCAGGCGAATGCGCTGTATGAAGGGAAATATCCGCTCGTCTCGGCGCTGTCGCGTCCGCTCATCGCGAAAAAACTCGTTGAAATCGCCGAGCTGGAAGGCGCCGTGGCGGTCGCCCACGGCTGCACGGGGAAAGGGAACGACCAAGTGCGCTTTGAAGTGTCGATCAAAGCGCTCAATCCGGATTTGGACGTCATCGCCCCCGTGCGCGAATGGAGCTGGTCGCGCGAGGAAGAAATCGAATACGCGAAAAAACACGGCATTCCGATCCCGGTTGATCTGGACAGCCCGTTTTCGATCGACCAAAACTTATGGGGCCGCAGCAACGAATGCGGCATTTTGGAAGATCCGTGGGCTGCGCCGCCGGAAGAGGCGTACGAGCTGACGGCTTCGCTTGAAAACGCGCCGGATGTGCCGGATGTCATCGAGATCGGTTTTGAACAAGGCGTGCCGGTGACGTTAAACGAGAAAGCTTACCCGCTTGCCCAATTGATTTTGGAGCTGAACGCGCTGGCCGGCAAGCATGGCGTCGGCCGCATCGACCATGTTGAGAATCGCCTTGTCGGCATTAAGTCGCGCGAAGTGTACGAATGCCCGGGGGCGATCACGCTCATTAAAGCGCATAAAGAGCTGGAAGACTTGACGCTTGTGCGGGAAGTTGCCCATTTCAAACCGCTCATCGAGCAAAAAATCGCCGAAGTCATTTACAACGGCCTTTGGTTCTCGCCGCTCAAAGACGCGTTGGTTGCGTTTTTGAAAGAAACGCAGAAAAACGTCACCGGCGTCGTGCGCGTGAAGCTGTTTAAAGGCCATGCGATCGTTGAAGGGCGCAAATCGCCGTTCTCGCTCTATGATGAAAAACTGGCGACGTACACGTCGGAAGATGAATTTGACCATCAAGCGGCGGTCGGCTTCATTTCGCTGTACGGCTTGCCGACCAAAGTCAACAGCATCGTGAACAAACAAAACAAAGCGTCGGTGTCGACCGGCCAATAAACCATCGGGAATAGGAAGGAGGAAGTCGCATTCCTCTGCGGCGTGAGGCGTGAAAAAGCTTTGGGGTGGACGGTTTACGAAAACAGCGGAAGAATGGGTCGACGAGTTTGGCGCGTCGATCCCGTTCGACCAAGAGCTCGTCGAGGAAGACATTGAAGGTAGCCTCGCCCATGTGACGATGCTCGGCGAGTGCGGCATTCTGCCGGCGGACGACGTCGAAGCCATCAAAGGCGGGCTTTTGCGCCTGCTCGAAAAAGCGAAGCGGGGAGAGCTCGAGTTTTCCGTCGCGTATGAAGATATTCATTTAAACATTGAAAAAATGTTGATTGACGACATCGGTCCGGTCGGCGGCAAGCTGCACACAGGAAGAAGCCGGAACGACCAAGTGGCGACCGATATGCATCTATATTTGCGCAAGCGCGTCGAAGAGATTCTCGGCCTCATCCGCGGGCTGCAGCGGGCGCTTGTGTCTCAAGCCGAGAAGCATGTCGAAACGATCATGCCGGGGTATACGCATTTGCAGCGGGCGCAGCCGATTTCGTTCGCCCATCATCTGCTGGCGTATGTTTGGATGTTGGAGCGCGATTATGAGCGGTTTTCCGAGTCGCAAAAGCGCATCAACAAGTCGCCGCTTGGCGCCGGGGCGCTCGCCGGCACGACGTTCCCGATCAACCGGCAGCGGACGGCCGAGCTTTTGGGCTTTGCCGATAGTTACGAAAACAGCTTAGATGCCGTGAGTGACCGCGATTTCATCATCGAATTTTTCAGCAACAGCTCGATGCTTATGATGCACTTGTCGCGGCTCGCTGAGGAGCTCATCCTTTGGTCAAGCCAAGAGTTCCAGTTCGTTGAGCTTGATGACGCGTTTGCGACCGGCAGCAGCATCATGCCGCAAAAGAAAAACCCGGACATGGCCGAGCTCATCCGCGGCAAAACCGGGCGCGTGTATGGGCACTTAATGGCCTTGTTGACGGTGATGAAAGGGCTGCCGCTTGCCTACAACAAAGATATGCAAGAAGATAAAGAAGGCATGTTCGATACGGTGAAGACGGTCATCGGTTCGTTGAAAATTTTCACCGGCATGATCGAGACGATGAATGTGCGCGCGGATGTGATGGAGCGGGCGACGAAACAAGACTTTTCGAACGCGACCGAGCTCGCCGATTACTTGGCTGCCAAAGGCATGCCGTTCCGCGAGGCGCATGAGGTCGTCGGCAAGCTCGTCTTGCGCTGCATTGAACAAGGCGTCTTTTTGGCCGATTTGCCGCTTGACGTGTATCAAGAAGCGTCGCCGCTCTTTGAAGAGGACATTTATGATGCGTTGAACCCGCGCACCGCCGTCAACCGCCGCAACAGCGCCGGCGGCACCGGGTTCGCGGAAGTGCGCACGGCGCTTGAAAAAGCGAAAGAACGATTGGGCACCCTGTAACATGGCAGGGTGCTTTTTTTGCCGTTGGATCGGTAGGGGCGACGCGGCGGATGATCACCGGGGAGGACGCGGTTGTGTGCTTCCTAGGCCTGCCATCTGATTGGACCGTCCTTGAGGCCCAACACCGCCTGTGTCTCTAGTGAAAGCGGGAGGCAAAGGTTATTCTTTCGGCGTCCTGACGACCAACACATCGCATTTCGCATGGCGGACGATGTTTTCCGACACGCTGCCGATTAAGAACCGCTCGACCGCGTTCAGCCCGGTCGCCCCGCAAATGATGAGGTCGGCTTTGTATTTTGGGGCAACGTCCTTGGCGATTTTTGCTTTCGGCGAGCCAAACGCAATGTCAATCTCCACATCGTTGAGTCCAGCGCCAACGGCCTCGTTTTTATACTGCTCGAGCAGGTCGTTGGCGTATTGCTCCGCCCGCTCCGCGAGCGCATAATCATGCGCTTCGACGGTCGTAAAGCCGCGCAAATCAATGATGTGGGATAAAATGAGCTTCGCCCCATTTCGTTTTGCCATTTCGATCGCTTTTTTCAGCGCCCATTCTGCTTCTTTCGAGCCGTCAACGGCGACGACGATCGTTTTGTATGTCGTTGCCATGTTCTCCACTCCCTTTGGATAAAAATGTTACCTCTATATATAGTATACCCTCCCCGTTCTGGCGGGAAACTAGGCCATATATTTCGATTTCGTGAACGAGGGAGGAAAAACAATGGAAAAGCGGTATGACGGCTGGCAATACGATGAGGAAGAAGTGCGGACGATCACCGAGCAAATTACCGAATCGTATGAGAGCGGCATCATCGATGACGACGAACCGTATTACGACCCGCGCCGGGAAGTCGGCGAGTAACCATAGCGGCCACGCGCTATGGTTATTTTTTTGTATTCTCTCCTGTTTGTAGTAAAGTAAAAATGAGACAGGCGAATAGCGGCAAGGAGGGAGAACAGTGCGGCACGCCTTAATCACGGCCGGAGCAAAAGGGCTGGGGAGAAAAGTGACGGAGCTGCTGCTTGACAAAGGGTATTCGGTGACGGTCAACTACCGGAGCGATGAGCGGGCAGCGCGCTCGCTCCAAGAGCGGTATAAGGATGCGAGCGATCGGCTTCAATTTGTGCGCGGCGATGTGACGAACAAAGACGATTTGGCGGCGTTGATCGACGCCGCCATGGAACGGTTCGGCCGCATTGATTGCCTCATTAACAACGCCGGGCCGTATATTTTTGAGCGGAAAAAGCTGGCCGATTATACGGAAGATGAATGGTATGAAATGATCGAAGGCAACTTGAGTTCTGTGTTCCATTTGGTGAGGCGGACGATCCCGATTATGCGCAAGCAGCGGTTCGGCCGCATTATCACCTACGGGTTCCAGGGAGCGGCCGATGCCCCGGGATGGGTGCATCGTTCGGCGTTTGGCGCGGCGAAAGTCGGATTGGTGTCGCTGACGAAAACGATCGCCCTCGAGGAGGCGGAATACGGCATCACCGCCAACATGGTCTGTCCAGGCAACATCGTCGGCGCCATGAAAGAGGCAGCGATCGCTGACGCCCGCGCGAAGCGGGATGAGGAGACACCGGTCGGGCGCCCGGGAACAGGCGAAGACATCGCTCGCGTCATCGCCTTTTTATGCGAGGATGATTCCGATTTCATCACCGGCGCGGTCATTGACGTTACCGGCGGGGTGAACGTGCTGTACCGCCACTTTTTCCAATAGGCGCCCGCGCCGCTTTTTCGTTTGCTTTTCCGCCGAACGGGGAACAATAAAAGGGGAAAAGCGAAGGAAACAGGAGGAAAAGCGGCCATGAAAATCGGAGTTCCGAAAGAGATGAAAAACAATGAGAACCGTGTCGCCATCACGCCGGCCGGCGTCATGACGCTCGTCAAAGCCGGGCACGACGTTTACGTCGAAACGAACGCCGGCGCCGAGTCCGGTTTTTCAGATGCGGAGTATGAAAGCGCCGGGGCGGTGATCGTGCCAAACGCCGAGGACGCCTGGGCGGCGGAGATGGTGTTGAAAGTGAAAGAACCGCTGCCGGAGGAGTTCCGCTATTTTCGGCCCGGATTGATTTTGTTTACGTATTTGCATTTGGCGGCGGCCGAAGCGCTGACGAAAGCGCTTGTCGAACAAAAAGTTGTCGGCATCGCCTATGAGACGGTGCAGCTTGCCAACGGCTCGCTGCCGCTTTTGACGCCGATGAGCGAGGTGGCGGGCCGCATGTCGGTGCAAGTCGGTGCCCAGTTTCTCGAGAAGCCGCACGGCGGCAAAGGCGTTTTGCTTGGCGGTGTGCCTGGGGTGCGGCGCGGCAAAGTGACGATCATCGGCGGCGGAACGGCTGGAACGAATGCGGCGAAAATCGCCGTCGGCCTCGGCGCGGACGTGACGATTTTGGACATTAACGCCGAGCGGCTGCGCGAGCTCGATGATTTGTTCGGCGACCATGTGACGACGCTCATGTCCAACTCGTACCATATCGCTGAATGTGTGCGCGAATCGGATCTGGTCGTCGGTGCCGTCTTAATCCCGGGGGCCAAAGCGCCGAAGCTCGTCACGGAAGAAATGGTGCGCTCGATGGCGCCGGGGTCGGTGCTTGTCGATATTGCGATCGACCAAGGCGGCATTTTTGAAACGACCGACCGGGTGACGACCCATGACGACCCGACATACGTCAAGCACGGTGTCGTCCATTACGCGGTTGCCAACATGCCGGGCGCTGTTCCGCGCACGTCGACGTTCGCGCTTACGAACGTCACGATTCCATACGCCTTGCAAATCGCCAACAAAGGCTACCGCGCCGCGTGCCTTGACAATCCGGCGCTGTTAAAAGGGATCAACACGCTAGACGGGCATGTCGTGTACGAAGCGGTGGCGGCAGCGCACAACATGCCGTATACTGATGTTCATCAGTTGTTACAGTGACGAAAAGGCGGGGCGCCTGCTGATTCGCTGAAGAGGGAGCACAAAAAACAGGGCCCGGCCCCCATCTTAATCAAGCACAAAGCTGCCCGAACCGGCCTTGCAACAGGCTGACGGGCAGCTTTCGTTGTGCAGGCAATCCTTTAAACGATGATCAAGTCTTTCGAAAATGATGTCAGCACCTCGACCCCGCTGGCGGTGACAGCGACGTCATCTTCAATGCGCACGCCGCCGATCGCCGGGACGTAAATGCCCGGCTCAATCGTAAACACCATGCCGGCAACGAGCGGCTCGTGGTTGGTGCTATGGAGCGACGGGTATTCGTGAATGTCGATCCCTAAGCCATGGCCGACGCGATGGGGGAAGTATGGGCCGTAGCCCGCTTGTTCAATGACGCTGCGGGCGGCGCGGTCGATCTCCCCCATGGCGATTTGCGGGCGGCAAGCGTCGATCGCCGCCTGCTGGGCGCGCCGGACGGTGTCGTAAATGAGCCGCTGCTCGTCGCTCGCCATCCGGCAGACGACGGTGCGGGTAATGTCTGAACAATAGCCGTCAACGATGACGCCTAAGTCAAACAAGACGAAGTCACCCGGGGCGACCGTCGCCGCTCCTGGGACGCCGTGCGGGTCGGCCGTGCGCGCGCCCGTGAGCACGGTCGTCGGGAATGACATCCCCTCGACGCCGAGCTTTTTCAGCTCATATTCAATGACGGCGACAAGCTCGAGCTCTGTTACGCCTGGGCGGATGGCCGATACGCCGATTTCGATCGCCCGGTCGGCGAGTTCGGCTGCTTGGCGCAACCGCTTCATTTCTTCCTCGTCTTTCATGAGGCGAAGCTGGCGCAGCTTTTCTTCGGCATCCTGCCATTGGGCGTTAGGAAACAGCGCCGAAAGCCGCTCAAAACGGGCGAACGACAAATGATGTTTCTCGACGGCGATGATGGTTGCGTTGATGTTTCGCCTTTGCAGGTGGCGGTGAATCTCCTCCCACGGGTCGGTGCTGTCGTCATAGCCGATCACCGTATCCTCCCAGCCCGCGCGTCGGGCGCGGGGAACTTCCATTTGCGGGCAGACGAGCACGGGTTCGCCCTCGGGAAAAACGAGAAGCGCGAGCAGCCGCTCATGTGGGTCACACCAAAATCCGCTGAAATAAAAGACGTTGGCGCTTGACGTGATCAAGGCGAATGAACTATGTTGTTGTTGAAGCCAAGAGGAAAATGCTTGCAGCCGTTGATTCATCGTTCCATTCCTTCCTTTTTTGCTATGGTTTATTTTGAGCGTACCAAGAAACAGGCAGCTTGTAAATGGACAAGCGGGAAAAGAAGGAAATGGACGCGCGGCGGCGAACCATGTTTAAGTGGAAAGGAGAGATGGACAATGAAAATCAGTTACCATGGCCATTCGGTCGTCCGCATTGAAACGAACGGAAAAACGATTTTGATCGACCCGTTCATTACCGGCAACGCGACGACTGATTTGAACGCGGCGGATGTGAAGGCGGATGTCATTTTGTTGACGCACGGGCATGGCGACCATGTCGGCGACACTGTTGATATCGCCAAACGAAACAACGCGCTTGTCGTGGCGACGTTTGAACTGGCGACGTATTTGAGCTGGCAAGGGGTCGAGACGTTCGGCATGAACATCGGCGGGGCGCGCCAGTTTGATTTTGGCACCGTCAAGTTGACGCAGGCGTTTCACAGCTCCGGCTTTGTGACCGATGGCCAACAAATCATTTATTTAGGCATGCCGACCGGCATTTTGTTCACCGCTGAAGGCAAAACGATCTACCATGCCGGTGACACCGGGCTGTTTTCTGACATGAAGCTGATCGGCGAGCGCCATTCAATCGATGTGGCGTTTTTGCCGATCGGCGACAGCTTTACGATGGGGCCGGAAGACGCGGCGGTCGCCGCCGAGTGGCTCGGTGCCAAACTGGTCGTGCCGATTCATTACAACACGTTCCCGCCGATTGTGCAAGATCCGGAGCGGTTCACCTCGCTCCTTCCGCCGGGCGTCGGCCGCGCATTAAAGCCGGGCGAAAGCATCGAACTGTAAAGCAAGCGCTCTTCCCCAGACGGGAAGGGCGCTGTTTCAATCAGTGCCCCGCTCTACCAATCCCTCTTTGCGACATCATTCCCTAAGGAGAAATGGTGTTACTTATGACATGCTCATTCGCCTTTGGATCGGTTGATTCATGATGAAACAAGATGAACATGCCGCAGGGAGAGAACGGGAAGATCGCCGCTGCCTCCTGCCTAACCGTTGAACCCCCGCCGCCGCCACCGTTATAATAAAAGTAACAATGCGTAAAGGGTGAAGGACCGTTGGCGACAAAACATGAACAAATTTTAGAATACATCCATCGGCTGCCGATCGGCGAGAAAATTTCCGTCCGCCAGATCGCCAAAGAAATGGGCGTGAGCGAAGGAACGGCGTACCGGGCGATCAAGGACGCGGAAAACAAAGGGTATGTGAGCACGATTGAGCGCGTCGGCACGATTCGGATCGAGAAGAAGCGGAAGGAAAACATCGAAAAGCTCACGTACGCCGAAGTCGTCAACATTGTCGACGGGCAAGTGCTCGGCGGGAAGGAAGGGCTGCATAAAACGCTGAACCGCTTTGTCATCGGCGCGATGCAGCTCGAGGCGATGATGCGCTATACCGGGGCGGGCGATTTGTTGATTGTCGGCAACCGGACGAAGGCGCATGAACTCGCGCTGCAGGCTGGGGCGGCAGTGCTCATCACCGGCGGGTTTGATACGGCCGACCACGTCAAAAAGCTCGCCGATGAGCGGCAGCTGCCGATCATCTCGACAAGCTACGATACGTTTACTGTGGCGACGATGATCAACCGTGCCATTTACGACCAGTTGATCAAAAAAGAAATTGTGCTCGTCGAGGATATTATTATCCCGCTGGAAAAAACAGCGTACTTGCGCGTCGATGATCCGGTCGAGCGGTGGTATGCGTTAAACAAAGAAACGCGCCACAGCCGCTTTCCGGTCGTCGATGACGATTGGAGAGTGCAAGGGATTGTAACAGCGAAAGACGTGCTTGATATGGATCGCCAGCTGCCGATCGAAAAAGTGATGACGAAGCAGCCGATTACGGTGAACGGAAAAACGTCGGTCGCTTTTGCCTCCCACATTATGGTATGGGAAGGGATCGAACTTTTGCCTGTTGTCGATGACCACCACCGGCTGCAAGGAATCATCAGCCGCCAAGATGTGTTAAAAGCGCTGCAGATGGCACAGCGCCAGCCGCAAGTCGGCGAAACGATCGATGATCTCGTCACCGCTCAGTTTCGCGAGTCAGGAGACAAAGAGACGCTGTTTCGCTGCTCGATCACCCCACAAATGACGAACTATTTAGGGACGCTCTCGTACGGCGTGTTTACGACGATCGTCACCGAGGCGGCGGCGCGGATGCTGCGGGCGTACAAACGCGGCGATTTAGTGATGGAAAGCATCACCATTTATTTCATCAAGCCGGTGCAAATTGACAGCACGGTCGATGTGCAGGCAAAGCTGCTTGAGCTCGGGCGCAAGTTCGGGAAAGTGGATGTCGAGGTGTATAACGAAGGGGCCATCGTCGGCAAGGCGATGATGATGTGCCAGCTGATCGACCGATAAAAGCAAAAAAGAATGTCCATTCCATATTTGGACATCCTTTTTCCTTTCCGGTTAGCCGGCGCATGCACTGCTCCCTGTTATCCTTGTTTCGCCGCTTCTTCCGCTTCTTTGACCGCCTGCGGCAAATAATGGCGATAGGCGCGATAGCCGGCCCAAACGCTGCCAAAGCCCAGGGCGATAAAAATGGCGGAGACGATGTACGTCACCGTTGTCGAATACAAAAACAGTTGGTTGATGCCGAACAACGCGACAAACAATCCGAGCGCCATGCTCGATTTCGCCGAGAAAAACTGGCGCTCGATCGGACGACGGGCGCGGACATAGCGGATTTTATAATAGACGTAAAACGAAAAGGAAAATATAATGAAAATAACCAATGCTGGCATCGCTGCTCCCTCCGTTGTCCATTTCTTTTTCCATTGTACATAGAAACGGAAAAAAAGGCCAGCGGTTGAAAATGACAGGTGATCCAAAAGGGGAAGAACAATGAGAGAACAATGCCAAGAAATTTTAGATGCCATTCGCCAATTTGAGACGATCATCATTCACCGTCATGTGCGCCCGGATCCGGACGCGTACGGGTCGCAAGGCGGATTGGCCGCGCTGCTTCAGGCGTCGTTTCCGGAAAAGCGGGTGTATGCGGTCGGGACAGATGACCCGTCGTTGTCGTTTTTGCGGAAAATGGATGCCATTGACGATGTGGTCTATGAACAGGCGTTGGTCATCGTCTGCGACACAGCCAACGAGGAGCGGATTTGCGACAGCCGCTACCGGCTCGGGCGGAAGCTCATTAAAATCGACCACCACCCGAACGACACGCCGTACGGTGACATCATGTGGGTCAATACAGACGCCAGCTCGACGAGCGAGATGATTTACGAGCTGTATTTGGCCGGGAAAGATCAAGGGCTGACGATGACGGCTGAGGCGGCGCGCTTGATTTATGCTGGCATCGTCGGCGATACGGGCCGCTTTTTGTTTCCGCGCACGAGCGAAAAAACGTTCCGCTACGCCGGGGAGCTCATTTCGTACGGCTTTTCCCTTTCGGAGCTGTATGACGGGCTGTACCGGACGAGCCTGCCGCTGGCGCGTTTGAGCGGTTACGTATTATCCCATTTCACGATCGACGAAGGGGTGGCAGCGGTGAAAATGCCGCGGGCGCTCCTTGAAGAGTACGGCGTCACCCCGCTCGAGGCGTCGCAGCTTGTCGGACTGCTCGGCAATATCGACGGCATTGTCGCCTGGGTGTTTTTTATTGAGGAGGAGAAAGACATTCGCGTCCGCTTCCGCTCGAAAGGGCCGATCATTAACGTTGTCGCCAAACGGCACGGCGGCGGCGGCCATCCGCTTGCGGCCGGCGCTTCCATCGCGTCATGGGAAGAAGCGGACCGCGTTGTTGAAGACGTGAAAGCCGCTTGCCGAGCTGGGCGGTAAGGGAATGCGGCCGCTCTTTTAGACAAAGAACGATATAGGCCGATGCGGCAATGAGAAAAGGTGTCCCGACGCTTTGGGGACACCCTCTTTTGCCGCCGACGGGCAATGGCGCGCAGCCGGACGCTTGATTACGGGAGCGGCGTTAATTTTACTTCGACAGCTAAGACGGTAAAAATGGTGAGTGTGTGAATTTGAAGCCGGTATGGTTTTTCGTGGATCGTATACGTTTTGTTTTCGATGGCCCGCTTGATCAATTCGCGGCTGTTGTATACTGTTTCAATGTCCTTTGTAATTAAATGGGACAAGTCTTCTTTGACGCTGTCTTCGATACGGAACGTCGTGTACGAGTCAAGTTTGTATTGCTCGGCGTTGGCGAGATGAACGGAAACGTCTTGCACGGTCAGCTTTTTTTTCATTTCTTTGTTGTAATGGATATAGTCTTCTTGCCAAATGCGGATTTCATTTTGCAAATCGGCGATCTGCTCGTTGAGCTCATTGACATGCCGCACTTGTTTTTCCTGCAGGACGCCGAAAATATATAAAAAGACAAACCAGCTAATCAGCGCTCCGATCGCTGCGCCGGCGAAAAAGCGCTGCCATGACGGGGATTGGTAATACGGAGGAATTCTCATGGCGAAATGTGCTCCTGCGTCAGCCACGTAATGATCGCTACCCCTGTTTGCGCGCCGCCCATGGCGGACAAAATAAGCAAAAATTGCCGTACGATATCTTTCGTTTCTCCAAGAAACAGCCCTCGCTCGACGACGTAAAACGTATCAAACGTCCCGCCGATGGCGGCCACCACCGCCCAAATGCGCAAATCGCCGGCGAACCGATACATGGCGGTCAGCGGCTGGCCGCCGCTCAAAAAAGCGCCGAGCGCGCCGATCATGGCGCCGCCAAGCAGCACGCCGACCGCGATGAAATAGCTTTGGATAAATGCCGGCAAAAAGGCCACTTTTTCGTTCATCTGTTTCCCCGCCCTTTCTTTATCTTTTACTATGTATATCAACAAATTGGACGGAATATGTAGCCGAAGGAAAAGTTTCTGCCCGTGAAACGTACGGATGAAGGAGGGATGGCCATGACGTTTGTCCATTTGCATGTGTTAAGCGGATACAGCTTGCTGCAAAGCACGGCGACGGTCGAGGCGCTTGCGGCCAAAGCGAAACAGCTCGGCTACGAGGCTTTGGCGCTCACGGACCGCCATGTGCTGTATGGCGCCATTCCGTTTTACCGGGAGTGTCAGCGCCACGGCCTTCGCCCGATCATCGGCATGACGGCTGATGTCGCCCTTGACGGGGATGGTGTGGCATTTCCGCTCGTCCTGCTGGCGGCCAATGAGGAAGGATATCGCCATTTAATCGAGATCAGCACAGCGGTTCAAATGGGGGAAGAAAAGCATATTCATGAAGTCGCCCTCCGCCGTTTGAGCGGCGGCATCATTGCCCTCACTCCGGGGCCGGACGGACGGGTTGAATCGCTGCTTGCCGCCGGAGAGATTGCGCGGGCGAAAGAATCGCTGCTTCGCTACCGGCAGCTGTTTGCCGGCCGTTTGCATATAGCCATCCGGCGCGGCGAGCGGACGCGCGCTCCATACGAAGGCGGGCTGCTGCGGCTGGCTGAAGAGACCGGCGTTCCGATCGTTGCGACGAACGATGTCCGCTACGTTGAGCGCGAGGATGCACTCGCATGGCGCTGCTTGCAGGCGATTGACCGAGGGGTGCCGCTTGCAGATATGGCGGAAGAGGCTGGGCGTTATTTGGCGGCGCCAGACGAGATGGCCCGCCGCTTTGCTGATTTGCCGGAGGCGCTTGCCAACAGTATGAAGATCGCCAATCAATGCGCGCTCCATATCGAGTTCGGCCGCCGGCGGCTGCCGAAGTTTCCGGTGCCGGATGGAGAGACGGCGGATGGCTATTTGCGCCGCTTGTGCGAACAAGGGCTCGCCCGCCGCGTGCCATCAGCTGACGCACGCTACCGGGAACGGCTTGAGCATGAGCTGCGCATCATTCAAACGATGCGTTTTAGCGACTATTTTTTGATCGTCGCCGATGTGCTCGCCTATGCCCGTCAGCGCGGCATTTTGACCGGCCCGGGCCGCGGCTCGGCGGCCGGGTCGCTCGTCGCCTACGTTTTGTCGATCACCGATGTCGATCCGATCCAATACGGGCTCTTGTTTGAGCGGTTTTTAAACCCGGAACGGGTGTCGGTCCCGGATATTGATTTAGATTTCCCCGATGACCGCCGCGAAGATGTGATCCGCTATGTCGTCGGCAAATACGGCCGTGACCGCGTCGCGCAAATCATTACGTTCGGCACGTTCGGCGCCAAAGCGGCGCTGCGCGAGACGGCAAAGGCGCTTGGCGTCCCCAGGCGCGAAGCGGAACAAGTTATGGCGCTGCTGCCGAACAAACAAGGCGTGACCATCAGCCAATGGCAGCGCGAATCCGCCGCCTTCCGCCGCGCGTTCAGCGCCCTCCCTAACGGGGAGCGGTGGCTTGCGATCGCCCAAAAACTCGAAGGGCTGCCGCGCCATACGTCGATCCACGCTGCTGGCGTCGTCATCAGCCCGGAGCCGCTCATGCGCGATGTGCCGCTGCAGCCAAGCCATGGCGAGTGGCCGCTTACGCAATACGCCATGGGGGCGTTAGAAGCGCTTGGTCTGTTGAAAATCGATTTTCTCGGCTTGCGCACGTTGTCGCTGCTCGGAGAGATGGTGCGCCTCGTCGAACGGCAGACGGGAAAGCCGTTTGACGTGCGTGCGTTGCCGCTTGATGATGAAAAAACGTATGCGCTGCTTGGCGCTGGGGATACAAGCGGCGTTTTCCAGCTTGAGTCAGGCGGCATGAAGCGCGTGCTTGCCGAACTGCGTCCGTCGACATTGGAAGAGGTCGTCGCCGTCAATGCGCTGTACCGGCCGGGGCCAATGAACATGATTCCCACTTATATCCGGCGCAAGCGCGGCGAAGAGGCGATTTCGTATCTCCATCCGGACCTTGAGCCGATTTTGGCCCCGACATACGGCGTTCTCATTTACCAAGAACAAATTATGCAAATCGCCGCCCGGCTCGCCGGGTTTTCGCTCGGCAAAGCGGATGTGCTCCGGCGGGCGGTGGCGAAAAAGGAAAAAGCGCTGCTCGCTGAATATCGGGAAGAATTTGTGGCCGGCTGCGCAGCGAACGGCTATCCGGCGCCGATGGCCGAGGAGTTGTACCGGCAAATCGTCCGCTTCGCCGATTATGGCTTTAACCGAAGCCATGCCGTCAGCTATACGCTGTTGTCGTATGCGATGGCGTACATGAAAGCCCATTACCCGCGTTGCTTTTATGCGGTCATGCTCTCGAACGCGTCCGGTGATCGGGAAAAAATGGCGCTTTATAGCCGTGAGGCGTCACGAAAAGGCATTCCGATCCTGCCGCCGTCGGTCAACCGGAGCGGCTATCGGTTCACCGTGGAAGGGGAGGCGATCCGCGCGGGGCTGGCGGCGGTGAAGCACGTCGGCTCGGCGGCGAAGCTCATCATGGACGAACGAAGGGAGCATGGGCCGTTTGCCGACTTTTTTGATTTTGCCGTTCGCCTGCTGCCAAAGGGGTTGGCGCGTCCAGCGCTTGAGGCGCTGATTTCCGTCGGCGCGTTTGACGAGTTGGGCGGGGAGCGGGGGGCACTTTTGGCCAGCATGGAGATCGCCATCGAACACGTGCAATTGATGGGGCCATACTTAGAGGCTGGCGGGCTGTCGCTCAAACCGAAATACGCGGATGCACCGCCGCTTTCCCCTGCCGAGCGGCGGCAGCGGGAAAACGAATGGCTCGGCTTCGCTGTCACCCCGCACCCGGCCGTCGTCTGCCGCCCGCTGTTTCAAGCGGCTCGGGCGGTGCCCATAGCGGAAGTGCACGGTTCGCCGGCCGTTGTCGGCGGCTGCATCGCCGAGCTGCGGAAAACGAGAACGAAGTTCGGGGATGAAATGGCGTTTATCACGGTCAGCGATGAAAGCGGAGAAATGGAGGCGGTCGCTTTTCCGTCCGTCTATGCCCGCGCGGCTGGCGAACTTGCGGAAGGGAATTTTGTGCTGCTCGCGGGAACGATGGAGATGCGCGCCGGACGGCGGCAGCTCGTTCTCCGCCGGGTGGAACGTCTGTCGGCGTCGGCGCTGTATATTCATGCGCGGCTTGCTGACAAACCGCGGCTTTCCGCGCTCAAGCCGCTGCTTGAACAGCATCGCGGCAGCACTCCGGTTTATTTGTACGATGAAGTCAAGCGGACGCTCCTCCGCCTGCCGGAGCAGTATGGCGTCGCGCTGACCGCGCCGCTTATTGATGCATTGACCGCTTTGTTCGGCGCCGGTGGCCTAGCCGTCAAATAAATCGCCCTTTACTATTTCGTTATTTTGTTATATCGTATAACCATTAGGTGGTCAGACCAGTATGGAAGCTAGAAGGCAGGGGAAACAGCGGCTTCTCGTCATTCAACGGCTTTGAAGGCCGTTAAAGAGCAGGATTCATAAGTTTTTTCATTGGAGAAATATCCTTATTACCGAATCGCCGGGAGGGATCTCCGTTCAACGACGAAAAAGTGTATGCCGAGACGCTCAAGCATATTCACCGCCTCATTGTTCACGATGGCCTCGCCCCCGGCGACAGACTGCCGTCGGAGCGGGAGCTCGCTGAACGGCTCGGTGTCGGCCGTTCGTCGGTGCGCGAGGCGCTGCGGGCGCTCGAATTTCTCGGCCTGATTGAGACGCGGCGCGGGGAAGGTACATACATGCGCGAGATCGGCAGCCATCAGCTGATCGATTTGCTGGCGATGTTTTTGCTTGAAAATGAACGGGCGAAAGCCGACTTGGCGGAAACGAAATGGCTTGTCGAACGGTTGCTGCTTGAGCTTTTCTGTCAACGCCGTAGCGAGGAAGCCATAAGCAGGCTTGAAAAAACCGTTCGCCAAAAGCCGATCGATTTCGAGCGATTTTTTCAGACGGTCGCCGAGGAGGCCGACAATTATTTGCTTGTCCGCATTTGGCGGGCGCTGTCCGCGTTTGCGGCCGCCTTTGCGCCGAAGCCGCCGCTTGCGGATTCGTTTTATGACCAGCTGCTAGCAGCATTGAAAAAGCGCGATCGGACGGAAGCCGTCGCCGTATGGGAGGCGCATCGGCCCTGGCCATTGTCGAAAAAGAACTGACACCGTTTGACAAACAATCCTACCTATTTTCGATAAAGTAGTAGAGAGGCGAAAACGCAAAGGAGGGGCTCCCTCGTGTGGAAAGATTTGTTTGTAAAAAAGAAAAAATATGCGGCACTCCCTTCCGAGCAGGTGAGGGCCGAAGTGCCGGAAGGCGTGATGACGAAATGCCCGCAATGTAAAAAAATTATGTATACAAAGGAATTGGTGAAAAACTTGCGCGTTTGTTTAAGCTGCGGTTACCATCATCCGATGCCGGCGCGCGAACGGATTGCCAGCATGCTTGATGACGGCAGCTTCCGCGAGTATGATGCCGGCATGGTGTCGGTCAACCCGCTTGGGTTTCCCGGCTACAGCGAAAAGCTGGAAGAAGACCGGCGCAAATCAGGGCTAAACGAGGCGGTCGTTACCGGCGAAGGGACGCTTGAAGGCCATCCGCTCGTCATCGCCGTGATGGACTCGTCGTTCCGCATGGGCAGCATGGGCTCCGTTGTCGGCGAAAAAATCGCCCGCGCCGTCGAGCGGGCGCGCGAACAACGGATGCCATTTCTCATTTTTACCGCTTCCGGCGGCGCCCGCATGCAAGAAGGAGTGCTAAGCCTGATGCAAATGGCCAAAACGAGCGCCGCGCTCAAACGATTCAGCAATGACGGCGGCTTGTTTATTTCCGTTATGACCCATCCGACGACGGGCGGCGTGTCGGCAAGTTTCGCCTCGCTTGGCGATTACAACTTCGCCGAACCCGGGGCGCTCATCGGTTTTGCCGGCCGCCGCGTCATCGAGCAGACGGTGCGCGAAGAGCTACCGGAAGATTTCCAGACGGCGGAGTTTTTGTTAAAGCACGGCCAGCTGGATGCCGTCATTCACCGCCATGAGCTCAAAGAGAAGCTCGCGATTGTGTTCGCAATTCATGCGGGAGGAGGGGAATCGGGATGGTGGCGGAATTAGAATTTGAAAAGCCGCTTGTTGAGCTGCGCCGCAAAATTCAAGAGCTGAAAGAGTTTATGAAAACGGCGGACGTCGATTTGTCGGCGGAAATCGAGAAACTGGAGGCGCGGCTCGCCAAGCTTGAGAACGAAGTGTATGCGAACTTGACGCCGTGGGACCGCGTACAAATCGCCCGCCATCCGCAGCGGCCGACGACGCTTGATTATATTGAGCGGCTGTTTACGAACTTTCTCGAATGCCATGGCGACCGCTGCTTTGGCGATGATGAGGCGATCGTCGGCGGCATCGCCGATTATGATGGGCTTCCGGTGACAGTCATTGGCCACCAGCGCGGCAAAGATACGAAAGAAAACTTGCGCCGCAACTTCGGCATGCCGCACCCGGAAGGCTACCGGAAGGCGCTCCGGCTCATGAAGCAGGCGGAAAAGTTTTCCCGTCCGATCATTTGCTTTATTGATACAAAAGGCGCCTATCCGGGCAAAGCGGCCGAAGAGCGCGGCCAAAGCGAAGCGATCGCCCGCAACTTATTTGAAATGGCGGGACTGACGGTGCCGGTCGTCTGCATCGTCATCGGCGAAGGCGGAAGCGGCGGGGCGCTGGCGCTTGGTGTCGGCAACCACATTCATATGCTCGAAAACTCCACGTACTCGGTCATTTCGCCGGAAGGGGCGGCGGCCATCTTATGGAAAGATGCATCATTGGCGCAGCGGGCGGCGGAAACGATGAAAATTACCGCTCACGACTTAAAGACGCTTGGCGTCATTGATGAAATCATTCCGGAAGTGAAAGGCGGCGCCCACCGCAATGCCGACGAGCAGGCGAAAGAAATCGACCGCGTGCTGCGCGCTTCGCTTAAGCAGCTGCTGGCGCTCGACGGCGAGGCGCTCGTGGAACAGCGCTACGAAAAATTTAAACAAATGGGCCAAGTCTCGTTTTTACAAGAGACGATTCGGGCAAGATAAGGAAAAAAGCTGTCTCCTTCTGTGGGACAGCTTTGTTCTGTTCAGAAAAACTTGTTCGTGTAAGCCGTTTCAGCGAAGGCTTCCATATTGTGTTCCGTAGTGGTTCATGGTACATTAGGAATGTTCAAGAGCGACAGACGTATGAGGTCGGACGTGTTGAATTTGATGTAAATGAGGTGGAAAATCATGAAACGGATTGGTGTATTGACAAGCGGCGGCGACTCGCCGGGGATGAACGCGGCCATTCGTGCTGTCGTCCGCAAGGCGATTTACCACGGCGTGGAAGTGTACGGCGTCTACCATGGCTATGCGGGGCTGATCGCCGGCAACATCAAAAAGCTGGAAGTCGGCGATGTCGGCGATATTATCCACCGCGGCGGCACGATGCTCTATACGGCCCGCTGTCCGGAGTTTAAGACGGAGGAAGGGCAGAAAAAAGGGATTGAACAGCTGAAAAAGCACGGCATTGAAGGGCTCGTTGTCATCGGCGGCGACGGTTCGTACCAAGGGGCGAAAAAACTGACTGAACATGGCTTTCCGTGCGTCGGCGTGCCGGGGACGATTGATAACGACATTCCGGGCACGGATTTTACGATCGGCTTTGATACGGCGTTGAATACCGTCATTGATGCCATTGACAAAATCCGCGATACGGCCACCTCGCACGAACGGACGTACGTCATCGAAGTCATGGGCCGCCATGCCGGCGACATCGCCTTATGGTCCGGTCTTGCCGGCGGGGCGGAAACGATTTTAATTCCGGAAGCGGACTATGATATGAACGACGTCATCGCCCGCTTGAAACGCGGCCATGAGCGCGGCAAAAAACATAGCATCATCATCGTCGCCGAAGGGGTTGGCAGCGGCGTTGACTTCGGCCGGCAAATTCAAGAGGCGACCGGGTTTGAAACGCGCGTCACCGTTTTAGGCCATGTGCAGCGCGGCGGGTCGCCGACCGCGTTTGACCGCGTTTTAGCGAGCCGTCTTGGCGCCCGTGCGGTTGAACTGCTGCTCGAAGGAAAAGGGGGCCGCTGCGTCGGCATCCAAAACAACCAGCTTGTCGACCATGACATTGCCGAAGCGTTGAGCCAGAAACATACGATCGATCAGCGGATGTACTTACTGTCAAAAGAACTGTCCATCTAATTCCCGAGGGGAAAGGAAGAAGAAACGATGAAGCGGAAAACGAAAATCGTCTGTACCATTGGGCCGGCAAGTGAAAGTGTGGACAAGCTCGTACAGCTCATTGAAGCGGGAATGAACGTGGCCCGTCTGAACTTTTCACACGGCGATCACGAGGAGCATGGACGGCGCATTGCCAACATTCGCGAGGCGGCGGAGCGGACGGGCAAAACGGTCGCCATTTTGCTCGATACGAAAGGTCCGGAAATCCGGACGCACAATATGGAAAACGGAGCGATTGAACTGAAAGAAGGGGCGAAGCTCGTCATTTCGATGAGCGAAGTGCTCGGCACGCCGGAAAAAATCTCGATCACTTATCCGGGATTGATTGACGATGTATCCGTCGGTTCGAAAATTTTGCTCGACGACGGGCTGATCGGCCTTGAGGTCACTGCGGCCGACAAACAAGCCGGAGAAATCGTGACGACCGTTTTAAACGGCGGTGTGCTGAAAAACAAAAAAGGGGTCAACGTCCCGGGCGTGCGCGTCAACTTGCCAGGGATTACCGAGAAAGACCGTGCTGACATTTTGTTTGGCATCCGCCAAGGAATCGATTTTATCGCCGCTTCGTTCGTGCGCCGGGCGTCCGATGTACTCGAAATTCGCGAGCTGCTTGAGGCGCACGATGCCCTCTATATTCAAATTATCGCCAAAATTGAAAATGAAGAAGGCGTCGCCAACATCGACGAAATTTTAGAAGCGGCCGACGGCCTGATGGTGGCCCGCGGGGATTTAGGCGTCGAAATCCCGGCTGAAGAAGTGCCGCTCATCCAAAAGCTGTTGATCAAAAAGTGCAATATGCTCGGCAAGCCGGTCATTACGGCGACGCAAATGCTCGATTCGATGCAGCGCAATCCGCGGCCGACGCGGGCGGAAGCAAGCGACGTCGCCAACGCTATTTTTGACGGCACGGACGCCGTCATGCTTTCCGGGGAAACAGCGGCCGGCCACTACCCCGTCGAAGCGGTCAGAACGATGCACCAAATCGCGCTCCGCACCGAACAGGCGCTTGAGCACCGCGACATTTTGTCCCAGCGTACAAAAGAAAGCGCGACGACGATTACTGATGCCATCGGGCAGTCGGTCGCCCATACGGCGTTGAATTTGGATGTCGCCGCGATCGTCACGCCGACGGTGAGCGGAAAAACGCCGCAAATGGTGGCAAAATACCGCCCGAAAGCGCCGATTATCGCCGTTACCTCAAACGAAGCGGTATCGCGCCGGTTGGCGCTCGTCTGGGGCGTCTATACGAAAGAAGCGCCGCATGTGAACACGACCGATGAAATGTTGGATGTGGCCGTCGATGCGGCGGTGCGTTCCGGTTTGGTGAAGCACGGAGACTTGGTCGTCATCACGGCCGGCGTGCCGGTCGGGGAAACCGGTTCGACGAACTTAATGAAAGTGCACGTCATCAGCGATCTTCTCGCCAAAGGGCAAGGCATCGGCCGCAAGTCAGCGTTCGGCAAGGCCGTTGTGGCGAAAACAGCGGAAGAAGCGCGGCAAAAAATGGTCGACGGCGGCATTTTAGTCACGATCAGCACCGATGCCGACATGATGCCGGCGATCGAAAAGGCGGCGGCGATCATTACGGAGGAAGGCGGGCTGACAAGCCATGCCGCCGTTGTCGGTTTAAGCCTTGGCATTCCGGTCGTCGTCGGGGTGACCAACGCGACAAGTTTGTTTAAAGACGGGCAGGAAATTACCGTCGACGGCGGGTTTGGCGCTGTCTACCGCGGCCATGCGAGCGTCTTGTAATGCGGTTGTCGACCAACGAAAACAGCCTTGGCCATAAGCCAAGGCTGTTTTTATGAGACCGGCTTGCCGATGATAAAGCGCCAAATGTCGCGAAAGACGTTGGCGCTATGGAGCGTGCGGATGATGACGAGCGCGACCGGACCGGCGATCAGTCCGAGAAAGCCGAGCAGCTTGAAGCCGACAAACAAGGCGATGAGCGTCGCGAGCGGGTCAAGGCCGATCGATGAGGAGAGCACTTTCGGCTCCATAATTTGCCGTTGGACGAGAACGACGATATACAACACGCCGAGCCCGATCGCAAACGGGATGTCGCCGCTGACCGCCGCGTAAATGATCCAAGGAACGAACACAATCCCCGTCCCTAAGTAGGGCAAAATATCAACGAACCCGATGATCAAGGCGATCGTAATGGCGTAATCGACGCGCAAAATAAGCAAGCCGATCAGCACGATGACCGTCGTAATCGAAATGAGCGTCGCCTGCGCCTTAATAAAGCCAAACAGCGCCCGCTTCAAATCAAGAAACACCGTTTTTCCGCTCGTGCGGGCTTTCGCCGGCAGCCATTGCTGCACCATCCGCATGAGGCGATGCCAGTCTTTGCTGATGAAAAATGTCGCGAGAAGCGAAAAAATAAACACCGTCGCCGCGTTCGGCAGCCAGGCAAGAAGCTGCGGAATGTTTTGCAGCACGCGCTGGATAAATTCGCCGACCGTCGTCGCGATTTGCGTCCCGACCGCCTGGATGTTTTGCATAATCGTATCTTGTTGGTTAGCGTTTAAGCTTTTAAACAAGACCGCCAAGTCTTGATAGAGCGGGATGAGCTGATTGGCGGCAAACGACTCCATATACGCAATGAGCGCTTGGAATTTTTCCGGCACAACGTCGGCCAAGTATTGCGTTCCGGAAACGATTTCGGCAATTAACAGCGTCACGATTCCAGCGACGGCGGCAAACAGGACGATCAACGTAATGCTGACGGCGAGCCAGCGCGGCATTTTCGCCCTCCGCTCTAAAAAATCAACGAGCGGATTGATGAAAAGCGCGATAAAAAAGGCAATAATAAACGGGTACGTCACCGTCGAGACATAGTACGCGGCAATGGCGCCGAACACAACGGCGGCGATGACAATGAGCAAGCGCAAAAAACGGTCGACATAGACTCGGGACAATGTTTCACCCCCAACGGTTCTCCATACTGATATATTACATGTTTCTTTACGAAGAAGCAAAAAGACAAGTTTCAGAGGAAAGGGCGGACGATCGTGAACGAACCGGTGTTGTTTTTGCTCTTGTTGCTGGCGATCGGGATGCTGGCGAAAAATCAGTCGCTCGTTATCGCCATTGCCGTGTTGCTGGCCATCAAACTGTTCGGCTTGGACGGGCGGTTGCTGCCGGCCATTCAGGCGAAAGGAATCAACTGGGGGGTTACGGTGATTACGATTGCCGTGTTGGCGCCGATCGCCGCGGGAGAGATCGGTTTTAAGCAGCTCGTCGGCTCGCTGCAGTCGGCGGCAGCTTGGATTGCGCTCTTATCCGGCATTTTTGTGGCGCTAATTGCCAAAGGCGGCGTGACGCTTTTGGCCAATGATCCGCACATCACGGCGGCGCTCGTGTTCGGCACGATCATTGCCGTATCGCTGTTTCACGGGGTGGCAGTCGGGCCGTTAATTGGCGCAGGCATTGCCTATACGGTCATAAAAATGGTAGAATATTTTTGAAGCTGGGGCGAGAATCGTTATTCCTGTGTAATAATCTTTTGCCAAATGGATGCATTCCCATTCACAAAAGTCTGATAATTGTTTATAATAATAGGCGTAAGCAAGTTTTCGGGTCAAGCAACACGCACGCTGCCGCAGCAGGGCGGCAGCCGGTGCGGCAATGTAAGCACTTTCGTGTGCGGATTTGTTTTTGCATCCATTTCGAGCAAGCGCTCATCGGCCATCGGTCGTTATGGCCGGAACTTATGAAGAGAAGGGGAGATTGAACATGACAGTAACCCGTGGGTTAGAGGGAGTTGTGGCCACAACTTCAAGCATCAGTTCGATCATCGATGACACGTTGACGTATGTCGGTTATGACATTGACGATTTAGCCGAAAACGCTTCCTTCGAAGAAGTCGTTTATTTGCTCTGGCATCGGGTGCTGCCGACAAAAGAGCAGCTGGCGGAGCTGAAACAGCAGCTTGCTGAAAATGCGGCCATTCCGAACGAAATCATTGAGCATTTTAAATTATATCCGATCGATCAAGTGCACCCGATGGCGGCGTTGCGCACGGCGATTTCGCTTCTCGGCCTCTATGATGAAGAAGCGGATGTCATGACGAAAGAGGCAAACTATCGGAAAGCGATTCGCCTGCAGGCAAAAATCCCGACGATCGTCACCGCATTCGCCCGCGTGCGCAAAGGATTGGAACCGGTTGCGCCGCGCCAAGATTTAAGCTTTGCCGCCAATTTCTTGTACATGCTTACCGGTGAGGAGCCGAACGAGATCGCGGAGGAGGCATTCAACAAGGCGCTCGTGCTTCATGCCGACCATGAGCTGAACGCGTCGACGTTCACGGCGCGCGTCTGCGTGGCGACGCTGTCAGACATTTATTCCGGCATCACCGCTGCGATCGGTGCGTTAAAAGGGCCGCTTCACGGCGGGGCGAACGAAGCGGTCATGAAAATGTTGACGGAAATCGGCACGGTCGACAACGTTGAGCCGTACATCCGCGGAAAACTGGCCAACAAAGAAAAAATCATGGGCTTTGGCCACCGCGTCTACCGGAAAGGCGATCCGCGCGCCAAGCATTTGAAAAAAATGTCGGAAAAGCTGACGAAGCTAGTCGGCGAACCGCACTGGTATGAAATGTCGACGAAAATTGAAGAGATCGTCACATCGGAAAAAGCGTTGCCGCCGAACGTTGACTTTTATTCCGCCTCGGTTTACCATTGTTTAGGAATCGATCATGATTTATTTACGCCGATTTTTGCCGTGAGCCGGACATCGGGATGGCTGGCCCATATTTTAGAGCAATACGACAACAACCGTCTCATTCGTCCGCGCGCGGAATACACCGGCCCGGGCAAGCAGGTGTACGTTCCGATCGAACAGCGCGGCTAAACAAGTGGACAAGGCGGTGAAGGCAAGTCCTTCACGCCTTTTCAATAAAAAATGGCATTGGGGGTTTTACTCGTGACGCAAGGGGAAAAAATTACTGTCACCAATGGTGTGCTCAACGTTCCAAACAATCCGATCATTCCGTTCATTGAAGGGGACGGAACCGGCCCGGACATTTGGGCAGCCGCTTCGCGCGTGCTCGAAGCAGCGGTGGAAAAAGCGTACAAAGGCGAGAAGAAAATCGTCTGGAAGGAAGTGCTCGCCGGTGAAAAGGCGTATAAACTGACGGGCAGTTGGCTTCCGGATGAAACGTTGGAGACGATTCGTGAATACATAATCGCCATTAAAGGGCCGTTGACGACGCCGGTCGGCGGCGGCATCCGCTCGCTGAACGTGGCGCTCCGCCAAGAGCTCGACTTGTTCGTCTGCCTCCGCCCGGTCCGCTACTTCCAAGGCGTTCCGTCGCCGGTCAAACGGCCGGAAGATACGGATATGGTCATTTTCCGCGAAAACACGGAAGACATTTACGCCGGCATCGAGTATGCGAAAGGCACGCCGGAAGTGAAAAAAGTGATCGACTTTTTGCAAAACGAAATGGGTGTGCGCAAAATCCGCTTCCCGGAAACGTCCGGCATCGGCATCAAGCCGATTTCTGAAGAGGGAACGAAGCGGCTCGTGCGTGCGGCGATCAACTATGCGATCGAACACGGCCGCAAATCGGTCACGCTCGTCCATAAAGGGAACATTATGAAGTTCACCGAAGGGGCGTTTAAAAACTGGGGCTACGAGCTGGCTGAACAAGAGTTCGGCGATAAAGTGTTCACATGGGCGCAATACGACCGCATCGTTGAAGCGGAAGGAAAAGAAGCGGCGAACAAAGCGCTGGCGGACGCGGAAGCGAATGGCAAAATCATCATTAAAGACGCCATCGCCGACATCTTCCTGCAGCAAATTTTGACGCGCCCGCGCGAGTTTGACGTCATCGCGACGATGAACTTAAACGGCGACTACATTTCCGACGCGCTCGCGGCCCAAGTCGGCGGCATCGGCATCGCGCCGGGGGCGAACATCAACTATGAAACCGGACATGCCATTTTCGAAGCGACGCACGGAACGGCGCCGAAATACGCTGGCTTGGACAAAGTCAATCCGTCGTCCGTCATTTTGTCCGGCGTCATGATGTTTGAGCATCTCGGCTGGAATGAAGCAGCTAAATTGATTATTCAAGCCATGGAAAAAACGATTGCGTCCAAAGTTGTAACGTACGATTTCGCCCGCCTGATGGAAGGGGCAACCGAAGTGAAATGTTCGGAATTTGCTGATGCGCTCATCCGCAATATGGACTAACCATTTAAGAAGGGGATGGCAAACGATGGCGATGAAACGGAAAAAAATTTCGGTCATTGGCGCCGGATTTACGGGGGCGACGACGGCGTTCCTTTTGGCGCAAAAAGAACTTGGCGACATCGTGCTTGTCGACATTCCACAGCTTGAGAATCCGACGAAAGGGAAAGCGCTCGATATGCTTGAGTCGAGCCCGGTGCTCGGCTTTGACGCAAACATCATCGGCACGTCGGATTACGCCGACACGGCGGACTCCGACATCGTCGTCATTACGGCCGGCATCGCCCGCAAGCCGGGAATGAGCCGCGACGACTTAGTGACGACAAACCAAAAAATTATGAAACAGGTGACGAAGGAAGTCGTCAAATACTCGCCAAACTGCTACATCATCGTCTTGACGAATCCCGTCGATGCGATGACGTATACGGTCTTTAAGGAGTCGGGATTCCCGAAAAACCGCGTCATCGGCCAATCGGGCGTCCTCGATACGGCGCGCTTCCGCACGTTCGTCGCCCAAGAGCTGAACGTTTCAGTAAAAGACGTCACCGGGTTTGTGTTGGGCGGCCATGGCGACGATATGGTGCCGCTCGTCCGCTACTCATATGCCGGCGGCATTCCGCTTGAAACGCTGATTCCAAAAGACCGTCTGGACGCCATCGTTGAGCGGACGCGCAAAGGCGGCGGTGAAATCGTCAACCTGCTTGGCAACGGCAGCGCCTACTACGCGCCGGCTGCTTCGCTCGCCGAAATGGTCGAGGCGATTTTGAAAGACCAACGCCGCATTTTGCCGGCGATCGCCTACCTTGAAGGCGAATACGGCTATGAAGGCATCTATCTCGGCGTGCCGACGATCTTGGGCGGCAACGGCATCGAGAAAGTGATCGAGCTTGAGCTGACCGAGGACGAAAAAGCGGCGCTCGCCAAGTCGGTCGAGTCGGTCAAAAACGTCATGCGCGTGTTAGAATAACGATAAAGCAAAAATTCGGGCATTGTCCCGAATTTTTGCGCCTTCTCTTTGAAAGCGTTTTCTATACAAAGGGGTGGGAACGTGTTAAAAAAACGGAAGCTCGGGAGAACGATCGGGGAAATTCAACCGGGAGAAAAGCTTGTCTTCCAGGCGGCTATCGAAGATAAAGATTTGCTTCTTTATCTCGGGCTGACCGATGATGCGAATCCGCTTTACATTCAGCATGACTACGCCTCACAGACGCCGCTTGGGAAGCCGATCGTCCCGTCCGTCATGCTGACGGGGATGATCACGTCAGCCGTCTCCAAATATTTGCCGGGTCCAGGAAGCTACATTACGCGTCAAGATATTCGCTTTCTCCGCCCGGTCTACCATTATGAAACGCTCGAATTTTTGCTAGAAGTGACAGAGGTCGACGAGGCGGGCCACTGTGTCACATTGACCGTGGCGGCGACACGCGGTGAGGAGACGGTGCTTGACGGAACGCTGTCCGTCTGTCCGCCGCATGCGCTGCCGCGCTTTGACGGCCGCGTGTTAGAGAATTTTTGACAGAAAGAGAAAACGAGACTGCTCGGGACTGTTTTTCCAGGGCAGTCTCGTCCCTTGTTGACAAAACGATCGTTATCCTCTCCGAAAACGGCAAACAAAGGGTTAGAGGCTGTTCTTCGCGGGTAAGCCGACCGTCGAAAGAACAGCTTCTTTCATTTTTTGACGAGTTAAAGCACGAATTATGGTATGATAAAAACGGGAGATATTGGACGGAATGGAGGCGTAGCATGGGGAAGAAAATTTTAGTTGTCGATGATGAGCAGCCGATTGTGACGCTTTTGTCTTACAATTTGGAGAAAGCCGGTTTTCAAGTCGCCGTCGCCTACGACGGCGAAGAGGCGCTTGCCAAGGTGGCGTCTGAGCAGCCGGCGCTGATCATTTTGGACTTGATGCTGCCAAAGCTTGACGGTGTCGAAGTGTGCAAACAGCTCCGCCAGCAGCAAATCATGACGCCGATTTTAATGTTGACGGCGCGGGACGATGAATTTGACAAAGTGCTCGGCCTTGAGCTTGGCGCGGATGATTACATGACGAAACCGTTCAGCCCGCGCGAAGTCGTCGCGCGTGTGAAGGCGATTTTGCGCCGCACCGAGTTTGTCCCTGCGGTGGCCGAATCGGGCGAACGGATCGTCATCGGCGAGCTGGAGATTTTTCCGGAGCGATACGAAGCGGTGATCGGCGGCAAGCCGCTTGAGCTGACGCCAAAAGAATTTGAGCTGCTTCTTCACTTGGCGCGGCATAGAGGACGGGTGCTGACGCGCGATCAATTGCTCAGCGCGGTCTGGAACTACGACTTTGCCGGCGATACGCGCATTGTTGACGTCCATATCAGCCATTTGCGCGAGAAAATTGAGGAAGATACGAAAAAACCGGCGTACATTAAAACGGTGCGCGGCCTCGGCTACAAATTGGAGGAGCCGAAGCGGCATGAATAGCTTCCGCACCCGGCTTCTATTTTGGCTCGTAACGCTCATTGTCACCGTCTTGATCGCCCTTGGCCTTTTGCTCGGGCAAGTGCTCAAGGACTTTTACGCCGAGACGATGAACAAACGGATGGAAAAAGAAGCGAAAGCGCTCGCCATTTTGCTTGAAAATGAGCCGCTTGAGCAAATTCGCGCGGACTTGAAGGAAATGGGGGATGAGCTGTCGTCGCGCATCACGGTGCTCGATCGCCAAGAGCGGCTGCGGTTTGACAGCGGGCGCATCGCGGCGATCAGCGACGAAGACCACGAGCGCATCATCCGCACCATTTTGCACAAAAAGCAGTTTCCCCGCTTTTCGGTGATCGAGAAAGCGAACGACGTGTACTACTATATTGCGCCGTATGGGCGCGGCGGCGAGCGGGGCGGATATGTCATTTTAAGCACGCCGACGAGTTCGCTGAAAAAAGTGAACCAGCAAATTTGGGGCGTGCTCATCAGCAGCCTTGGCATGGCGCTCGTCGTTATCGTTGCTCTCGGCTGGAAGATCGCCAACCAATATATGAGGCCGATTGAGGCGGCGACCAAAGTGGCGTTTGAGCTCGAAAAAGGCAATTATGCCGCTCGGGTGCCTGATGGCGAATATAAAGAAGCCGGCATGCTTGTCCGCTCCATCAACCGGCTTGCCCGCAACTTGCAGGAAATGAGCCGGGCGCGGGAAATTCAAACCGACCGGCTCCATACGCTCATCGAAAACGTCGGCAGTGGCTTGTTGTTTATCGACCACCGCGGGCATATCCATTTGATCAACCGCGCATTCCAAACGTATTTTCATCTTGAGCCGTCCGCCTGTTTGTACCGTCCGTATGCCGATGTGCTGCCGCACCGCGACATTGTCAAGTTGATCGATGATATTTTTATCACCGAAACAGCGATGCGCCGGCACATGCGGTTGACGATCGGCATTGAACGGAAGCATTTCGACGTGTACGGCGCCCCGATTATCGGGACGAACGCGGAATGGAAAGGGATCGTCGCAGTGTTCCATGACATTACCGAATTGAAGCGGCTCGAGCAAATTCGCAAGGACTTTGTCGCTAACGTTTCCCACGAGCTGAAAACGCCGGTCACCTCCATTAAAGGGTTCGCCGAGACGCTGCTTGACGGGGCGATGAAAGACGAAGAGGCGCTAGAGCACTTTTTGACGATTATTTTAAAGGAAAGCGAGCGGCTGCAAACGCTCGTTGAAGAGCTGCTCGATTTGTCGAAAATTGAGCAGCACGGATTTCAGCTGCTGCTCGATGACGTTAACGTCGCCGAAGTGACGGCCGAGGCGGTGGCGGTGTTTCGTCAAAAGGCGGAGGAAAAACAAATCGACTTGCGCGCCGAAGCGCCGCCAGGGCTTGTCATCCGCGGCGACCGAAATCGGCTGAAGCAAATTTTGCTCAACTTGCTCGCAAACGCCATCGCTTATACGCCGGAACATGGGCAAGTGGCCGTCGAAGCGGAAGAAAACGAGCGGGAAGTGCTCATTCGGGTAAAAGATACGGGCATTGGCATTGAAGAGAAGGAAATCCCCCGCATTTTTGAGCGTTTTTACCGCGTTGACAAGGCGCGCAGCCGCGATTCCGGCGGAACGGGGCTAGGTCTTTCAATCGTCAAACATTTGGTGGAGGCTCATCACGGCCATATTACGGTAGCGAGCGAAGTCGGGCGCGGCACCGTGTTTACGATTCATTTTCCAAAGCCGGAGCGGTAGCCGGCTTGTTTTTTATGGCGGGCCGCCGGCATGGTACAATAGAACAAGGAGCGTTCGAGGAGGGATGAGATTGAAGAAAAAACTCGTTTTAATTGACGGCAACAGCGTGGCGTACCGCGCCTTTTTCGCCTTGCCGCTTTTGCATAACGACAAAGGCATTCATACGAATGCGGTTTACGGGTTTACGATGATGTTGAACAAAATTTTGGCCGAAGAACGGCCAACCCACTTGCTGGTGGCGTTTGACGCCGGAAAAACGACGTTTCGCCATGAAACGTTTCAAGAGTATAAAGGCGGGCGGCAGCAGACTCCCCCGGAACTGTCTGAGCAGTTTCCGCTGTTGCGTGAGCTGTTAAACGCGTACCGCATCCCCGCTTATGAACTCGATCGTTATGAAGCGGACGATATTATCGGGACGCTTGCCGCCCGCGCTGAGCAGGAAGGATTTGAAGTGAAAGTCATTTCCGGCGACCGCGATTTAACCCAGCTCGCCTCCCCTCATGTAACGGTCGATATTACGAAAAAAGGGATCACCGATATCGAGCCGTACACGCCGGAAACGGTCGAGGAGAAATACGGCTTGACTCCGGAGCAAATGGTCGATTTAAAAGGGCTGATGGGCGATAAGTCGGACAACATCCCTGGTGTTCCGGGCATCGGGGAAAAAACAGCGGTCAAGCTGCTGAAGCAGTTTGGCACGGTCGAAAACGTGCTCGCATCGATCGATGAGATCAAAGGGGAAAAGCTGAAAGAAAACTTGCGCCAGTACCGCGATTTGGCGCTCTTAAGCAAACAGCTGGCGGCCATTCGCCGCGACGCCCCGGTTGAGCTGTCGCTAGATGACATCATCTACGAAGGGCAAGACCGGGAAAAAGTGATCGCGTTATTTAAAGAGCTCGGGTTTCAGTCGTTTTTGGAAAAAATGGATGCGCCGACAGCCGAAGACGAGACGCCGCTTATGGAGATGGAGTTTGTCATCGCTGACGGCATCACTGACGAGATGCTGGCCGACAAGGCGGCGCTTGTCGTTGAGGTGATGGAAGAAAACTATCACGATGCCCCGATTGTCGGAATCGCGCTAGTGAACGAGCACGGGCGTTTTTTCCTGCGTGCGGAGATGGCGCTTGCGGATTCGCAATTTTTGGCCTGGCTTGCCGATGAGACAAAGAAAAAAAGCATGTTTGACGCCAAGCGGGCTGCAGTTGCCTTAAAGTGGAAAGGAATTGAACTGCGCGGCGTCGCCTTTGACTTATTGCTCGCTGCCTATTTGCTCAACCCGGCTCAAGATGCCGGCGATGTTGCTGCAGTGGCGAAAATGAAACAATATGAAGCGGTGCGGCCGGATGAAGCGGTCTATGGCAAAGGCGCCAAGCGGTCGCTGCCCGACGAGCCGACGCTTGCTGAGCATCTCGTCCGCAAAGCGGCGGCCATTTGGGCGCTGGAACGGCCGTTTCTGGACGAATTGCGAAGCAACGAGCAAGACGGGTTGTTAATCAAGCTCGAGCAGCCGCTGGCAACCATTTTGGCTGAAATGGAGTTCACTGGAATAAAAGTGGATACAAAGCGGCTTGAGCAGATGGGTTCCGAGCTCGCCGAGCAGCTGCGTGCCGTCGAGCAGCGCATTTATGAGCTGGCCGGTCAAGAGTTTAACATCAACTCGCCAAAACAGCTCGGGATCATTTTATTTGAAAAGCTGCAGCTGCCAGTGCTGAAGAAAACGAAAACGGGCTATTCGACCTCGGCCGATGTGCTTGAGAAGCTCGCGCCCCACCATGAAATCGTCGAAAACATTTTGCATTACCGCCAGCTTGGCAAGCTGCAGTCGACGTATATCGAAGGATTGTTGAAAGTTGTGCATCCGGATACAGGCAAAGTGCATACGATGTTCAACCAAGCGCTGACGCAAACCGGGCGGCTCAGCTCGGCTGAGCCGAACTTGCAAAACATCCCGATTCGGCTCGAAGAAGGGCGGAAAATCCGCCAGGCGTTCGTCCCGTCAGAGCCGGACTGGCTCATTTTCGCCGCCGATTACTCGCAAATCGAACTGCGCGTCCTCGCCCATATCGCCGATGACGACAATTTAATCGAAGCGTTCCGGCGCGATTTGGATATTCATACAAAAACGGCGATGGACATCTTCCATGTGAGCGAAGAGGAAGTCACGGCCACTATGCGCCGTCAGGCAAAGGCGGTGAATTTCGGCATCGTTTACGGCATCAGCGATTATGGGCTGGCGCAAAATTTGAACATTACGCGCAAAGAAGCCGCCGAATTTATTGAACGTTACTTCGCCAGCTTTCCGGGCGTGAAGCGGTATATGGAAACCATTGTGCAAGAAGCGAAACAGAAAGGATATGTAACGACGCTGTTGCACCGGCGCCGCTATTTGCCTGATATTACAAGCCGCAACTTCAACGTCCGCAGCTTTGCTGAGCGGACGGCGATGAACACGCCGATTCAAGGAAGCGCCGCTGACATTATTAAAAAGGCGATGATCGATTTAGCAGCGCGGCTGAAAGAAGAGCGGCTGCAGGCGCGCCTGTTGCTGCAAGTGCATGACGAGCTCATTTTGGAAGCGCCAAAAGAGGAAATGGAGCGGCTATGCCAGCTCGTTCCGGAGGTGATGGAGCAGGCGGTTGCGCTCCGCGTGCCGCTGAAAGTCGATTATCATTACGGCCCGACATGGTATGATGCCAAATGAGGTGTATGTGCCCGGGCGCCAACCGGTAATGCGTGCAGGCTGCTGCTAACCGAAAAAACTTCCCCTAGCCGCGGGCTGAGGCCAATATGGAAAGATGCCGAGTCGGCGTCAATCAAGAGAACCGTCCTTGCCCGATTCGGGACGCCGGCGGGCGGCAAGGAAGAAGCCGGCATGTTTGTGAGTGTACAGACAAACGAGCAAAAAGAAAGGAGGGGGCGTGATGCCGGAATTGCCGGAAGTGGAAACGATCCGCCGCACGCTGTTGCCGCTTGTTGTTGGCAAAACGATTGCAGATGTCGAAGTGTTTTGGCCGAACATCATCCGCCATCCGCAAGATCCGAAGGCGTTTGCCGCAAGGCTTGCCGGACAGGCGGTGCGCGGCATCGATCGGCGCGGGAAATTTTTGAAGTTTTTGCTTGACCGCGATATGCTCGTTTCCCATTTGCGCATGGAAGGGCGTTACACCGTCGCCGGCGCACATGAGCCGCTTGATCCGCATACGCACGTCGTGTTCCGCTTCACGGACGGCAGCGAACTCCGTTACCGCGATGTACGCAAGTTCGGAACGATGCATGTGTACGCGAAGGAGGAGGGCGACCGCCGGCCGCCGCTTGATCAATTGGGGCCGGAGCCGCTGTCCCCGGCGTTTTCCCCGTCCGTATTGGCGGAACGGGCTGCGAAAACGAAGCGGACCGTGAAAGCGTTGCTGCTTGACCAAACGGTCGTCGCTGGGTTTGGTAACATTTACGTTGATGAATCGCTGTTTCGCGCCGGCATTCTTCCCGAACGGTCGGCCGCTTCGCTGACGGACGAAGAAATTAAGCGGCTGCATGAACAGATGGTCGCAACGATCGGCGAGGCGGTCATGAAAGGGGGAAGTACGGTGCGAACGTACGCCAACACGCAAGGGGAAGCCGGCACGTTTCAGCATAGCTTGTTCGTCTACGGCCGCAAAGGGGAACCGTGCAAACGGTGCGGAACCCCGATTGAAAAAACGGTCGTCGCCGGCCGCGGTACGCACTATTGTCCGCACTGCCAACGGTAGGCGGCAAATAAAAAGGAGAGAAGTTCAATGGCATTAACGATCGGGTTGACCGGCGGAATCGCAAGCGGCAAAAGTACGGTCAGCGCCATGATGCGTGAACTCGGCCTTCCGGTCATTGACGCGGATGAGGCGGCGCGCGCTGTCGTCGAACCGGGAGAAGAGGCGTATCGGCAAATCGTCGCCGTCTTCGGTCCGGACGTTTTACAGGAGAACGGCGAGATCGACCGGGCAAAACTCGGGGCGATCGTCTTCAACAACGAACAAGAACGGAAAAAGCTGAACGCCATCGTCCATCCGGCTGTGCGCCGAAAAATGCTTGCGGAAAAAGAGAAGCTCGTCCGTTCCGGGGCCAAAACGGTCGTATTGGATATTCCGCTCTTATTTGAAAGCGGACTGACCGATTGGGTAGACAGGGTGCTTGTTGTTTACGTCGACGATGATGTCCAGCTTCGCCGCCTCATGGTGCGAAACGGCTTCACCGAGGAGGAAGCGCTCGCCCGCATCCGCGCCCAGTGGCCGCTCGAAGAAAAAGTGAAACGGGCCGATGCGGTCATTGACAATAACGGAACAATGGAAGAGACGCGCCGACAGCTATTGTCGATTTTACAACAATGGGACGCCTTGGAAAAATAGGCGTCTTTTTTGTTTCTTTTTTGCCATTTTGTTCTCCACATTCCCGAAAAATATGATATACTATTTGTATAGATATGAATAAATAGTATAACATATATGAGAGGAGAACAAGGTGAATGAAGGCGAAAGTGGCGATTAACGGATTCGGACGAATTGGACGGATGGTATTCCGGAGAGCCATCGATTCCCCTGATCTTGATATTGTGGCGGTCAATGCCAGCTATCCGCCCGAAACGTTAGCCCATTTAGTGAAATATGACTCGAACCACGGCAAGTTTGACGGGGATGTCGCCCCCTTAGAAGACGGCCTGCTTGTCAACGGCAAAAAAGTGAAGCTATTAAACTCGCGCGATCCGCAGCAGCTGCCGTGGAAAGAGCTTGATATCGATATCGTCATCGAAGCGACCGGCAAATTTAACGCTCGCGAAAAAGCGAGTCTCCACTTAGACGCCGGGGCGAAGCGCGTCATTTTGACCGCCCCGGGCAAAAATGAGGATGTGACGATCGTCGTTGGCGTCAACGAGCAGATGCTTGACATCGACCGCCATTTCATCATTTCGAACGCGTCGTGCACGACGAACTGCCTGGCGCCGGTTGTCAAAGTGCTTGACGAGGCATTCGGCATTGAAAACGGGCTGATGACGACCGTTCATGCCTATACGAACGACCAAAAAAATATTGACAACCCGCATAAAGATTTGCGCCGCGCCCGTTCATGCGCGCAATCGATCATCCCGACGACGACCGGGGCCGCAAAAGCGCTTGGCTTAGTGTTGCCGCATTTAAAAGGAAAGCTTCACGGCATGGCGCTGCGCGTCCCGACACCGAACGTCTCGCTTGTCGATTTGGTCGTCGACGTTAAGCGGGATGTGACGATTGATGAAGTGAACGAGGCGCTGCTTCGCGCGGCCAACGGTCCGTTGAAGGGCATTTTAGATTTTACGATGGAACCGCTTGTGTCGATTGATTTCAACACGAATCCGCATTCAGCGATCATTGACGGTTTGTCGACGATGGTCATCGACGGACGGAAGGTGAAAGTGCTCGCTTGGTACGATAACGAATGGGGCTATTCGTGCCGCGTTGTTGACTTGGCCCGTCTTGTCGCCGCCAAAATGAATGAGCGTCTGCACGTCAATGCGTAATGACTCCGCCGGCCATCCGCCGGCTTATTTCATCATCCCGAACCGGGAAAAGCCCCGCTTCTTGGCGTGACTGTAGGCAGGAGAGCGTACCGCGGCCAGTTGCCTGAAAGTGCACCGCAAGGCCCATCCGATCCGCTTTTGAAAGCGCCCCGGCCGACGTCGATCGGCTTGGGCGTTTTTTCCTTTTCTTATGTAAAAAAAATTAAAAAAGCCTGTTGCAAAAACCCCCTAAACAAAGTATACTATGTTTCGTGAACTTCTTAAGGGCAAAGGTAATGTGACTACTTAAAGGGTTAGGACCTCTTAGGACTAACTTTCCCCCGTGGTAGTTATACATGCCATTTTGCAAACGACAATCTGTTTTTTTATTTGAGAAAATTGGTTCAAAGGGGGATTCTTTGCATGGATACGATGGGTCGTCACGTTATCTCGGAACTTTGGGGATGCGACTTTGACAAACTGAATGATATCGATTTTATTGAAAAAACGTTCGTCGACGCCGCATTAAAGTCAGGGGCGGAAATTCGCGAAGTCGCGTTCCATAAATTCGCTCCACAAGGCGTAAGCGGAGTCGTCATTATTTCAGAATCGCATTTAACGATTCACACGTTCCCCGAACATGGCTATGCGAGCATTGATGTGTATACATGCGGCCATTTAGACCCGACGATTGCCGCTGACTACATCGCGGAAAAGCTCGGCGCGCAAACGCGGGAAACGATCGAACTTCCGCGCGGCATGCGTCCAATCGAAGTGAAAAAGGCGCACGCGCTGTAATTGGATAATGATAAACCGAAAGGAGCGTAAGCGGAACGCTCCTTTTTTTGCGCCCTCGGCGGTGCAACAGCGGTGAAAATCATGGTATGATGGAAGAAAAAGAACGACTAGGGAGACGTGGCTATGAGCGTGTGGAAAAAGTTGAAGTATGCGTTGACAAACCATTGCGAAACGCGGGAAACCCATGAAGACCCCGAGCTGCGAAGCCATTATTATAAGGCGACGAACCGCGCTGTCATCGATGCGGTCAAGGAGCTGCTCTCGTCGCTGCCCGGCGCCGAGCTCGTTTCTGTTTCCGAAGAGCGCGGCGAAATTTGTGCGCAAACAAAGCGCGGCAAAAAGTTGTTCATCGTCGCTACCGTCATTTCCGTGCGGCCGTTTGAAACGGCGGTCGATTTTTCCGTGACGACGGAGACGAAGCTGTTGCCGTTTGATTTCGGCCGCAGCCGGGCGGTGATCCTTGAGCTGTACCGGAAGCTTGATGCTCGCCTGCCATATATCGGCTCCGGGTTAAACAGCTAAGTATGGCTTGTCTGCTTCCCGCCATTCCGGTATGATAGAAAATAAGAAGACAAACGGAGTGAATGTTATGCGATGTCCGTCATGCCATCATCAAGGCACGCGCGTGCTTGATTCGCGTCCGGCCGAGGAAGGCCGTTCGATCCGCCGCCGGCGGGAGTGCGAACAATGCCATTACCGGTTTACGACGTTTGAGCGGATCGAGGAGCCGCCGCTCATTGTCGTGAAAAAAGAGGGAACGCGAGAGGAATTCAGCCGGGAAAAAATTTTGCGCGGCTTGATTAAAGCGTGCGAAAAACGGCCGGTGGCGCTCGAGGAACTGGAAAAAGTGACGCAAGAAATCGAGCGTGAGCTGCGCAACCAAGGTGTATCGGAAGTGAAAAGCGAAACGATCGGCGAAATGGTCATGGAGCGGCTGTCGCGCATCGATGAAGTGGCCTATGTGCGCTTCGCTTCCGTCTATCGGCAGTTTAAAGACATTAATGTGTTTATCGAAGAACTAAAAGAGCTGATTAAAAAAGGACAGCGGTAAAAGGGCTTTGGCGTTAGGCGGCAAGCCCTTTTTTCAACGGTTTTTCGGGCAGGAAAGGAGAGAGACGGGTTGAAACAACTACGGCGGAATGGAAGGTCGGGACGATGGAACACCATTGGAAAGAACTGATTGCCGTCGACCGGTACACGGTGCAAAGCCGCGGAATCGTGCATGATGTGGATCGGAAAGTGTTGACGATGCTCTATCAGCCGCTCATTGGCTATCGCGCGCTCGCGCTTTATATGACGCTTTGGGGGGAGCTTGAGCTGCTCGGCGGACGGGAAGCGACCCATCACCGGCTAATGGCGCTGATGCAATGCGGGCTGCCGGACATTTACAGCGAACGGCTGAAGCTTGAAGGAATCGGACTGTTGAATACATATGTCCGCGCTTTGGAAACGGAAGAGACGAAACAGTTTCTTTACGAGCTGCGTCCGCCGTTGGCGCCTGATCAGTTTTTCCGCGACGAAATGCTCAGTGTCTTTTTGTATCGGCAAGTCGGCCGCCATTTGTTTGCTCGACTGAACGAGTTTTTTGCCCGCCCCTCGGTCGACGAGACGAAGTTTACCCGGGTGACGCGCTCGTTTTCCGATGTTTTTTCATCCGTCCAAGCGGAGCAAATCGTCGCCGGTTTCGGCGAAGAAGCGAGACATGAACTCGAGCCGCCGGACGGGAAGGTGCACATCGGACGGGATGAGGCAGCGTATGCGCTCGATGACGGCGTGTTTGATTTTGATCTGTTTTTTGCCGGATTATCGAAACAGATGGTGCCGCGCCGGGCGGTGACGGCGAAAGTGAGAGAGGCGATCAAAAGGCTGGCCTTTTTATACGGCATTCCGCCGCTTGAAATGCAAAAAATCGTCCTTGGCGTCATCGATCCGGCGTACCATATCGATATTGATGCGCTGCGCCAGGCGGCGCGCGAATGGTATGAGCTTGAGCATGGGGGCGCCGCGCCGCGGCTTGTCGAACGGGTGCAGCCGCTCGCCCACCGGACGATGGAGAGCGTCGAACCGCGCACGAAGGAAGAGCTGTTAATGAAGCAGCTCGAAACGATTTCCCCGCGCCAGCTGCTGAAAGAAATTGCCGGCGGTGCGGAACCGTCGCTGGGCGATTTGCAGCTGATTGAAGACATTATGTTTCAGCAACAGCTCCTCCCCGGTGTCGTCAACGTATTGATTTATTACGTGATGCTGCGGACGAATATGAAACTATCAAAAAAATATGTCGAAAAAATTGCCAGCCATTGGGCGCGCAAAAAAGTGCGGACGGTCAAAGAAGCGATGGAGCTGGCCAAAGAGGAAGCAAAGACATACCAAAATTGGGCGAATGAGAAGGAAAAAGGAACACGGACTGTGCGCAAGGTTGTGCGTACAGAAATCGTTCCCGATTGGCTGAAGATGGATTACAGCCAACCGGACGACGACGACTTTGATGTGGAACAGGCGCGCAAAGAGCTTGAAGAACGGCTGAAAAAATATCGTGATGGATCGTAGGTGTAAAAGTGATGGAACGAGTAAACCACTTGTTGCAGCGGCTGCTTGGCAACCAAGGGTTTAAGCAGCGTTACGAACAAATGAGGCGCTATATTTTGACACATCCGGACGTGCAGCCGTTTTTGCGGGCGCACGAGCAGCGGCTGTCAGACGATATGGTTGACCGCAGTTTGATGAAGCTGTATGAATTTATCGAGCAAAGCCGGCACTGCCGCCAATGCCCGGGGCTTGAGCAATGCCCGAACATGCTGCCGGGGTACCACCCGAACTTGGTGATCGTCGGCGGGCGGATTGACACCGAGTATGACCGCTGTCCCAAAAAAGTGCAAGACGACGAGCGGAGGCAGCAGGAATCGCTGATTCAAAGCATGTTTGTCCCGCGGGAAATTTTAAACGCCTCACTGTCTGACCTTGACCTTAGCGATGACGGGCGGATTAAAGCGATCAAGTTCGCCGAGAAGTTTGTGACAGAATACAAACCGGGAAAAAAAATGAAAGGGTTATATTTGCACGGATCGTTTGGCGTCGGCAAAACGTATTTGCTTGGGGCGATCGCCAATGAGCTCGCCAAGCGAAACATTCCGTCGCTCATTGTCTATGTGCCGGAGCTGTTTCGTGAGCTGAAACATTCGCTTCAAGACCAGACGATGAACGAAAAGCTCGATTACGTGAAAAAAGTGCCTATTTTGATGCTCGATGATCTCGGCGCTGAGGCGATGTCAAGCTGGGTGCGCGACGATGTGCTCGGCCCGATTTTGCAATACCGGATGTTTGAAAACTTGCCGACCTTTTTTACGTCCAACTTTGATCTGCAGCAGCTTGCCCATCATTTAACGTATTCGCAGCGCGGCGAGGAGGAGAAGGTGAAGGCGGCGCGCATCATGGAACGGATTCGCTACTTGGCGTACCCGATTGAACTGACCGGGCCAAACCGCCGCGAGCAAAACGGCTAATCGACGCGCCGCATTCTCGCAACCCTTGTCCGCTCTTTGCCATCGGCTCCTGAAAACAGGGCGCCGATTTTTTTGTCTGGCCGCGCTTAGGTGAAACGACGCTAAGCTTTGCGCTTTTTTTAGTCTAAACGGCCGGTTGTCCCCATATATATAAACCAAGCATTGATCTCGGACGAAGGGGGGACAGCGGGTGATCGAAATCCATTTTGACGAGGCAAGCGAGGCGGAGAAATTGTTTTGGCTGCTGAATGAACGGAAACGGGATGCGTGTCCGCTGTTTCACGCCGCCTATGACGGAAACAACACCGTGGCGGTTTACATACATGGTGAGGAGAAGCACGTGCTTGAGAGGCATATCATACCGGCCATGACGGCGTTTGTGCAGGAAATGGTGGAAGATCGGCTGCTTTTATCGATCATCTCTGACGTCTTTTATTTCCGTGATGTGGAAGAACAGCAGCAAATTTTAGCGCTCGCCCATTCGTTTTTGGACGGCGAGCGGCGCGACTACCGGAAAGGGGCGGCGTTTGCCGCTTCGCGCGCGGCTCTTGTGCGCGGCGCGTTCGCTTCCTTTTTGCGCGATGGGCTGTCGTTTTCGTTTTCTTCCTTTGTCACGTTTCGGTTAAAGCCGTATATGGAGCGCCTCCAACATTACGTCGAGCTGGCGATTGACGAATACAAACTGGAGCAGGAATACCAAACCTTTGTGCAAATGCTGCGCGACTGTCTTGCCTCCCGGACGCCGAAATGGACGCGCCTCTATTTAGTGCACGATCCGCCGCGCTTTTTGTTTTATGACAGCGACCGACGCGAATTGTCAACGGCTGAAGTGAAGCAAATGATTGACCGCCACCTCGTCTTCAGCCAGCCGATGTACATCGATTCTTCCGTGCTGGCGCCGCTTGTTTCGCTTGCCCCGGCTGAAATCGAGCTGTACACGGACCACCCGGATGACGGCATGGTGCAGACGATGCAAAACGTGTTCCAAGAGCGGCTTCGCCTCCGGCGGCGCGCCGATTTTCTCCGCCCGTCTCCCGCCAGCGCGGGAAAGCGGGAAGAATCTTGATTTTTCCTGTTGTTTTCGCTATAATGACGTCATGAAAATGAATGAACACAAGCGATGATGAGGACATGGGCGCATTTTTACGGTTTCCAGAGAGGGAAGGCAGCGGCTGGAACCTTCCTAACACGAAAAATGTGCTTACCCCCTCAGAGCTGCGGCAGCGAACGCAACGCCCAGTAGTTGCCGCCGGCGGACGGCCGTTATCGGTGTTGAGCCATGGCGTTGGTTTGCCATGGGAAGAAGGGTGGAACCACGACGAAAACTCGTCCCTTTTTGAGGGAGGAGTTTTTTTATTTTGACATCAATGCAAAGGAGTGAACTTCATGCCAGACGTCATTCGCATTACGTTCCCGGACGGAGCGCAAAAGGAGTTTCCAAGCGGAACGTCAACCGAAGACATCGCCGCCTCGATCAGCCCGGGGCTGAAGAAAAAAGCGGTCGCCGGAAAATGGAACGGCCGATTCGTCGATTTGCGCACGCCGCTTCACGAAGACGGCGAGCTCGTGATTATTACCCAAGACATGCCTGAGGCGCTTGACATTTTGCGCCATAGCACCGCCCATTTAATGGCGCAGGCCATCAAGCGGCTGTATGACAACGTTAAGCTTGGCGTCGGCCCGGTCATTGAAAACGGCTTCTACTATGATATTGATATGGAGCATAAGCTGACGCCGGATGATTTGCCGAAAATTGAGGCGGAAATGCGCAACATTGTCAAAGAAAATCTCGACATCGTCCGCAAAGAAGTGAGCCGCGATGAGGCCATTCGCCTGTATGACGAAATCGGCGACGACTTGAAACTCGAGTTGATCCGCGACATTCCGGAAGGTGAGACGATTTCCATCTACGAGCAAGGCGAGTTTTTCGATCTTTGCCGCGGCGTGCACGTGCCGTCGACCGGGAAAATCAAAGAGTTTAAGCTCCTTAGCATCTCGGGCGCGTACTGGCGCGGCGACAGCAACAACAAAATGCTGCAGCGCATTTACGGCACGGCGTTTTTCAAAAAAGAAGAGTTGGATCATTATTTGCACTTGCTTGAAGAGGCGAAAGAGCGTGACCATCGCAAGCTTGGCAAAGAGCTCGAGCTGTTTACGACATCGCAAAAAGTCGGACAAGGGCTGCCGCTTTGGCTGCCGAAAGGGGCGACGATCCGCCGCCTGATCGAACGGTACATCGTCGATAAAGAAATCGCCCTTGGCTACGACCACGTATATACGCCGGTGCTCGGCAGCGTCGAGCTGTATAAGACGTCAGGCCACTGGGACCATTATAAAGAAAACATGTTCCCGCCGATGGAAATGGATAACGAACAGCTTGTGCTGCGGCCGATGAACTGTCCGCACCATATGATGATTTATAAAAGCAAGCTTCATAGCTACCGCGAGCTGCCGATCCGCATCGCCGAGCTCGGCACGATGCACCGCTACGAAATGTCCGGGGCGCTTACCGGGCTGCAGCGCGTCCGCGGCATGACGCTCAATGACGCCCATATTTTCGTGCGTCCGGACCAAATTAAAGATGAGTTTAAGCGCGTCGTCAATTTGATTTTGGAAGTATACAAAGACTTTGGGCTCGACGAATATTCGTTCCGCCTGTCGTACCGCGACCCGCACGATAAAGAAAAATATTACGATGACGACGAGATGTGGGAAAAGGCGCAACGCATGCTGCGCGAGGCGATGGACGAGCTTGGGCTCGACTACTACGAGGCCGAAGGAGAAGCGGCGTTTTACGGGCCGAAGCTCGATGTGCAAGTGCGCACGGCGCTCGGCAAAGATGAAACGCTCTCGACCGTGCAGCTTGATTTCCTCTTGCCGGAGCGGTTTGACTTAACATACATCGGCGAAGACGGAAAACCGCATCGCCCGGTCGTCATCCACCGCGGCGTTGTTTCCACGATGGAACGGTTTGTCGCCTTCTTGATCGAAGAATACAAAGGCGCGTTTCCGACGTGGCTTGCCCCGGTGCAGGTGGAAGTCATCCCGGTATCGCCGGAAGCCCATCTCGATTATGCATATGAAGTAAAACAAGCGCTGCAGGCGAACGGCTTCCGTGTCGAAGTCGACGAACGTGATGAAAAAATCGGTTATAAAATCCGCGAAGCACAAATGCAAAAAATTCCGTATATGCTCGTCGTTGGCGACAAAGAAGCGGCCGAGCGGGCGGTCAACGTCCGCCGCTACGGCGAAAAAGAAAGCCGGACGGTCGCGCTTGATGAATTTATTGCTATGCTGGAAGAAGATGTGCGGCAAAAACAGGCGAAGGAACGATGAACTAACAGCGGCCCGCAGGCGGCATGCCCGCTTGCCGGGCCGCGTTTGTTTCATGGCGGACGGCTGCGCTGTACCAGAAACAGAGGAGAGAAGGACGGCAAAACTTTTTTGTAAAAAATCATCAATTTTCTCTTGTCAACGAAATGATGTTTCGCTATAATAAAGGACGTTGTGTTTATCAAGAGTGGCTCCTTGACATGCCATCGCCAAGGTGGTATAGTGTATAAAGTGGAATGATTGCTTGTTTGTAACAAAAGCAGAAGCACCCGCTTCTCACCTGACCGGCGCCTGGGCGGCTGTTGGCAGGTTGTTACGGTTCGCCAATGGTTTGTTCGAACGTCGTGCGCGGGTGCTTTGTGCATCCGCGCTTTTTCATTAGGAGCGGGGCTCTGCCGGCAAACAAGCCAGTCGGAAAAAACCTTGGAGGTGGCTCATTATTAGCAAAGATTTTATTATCAACGAACAAATTCGTGCCCGGGAAGTGCGCTTAATCGATCAAAACGGCGATCAGCTCGGCATTAAGTCGAAGCAGGAAGCGCTCGAGATCGCGGCAAGACGCAACTTGGACCTTGTCCTTGTCGCCCCGAACGCCAAACCGCCCGTTTGCCGCATTATGGATTACGGCAAATTCCGTTTTGAACAGCAAAAGAAAGAAAAAGAAGCGCGCAAAAAACAAAAGGTGATCAACATTAAAGAGGTGCGCCTCAGCCCGACGATCGAGGAGCATGACTTCAACACGAAACTGCGCAACGCGCGCAAGTTTTTGGAAAAAGGCGATAAAGTGAAGGCGACGATCCGGTTTAAAGGGCGGGCGATCACCCATAAAGAAATCGGACAGCGCGTCCTTGACCGCTTCTCGGAAGCATGCGCCGACATTGCGGTCGTCGAAACGGCACCGAAAATGGACGGACGCAACATGTTTTTAGTGCTGGCACCGAAAAACGACAACAAGTAAGGAGGAACTACGATGCCAAAAATGAAAACTCACCGCGGCTCGGCCAAACGGTTCAAAAAAACGGCGAGCGGCAAATTAAAACGCGGCCATGCGTATACGAGCCACTTGTTTGCGAATAAAACGAAAAAACAAAAACGCCAGCTGCGCAAAGCGACGCTCGTCTCGCCTGGCGATTTCAAGCGCATCCGTCAAATGCTTGACAACTTGAAATAATGACCGATCATAGGAGGGAACGATTATGCCACGCGTAAAAGGTGGACCAGTGACGCGCAGACGTCGCAAAAAAGTATTAAAGCTTGCGAAAGGGTATTTTGGCGCGAAACACGCGTTATATAGAGTTGCGAACCAGCAAGTGATGAAATCGCTCATGTATGCGTACCGTGACCGCCGTCAACGGAAGCGCGATTTCCGCAAATTGTGGATCGCCCGCATCAACGCGGCGGCCCGCCAAAACGGCCTGTCTTACAGCCGCCTCATGCACGGCTTGAAACTGGCTGGCGTCGAAGTAAACCGGAAAATGCTCGCTGACTTGGCGGTCAATGACCAAGCGGCATTTGCCCAACTCGCTGATTTGGCAAAAGCGAACTTGAATAAGTAATTACGATGGCCATCCTGAACGGGGATGGCCATTTTTATTATAGAAAATGGAGTGAGGGAGGGACCGTATGATACAATATGCCATAGCCGTCAATCTTCTCGCTTTTTTTGCCATGGGGCTTGATAAATATAAGGCGAGACGCCATCGTTTCCGCATCGCTGAGCGGACGCTTTGGCTGCTGGCGTGGGTGGGCGGCGCTTTCGGAGCCATGGCGGGCATGTATACGTTTCGCCATAAAACGCGCCATCGTGGATTTCGATACGGCTTGCCGCTGTTGGCGACGGCAGAATTCATTGTGTATTGGCAGTGGATCGAGTAGAAAGGGGAGGAGAGAATGAACTGGACCTTGCTTTACGACATGCAGCGGATGTTGGATGAGCGGATTGAAGCGGAGCACGGTCTCGTGCAGGAAGACTTGTTCAGCCGAAAGATGCTCGCCTTTCTCGTTGAACTCGGCGAGCTGGCGAACGAGACGCGCTGTTTTAAGTTTTGGAGCGTGAAGCCGTCTTCACCGACAGAGAAAGTGCTTGAAGAGTACGTCGATGGGTTGCACTTTTTGCTTTCGCTCGGCCTTGAGTGCGGCTTGTTTTATCAAGAAAATGAAGCCCCGTTAGCCGAGCGGTCGCTAGTCGAACAGTTTCTCGCCGTGTTTCATGCCGCTGACCGGTTTGGGATGACGAAAGCGAGTGCGGATTATCACGAGCTGTTTACCGAGTATTTGTGCCTTGGCGCGGCGCTTGGTTTTTCGCCAGATGAAATCACCGCCGCGTATCGCCGGAAAAATGAAGTGAACCACCAACGGCAAAATGAACGGTATTAAGTTCTTTTTCTTTCGGATGACAAATGATTGAATTTTGCCAACCGCCAGCTTTTTCAAGTATAATAAAAAAGTGGACAAAAACGGAAAGGGGTGCCAAGATGGCGAAGTTAGACGAAACGTTGACGATGCTGAAAGCGCTGACCGATGCCAAAGGCGTGCCGGGCAATGAACGGGAAGCGCGCGAAGTCATGAAAACATACATAGCTCCTTATGCCGATGACGTGACCACCGACGGGCTCGGCAGCTTGATCGCCAAAAAAGAAGGGAAATCCGGCGGGCCGAAAGTGATGATCGCCGGTCATTTGGACGAAGTCGGCTTTATGGTCACGCAAATCGATGACAAAGGATTCATCCGCTTTCAGACGCTCGGCGGCTGGTGGAGCCAAGTGATGCTCGCCCAACGCGTGACGATTGTGACGAAAAAAGGCGACATCACCGGTGTCATCGGGTCGAAGCCGCCGCACATTCTTCCGCCGGAAGCGCGCAAAAAGCCGGTCGACATCAAAGACATGTTCATCGACATCGGCGCGACGAGCCGCGAGGAAGCCATGGAATGGGGCGTTCGCCCGGGCGATATGATCGTGCCGTATTTTGAATTCACGGTATTGAACAATGAAAAAATGCTGCTCGCCAAAGCGTGGGACAACCGAATCGGCTGTGCGGTCGCCATCGATGTGCTCAAGCAGCTGAAGGGCGTCGACCATCCGAACACGGTATACGGCGTTGGCACGGTGCAGGAAGAAGTCGGCTTGCGCGGCGCGCGCACGGCTGCCCAGTCCGTCCAGCCGGACATCGCCTTTGCCGTTGACGTCGGCGTGGCTGGCGACACGCCGGGCGTGTCGGAAAAAGAAGCGATGGGCAAACTCGGTGCCGGCCCGCACATTGTGTTGTACGATGCGACGATGGTGTCACACCGCGGGTTGCGCGAATTTGTCATCGAGGTGGCGGAAGAACTGAACATTCCGTACCATTTTGACGCCATGCCTGGCGGCGGCACGGACGCAGGGGCGATCCATTTGACAGCGAGCGGTGTCCCGTCGCTGACGATCGCCATTCCGACGCGCTACATCCACTCGCACGCCGCCATTTTGCATCGCGACGATTATGAAAACACGGTCAAGCTGCTTGTCGAAGTAATCAAACGGCTTGACGCCGACAAAGTGAAACAACTGACGTTTGACGAATAAAAACACCGGCCAATTCGGCCGGTGTTCGTCATTGTTTCACCGCCTGCTCGAGTGTCGTGAGCATCATGTCTTTTTGCTGTTCATTGGCGTGCGTCCAAATGGCTTCAAAGAGGACGCCGAGGCCGGGCAAATATTTTTCCTCGCCACGCTGGATCGCGTCCTCGATTGTATTCTCGAGCTGTTCTTTCGAGTTGTTGGCGACGTTGTGCATAATGGCTTTCCGCAAGTTCAAATCCATTTGTCTCACCTCATTGGCCGTATTGTACACCGTTATCGTTTGCCAATGGCGGCGGATTTATACATGGAGCGGCTCTCGTATATGGTATAATAGAGGAAAAACTAGACCGAAATGAGTGATGGCGACGATGGACGAGAAACCGCTCTATGGATTGGAACGAACGGTATTTCGCCAACTGCTCCATCTATTTTCCCGTTATGCTGATGTCATTGAAAAAGTCATTTTGTTCGGCTCAAGAGCACGAGGCGATTACAAGGAAGGATCGGATATCGATTTGGCGATCAAATTTCGAAAACCGGGAGGCCCGCTGTACCTTCTGCAATCGGACTTGGATGAACTTCCGATCATTTATCCGATCGATGTTGTTGATTACAATCAAATTCACAACGAACAGCTAAAAATGAATATTGACCAAGAAGGAAAGACGATTTTTCAAACGAACGAGCACGGGAAGGTGATGGTCACCATGAGCCGGCTGATGGATCGATATTACGATTTCGAACGGGCGCTCGCCAAACTCCGGCAAAGCGCCGCAAGAGACGCGCAAACGGATGACCTTGTTGTCGATGCGGCCATTCAACGGTTTGAATTCACGTACGAACTGGCGTGGAAATGGATGAAACTTTATTTGGAGTACCAAGGATACTCCGAAGTGACGAGCCCAAGAAAAACGATTCGCGAGGCGTTTCGAGAAGGGTTGATTGAAGACGGAGAGACATGGCTTCGCATGCTGGAAGACCGCAACCGGACGTCCCATACGTATGATGAAGAAACGGCGATGGACATGTATGAACGCATTCGCACCGACTATATCCCGCTGTTTGACCGCTTGCTTGCCGAAATGAAACAACGGCTTGACTCGGAGACATGAGCGGCTGGCGTGCGGAACGGAACGCGTCTAGTTTGGTGAAGGAACTTGGCTTTGGGCGTGAAAGATGACAATTGTACACCGTTTGCTATAATCAGAAAGAAGAAACTTGACGCATGAGGTGACGACCCAAATGGAAAAAGCGACATTCGCCGGCGGCTGCTTTTGGTGCATGGTGACGCCGTTTGAGGAACTCGACGGCATTTACGGCATCGTCTCCGGCTATACGGGCGGGCATGTCGAAAACCCGACGTATGAGCAAGTGAAAACGGGGACGACCGGCCATTACGAGGCGGTGCAAATCACGTTTGACCCAGACGTGTTCCCGTATGAGCGGCTTTTGGAGCTGTATTGGTGTCAAATCGACCCGACCGATGACGGCGGCCAGTTTCACGACCGCGGGCCGCAATACCGGACGGCGATTTTTTACCATAACGAAAAACAGCGCCAGCTCGCCGAGCAGTCAAAGCGGGCGCTCGAGGAAAGCGGGCGCTTCTCGAAGCCGATTGTGACGAACATTTTGCCGGCCACAACGTTTTATCCGGCGGAAGAGTATCATCAAAACTACCATAAGAAAAACCCGGAGCATTATAAGCAAGACCGCGCCGCCTCCGGGCGCGATGAGTTTATCGCCAAACATTGGGGGGCGAAGCGGTGAAGCGAATTGAATCGCCAAAAAACGCGCGCGTGAAGCAATGGAAAAAGTTGCTGACGAAAAAAGGACGTGAGGAAACCGGGTGGTTTTTGCTCGAAGGGTTTCATCTCATCGAAGAGGCGCTAAAAAGCCAAGCGCCGCTTGTTGAGCTGATTGTGGATGAGCGGGCCGCGATTCCGCCCGGCTGGGACGTCAGCGATGTGCCGGTAGTGATCGTAACGGAAGCGGTGATGAAGGCGATCAGCAGCACGGAAACACCGCAAGGGATCATGGCTGTCTGCCGGCAAGCCGCGACCGAGCTTGGCGATGTGAACACGGCGTTGCTCATTGATGCCGTGCAAGATCCCGGCAATCTCGGCACGATGATTCGCACGGCTGATGCGGCCGGCATCGATGCGGTCATTTTAGGGGAAGGATGCGCCGATTTGTACAACCCGAAAGTCGTCCGTGCGACGCAAGGATCGCTGTTTCACCTTCCGGTTGTCAAAGGCGATCTGGCGCAGTGGATCGCGCGTTTCAAGGAGCAGGGCATTCCGGTGTACGGCACCGCCTTGGAGAACGCCGTCGATTACCGCACCGTTCCACAATCGTCTTCGTTCGCCTTGCTTGTCGGCAATGAAGGAAGCGGCGTCCGACCCGACCTGCTGCGCCTAACGACAGAGAACGTGTACATCCCGATTTACGGCCGCGCCGAGTCGCTGAACGTCGCCGTTGCGGCCGGAATTTTGCTTTATTCCTTGCAGGCGGTGCGGTAAAATAGAATCGAAAATCAATAGGACAAGGGAGCGGAGACAGATGGATGGCGAACTGCGGGCGTTATTGAACGCTGTGCTCGAGCGTCTTGATGTTCAAGGGGCCTACATCGAACAAATGCGCATGGATATCGTCAAGTTGCAAGGAAGCGTGAAACAACTCGAAGACAAAGTCGATCGCCTTCAAAGTGATGTGGACGCCATGAAAAAAGACATGGACGCCATGAAAAAAGACATGGATGCCATGAAAAAAGACATGGATGCCATGAAAAAGGACATGTTGGGGGTCAAAAAAGATGTCGCCGCGCTCAAGGAAGGGCAAGTGCGGCAGGAAAAAATTATGGAGCGCCTTGCCATCCGCTCGATTGAACAGGAAGCGGAAATCGATGAGCTGCGCAAAGAAATTTCGGCCTGACCTTGCCTTCGCCCACTCATTTGCGTATAATGAATAGCGACATTTCTCATACGGACAACAACGATGACGGAGAAAAGTAGCTTGCCGCTCGCCATCCAGGGAGAAAACGCCTTAGACTGGGAGCGTTTTTATGGCCGACGCAAGTGAAGTTCACCTCCCGAGTTGACACCAGGACCATCCCCCATAGGTGGGATGTAAAGGTGATCCGGCTTTTGGCCGTTATGGCAAGGAAGCGAACAGCGCGTCTTCATTGGCGCTGTTAACAAGGGTGGTACCGCGAGCAACAACTCGTCCCTTACTGGGGGCGGGTTTTTTTATTTGAAACGAGGAGGGATTGGCGTGAAAGAACGGTTGCATGAACTCGAGCGAGAAGCGCTTGCGAAAATTGAACAAGCTGGCGATTTAAAAGCGCTCAATGATGTGCGCGTCGCCTATTTAGGCAAAAAAGGGCCGATTACCGAAGTGCTGCGCGGCATGGGAGCATTGCCGCCAGAAGAGCGCCCGAAAATCGGCGCGCTGGCTAATGAGGTAAGAGAGGCGATCCAACAGGCGCTTGAGGCAAAACAAACGAAACTCGAGGAAGAAGAAGTCGAGCGGAAGTTGGCGGCTGAGGCGATCGATGTGACGCTTCCGGGCCGTCCGGTGAAATTGGGAAACCCGCACCCGCTGACGCGCGTCATCGAGGAAATTGAGGATTTGTTCATCGGCATGGGGTATACGGTCGCTGAAGGGCCGGAAGTTGAGACTGACTATTACAACTTTGAGGCGCTCAATTTGCCGAAAGGCCACCCGGCCCGCGATATGCAAGATTCGTTTTATATTACGGAAGAAATGTTGCTTCGCACCCACACGTCGCCGATGCAGGCGCGGACGATGGAGAAGCATCGCGGGCGCGGTCCGGTAAAAATCATTTGCCCGGGCAAAGTGTATCGCCGCGACACCGATGATGCGACCCATTCGCACCAGTTTACGCAAATTGAAGGATTGGTGGTGGACCGCCACATCCGGATGAGCGACTTGAAAGGGACGCTGCGCGAATTCGCCCGCAAGCTGTTCGGCGAAGGCCGCGACATCCGTTTCCGGCCGAGCTTTTTCCCGTTTACGGAGCCGTCGGTCGAAGTCGATGTGTCCTGCTTCCGCTGCGAAGGGCACGGCTGCAGCGTCTGCAAAGGCACGGGCTGGATTGAAATTTTGGGCGCCGGTATGGTGCACCCGAACGTGCTCGAGATGGCCGGTTTTGATTCGAAAACATATACCGGGTTTGCGTTCGGCATGGGGCCGGAGCGAATCGCGATGTTGAAATACGGCATTGACGATATCCGCCATTTCTATCAAAACGATCTTCGTTTCTTGCAACAATTTTTGCGTGTCTAAAAGAAAAAGGAGGAGTTGGGAATGCTCGTTTCGTATCGTTGGCTAGGCGAATACGTCGATTTGACGGGCGTGACGGCCGAAGAGCTCGCTGACCGCATCACCAAAAGCGGCATTGAAGTCGAGCGGGTCGAAGTGCTCAACCGGGGGATGAAGGGAGTTGTCATCGGCCATGTGCTCGAATGCGAGCCGCACCCGAACGCCGACAAACTGCGGAAGTGTCTTGTTGATCTAGGTGAAGGAGAGCCGGTGCAAATCATTTGCGGCGCCCCGAACGTCGCCAAAGGGCAAAACGTCGCTGTCGCCAAAGTCGGCGCGGTGCTGCCGGGCCATTTTAAAATCAAACGGGCGAAGCTGCGCGGCGAAGAGTCAAACGGCATGATTTGTTCGCTCCAAGAGCTCGGCGTCGAAACAAAAGTCGTGCCAAAAGAATACGCCGAAGGCATTTTCGTTTTCCCGAGCGACGCGCCGGTCGGCGCCGATGCGTTGGAATGGCTCGGCTTGCACGATGAAGTGCTCGAACTCTCGTTAACGCCCAACCGCGCTGACTGCTTAAGCATGATCGGCGTCGCCTATGAAGTGGCCGCCATTCTCGGCCGCGCGGTGAAGCTGCCGGAAGCGGCGGTCAAAGAAAACAATGAAATGATCCACGACTACATTTCCGTTCGCGTCGAAGCGCCGGAAGACAATCCGCTGTACGCCGGGCGGATCGTGAAAAACGTCCAGATCGGCCCGTCGCCGCTTTGGATGCAGGCGCGCTTGATGGCGGCCGGCATTCGCCCGCACAACAATGTTGTCGATATCACCAACTACATTTTGCTTGAGTACGGCCAGCCGCTACACGCGTTTGACTACGACCGCCTCGGTTCGAAGGAGATCGTCGTCCGCCGGGCGAAGGCAGGGGAAACGATCGTGACGCTTGACGATGCCAAGCGGAAGCTGACCGAAGACCATCTCGTCATCACGAACGGCCATGAGCCGGTCGCTTTAGCCGGCGTGATGGGCGGAGCCAACTCGGAAGTGCGCGATAACACGAAAACAGTGTTCATCGAAGCGGCGTATTTTACGAGTCCGGTCATTCGTCAGGCGGTAAAAGATCACGGACTGCGCAGCGAAGCGAGCACCCGCTTTGAAAAAGGGATCGATCCGGCGCGGACGAAAGAAGCGCTCGAGCGCGCCGCGGCGCTGATGGCCGAATACGCCGGCGGTGAGATTGTCGGCGGCATCGTCGAAGCCAGCACATGGAAAGAAGAGCCGGTGGTCGTGACGGTCACGCTTGAACGGATCAACGGTGTCCTCGGCACGGCGATGTCGAAAGAGGAAGTGGCCGCGATTTTGGCGAACTTGCAATTTCCGTTCACAGAAGACAACGGAACGTTCACCGTTCATGTCCCATCGCGCCGCCGCGATATTGCGATCGAAGAAGATATCATCGAGGAAGTCGCCCGCCTGTACGGCTACGACCATTTGCCGGCGACGTTGCCGGTGGCCGAGGCAAAACCGGGCGAGCTGACGCCATACCAAGCGAAACGCCGCCGCGTCCGCCGCTATTTGGAAGGCGCCGGCTTGTTCCAGGCGATCACGTATTCATTGACGAGCCCGGACAAAGCGACGCGGTTTGCTTTGGAGACCGCCGAACCGATCCGCTTGGCGCTGCCGATGAGCGAGGAGCGGAGCGTTCTCCGGCAAAGTTTAGTGCCGCATTTGCTTGAAGCGGCGAGCTACAACCGCGCCCGCCAAGTCGAGAACGTCGCTCTGTATGAAATCGGCTCCGTCTATTTGTCGCGTGGGGAAAACGTCCAGCCGGCGGAAAACGAGCGGCTCGCCGGCGTCATCACCGGTTTATGGCATGCTCACCTTTGGCAAGGAGAGAAAAAAGCGGCCGATTTCTATGTTGCAAAAGGCGTGCTTGACGGCTTGTTCGACCTGCTTGGGCTGTCTGATCGCATCAGCTACCGCCCGGCGAAGCGCGCCGACTTGCATCCGGGGCGGACGGCGGAGATTGCGCTTGACGGAACGGTGATCGGCTTTGTCGGCCAGCTCCACCCAGCCGTGCAAAAAGAGTACGATTTGAAAGAAACGTACGTCTTTGAGCTCGCCTTGGCCGAGCTGTTGAACGCGGAAGGAGAAGCGATCCGCTACGAATCGATTCCGCGCTTCCCGTCGGTCGTGCGCGACATCGCTTTAGTCGTCGATGACAACATCGAAGCAGACGCCCTCAAGCAGGCGATCGAAGAAGCCGGGAAACCGCTGTTGAAAGACGTCGCCCTCTTTGACGTCTACCAAGGCGACCGCCTGCCGGCCGGAAAAAAATCGCTCGCCTTCTCGCTCCGCTACTATGATCCGGAACGGACGCTCACCGATGAAGAAGTCACGGCCGTCCATGAGCGGGTATTGGCGGCGGTCGAAGAGCAGTTTGGCGCGGTGTTGCGCGGGTAATGCCGCAGCGGTATGAAGCAGGGAGCACGGGCAGCTCCCTGTTTTTCTATTCTGTCACACCGAAGCGTGCAAAAAGGGGGAGAACGATGCGAACCATTCAGGCCGCGATCATTGCCTTGCTTTTGCTTGCCGGGTTGTATGGATGCGCCGCGGGGCGGCCGGATGGCAGACAACAACCGGTTGAGCTCACCGTCTCAGCGGCTGCCAGTTTGCAAGACGCGCTAGAGGAAGTGAAAACCGTCTTCGAGCGCGAGCATCCGAACATCCGCATTCACTATAACTTTGGGTCATCCGGCGCCTTGCAAAAACAAATCGCGCAAGGGGCGCCGGTCGATTTGTTTTTCTCCGCCGCCGTCCAGCCGTTTGCGGAGCTGAAACAAGAAGGGCTGATGGATTCTGCGCATGAAAAAACGGTGTTAGCCAACGAACTCGTGCTCATTGTGCCAAAACAAGAAGAAGGGGCGATTCAGTCGCTCGATGACATCACTCGCGCGAAACGGGTGGCCATTGGCATCCCTGAGTCGGTGCCGGCCGGCATATACGCGAAACAAACGCTTGAGCAGGCCGGGTTATGGGAAAAAGTCAAGCCGCGCCTCGTTCTGGCCAAAGACGTCCGCCAAGTGTTGACGTATGTCGAAACGGGCAACGTCGACGCCGGCTTTGTGTACCGGACGGACGCGCTTGTCTCCGGCAACGTGAAAATTGCGGCTGTGGTGCCTGATGAGATGCACGAACCGATCGTCTATCCGCTCGGCGTGGTCAAGACGACCAAGTATCTGCAAGAAGCGCGCCAGTTTTATGCTTATTTAACGAGCGAACAAGCGTTGAAGCAGTTTGAACGGCATGGGTTCCGCCGCGCCCGGCAGCACTAAACAGGGGGCTCTTCACAACATCAGGGTATTTATGGTAAAATAAAACTCGTTCAACAACATAGGCGATGGGGTTCGCCATAATCGCCGGCTTCCGGCTGATGACTCCTGCTGCGTTTGCATGCGGCAGGAGTCTGTTTCTTTTTGGAAGGGAGGAACGGTCATTGGTTTATCTCGCCGTTGGCATCGCCGGCATGATCGGCGCGCTTGTCCGTTATGGGCTCGGTTTGCTTGTTCCCGCCGCCCATGGCTTTCCGTTTGCGACGCTTTTCATCAACTGGACAGGCTCGTTTTTGCTCAGCTGGCTCACGGTCACATTCACCCGCCGCCCCACGTGGCCGCCATGGGTGCAAACGGCGGTGACGAGCGGTTTTGTCGGCTCGTATACGACGTTTTCCACCCTTAGCGTCGAGTGTGTCGAATTGCTGGAACAAGGACGATGGGGCATGGCCGCTGGTTATATCGCCGCCAGTTTGTTCGGCGGTCTAACCGCGGCATGGGCGGGCTCCGCTGCCGCCCAGCCAAAGCGAAAGGGGGAAATGGTCCGATGATGGCATCGCTATTGGTGATGATCGGCGGTTTTTTTGGCGCCATCTGCCGTTACGCCGTCAGCCGCTGGGCAGCCCGGCGCTCGCCGCGCTTCCCGCTCGGCACGCTCATTGTGAACTTACTTGGCTCGTTTTTGCTCGGCTGGCTGGCTGGAAGCGGCGCCGCCGATGCTGAAAAATTGCTTGTCGGCACCGGTTTTATGGGCGCGTTCACGACGTTTTCCACGTTCAAATGGGAAAGCGTGCAAATGATGCAGCGAAAACAACAAGGAAAAACGAGGACTTATTTGGTGGTCGTCTGCTCTTATTTGGTCGTTACCTACTCGTTTGGCGTGTTGTTAGCATGGCTTGGCTACCATCTTGGGCGTTGAAAGTTTCCCAAAAAGCGGATCGGTGTGTACAGCGAGGCATGGAGCGGAACATGATGGTAAACTTTGTTCGCCGAACAGAATGGATAAAGCAGCGATGACAGCAAGGCGTTCCAAAATGCCTATCCATCCGGATGTTCGCTTTTCCCAACCGATCCGCTAAACGGGGTGTCGACGGACGACTATGGTGTCAACGAAAACAACATTGATAACATTTATTTCCTCCCTTTTTTTACTAAAAAATAAGCGGTCACCCACGAAGTGATTGGAATAGTTGATGCTACACCAATCCCGGCAAAAAAGATCGCGATCATTTCTGCGCTAAATATTTTTGAATTTACGATTTGATCGATAGAGTAGGATAAATCTTTAAACCAGATAAGCAATGCCAAATAGCTGCCGAAGAAGGCGAAAAACAACGTATTTGTACTCGTTCCTAATAGATCCCTCCCCATACGTAAACCGAAGGCAAACAAATCTTTCCTGCTAATGGATGGATGGTGATGGAATATTTCGCGCATTGGAGACGAAATGGCAATCGCCGTATCTGTAATCGCACCTATTGTACTCATAATAATGACAGATGCCCCGATTTTCACAAAGTCGATTCCAATGTAAAGGGAAAAGGCGGAAATCCCCTCGGCTTCCTCTTCGCCAAATCCTTGAATCATAGCATTTTCAGTCACAATGACAATAAAGAAGAGCAGGATCACCACAGTGGCTATGCTAGAAATGAAGGCAGTGATTGTTTTTGTGCTCACTCCATTGATGTAAAAAAGGCTAATGCAGCTGATCAACGTGGATGCAATCAATGTTAAGATGATCGGATCAGCTTTTGGAATCAGCATAATCAGGATAGTGAGTATGAGCACGCCAAAGTTGAAGAATATGGCCAAGAAAGATCGTGCCCCTTTTTTCCCGCCAACAAGGACCATCAGAATGAATAAAATGGTTCCTAACCAGAACAATGTATTCATGCTCTTGCCCTCTTTCTCTTAATGAAAAAAATAGTCGTATATAACCCTATTGGGATTGTCATTACGATTCCAATCCCCCCAGCTAAAGCTCTAGCCAATTCCAGCGAAAGGTTCATCGACAGGGTGAACATTAAGGGGGAGGCATTTTTTAAATACAAAATAAGCATAGGGATGGAGCCGCTTATATAGGCAAAAAACAAAATATTTGTCATCGTTCCCATAATATCCTTCCCGATCTCCATTCCCGAAGCTTTCAGTGCTTTGATCGATATGTTGTTATTCTTTTCATACAATCCAAAGATGGAAGAGGACATTGTAATTGCCACATCCATTACAGCTCCTAAAGATCCGATAAATACTCCGGCCATAAACACGACTTTATAAGGACGAGTTACAAATTGCATTTCCTCATATCGAAGGCCTTGTTCTGACGTGAATTGCATGACAAGATAAGTGATCAACAGCGACATAAACGTTCCCAGTAAGGTGGCAACAATAGCGGCATATGTTTTTTCATTAAACCCGTTAACGAGCAACAAAGAAATGGTAGTAAACAAAATGATACTAATGCCGCATATGATTAAGAGACTGATGCCGGATGTATGGAGATAAACATCCAATGCATAGGATAACAAAATGGAGTTGACGGCTAAACTTATAATCGACAACAATCCTTGCTTTTTCCCGATGAGAAGCAAAGTCAAGATGAAAACCCATGCCGCCATCAATACGTATTTGTCACGCTTTACACCTTGGATCGTTCCAGTTAAATGTGAGTTTTCGTTTCTATTTGCATCAATCGAAACAAACAATTCATCTCCAACACGATATTGTTGATCATAAGCTTTCGATGAGGAATACTGGTTAGTTAAGTGAATAAGCCGCCCTTTTTGGTCGCCATTTTTCAATTGAGCAATGATGCGTTGGGTGAATAGACGATCTTCATTTTCATGCATATCAGTTACTTTCGTTGTATCTGTCAGTTCTATTTTGATCACTTTGGCAATGGGACGATCATAGAAGGGATGATTGTAGTGAACAAAAAGAACGGAGGCGGCCAAACAAATTCCGATGAGCGCGTACAACAAAATTTGTTTTTGAGACATTTTTTTTAATTTGTCCTTCCATACCATTCGCAAAAACCCCCAAATGTAGGAATGAATTCACCCGGCTTCTAGAAATATTTTCTCTTATAGTCATAATACATTTTTTCACTCACTTAGCGCAAAAAGGGGGATTACAGAGGTCAGGCTGCAGGGGGACACGATGATGTGAAAAAACGATTGATTTTTCCTTTCATCCTTGTTACGTTAATAGTGGTAATGGTTCAATAGTTGAACTAAATAGGCAGATCGAGTGAGCTAATTGATCAGGCTGGCAAATGGTTCAACGAGTGAATGATTGGAGGTGAGCAGATGGTAGAAAGAAACATCGACGATTGGATCGACCGCTATTTGTCCGTTTCGTTTCTCGTGATGAAGCGCGGAGCGGCGCTCGTCAAAGTCGGGCTTGATGAGGAGATGACGCATGACCAATATTATTTGCTGCGCTACATTCGCCGGCGGGGGGCGTGCACGTCGACGGAACTGGCGGCGATGTTTGGTGTGAACAAAAGCGCGGTGACGGCGATGACGAACCGCCTCGTCGACAAAGGCTGGCTGCGCCGTGACCGTGATGAAAGCGACCGACGTGTTGTGGCCTTATCGTTGACGCCACAAGGAGAGGAATGGGTGGCGGAGATGGACCGGAGCGTCTATCGGCTGGTGGAAGACGTGATCGCTCGCTTTCCGGAGAAAGAAATCGAGACGTTCATCCGGACGTATGAAAAACTGGCCCGCGTGCTGCAGGAGGTGGAGGAAGCGAGATGAGGGCGATCATCAAAGGAAAATGGTTCGTGTTCATCGGTTGGATCATCATCGCGGCGGTGCTCATGATGACCGCTCCGAACATGGGTGCGCTCGTCCGGGAAAAAGGACAGCTGAGCGTGCCGGACGGCTATTCGTCGTCGATGGCGGCACAATTGATGAAAGAGGCAAACGAGCAAAAAAACAAAGAAAATGAACGCTCCGCCGTGCTCGTCTTTTATCAGAAAGACGGATTGACGGCGGAAGACAAACAAGAAATTGAACGGGCGGTGAACGCGCTCGAAAAGAAGAAAAGCGATCTCCATATCACGAACATCGTTTCACCGTTTGCCAATCCGGAACTAGAAAAAGAGCTTTTGTCAAAAGACAATACAACGATGCTCGTTTCCATCAGCATCGACCCGGCCGGGCGGACGGCGAAGCAGTTGACCGACGCGTTGTATGAAGCGGTGGACGGCGTCAAGGTCGAGCATTATTTCACCGGCGGGTGGATGATCGATGAAGATGTGGTGACAAGCTCGCTTGAAGGCGTGAAGAAGACGGAAGGGATTACGATCGTCTTCATTTTGCTTGTTCTGCTCGCTGTATTCCGTTCACCGGTAGCCCCGCTGATTCCATTAGTGGCGGTCGGGGCGACGTATGCCGTTTCACAGTCGATCGTTGCTTTTTTGGTTGACAACGTGAACTTTCCGCTATCAACGTTTACGCAAATCTTTTTAGTCGCCGTTTTGTTTGGCATTGGGACCGACTATTGCATTTTGCTGCTGAGCCGGTTTAAAGAAGAGTTGGCGAAACTTGGCGATCGGACAGAAGCGATTGTTGTCACGTACCGGACGGCGGGAAAAACGGTGTTGGCGAGCGGATTGGCGGTGATGATCGGGTTTGCGGCGATCGGACTGTCGACATTTCAGTTGTACCAATCGGCAGCAGCCGTCGCCGTCGGGGTGGCGGTGCTGCTTGTGGCGCTTGTGACGCTCGTGCCGTTTTTCATGGCAGTGCTTGGCGAGAAGCTGTTTTGGCCGGTTCGCGGAAAGCTTGAGCACGGACAAAGCCGGCTTTGGCTGGCGGCTGGACGGTTTGCATTCGCCCGTCCGCTGCTGGCGCTCGCCATCGTCGCAGCGGTAACGGTGCCGGTGCTCGTGACGTACGATGGCAAACTGTCGTTTGATTCAATGGAAGAAATCGGCGACCATTATCGCTCGGTTAAAGCGTTTGACATTATTGCCGACCACTTCAATCCGGGGGATGCGATGCCGACGCAAATCGTGGTAAAAGGCAAGCAGCCGCTCGATTCTGAAGAAGGGTTGGCGCTCATCGAAAAAATCAGCCGCGAGGTTGAGAACGTCGACGGCGTGGCAAGCGTCCGCTCGGCAACGCGCCCGACCGGCGAGCCGATCAAAGAGCTGTTTGTCACCGAGCAGGCGAAACAACTGAAAGACGGCCTTGGCGCCGGCAAAGACGGCATCGAAAAAATCGGTGCTGGGCTTGAAACGGCAAGCGATCAGCTCTCCGCTTCCGCGCCGCAGCTGAAGCAAGCGTCATCCGGCATCGGCCAGCTCGTCTCGGGAACGGAGCAGTTAAAAAACGGCATCGTCAAGCTGCAAAACGGCCTTCGTCAAATCGAACGAGGCGTACGCCAAGGAGCGATGGGCGCCGGCGAGCTGAAAAACGGTTTGGCGACCTTGCGCGACAATGCGAAAAAACTGCAAGACGGTGCCACGCAGCTACTTAGCGGCTACAAACAGGCCGAACAAGGCTTGGCGGCGATCAGCAGCCAATACAAGCAAGTCGAAACAGGCTTAAAGGCGGTCGCTGATCAGCTCACGGCTGTGCAAATGATGCTTGCACAAGTCGAGCAGTCGCATCCGGAGCTCGGTCAAGACGCGCAATATCAACGGGCGAAAATGACGGTCGCTGCTTTATCTGATCAAGCGAAGCAAATGGCGGCTGGCCTCGCGCAGTTGAACGGGGCGCTTGACCAAACGCGCACCGGCCTAGCGAAAGCGAATGAGTCGTTTGCCCAACTCACCGCCGGTCAGGCAGCCGTCAACGGCGGTTTAGACAAGGTGATCGCCGGGCTCGATGAACTGGCGGTTGGCTTGACGAAAGCAGCCGACGGTCAACAACAAGCCGTTGATCAACTGCCGCAATTTGCAGCTGGCCTCGAGCAAGTCAATGGCGGCCAGCGGCAGCTGCTTGAGCATTTCTCGGCGCTTGGCGGTCAGCTCGGCCAGCTTGTCAACGGCCTAGACCAAAGCGCGTCCGGTTTGCGGCAAGTGGCCAGCGGCCTTGGGACGGCGGAGGTGTATTTGGCCGATTTGTCATCGGCACCGGCGAAGGAAATGGCCGGCTGGCATATGCCGAAAGCGGCGCGTGAAAGCAAAGAGTTTGCGCAGGCGAAAGACGCGTATATGTCGAAAGACCGGCGCATTGTCACGTTCGATGTCATTTTAGATGAAAATCCGTATTCCATATCGGCGCTCGGCCGCATTGATGACATTCGCGCCGCCGCAGAACGGGCGGTGAAAGGAACGAAATGGGAAGGCGCGACGATCGCTGTCGGCGGCGTCACAAGCGTGTATGCCGATTTGCGGGCGATTTCGAACGCCGACTATCGGCATACCGCGGTGCTTATGCTTATTGGCATCGCCATCGTGTTGGCGGTGCTGCTCCGTTCGCTCATCATGCCGCTGTATTTGATGCTGTCGCTTGTATTAACCTATTACACATCCATGGCTGTCACCGAGCTGATTTTCGTCAACGGCCTCGGCTATGCCGGTTTGAACTGGGCAGTATCGTTTTTCGCCTTCGTTTTGCTTATGGCGCTCGGCATCGATTACAGCATCTTCCTGATGGACCGGTTCAACGAATATCGCGGCCGGCCGGTGAAAGAGGCGATGCTGTCAGCGATGGGACATATGGGAACGGTCATCATCTCGGCCGCCGTCATTTTGGGCGGGACGTTTGCCGCGATGTATCCGTCCGGCGTTCTGTCGCTCTTGCAAATCGCGACGATTATATTGACAGGGCTTTTGCTTTACGCTCTAGTCGTTCTCCCGCTGTTTGTCCCCGTCATGGTCCGCACGTTCGGCCGCGCCAACTGGTGGCCATTCCGGCAGCCGGTGAGCGAAGCGGATGGGCTGGAACAGCAGAAAATTAGTTAAAATGACCGGTTGCTGCCGCTCCCAAATGATTCGGGAAGCGGCTTTCTTTTTTCGCGGGGCGGTGAACAGCAGCGGTTTTTCCTCACCGTGAGCGAACGAGCGAAACGGCAAGGTTTTTCGATTGGCACAGGATGCGGTGAAGCGGCATGTTCCCTGCAATCGCTGCGCTCTTAGGCATGGTTTGCGCCATCATAGTGACATTTCCGTTTCATAAGCATATTTTTTTCGTTTTCGCTCAATGTAAAGTATGATGAGAAGCAGAGAACATTCCAGACTGGAAAGGAGGAAGGCGGGCATGACGAAACGAGTGCTTATGGTGGTGACGAACCATACGACGATCACCGACGACCACAAAACCGGGCTTTGGCTTGAAGAGTTTGCCGTGCCGTATTTGGTGTTTAAAGAAAAAGGGTATGACGTGAAAGTGGCGAGCATCAAAGGCGGCGACGTGCCGTTGGATCCGCGCAGCATCAATGAGAAAGACCCGTCTTGGGCCGAGGCGGAAGCGGCGCTGAAAAACACGGCACGTTTAAGCAAAGATGACGCGAACGGATTTGACGCCATTTTTCTCCCCGGGGGACACGGGACGATGTTCGATTTCCCGGACAACGAAACGCTGCAATACGTGTTGCAGCAATTCGCCGAAGACGGCCGGATCATCGCCGCTGTCTGCCATGGGCCGTCAGGGTTGGTGAACGCGACATACAAAGACGGGACGCCGATCGTGAAAGGGAAAACGGTCACCTCGTTTACCGATGAGGAAGAACGCGAGGTCGAACTTGATGTGCATATGCCGTTTTTGCTTGAGTCGACCTTGCGCCTGCGCGGGGCGAATTTCGTCCGCGGCGAGAAATGGACCGATTTCTCGGTGCGCGACGGCAACTTGATCACCGGGCAAAACCCGCAATCGAGCCGGAGCACGGCGGAAAAAGTCGTCGCGGCGCTCGAAGAACGGGCATGAGAGGGCGACTGACAGACACTTGAACGAGCAAGGACGGCCGTCCATGGAAAGCCGCTGCCTCTCTTTTATGTGCCGTCTCCGGTCGTTGGTCATCGGTAACCTAGGGGAAAAGGCTGTCCGAAACAACCGGTTCGCCGGATTGGATCGGACAGCCTTTTTCGCTGGTTGCGTGCTGAAAATACTTGCAAAAACGAAGACACGCGGGAAAGAGGGAAAACCGCGTCGTTCAGCCGCGGCGGGCCGGCCGTCGCAGCGACGCTAACGTTTCCCATGGACGCGGATCGAAACGATTACCGGCGCTTGGCGATGGCAAGCGCCTTTTTCGTATTGGCAAAATGAAGCTTGGCGCACGTCTCAAGCATCTCTTCCCCACGCAGGCGGATGATCCGGGCCGCGGCTTCATCGACGACAGCACCGGCGCCTTTCGGGAGCGGGAAGCCGGTGGTGCGCGATAATCGCTCCATCTCTTCTAAAAACACATAGCGGGCGATGATCGAAGCGGCGGCGACGGCTACGTGGACACTTTCCGCCTTTGGGAGGCAATGCACCCGCTCGTGGACGATGCAGTCTTCCTCAGCAAGGTAGCGGAAATACGAGTCGCGTTCTAAAAATTGGTCGATGATGATCGCTTCCGGTTCGATCGGCGCGATAGCGTCAACGAGTTTGGCGAGCGTCCGGTTGTGAAGGAGCGCCTTCATTTTCGTCTGCGGCATGCCGCTTCGCTGCCAGCGGTTATATTCGGCGTTAGTTAGCACGGTGACGGCATAAGGTGCCGTTTTCATGATGGCTGGCGCGATCCGTTTGATCGCTTCATCGTTCAATTGTTTTGAATCTCTCACGCCAAGCGCCGCGATGTTGGCGATATGCGACCGATCAACGTAGGCAGCGGCGACGACGATCGGGCCGAAATAGTCTCCGGTGCCGACTTCATCCGAACCGATGGCGGAAAGCTTCGCGAGCCTATGTTCCAATGGGGGCGAGGTGCTCTCTCTCCTCTGTCGTTTGGCTGGGTCAGCTCCCTGCTCCCCCATCCATTTCGCCGCTTCTTGCTCCGCCGCTTTCCCTTGAAACAGCACTTTCCCCGAGCGGTAGGCGGTAATCGTGACATCCGGGCGCTTGACGGCGAACAACGCTCCGGGCGGAAGCCGGTCGGACAAGGCGTTTTCGTAGTGGGCGCGCAAGGCGGCAAGCAGCTGTTGGTCGGCTTGAATCACATAGTTTGACAACGTTCGCTCTCTCCTTTATCCTCTTTTGGGTCCCTTTGTGTCGCATCTTTCCATTATACCAGCGTTCGTGATATGATAAACAGTAGGATTTGGCGAAATGGGGGAGAAAGCTTGACAAAACAGCCAAAAACGCGGGTGAGCGTCCGCATCTACGGTCAAGACTATACGATCGTCGGCACGGAAAGCCCGGCCCATATCCGGCTTGTGGCGGCGTTCGTTGACGATAAAATGCACGAGTTCAGCGAAAGAAACCCGATGCTTGATGTACCGAGGCTGGCCGTGTTGACGGCCGTCAATATCGCCAACGAATATTTAAAGCTGAAGCAAGAGTACGATCGGCTTGCGGCTAAGCTGAAAGAGGAAAAGGATGGGGAAGACGATGATTGATGTCGTGCTTTTATTTGTCCTGCTGTTAGGCGCGATGATCGGACTGAAGCGCGGTTTTATTCTCCAATTTATCCATATGGCCGGGTTTCTCATCGCCTTTTTTGTCGCTTATAGGTACTATGAGCGGTTTGTGCCGACGCTGCGCCTCTGGATTCCGTATCCGACGTTCGGCGATCCGGAGACAGTAAAGCTGTTGTTTCAGAGCACGCATTTAGATGATGCGTATTACCGCGCGATTTCGTTCGCCCTTTTGTTTTTTGTGGTGAAAATCGTGCTCCAGATCATCGGTTCGATGCTCGATTTTGTTGCCCAGCTGCCGCTGCTGCGCAGCGTCAACCGCTTGGCGGGGGCCGCGCTCGGATTTGCGGAAGTGTATTTGCTCGTCTTTTTGCTTTTGTATATCGGTGCGCTCGTGCCGATTGACAGCGTTCAAGAGCAGCTGCAGCGTTCGCTCATGGCAACCGTGATTGTGAAACATACGCCGGTGTTGTCAGAGATGCTTGACAACTGGTGGATTCATGGCCGCGTCTAACGGAGCGCGGCCGCGGTGTTTTGGGAAAGGAAGGGGACGAGAATGAACGTCCATAAAAAAGAAGTCATCCGCCTGCTCGAAACGATCGCATTGTACATGGAGATCAAAGGGGAGAACCCGTTTAAGGTGAACGCGTTCCGCAAAGCGGCGAGCGCGTTGGAAGCGGACGAACGTAGCTTGTCGGAAATCGGCGATTTCACCGCCATTCCCGGCATCGGCAAAAGCACGGCAGCGATCATCACCGAGTTTGTCGAAACCGGTTCATCATCGGTGCTAGAGGAATTAAAGCGCGACATTCCGGAAACGCTGCTCGCCTTGCTTACGATCCCGGGGCTTGGCGGCAAAAAAATCGCCAAGCTGCATCAAGAGCTGGGCATTGTCGATATGGATGGATTGAAGGAAGCGTGCCTTGCGGGAAAAGTACGAGAGCTTCCCGGCTTCGGGGCGAAAACAGAAGAAAAGCTGCTGGCGGCGATTGAGGAAGCAGGCAAACGCCCCGAGCGGCTGCCGCTTGCCTGGGTGTTGCCGATGGCGGTTGATATCGAGCGCCAGCTTGCCGAAATGGATGGGGTGATCCGTTTTTCACGGGCCGGCAGTTTGCGGCGTTTGAAGGAAACGGTGAAAGATTTGGATTATGTGATCGCTACTGATCGCCCGTCCGAAGTGCGCGAAGCGCTCCTTCGTCTTTCGCGCATCCGCGAGGTGATCGCCGCCGGAGAAACGAAAGTGTCGCTTCTTTTTCAATACGATTATGAAGTGGCGGCTGATTTCCGGCTCGTCAGCACGGCCGAGTTTGCGACCGCGCTTCACCATTTTACCGGATCGAAAGAGCATAATGTGCGCATGCGCCAGCTCGCCAAAGAGCGCAGGGAAAAAATTAGCGAATACGGCGTCGAAGACCAAACGACAGGGGATGTGAAAACATTCCCTGATGAACCGGCGTTTTACGTCCACTTCGGGTTGCCGTACATTCCGCCTGAACTGCGCGAAGACGGTACGGAAGTCGAGCGGTATTCTTCGGATTATCCACTTGTCCATGTTGACGATATCCAAGGCGATTTGCATATGCATTCGGCGTGGAGCGACGGGGCGTGTTCGCTCGAGGAGCTGGCTGAGGCGTGTCGCCGCCGCGGCTACCGGTATATCGCCATTACCGACCATTCGCACTATTTGAAAGTCGCCAACGGTTTGACGCCGGAGCGGCTGCGGCGCCAGCGCGAGGAAATTGAACGGCTGAACGCGCGCTATTCCGATTTTACGATCTTAGCCGGCATCGAGATGGATATTTTGCCGGATGGGACGCTCGATTACGATGATGACGTGCTCAAGGAGCTCGATTTTGTCATCGCTGCCATTCACTCTGCGTTCAAACAGCCACGCGAGACGATCATGAAGCGGCTTGAAGCGGCGCTTTTCCACCCGTATGTCGATGTCATCGCCCATCCGACCGGCCGGCTGATCGGGCAGCGCGACGGCTATGACGTCGATATCGAGCGGCTGATCGAGCTGGCGGCGAAGACGAAAACGGTGCTCGAGCTCAACGCCAACCCGAACCGGCTCGATTTGTCGGCTGCTTATGTGAAAAAAGCGGAGGAAGCGGGGGCGTACATCGCCATCAACACGGACGCCCACCATTTGGACATGCTCGATGATATGGCGATTGGTGTGGCGACGGCAAGGAAAGGCTGGATCAAAAAAGAGACGGTCATCAACACATGGCCGCTTGAGAAACTGCAACAGTTTTTGCGCGCCAAACGAAAGAAATGAATCAGCTGGGGGTTAGATACGTGCAACAAAAAGTGCTTCACACCCTAGAATTCGATAAAGTGAAAGAGCAGTTGGTCGAGCATGCGTCATCCGCGCTCGGTTTAGAGAAAATCACCGCCCTTGTTCCGTCGTCCGACTTGGACGAAGTGGCGGTTTGGCTCGAAGAAACGGATGAAGCGGCCGCGGTGTTGCGGCTGCGCGGCTATGTGCCGCTTGATGGAGTCGTCAACATCCGTCCGCATTTGAAACGGGCGGCGATCGGCGGCATGTTAAGTCCGCTTGAGCTGCTCGAGGTGGCGGCGACGGCCGCGGCGAGCCGGCAAATAAAGCGGTTAATTGCCGACTTGCAGGAAGAGCATGGCGGGCTTATGCGGCTTGCCGGCTATGCCGATGAGCTTGCCGAAGTGCCGGCGCTGGAAGAGGACATCCGCCGCTCAATCGATGAGCATGGCGAGGTGTTGGACGCAGCGAGCGACCGTCTTCGTTCGCTCCGGGGGCAAATCCGGACGGCCGAAGCGCGCATCCGCGAAAAACTCGAAAGCATTATCCGCTCGCCATCGGCACAAAAGCGGCTGTCGGATGCGATCATTACGATCCGCAACGACCGGTACGTCATCCCAGTCAAGCAAGAATACCGCGGCGCTTACGGCGGCATTGTCCATGACCAGTCGGCGTCCGGGGCGACGCTGTTTATCGAGCCGCAGGCGGTTGTCGAGCTGAATAACGCGCTGCGCGAGGCGCGGGCGAAAGAAAAGCAAGAAATCGAACGCATTTTGCGCGAGCTCTCAGCCAAAGTGGCCGAACAGGCCGAACCGCTCGAGCGGGCGGTTGCGGCACTCGCTCATTTGGATTTCTTGTTTGCCAAAGCGAAATACGCGCGCCGGCTACAGGCGGCAAAACCGGCAGTTAACAATCGCGGTTACCTCCGCTTTTTGCAGGCGCGCCACCCGCTGCTCGACCAAGACAAAGCGGTGCCAAACGACATTGTATTGGGCGGTGATTATACGACAATTGTCATCACTGGGCCGAACACCGGCGGAAAAACGGTGACGTTAAAAACGGTTGGCTTGTTGACATTAATGGCGCAAGCCGGGCTGTTTATCCCGGCGTCCGACGGGTCGGAAGCGGCCGTGTTCCGCGCAGTGTACGCGGATATCGGCGATGAGCAGTCGATCGAACAAAGCTTGAGCACGTTCTCGTCCCATATGGTCAATATCGTCGACATTTTGCGCCACGTTGATGAGGAAAGCCTTGTGCTCTTTGATGAGCTCGGAGCGGGCACCGACCCGCAAGAAGGGGCGGCGCTTGCCATTGCTATTTTGGACGAGGTGCACGGGCGCGGGGCGCGGACGGTGGCGACGACGCATTATCCGGAGTTGAAAGCGTACGGCTACAACCGCCCCGGGGTGGTGAACGCGAGCGTTGAATTTGACACCGAAACGCTCCGCCCAACGTATAACTTGTTGATCGGCATCCCCGGCCGCAGCAACGCCTTTGACATCTCGCGCCGCTTAGGGCTCGATGAGCGGATCATCGAGCGGGCGAAGGCGCAAGTGAGTGCTGAAACCCATAGCGTGGAAAACATGATCGCTTCGCTCGAGCGAAGCAAAAAGCAAGCCGAGGAAGATGAGGCGCGGGCGCGCGTGGCGCTTGAGGAAGCCAAGCGGCTGCGCGCCGAGTGGGAACAGAAACTCGAAGAGCTGGAAGACGAAAAAGCAGAGCAGCTCGCCGAGGCGGCGCAAAAGGCGGCCGACATCATCCGTGCTGCCGAACGCGAGGCGGAACGGGTGATCCACGAGCTGCGCCGCCTGCAAAAAGAAAAGCAGGCGGAAGTGAAAGAGCACGAGCTTATCGCTGCGAAACAGCGGCTCGCTTCTGCTATGCCGACGGTGGAAAAACGGAAAAAGGCGAAAAAAACGGCGGCGCGCCATGCGTTCCAGCCGGGTGATGAAGTGAAAGTGACGAGCTTAAACCAAAAAGGGTATTTGATCGAAAAAGTGTCAGAGGACGAATGGCAAGTGCAGCTCGGTATTTTGAAAATGAAAATTCGCGAGCGCGACTTGGAGTATATCGGCAGCGCGCCGGCCAAAGAAGTGACACCGATTGCGACGGTGAAAGGCAAGGACGCCCACGTGAGCCTCGAGCTTGATTTGCGCGGCGAACGGTACGAAGATGCCCTCGTTCGGCTGGAAAAATATATTGATGACGCTGTACTTGCCGGCTATCCGCGCGTCTCGATCATCCACGGCAAAGGAACAGGCGCGCTTCGCCAAGGAGTGCAGCAGTTTTTAAAACAGCATCGGGCGGTAAAGAGCTTCCGGTTCGGCGCGGCGAATGAAGGCGGCACTGGGGTGACGGTCGTCGAACTGAAATGATAAGGGGAGAGAGTGATGACGCCGTTTTGGGAGCACGACATGGTGAGAACGGCGGCCAATTTCAGCGTCGCGGTGTTGTGCATCGTCGTGTTTTTGGCCGTGTTTGAGCTGGTGACGAGATACAAAAATTGGGAGGAAATCCGCAACGGTAATGTGGCGGTGGCGATGGCGACGGGCGGAAAGATTTTTGGCATCGCCAACATTTTTCGCTATGCGCTTGACCGCCATGAGTCGCTGTTATCGATGGTCGGCTGGGGCGTATATGGGTTTTTGCTTTTATTGGCGGCATACTTTATTTACGAGTTTTTGACGCCGAAGTTCAATATTGATGAGGAAATCGCCAACGACAACCGGGCGGTCGGCTTTATTTCGATGGTCATTTCTGTCGGCTTGTCGTTTGTGATCGGCGAAGGCATTCAGTAAAGGGGAACAAAGCGATGGACGCAGTAGTGAAAGGGCTGTTGATCATCGTCGGTCTACTGTTGGTCGGCGGCATTGTGTATATGGCGGTGCGCAACAGATCGATGGATGTGTTGGCGAAAATTTTGTTTGTCATCTGTGCCTGTTTTCTTTTGACGGGGTTGATGTATTGGTTTTGGTGACGCTGGATATAGTTCCAGCGTTCTTTTTTTGTGATGAAAAATTGAGAATAATAGAATAAAATAAGAGCAAGGGGGGATTGTGATGGAAAAGCGATGGCTCGCTCATTATCCGCCGTCCATTCCTGCTACGCTCGACTATCCAAAGAAAACGCTTTCTGGCTATTTGCGGGAGACGGCGGAACAATTCGGAGACCATGAGGCGATTGACTTTTTGGGCAAAACGATGACGTTTCGCGAGCTGTACGAGCAAGCATTGACATTCGCGCATTATTTGCGGACGATCGGATTGAAAAAAGGGGATCGGGTGGCGATTATGCTGCCGAACTGCCCGCAGGCGGTCATCAGCTACTACGGGACGCTCCTAGCCGGCGGCATCGTCGTGCAGACGAACCCGCTTTACACCGAGTATGAGCTTGAATACCAGCTGAACGACAGCGGCGCCTCGGTGCTCGTGACGATGGATCTTCTGTATCCAAAGGCGGAAAAGGTGAAAGGGAGGACGCCGGTCAAACATTGGATTGTCACGAGAATGCAAGATTATTTGCCCACGGTGAAGAAATGGCTGTATCCGCTTGTGCAGCGGAAGCAAAACATGCCCATCGTCCGCATCGCGGAAAGCGAAACCGTTCATCTGTTCCGCACGATCGTCAGTCAGAAGGAAACCGCTCCGATCGGGGTGGACATCGATCCGGTGGAAGATGTGGCGCTGCTGCAATATACAGGCGGCACGACGGGACATCCGAAAGCGGCCATGTTGACGCATCGCAACTTGATCGCCAATACGCTCATGTGTGCCCATTGGGTGTATAAATGCGAAAAAGGAAAAGAAACGGTGCTCGGTGTGCTTCCGTTTTTCCACGTGTACGGCATGACGACGGTGATGAATTTGTCCGTGATGATGGCGAGTAAAATGGTGCTGCTCCCGCGCTTTGATGTCAAGCAAACATTAAAAGCAATCGAGCGCACCCGGCCGACGATGTTCCCAGGCGCGCCGACGATGTACATCGCTTTGTTGAACCATCCGGATTTGCCGAAATATGATTTATCCTCGATCAACGTCTGCATCAGCGGCTCCGCTCCGCTGCCGGTCGAGGTGCAGGAGCAGTTTGAACGGGCGACGGGCGGAAAGTTGATTGAAGGCTATGGGTTAACCGAGGCGTCCCCTGTCACCCATAGCAACTTCCTTTGGGATGGCGAACGGGTGAAAGGAAGCATCGGCGTTCCGTGGCCGGATACGGACGCGAAAATCATTTCCTTGGAAACGGGTGAGGAAGCAAAGCCGGGAGAGCGTGGAGAACTCGTCGTGCGCGGGCCGCAAGTGATGAAAGGCTACTGGAATCGTCCGGAAGAGACCGAGCAAGTGCTGCGCGACGGATGGCTGTATACAGGTGACATTGGATATATGGATGAGCGTGGGTATTTTTATATCGTCGACCGCAAGAAAGATGTCATTATCGCCGGCGGTTACAACATTTACCCGCGCGAAGTCGAAGAAGCGCTGTATGAGCACCCGAAAGTGCAGGAAGCGGCCGTGATCGGCGTTCCGGATCCGTACCGCGGCGAGACGGTGAAAGCGTTCGTCGTGTTAAAGCCGGGGGAGATGTGCAGCGAACAGGAGCTTGACGCGTTTATGCGCCAGCGCCTGGCTGCTTACAAAGTGCCGCGCATCTACGAGTTCCGCAGCGAATTGCCGAAGACGACGATCGGCAAAATTTTGCGCCGCGTGTTGGTGGAAGAGGAGAAAAAGAAGCTTGACAAATCGGCAGAATTGCCCGTAAAATGAAAATATGAATGATGGTTCATTCATTTGGCGGATGGAAAGTGAGAAAAGGAGAATCCATATTGCGGAGGGAAAAGCCGAAATTTAAGCAAATCATTGACGCTGCCGTCGTCGTCATCGCCGAGCACGGCTACCATCAAGCACAGGTGTCGAAAATCGCCAAGCAGGCCGGTGTCGCCGACGGCACGATCTACCTTTATTTTAAAAACAAAGAGGATATTTTAATTTCGCTTTTTCAGGAAAAGATGGGGGCGTTCATCGAGAAAATTGAACAAGAGACAGAAGGAATTTCAAGCCCCCTAGAGAAATTGTATGTATTGGTGAAAACTCATTTTTCCGCCCTCGCCGCTGATCCGCATATGGTGGTCGTGACGCAGCTTGAGCTGCGCCAGTCGAACAAAGAGCTGCGCCATCGCATCAATGAGGTGCTGAAAGGATATTTGCGGCTCATCGACCGCATCATCATGGAGGGGATGGAAAAAGGGGAGTTTCGCCAAGATTTAGACGTCCGGCTCACTCGGCAAATGATCTTTGGCACCCTGGATGAAACGGTGACGACGTGGGTGATGAACGAGCAAAAGTATGACTTGGCCGCCCTCGCCGATCCGGTGTACGAACTGCTCGTCAAAGGGTGCGCCGCCGGACGTTAGGAAAGGCAGAAAGGGGAGAGGCTTCATGAATTTTTTTCGCGTAGCGAAAGAGGAGTTCGTCGCTGTCGTGACGTTTTCGCGGCCGCCGGCGAACGCCCTTTCATCAGCGGTTTTGAAAGAGCTTTCAACCGTGTTGGACGAGCTTGAGATCGACCCGGACGTGCGCGTCGTGTTGCTTCATGGCGAGGGGCGGTTTTTCTCAGCCGGCGCCGATATTAAAGAATTCACGTCCATCGCTTCCGTCGAGGAGGCATCCGGCTTGTCGCGCAACGGCCAACTCGTGATGGAGCGGATCGAACGCTTTTCCAAACCAGTCATTGCGGCGATTCACGGCGCCGCATTAGGCGGTGGGTTGGAGCTGGCTATGAGCTGCCACATTCGTGTGGTGGCGGAAAACGCCAAACTCGGCCTGCCGGAGCTGCAGCTTGGCATCATCCCTGGATTTGCTGGCACGCAGCGGCTTGTGCGCTACGTCGGCTTTGGTAAGGCAGCCGAAATGATGTGGACGAGCGAGCCGATTACCGGCGCAGAGGCTGTGCAATGGGGGCTTGCCAACAAGGCGGTGCCGGAAGAACGGCTTCTTGACGAGGCCAAAGCGCTGGCGAAAAAGATCGCCGCCAAAAGTCCGCTTTCCGTTCGGGCGGTTATTGAGTTGCTTAACGCCGCCAAGGAAAAAACGTTCGTTGAGGCCGTGCGCGAGGAAGCGGAATGGTTTGGCCGCGTGTTTGGATCCGAGGATGCAAAAGAAGGCGTGCAGGCGTTTTTGGAAAAACGGCCGCCCGTCTTTAAAGGGAAATAATCTTTGTCAATATCTGAATGTTGGAACATGAAACAATGTTCAATCAAACCGAGGAGGGAACGACATGAACATTTTTGTGTTGATGAAACGCACGTTTGACACGGAAGAAAAAATCTCCATCGTCAACGGCAAGATTAACGAGGAAGGTGCTGAATTCATCATCAACCCGTACGATGAATACGCCATCGAAGAGGCGATCCAAGTGCGCGACAAACACGGCGGCGAAGTGACAGTCGTCACCGTCGGCAGCGAGGAAGCGGAAAAAGAGCTGCGCACAGCGCTCGCTATGGGCTGCGACAAAGCGGTGCTCATCAACATTGACGACGATGTCGAAGAGCAAGACCAATATACGACCGCGAAAGTGCTCGCCGAATACTTAAAAGATAAAAATCCGGATTTGATTTTGGCCGGCAATGTAGCCATTGACGGCGGCTCCGGGCAAGTCGGCCCGCGCGTGGCGGAATTGCTCGGCATCCCATACGTGACGACGATTACGAAGCTTGACATTGCCGACGGCGGAAAAGTGACCGTTGTGCGCGACGTCGAGGGGGATGAGGAAGTGATCGAAACGTCGCTGCCGCTCCTTGTCACCGCCCAACAAGGGCTGAATGAGCCGCGTTACCCGTCGCTGCCAGGCATTATGAAAGCGAAAAAGAAACCGCTTGATGAGCTCGAGCTTGATGACTTGGATCTTGACGAGGACGAGGTCGAGGCGAAAACGAAAACGATCGAAGTGTTCTTGCCGCCGAAGCGGGAGGCAGGAAAAATTTTGCAAGGCGAGATTGCTGATCAAGTCAAAGAGCTTGTCGGGCTGCTCCGCTCCGAAGCGAAAGTCGTTTAAAACGGCAGACGGTGCGGTTGTCGGCGCTCTCTAACGGACGGAAACCATGAACAATAAGGGTAGGGGGACTGAAACATGGCACGCAAAGTATTAACATTGGCAGAAGTTCGCGACGGATCGCTGCGCAATGTTTCGTTTGAAGCGATCGCAGCGGCCAAAACGATCGCTGAAGGCGGGGAAGTTGTGGCGGCGCTCGTCGGCGATCAAGTGCAAGCGCATGCAAATGAGCTGATTTTCCGCGGGGCGGATCGCGTCGTTGTCGTTGAGCATCCAAACTTGAAATTTTATACGTCCGACGGCTATTCGCAAGCGATAAAAGCGGTGATCGACAAAGAAGAGCCGGAAGCCATTGTCTTTGGCCATACAGCGCTCGGCAAAGACTTGTCGCCGAAGCTGGCCGTGAAGCTGGACGCCGGCCTTGTTTCCGACGTGGTGGCGGTCGAAGAAGCGGGCGGCAACATTGTGTTCACGCGCCCGATCTACTCCGGCAAAGCGTTTGAAAAGAAAATCGTCACTGACGGCATCATCTTTGCGACGGTGCGCCCGAACAACATCGCGCCGCTCGACCGCGATGAATCGCGTTCCGGCAGCGTTGAATCGATGGCGGTCGAGATTAAAGATTTGCGCGCGATCGTCAAAGAAGTCGTCCGCAAAACGGCCGAAGGAGTCGACTTGACGGAAGCGAAAGTGATTGTCGCCGGCGGCCGCGGCGTGAAAAGTGCCGAAGGGTTCCAGCCGCTCAAAGAGTTGGCCGAAGTATTGGGCGGTGCGGTCGGCGCGTCGCGCGGGGCGTGCGATGCCGGCTATTGCGACTACTCGCTGCAAATTGGTCAAACCGGGAAAGTCGTGACGCCAGACCTTTACATCGCCTGCGGCATCTCAGGCGCCATCCAGCACTTGGCGGGCATGTCGAACTCGAAAGTAATCGTCGCCATTAACAAGGACCCGGAAGCGAACATTTTCAAAGTGGCCGATTACGGCATTGTTGGCGATTTGTTCGAAGTCGTTCCGCTCCTGACCGAAGAATTCAAAAAGCTGAAAGTGCATTCGTAATCAGCCCAAACGGGTGGCGTGGCACGCGCTGCCCGTTTTTTCTTGGATAAATTCCACCGCGAAGCGAATATTAGAAACGAGGCAAAATATTCGCGTCGTTTCAAATGTCCATGGTATACTTTGCTTGCAGCATTCTAGCATATGGGAGGGATTTCGCATGGCCATTATCAATGCGACAGATCAAACATTCGCCGCAGAAACGAAAGACGGCGTCGCGCTCGTTGACTTTTGGGCGCCATGGTGCGGCCCGTGCCGCATGATCGCTCCGGTGCTTGAGGAGCTTGATCAAGAAATGGGCGACAAGGTGAAAATCGTCAAAGTCAACGTTGACGAAAACCAAGAAACAGCAGCGAAATTCGGCGTGATGAGCATTCCGACGCTGCTCGTGTTCAAAAACGGCGAACTTGTCGATAAAGCGATCGGCTACCAGCCGAAAGAAGCGCTTGTCCAGCTTGTCGGCAAACATGTGTAACTTGGCGGAAGATCCACGGTTCGATGAACGTGGATCTTTTTTATTGGCATGGTGTTCTTTTCATCACGCAGAGATGAAACATGTCCTCATTTTAGCAAAGACTTATTGACAGTGAAAATCATTATCTATTATAATAAATCGTGTTAATGAAAATCATTATCAAAATAGCGGGGGGATACATAATGTCCTGGAAATGGAAGTGGATGGCCGTGTTCACGGCCGCGGCGTTGGCGCTTGCCGCCTGCGGCCAAAGCGAACAGACGGCGAGGACAGAAAAAGAAAACAGCAATCAAACGGCCGTAGAGAAACAAGAAGAGACGAAAACGGAGACGAAAACGGAAGAGGAAAGCGAACAGGCGGACGTGGATTACGCCGGTGCCTTCAGCGAAGCGTTGGCGGAGCTTGATAAAGCAAAACAGGGCGCGACGGTTGATTTCGCGAAAGTGGAAAGCTTATACAAAGAAAAGCTGCAGCCGCTTGTGCAAAAGCGCGATGCAGAGTTGGAGGATACGCTTGACCAGCATATTACGACGGCATTGGCTGCCGGAAAAGACGGGTCGCTTGAGCCGATGGTCGTCAAGCAAATTTTTGATAAGTTGATGCAAAAAGTGTTTTACACGACGATCAAACACGAGTTTACTGAAGCGGAAGAACATTGGGCCAATAAAGAGGAAGTGAAAGAAGAGATCGAGGAAGCAAAAGCGTTTTACGCGATTTTGCAGCCGACGGTGGAAAAGCGTGATGCGGCCTATGGAACGAAGTTAGTTGACGCGATCAGCGGCGCGTTCGCGCAAATGGAGCAAGCGGTCCAAAACGACGATGCGCTGGCATTCGCCCTCGGCAAGCAAGTCGTCGATAAAACGTTGATGAAAACATTTTACTTAGCGAGCGGAGCGCTGCCGCACGGCTACGCGGCAAAGGCAGCGGCTGCGGCGAAAGAAAGTGCCGAAGAGGCAAAAGTGAAGCAGGCGGAAGGCTGGGCGTTTTATCAGTCCGTCTATCCATATATGAAACGGCATGCGGCCGAGGAAGCCGACTATATTTTGAAACAGTTCGACTTGCAGACGGACGTCAAAACGCTCGATCCGAAAGCAGTGAACCACGCGTTCGTGCGTGGATGGGCGAAAGTGGCCCTTCATGAGTATGAAGAAAGCCAAGAAAATTGGGGGCAAGACAAGTCGGTGATCACCGCTTTAGAAGGTGCGCTTTTTATTAACATGATGGAAAATGATATCAAAACGCTGCTCGGCAACGAGGCCTACAACACCTTGAACGATCAAGCGACACACTACTTAGAAGCAGCGAAGGCGAAAAATAAAGCTGAGGGCGACAAATGGCTGCCGCAAATTGAAGCCGCGCTGCAGCAAGTGATTGAAAAAGCAAAATAATCGCTGACAGGGGTGTCCGCAGGGCGCCCTTTTTTCGCAAGTGTCAGCCGCACTTGATGGCGCCTGTGTCCTAAAACTAGTCTGCCGAGCCGGCTCGACCGCCTGTCTAGATAAATGGGAACATTTAGTTTCCATCCGTGGCTCACGATGTTCACCGGCCGCTATGGTAAGATGCTAATGAACAGGGAATTTCATAACGGGGTGAAGCATATGAAAGTGATTGTGACCGGGGGAGCGGGATTTATCGGCAGCCATCTCGCTGCCTATTTGAGCGGTCAAGGATACGAGGTGGCAGCCGTTGATTGTTTTCATCCGTACTATCCCGCCGAACGGAAAGAGCGGCAGTTTCAGGCGCTTACCGGCGGCCGGGTGCCGCTTGTCCGCTTGGACTTACTTGATGGGGAACAGACAAAGCGGTGGTTTGCGCAGTTCCGTCCCGATGCCGTCTACCACTTGGCGGCGCTGCCGGGGGTGCCGTATTCGCTTGAGCAGCCGCTCACCTATATTGACTACGATATTAAGGCAACGGTGAACGTCTTGGCGGCGGCCGGGGAAGCCGAGGTCCGCCACGTGTTGTTCGCTTCGTCTTCATCCGTGTATGGCGATCGCGGCAATGTGCCGCTTAAGGAAGAAATGGCTGATGGGCGCGTCGTTTCGCCGTATGCGGCCGCAAAATACGGGGCGGAGTCGTTTTGCCATGCATACGCTCACCTCTACGGCTACAAAATGACCATTTTTCGCTATTTTACTGTTTATGGTCCGTGGGGGCGGCCGGATATGGCCATCGGCACGTTTCTCCGCCGGCTGATGAACGGCGAGGAGATCACGGTATATGGCTCTGGGACGGCGCGCGATTATACGTACATCGATGATATTGTCGCCGGCATGGTGGCGGCGCTTGATCGCAGCGGCAGCCAAAGCGAGGTATTTAACTTGGGCGCAGGGGCGCCGGTCACGATGGAACAGCTGCTTGTCGAGCTGCGGAAGCATTTCCCGGATATGAAGGTCGTGCGTGCACCGGAACGGAAAGGCGATGTCAAAGCGACGTGGGCGGACATTACGAAGGCGAAGCGGGCGTTTGGCTACGAGCCGAAGGTGCCGTTTGCTGAAGGGTTGGCCCGGACGGTGGTGTGGGCGCGCGAATATGAGCGGTAAGCTGGCTGCCAAGGTGGTGTTGCGGACGGCCGGCGCGGCGCTGCTGTTCATTTTTGTCTGGCTGACATACCGCTATTTTGACATTCGGCTGCTGCTCCGGCATCTGGCGGAACTAGTCCGCCATCCGGCGGATCTAGCTGCGGCCGCTTTTGTGTATGGCATGTCATTTTGGCTGCGGGCATGGGCATGGAAGCAGTATGTCGGGAAACCGATCGCTTTCTCTGTCTATTGGCGTGCGGTGCTGCTCAGTTTGTTCATCAATCACCTTGCGCCGGTGAAAATCGGCGATGCGGCCCGCGTTGCTGTGCTCGCCCGCCAGCCTGGCGTTTCGGCCAGCGAGTCGGTCGAGTCAGTCGCGGTCATGCGGCTGCTGGACATGGCTGTGTTAGGCAGTTTCGCCGCCGCTGGGATGTATGTGTATATGCATCGAATTCCCGGTGTTCCGCTGTTGGCGGCGCTCGCTGCGGCCGGCCTCGTACTCGCTCTTGCTGTGTTTCGCCGCCCGCTCCGTATGGAACGGTTATGGCGGCGATGGCGGACGGTGTTTCGCAGCCGGCGCGGCGTGTTGATCGCCGCGGCGGTGGCGGCGAGCTGGCTGTGCGAGGCGGCGGTCATTGACATGATCGCTAAAGCGGTCGGCATGCCGCTTTCCTTTTGGCAGGCAGTATGGGTCAACAGCGCAACCGTCTCCGGTCAAATTGCCCAACTCACTCCTGGCGGAGCAGGAACGTATGAGGCGGTGATGGCGTTTGCGTTAACTGCGCTGGGGGCGCCGGGGAGCGTGGCGTATACGGCGGCTGTGCTTACCCATGCGTTGAAATTCTTGTTTTCATACGCGGCCGGGGCCGTTGTGCTCGCGTTTTGGCGGTCCGACTGGCAGGCGGTGCGAAACGTATGGAGAAAGGAAAGGGAGAGGGTATGAAAGAAGCATCACGGTTTGAAAAAATCGCGGCGCGCTGCTGGAATTTGTTGAATGAAGGAAAACCGTTCACGCCGATTTTTGTTGCCGGAACGATGGCCATCTACCATGCTGCTGACCTCACTCAAGTTCATGCATCGGCTTGGCTGCTCGGCCTGGCAGCGGCGCTGCCGCTGTTTGTCGTCTACTATGTATACGATTACCCGCTGTTTTTGCGCAATTATTTATGGATTCCGTATATGGCATTTCTCATCATTTGGTCGTTTGCCGACGCTGCCCTATTGCTGCTGGCGGCCGGGCTCTATTTTTTCTTCACCGTCTTTTTTTGGGGAACGCTGTATTACCATTTGCGCATCGGCACGTCATGGTGGAATTTTACCCGCTTTTGGAAGCTGGTGCTAAAAAATAGCGATTCGACGAGCGGCAATGCTCAAGAACAGCTGCCGAAATGCTTCCTTCTTCTGTCCGTGTGGGAATACGCTGGGCGGCAGATCGAACAAGGGGCGTCTTTGGCGCCGCTGTACAGCTCGTTTTGGCTGTTTGCCGCCGGGGTGTGGCTGTTCTCGTGGGTGTTGCACCGGTATTTGTTCGATTGGAAACCGGATGTCATCCCGACGTATACCGACAACGTGCCCGTTCCGTCCGCGCCGGTCAATGATAAAGTATATGTCATCGTCATTGACGGCATGCGCAAAGATCGGTTTGAGGCGGCGAACGCCCCGTTTTTAAAACGGCTGCGCGCGCATGGAACGGAATTTGCACAAATGGAAACCGTTTATCCGGCGCGTACGGTCGTCTGCTTTACTTCGATGTTCACTGGCACGTACCCGTTTGAGCACGGCATCCGGTCGAATATGGTATGGAAGCTCGGGGTGAAAGTCGAGACGATTTTCGATTCACTCCGCAAAATCGGAAAAACAGGCCGCTTGCTCGGCATCGCCCATTTGGTTGATTCGTTCGGCGACGATGTGGAAACGGTGACGGCCGTCATGCCGAACGACCTCGCCGACCGTTATATCATCGAGCGGGCGAAACGCATCGTCGAGGAACAAAACCCGGACTTGCTTGTCGTACAGTTGATCGCCACCGATCAAACCGGCCATAGCCGCGGTGTGCTGTACGACGAGTATATCGAAAAAATTGAAGAAGCCGACGCCTTGGTTGCCGAGTTTGTCGGCTGGCTTGAGAAACGCGGCGAGCTTGAGCGCGCGACATTGATCGTCTGCGCCGACCACGGCCAAGCGGACGGCATCGGCGGCCACGGCCATTTGGATGAGGGAGAACGGTACGTCCCGTTTTTTCTATACGGGCCGGCCATCGAACCGGGAAAACGGGTCGACGAGAAAAAAAGCCTCGTCTCGCTCGCGCCGACGATCGCCTATTTGTTCGGCGCGCCGTATCCAAGCCATAGCCGCGGCCCGGTGTTAATTGAGGCGATACGAAAGGAGGAGAGCGATGAAGAAGCAGCGCGTCATCGTCTTTTTGCCGGCGCACAATGAAGAAGAAGCGATTGGCGACGTCATCCGCCGCATTCCGCGCCGCTTTCACCCGGATGTCGAAGTAAGCGTCCTTGTCATTGACGATGGATCGACGGACCGGACGGCTGAAGTAGCAAAAGAAGCAGGGGCCGATGACATTTGCCGTCTGCCGGAAAATCGCGGCCTCGGGGCGGCGGTGCGCCGCGGGCTTGAGGAATGCGTGCGCCGCGGCGCGGACGTCGGTGTCATGATTGACGCTGACAATGAATATCCGCCGGAGCAAATTCCCGACATTTTGGATCCCATTTTTGCCGGCGAGGCCGATTATACGATTGGCTCGCGCTTCCTTGGCACGATTCGCGGCATGAAATGGCACCGCCGCCTCGGGAATTATTTGTTCACTCGGCTGCAGTCGCTGCTTCTTGACCAGCGCCTTTATGACGGACAGTCAGGCATGCGCGCCTTTTCGCGCCAGGCAATGGAGGAGGCGGAAATTATCCACGATTACAATTACGCCCAAGTGCTGACGCTCAACTTGGTGCGCAAAGGGTTTCGACTAAAGGAAGTGCCGATCCGCTACCAAGTGCGGACGACCGGCCGCTCGTTCATCAAATTTACCGCCTACATGACCGCCGTTATTCCGGCGATATGGAAAGAAATGCGCCGCCCGGTCGCCAAAGTCGCTATCGACCGCGATTCCCGGAGCAGGTACGGCACTGTCCATAAGGCGGCTTCCCCTAGCCGCCAGCATGTTTTGTAAATCGTATTGACAGAGATTATGATAATCATTATCATTAATCTTAACAGAAGGGAGAGGAAAAAATGAGAATGTTCCGCCTCTTTTTTTACATAGCAATGATCGTTATGATCCATCTCATTCCGATTAAAGCGTTTGCCTACTCGTACGGAAATCCGAATGAAGAAGCGGTCGCCGAAGCTTACAAGCAGATGAAGGAAAAACTGAACGAACAGCCGCCGAATTTTGCCGCGGCTAAAGAAATTTTTGAAACGGTAAAAGAAGAAATCGACATGCATATGGGGCCCGAGCCGGCAAAAGAGGTGCTTGGAGCCATCGAAGCCAAAGACCGTCAAGCGGTGACTGAAAATATGGAAGAAATTTTAGTGCTCAATATCGCCCGCCGCTTAGACAATATTGAGAAAAACTTTGACCAGTATGATACGAGCAAGCGGCTGTTGGCGAAGGCGTTTGCGACGTATGAGGCGCTGTCGCCGATCATTCAAGGAAAAGACACGGCGCTTGACAAGCAGCTGCGCACGGAGTTTGACAACGCATTGCAGTCGCTTGGCAACCCGGGGCTGTTCGGCGTCGGGGAGAAAAAATCGGACATCAATGCGTTTAAACAAAGCAAAGAGACGATTTTAACGGCGCTGCAGAAGCAATTCGGTTTGAAAAGCTTAGAAGTTGGCCATTTTTCGGAAAGCGCCACGGAAAAACCGGATGAAGTGAGAAAAAAGGAATGGACCGACTTGTCAGAATTGAAAAACTGGATTCCTCTCATTGTGATCGTTGCGATCATCATTGGCGCTGTCTTGATTTATGTACGGCGTCGGAAACGGACTTAGTCTACTTGTGAAGGGGGAGGCGGGGGCATGGAAGTTCAAGCGCTGCTCATTACGTTTCGCGAAGCGCTCGAGGCATTGCTTATTATCGGGATTATTACGTCATATTTGAAACGGGTGAACCATCGCGAGTATACGAAATACGTATGGCTTGGCGCCGCCTTGGCGGTGGCCGCCAGCGTCGGTGTCGCTATTTTGTTTCAAGTCGTGTTGACCGGCTTCGCTGCGATGGCAAGTGAAATCTACTTGAAAATCGGCATTATGCTCGTCTCGACGCTGCTGTTGACGCAAATGGTGTTTTGGATGGCTGAGCATAGCCAGCACATAAAAAAAAGCGTCGAAGGGAAAATGGATCAGTTCATCACAGCCGGCAATGTCGTCGGGATGGTCATCCATTCGTTTTTAGTCGTGTTGCGCGAAGGGGTGGAAACCGTCTTTTTCTTCGCCGCCATCACACACGGCAACATCGGCGCGGCGCTGCAAGGCTGGGGAGCCGCGACAGGCATGGCCATCGCCGCCTTGGTCAGCTACTTCTTCTTTAAGGGAACGATGCGCATCCCGCTCAAGACATTCTTTAAGGTGACCGGCGCTTTTATCGTCCTCATTGCTGCCGGGTTGCTCGTGCAAGCCATTTCCATGATGCAAGACATCGGTCTGATCGGCAGCGTCATGCCACATGTGTACGATTTGACTTGGCTGCTTCCGGAACACCCGATCGATTATGAGCATTATTTGCGCGACCACGGTGTGGCCCCCATCTTCTCCGGTGAAGTCGGCGTCTTTTTAAAAGCGCTGTTCGGCTACTCGTCGATGCCGTCGCTTGAGGAAATGATCGCCTATATCGGCTACTTTGTCGTCATTTACTTGCTCGTGACGAGCCGCCAAGGCCAAAAGAACAGCAAAGAGCACCCGTCGGCCGCGGCGCTTAAGGAAAAGACGAAAGGCATTCTGTAAAGGTACAAGGCGCTGCGCCTTGTATTTTTTCTTTGGAGGGAATCTCGTGAAACGACTGCTGCACGACCGGCTTTGGCTTTGTTTCAGCATCGGGCTGGCCGCCGTTTTGGCCGGCGCCGCGTTGTATTGGGCAAGCCCGTATGCGGCCACATGGGATGAAGTCGATTTTGCGCTGGCGCTTGAGCGCTACGACTTGTTAGGCATGCAGCCGCATTTTCCCGGCTATCCGTATTTCATTTTAGGCGGCATGGCCGTTCACACGGCCATCGCCAATCCGGCTAAGGCGCTTTCCGTGTTGAATGTTCTCGTTCTCTTGTCCGCCGTTTTTCCGCTCGTTTGGCTGCTGCGCCGGAACGTTTCGCTCCCGGCGGCGCTGCTCGCCGCTTTGGCCGTGCTCTCTTCAAGCTATGTGCTCCTCGCCGCCGCCCGGCCGATGTCTGACGGCGCGGCGCTCGGCGTGCTCTGGTGGTACATGTGGGCGGTGGAGCGGGCGCACCGACAGACGACATGGAAGGCGCAGCTGTTGCCGGCCGCTTTATTCAGCGTGCTGATGGGAGTGCGCCTGTCGTATGCTCCATTCGGCGCCGCGCTGTTGTTCCTTTGGTATGAAGACTGGAGCACGCACCGCCGCTTGGGCCGGGTGGCGGCCTCCGTTTTGGTGGCTGCGTTGTTTCAATTCATTTGGGTGGCAGCGGTGGCGCGCACGGAGGGCGGTCTTTTCCCGTTTTTCAAGCTCGGCTGGGCGTTTGTCCACGGCCATTTCAGCGATTGGGGCGGAACAGCGGCAGCGAGTCCGCTTCCGTTTTCCGAGCGGGTGCAACGGTTTTTGATCGACAACTTTTTTTGGACCGGCATCGCCTGCCAAAACGCTTGGCTGCTCGCTGCCTATGCGGCAATCGGCGCCATCGCCTGGCGCGCCGGGCGGTTTCGGCCGCCGCGCGCACTTGTCGTTTCCGCCCTGCTGTACGCCGTTTGGGCGCTATTGGCGCAAAACATTGAAAAACCGCGCCACCTTCTTCCGTTGATCCATTTTGCCCTGTTTTATGTGTGGGGCCGCTTTTTGGCTGTGCCGAGGGGATGGGGATTAGCGCTGGCGGCAGCGGTCGTGCTGCTGCAGGCGGCCGTCGGCATCGGGCAGCTGCGCGAGCAAGCGGCGACGCCGCCGGCTGTATACCAGTTGGCGGACGAGTTGCGTGACAAACCGCCGTCGTTTGTGGTATATACGTGGGAAGAAACGCGCGTGTTCGACTATTTGCATGTGCCGTTTCCGCATAAAGATGTGTTCCGTTTTTCCTTCTTTTTGCAAGACAAAGAAAACTACCGCCATGCTACAATTTATATGACCAATCATGTTGTTGACGGGTTTCGCGCCCAAGGAGTCGATGTTTCCCGCCATGTGCGCAAAGTGAAAACATATCGTTCCAGTCTGCTTGCCGATCCGGTGTACGGAACGATTACGCTGTACGAATGGGTCGGGGAATAGGATGGAGTGATGGCCATGAACGACCGGCTGAAGGAAAAGCTGTCCGTGCTCCCGGAACAGCCGGGCTGCTATTTAATGAAAGATAAACACGGAACGGTCATTTACGTCGGCAAGGCGAAGTCGCTAAAAGCGCGCGTCCGCTCGTATTTTACCGGGACGCATGACGGCAAAACGCAGCGGCTCGTCGAGGAAATCGCCGATTTTGAATATATCGTCACCTCGTCAAACGCCGAGGCGCTCATTTTGGAAATGAACTTGATTAAAAAGCATGATCCGAAATACAACGTCATGCTGAAAGATGATAAAAGCTATCCGTTTATTAAAATTACCGCCGAAACACATCCGCGCCTCTTGATCACCCGTAAAGTGAAAAAAGACGGCGGCAAATATTTCGGCCCGTATCCGAACGTGCAGGCGGCGAATGAGACGAAAAAGCTGCTCGACCGTTTGTATCCGCTCCGCAAATGTTCGACGATGCCTTCGCGCGCCTGTTTGTATTACCATATGGGCCAATGCCTCGCCCCGTGCGTCAACCCGGTGTCGGACGAACAAAATAAGGCGATGGTTGAACAAATCGTCCGCTTTTTAAACGGCGGCTATGAAGACGTAAAGCGGGAGTTGGCCGAGAAAATGCACGAGACGGCGGAAGCGCTCGAATTTGAGCGGGCGAAAGAATACCGCGACCAAATCGCGGCGATTGAGATGACGATGGAAAAGCAAAAAATGATGTTCAATGATTTCATCGACCGCGATGTATTCGGCTATGCGTACGACAAGGGCTGGATGTGCGTGCAAGTGTTTTTCCTCCGCCAAGGAAAGCTGATCGAGCGCGACGTGTCCATTTTTCCGCTTTACCAAGACCCGGATGAGGAAATGCTGACGTTTTTGGGCCAGTTTTATGCGAAAGCGCATCATTTGAAGCCGAAAGAAGTCGTCCTCCCGTCCGACATTGACGGGGAGCTTGCCCGTGAATTGCTCGGCGTAGCCGTCGTCCAGCCGAAAAAAGGGAAGAAAAAAGAGCTTGTGGAGCTGGCGAGCCAAAACGCCGCCATTGCCTTGAAGGAACAGTTTTATTTCATTGAGCGCGATGAAGAGCGGACGATCAAAGCCATCGAGCGTCTCGGAGAGCGCCTCGGCATTCCAGCGCCGCGTCGCATCGAGGCGTTTGACAACTCGAACATTTACGGGGCCGATCCGGTCTCGGCGCTCGTCGTGTTCCTTGACGGCAAGCCAGCGAAAAAAGAATACCGGAAATATAAGGTAAAAACAGTGGCGGGACCGAACGATTATGAAACGATGCGCGAAGTTGTGCGCCGCCGCTATACGCGCGTGTTGAAAGAAGGATTGCCGCTTCCCGATTTGATCATCATCGACGGCGGTAAAGGCCACTTGTCGGCGGTGCGGGATGTATTGGAAAACGAGCTCGGCCTCGATGTGCCGCTGGCCGGGCTGGCGAAAGACGAAAAACACCGCACATCGGAGCTCATCGCCGGCGATCCGCCAGCCGTCGTGCCGCTTGACCGGCAAAGCCAAGAGTTTTATTTGCTGCAGCGCATTCAAGATGAAGTGCACCGGTTTGCGGTCACATTCCACCGTCAGACGCGGCAGAAGACGATGTTCCATTCCGTTCTCGATGACATCCCCGGTGTCGGAGCAAAACGGAAAAAGGCGCTATTAAACTATTTTGGCTCGGTGAAAAAGATGAAAGAAGCGACGATTGAAGAGTTGCAACAGGCGAACATCCCGCGGGCGGTGGCGGAGAAAATTTACGAGAAGCTGCATGAATAGCGGTTAAAAGGGCGTCCCGTAAGCGCGGGGCGCCCTTTGTTGCCCTTGCTGAGAAGTCATTGCTTCGACTATAGACGACTAGCGGTGATCAATCAATGGTTTGTTTCCGGTCCCACTTCACTAAAATGCGCGCCTTGCCTGCCTGTTTTGCCGGCAATTCGACCGCTTCGGTGACGAATCGTTTTTGCTGCTCAATTTGTTGGGCGAGAAACCCGGCTTCGAGCTGAAAGGTGCAGCTGTCGTATAAGGAAAGGCGGGCGGAGACAATCGGACCGGACAGCTCGATGTGCAGTTCATCTTTCCGCTCCTCGTCGGCCGACAGCGTCCCCCAGCCAGCCCGCTCAAAAAAGACGGCGATGTCCTCCATTGTAGCGAGCGGATAGCGGCGCGCCAGCTGCTTGCCGGCCCAGTATAAAAGGGCGGCGCCATCTTTACCGAGCAGCTCGGGAAGAAGCGAATGGCGGAGCAGCTCAGCGCCAAATGCGGAAAGCGTGATCGATCCAAACGTTTCATACTGTTCCTCTAACCGTGGCTGTTTCATCGTCTTCCCCTCTTTCTATCCATTTCCTCATTATAGCTGAACTGCCGGCGGCGTGCACTCCCTTTCTTCAGAGAGGGAAAATATGAGAATGTTTGAACATTTTGTGGCGATGTTTTCTTGACGCTTGTACAATGTGGGAGTACAATGAATGTGACAAATGCAAGATGGAAATGGAAGGCGTTTCTATTTCCATCCTGTAACGAGGGGAATTTATTTTTACTTACGTTAAAGGGGGTTTACATAATGGCAGGGAATCGCGAGTTTTATTATCGCCGGCTCCATTCGCTGCTCGGGGTTATCCCCGTTGGGGTGTTTTTAGTGCAGCACTTGGTCGTCAACCATTTTGCGACGCGCGGGCCGGAAGCGTTTAACCGGGCGGCTGCGTTTATGGCAAACTTGCCGTTCCGTATTTTCTTGGAAATTTTCATTATTTTCCTTCCATTGCTGTTCCACGCGGTATACGGCATTTACATCGCGTTTACAGCCAAATTCAACACGCGCCAGTACGGCTATTTCCGCAACTGGATGTTCATGCTTCAGCGGATTACGGGCATTATCACATTGATTTTTGTCGTCTGGCACGTGTATGAAACAAGGGTGCAAGCCGCGTTTGGCGCTGAAGTGAATTATGATATGATGGCCAATATTGTCGATAATCCGTTTATGCTTTGGTTTTATATTATCGGCATTTTGTCGACCGTCTTTCACTTCGCCAACGGTTTATGGTCGTTCTTCGTCAGCTGGGGTTTAACGGTATCCCCTCGTTCACAGCAAGTGTTCACGTACATTACGATGATCATCTTTGTCGCGCTTTCGATTGTCGGCATTCGCGCCATTTTGGCTTTTGCGTAAAAAATTGATTTCAGCTGTTGGATGACATGAACCGCTGCGTTGGCTCTTGATGGATCACGCTGCAGCCGTTTGTCGAACGAACGCTTGATCGACAGAGGCAAACCGTGGGACATTGAAGCAAAAGCAGCAATTTTCTAGGGAGTGAGTAGCCATGAAAAAAGGAAAAATCATCGTTGTTGGCGGCGGATTGGCCGGCTTGATGGCCACGATTAAAATCGCCGAAGCAGGAGTGCCTGTCGAGTTGTTTTCACTCGTTCCGGTAAAGCGTTCTCACTCCGTCTGTGCCCAAGGCGGCATTAACGGAGCGGTCAATACGAAAGGGGAAGGCGACTCGCCGTGGGAACATTTTGACGACACCGTCTACGGCGGCGACTTTTTGGCGAACCAGCCCCCGGTCAAAGCGATGTGCGAGGCAGCGCCGGGGATCATTTACATGCTTGACCGGATGGGCGTCATGTTCAACCGCACGCCGGAAGGATTGCTCGACTTCCGCCGTTTCGGGGGAACGCAGCACCACCGCACGGCTTACGCCGGGGCAACGACCGGCCAGCAAATTTTGTATGCGCTTGACGAGCAAGTGCGCCGCCATGAAGTGGCTGGGCTTGTGACGAAATATGAGCATTGGGAGTTTTTGGGAGTCGTTTTAGATGACGAACAAATTTGCCGCGGCATCGTCGCGCAAGACTTACGATCCATGGAGATTAAAGCGTTTCCTGCCGATGCCGTCATTTTGGCGACCGGCGGACCGGGGATCATTTTCGGAAAATCGACGAACTCGGTCATCAATACCGGTTCGGCGGCGTCGATCGCCTATCAGCAAGGCGTCTATTATGCAAACGGCGAATTTATCCAAATCCATCCGACCGCGATTCCGGGCGATGACAAGCTTCGGTTGATGAGCGAATCGGCGCGCGGGGAAGGCGGCCGCGTCTGGACGTACAAAGACGGAAAACCGTGGTACTTCCTTGAAGAAAAATACCCGGCTTACGGAAACTTAGTGCCGCGCGACATCGCTGCCCGGGAAATTTTCCATGTGTGCGTCGACTTGAAGCTCGGCATTAACGGGGAAAACATGGTGTATTTGGATCTTTCCCATAAAGATCCGAAAGAGCTGGATATTAAGCTCGGCGGCATTATTGAAATTTACGAGAAATTCATGGGCGAAGACCCGCGCAAAGTGCCGATGAAAGTGTTTCCTGCTGTTCACTATTCAATGGGCGGCTTATGGGTCGACTATGACCAAATGACAAACATTAAAGGGCTGTTTGCCGCCGGTGAGTGCGACTACTCTATTCATGGCGCCAACCGTCTCGGCGCGAACTCGCTCTTATCGGCCATTTATGGCGGGATGGTCGCCGGCCCGAACGCGGTCCGCTACATCCGCGGTCTTGAAAAATCGGCCGATGCGCTGCCGTCGGCGCTGTTTGATGGCTATGTCAAACAAGAACAAGAAAAGTGGGAAAACATTCTGTCGATGGACGGTACGGAAAACGCCTATGTGCTGCATAAAGAGCTCGGCGAATGGATGACAGCGAACGTGACGATCGTCCGCTACAACGACCGGCTGCTGAAAACGGACGAAAAAATTCAAGAGCTGATGGAGCGGTACAAAAACATCAGCGTCACCGACACGGCGAAGTGGAGCAACCAAGGGGCGACGTTTATCCGTCAGCTGTACAACATGCTGCAGCTTGCCCGCGTCATCACGCTCGGCGCGTATCATCGCAACGAAAGCCGCGGAGCGCACTACAAACCGGAGTTTCCGGAGCGCAATGACGAAGAGTGGCTGAAAACGACGATGGCCCGCTACACGCCAGACGGTCCGGCATTCCATTACGAAGAGATCGATGTTTCGTTGATCAAGCCGCGCAAACGCGACTACAGCAAAAAGAAAGAGGAAGTGAAGTAAGATGAGCGAGAACAAAACGGTTCGATTCATCATTACGCGCCAAGATCGTCCGGACTCTGCGCCATATGAAGAAGAGTTTGTCATCCCGTACCGCCCGAACATGAACGTCATTTCGGCGCTCATGGAAATCCGCCGCAACCCGGTCAACGCCAAAGGCGAAAAAACGACACCGGTCGTTTGGGAAATGAACTGTTTGGAAGAAGTGTGCGGAGCATGTTCGATGGTGATTAACGGCAAGCCGCGCCAAGCGTGTGCGGCCTTGATCGACCAGCTCGAGCAGCCGATCCGCCTCGAGCCGATGCGCACGTTCCCGGTCATCCGCGACTTGGTCATCGACCGGAGCCGGATGTTTGATGCGCTAAAACGCGTCAAAGCATGGATTCCAATCGACGGAACGTACGACTTGGGTCCGGGTCCGCGCATGCCGGAGCGGAAGCGGCAATGGGCGTACGAGCTGTCCAAATGCATGACGTGCGGGGTCTGTCTTGAAGCGTGCCCGAACGTCAACAGCAAGTCGAACTTTATCGGCCCGGCGCCGCTGTCGCAAGTGCGGCTGTTTAACGCCCATCCGACCGGAGCGATGCATAAAGCTGAGCGGCTGCGGGCGATTATGGGCGACGGCGGTTTGGCCAACTGCGGCAACTCGCAAAACTGTGTGCAGTCGTGCCCGAAAGGCATTCCGCTGACGACGTCAATCGCCGCGTTAAACCGCGACACGACGATCCAAATGTTCCGCGATTTCTTTGGCAGCGACGAAGCGTAACAGTTGAACCTCTCATCCCCTCCGTGGCCAGCCATGGAGGGGATTTTGCGCTTGCCCAGCCCCCTTGTCTTTGATCAGGTGGGGAGGCGAAAAAAAGACCTATTTTTCTATTAGATAAGCAAAATTTCGTCACCGCCGCCCTTGCTCTCACATACGATATGGTGAGGAAATACCCATCCGGCAGTTCGGGCCCATTGAGAGCAAGGAGGGTTACAACCGTTGAAGGATCAATCGTTTCAATCGAAGCCGCTGTTGACAAAGAGAGAAAAAGAAGTCTTCGAATTGCTCGTGCAAGACAAGACGACGAAGGAGATCGCCAAAGAGCTGTTTATCAGCGAGAAAACTGTTCGCAACCATATTTCGAATGCGATGCAAAAGCTTGGGGTCAAGGGGCGCTCGCAAGCGGTCATTGAATTGCTTCGAATGGGCGAACTTGAACTATAAACGATGCCGGCTTTCCCTTTTCGGATGGCCGGCTGTTATGTTCCTTTGCGGCCGGACGAGGCTTTGCCGCCTGTCTGGCCTTTTGTCTGCAGCGGCGTTCTATATTATTTTGTATTGATTATGTCCCCCGGTATTGTAAAATGAAAAATAGAATGGCCGTTGGCTGAGGCACGTTGTTTTGGGGCCAGGCCGCGAAAATGATCAAGGGGAGATTGTATGTCGTCTGCGATGAACGAAAAAACGGTTGCCGAGTTGGAAAAATTGCTTCGCTATATCGCCGCCAACTTAAAACAGCGCGGCCGCGAAATTTTAACGAACTACCCCATCACGCCTCCGCAGTTTGTCGCGTTGCAATGGCTGCTTGAAGAAGGGGACTTGACGGTTGGCGAGTTATCGAGCAAAATGTATTTGGCGTGCAGCACGACGACCGACTTGGTCGATCGCATGGAGCGAAACGGTCTCGTCGCCCGAGTGCGTGATGAACATGATCGGCGCGTCGTCCGCATTCACCTGCTCGAAAAAGGCGAGCGCATCATTGAGGAAGTGATTGAAAAACGCCAGCGCGATTTGGCCCAAGTGCTGGAAAACTTTTCGGATGAAGAAATTGTCGTTTTTGAGCGCTGTTTGCGCAAACTGCATCAAGAAATGATGAAAGAATGAGGCGATCACTTGGAAAGAGCAATTGGTGTCATTGATTCAGGAGTCGGCGGCTTAACCGTCGCCAAAGAAATTATGCGGCAGCTGCCAAAGGAACAGATCATTTACCTTGGCGACACCGCCCGCTGTCCGTACGGGCCGCGCCCGGTTGAAGAAATTCGCCGATTTACATGGCAGATGATTCACTACTTGCGGCAATATCCGTTGAAAATGCTTGTCATTGCCTGCAACACGGCAACCGCGGTCGCGCTCGATGAAGTGCGGGAGCGGCTTGACATTCCGGTGCTTGGCGTCGTTCATCCCGGCGCCCGCGCCGCCTTGAAGGCGACGAAAAGCGGGCATATCGGTGTGATTGGCACCGTCGGGACGGTCAGAAGCAAAGCGTATGAAAAAGCGCTCCAATCGATCAACCCGCACGTTCGTGTCGAAAGCTTGGCCTGTCCGAAGTTCGTCCCGCTTGTCGAAAGCGGCGATTTTGAAGGGGAGAAGGCGGTGGCGATTGTCGCCGAATCGCTTGCTCCGCTGCGTCCGCGGCCGATTGATGTGCTCATTTTAGGGTGCACGCATTACCCGTTGCTGGCCCCGCTCATTCGGGCGTATATGGGCAAAAAGGTGAAACTCATCTGCTCCGGCGATGAAACGGCCCGCGAAGTGAGCACGATTTTGCATCATAGCCACCTCCTTTACACCGGCAGGCGCGAACCGGAGCATTTGTTTTTCACGACCGGATCAAAAGAACTGTTTGAAAAGATTTCAAGAAAATGGTTTGGCAAATCGATCGGCAAAGTCGAGGCGATTCGTCTGTGACCGAAAAAATCCTTTAGCGCGTGGACGCTAAAGGATTTTTTTATTCTATTTTGGCAACCGGCTCGTATACATAGTAGTACAAACTACGAGTAGGAGGGAACGTCAATGGGCAAACGGACGGTTCATAGATGGACAGCGCCGGTGCTCGCTTCGCTTTTGCTGCTTGGCGGCTGCGGTTTGTTTGGGAATGATGAGGCAGTGAAGGAGATCGATCCGCCGCAAGAAACGAGCTATGTCAAAGACGGTCAGGCGCTCCAAGAGGCAACGGGGGACAAAAAGGGAGAGAAAGAGGAAGCGAAGGCTACCGAGACGGTGAAGAGGGAATTATACTTAATTGACAAAAATGGCTTCGTCGTGCCGCAAACAGTAGAGTTGCCGAAAACGCAGGCGGTTGCGAAACAAGTGCTCGAATATTTAGTCGAGGATGGCCCGGTATCCGAAGTGTTGCCAAATGGCTTCCGCGCCGTCATTCCGGCAGGCACGACTGTGCTTGGCACAAAACTGGAAAAAGACGGGACGTTGATCGCCGACTTTTCGCCGGAATTTAAGCAATACAAACCGGAGGATGAAAAGCGGATTTTGCAAGCCATTACGTGGACATTGACCCAATTTGACAACATTAAGCGCGTCAAAATCCGGATTAACGGCTATGACCAAGAGGTGATGCCGGTCAATAAAACACCGATCCAAGGCGGAGTCAGCCGGGCGGATGGCATCAATATCGAGGCGAGCGGCGTGCCGGACATTACGAATACGCACCCGGTCACGGTTTATTTTGTCGCCCAGCAGGGAGACAACACATATTATGTGCCGGTGACAAGACGGGTACCCAATAAAGAAAAGGACGATATCGCTGCGGCGATCAATGAGCTCATCCAAGGGCCGGACCACGGCAGCGGGCTTGTTGGCGTCTTTCAGCCGGATGCCAAGCTTGTCGATGCCCCGAAATATGAGGACGGCAAAGTGACGCTCAACTTTAACGAGGGCATTTATGGCAGCAACAAGAAACATGTGATTTCCGATGTCGTATTAAATTCGCTTGTGCTGTCGCTCACCGAGCAAAATGGGGTTGAAAGCGTGGCGATCACCGTCAACGGCAAAGCCGATCTCGTCACCGAAGATGGCAAGCCGCTCACAAAACCGGTCACCCGGCCGCAAAACGTCAATACAGGGACATTTTAACAAGCTGGAAACAAAGGGGGCCATTATGGTATAACAAAGAGGTGGAAACGTATTCCGCCTCTTTATTTTTTGGAAAACGGCGGAAAGCTGACCGCTTGGGGAGTGCGATCGAAACAGGAAAGATGTTCTTTACACCGCCTGCGGTTTGCCTGAAGGGGCAGCCTGGCGCTAGGCAGCCAAGCGGGAGTCATCCAAGGAGAAAAAAGGAGGATTGTGATGAGAACGGACGGACGAAACAACCGCGAACTTCGCCCTGTACATATACAACCGCATTATATGAAGCATGCTGAAGGTTCGGTTTTGATTGAAATCGGCGACACGAAAGTGATTTGCACGGCGACGGTTGAAGAGAGAGTGCCGCCGTTTATGCGCGGCGGAGGGAAAGGCTGGATTACGGCTGAATATGGGATGCTGCCGCGGGCGACCGAACAGCGGAATGCGAGGGAAGCGAGCAAAGGGAAAGTGTCAGGGCGGACGATGGAAATTCAGCGTCTGATCGGCCGGGCGCTCCGCTCGGTCGTTGAGCTGGAACAGCTCGGCGAGCGGACCGTCTGGATTGACTGCGACGTCATTCAAGCGGACGGCGGAACGCGGACGGCGTCGATTACCGGTGCGTATGTGGCGCTCGTGCTGGCGCTCTCTAAGCTTGTGGAGGAAGGGAAGCTTGCGTCGCTTCCGGTTCGCGATTTTCTCGCTGCCACCTCAGTCGGCATCGATCCTGAACATGGGGTCATTCTCGATTTAAATTACAGCGAGGATGCCCGCGCGAAAGTCGACATGAACGTCGTCATGACCGGAGCCGGCCAGTTTGTCGAAATTCAAGGCACCGGGGAGGAAGCGTCCTTTTCGCGCGCCGAGCTAGAGGAATTGCTCGAGGCGGCGCAGATGGGCATTGAACAGCTCATCGCCATTCAGCGCCGCGTATTGGGCGAGCGGGCGGCCCGCATCGGAGTGAAGCACGAAGCAGAACGGGAGGAGAAGGCGGAATGAAGGAGATCATTATTGCTACGAAAAATGCCGGCAAGGCGCGCGAGTTTGCCGCCTTGTTTGCCAAGCGGGGCATCGAAGTGAAATCGCTCCTTGATTTTCCGGACGTTCCCGATGTCGAAGAAACGGGGAGCACATTTGCCGAAAATGCCAAATTAAAAGCTGAGGCGGTGTGCCAACGCTTGCAGCGGCCGGTCATCGCCGATGATTCCGGGCTTGCCGTTGATGCGCTCGGCGGCCGGCCGGGCGTCCATTCAGCCCGCTACGCCGGGGAAGACAAAAACGATGCGCGCAACATCGCTAAACTGCTTCATGAACTTGACGGAGTGCCGATGGAGAAGCGCACCGCCCGCTTTCATTGCGCGCTGGCCGTTGCCATTCCCGGGCGGCCGACCGTCATTGTCGAGGCGACGTGTGACGGTTATATCGCCGAAGCGCCGCGCGGAGAGGGCGGTTTTGGATATGACCCTGTCTTTTATCTTCCGGAGCGGGGGAAAACGATGGCCGAATTTTCGCCCGAAGAGAAAAATGCCATCAGCCATCGGGCGAAGGCGCTGGCGAAGCTGAATGAGCAATGGGACGAGATCATGGCCGAAAAGGGGCGGACGGAATGAAAGCGGTCATTGTCAGTGACAGTCACGGGCTGACCGCCGAGCTCGCTCAAATTGTGTCGCGCCATCGCCATGAAGCGGATTTGTTCATTCATTGCGGTGATTCCGAGCTGCCGGCGGAAGCGGATGAAATTGCTCCGTTTGCGGTCGTGCGCGGCAATTGCGATTGGACAGCGGCGTTTCCCGACGAGCGAACCGAGGAGGCAGGCGGCGTCCGCTTCTTTGTCACCCACGGCCACTTATACGGCGTGAAAACGTCGCTGTTACGTTTATACTATCGGGCGAAAGAAACAGGGGCCAACGTCGTTTGCTTCGGCCACTCCCACCTCGCCGGCGCCGAGCGAATCGATGAAGTGTTGTTCATCAATCCAGGCAGCATCGCCTTGCCGCGCGGGAGAAAAGAAAAAACATATGCGGTGCTGACAGTCGGCAAAGGCCAAGCGCTCGTTCAATTTTATGATGTGGCCGGGCGTGCGATCCCGGACTTGGAACAAACGTTTTCCTTCTAGGCGGACAAGTGTCCGCTTTTTTATTTTTCGGCGCCTCTCCCCCCTCTTTCTAACTAATCTTATTTGCCTCCTGTTGTGGAGAGAAAAATTTTTTTAAAATCAGCAAATCCTTGATTCTATCACATTGTAAGCGTATACAAGTAGTTTGACCAATCAAAATTTTCAAAAAACGTTATTGACGGCGGGGAAGTTTAGGATTATTATAATTTTCAAATAAGAGAAACGACTCAAACCCATCATCGAGCCGTTCGAAGCAACTGTTGACTGATCAAGGAAGAGGGGAACCGAAGTGGGCGAACAATGGATCTATTTAAACGGAGAATTTGTAACGAAAGAAAACGCAAAAATATCGGTTTATGACCACGGATTTTTGTATGGGGACGGCGTGTTTGAGGGCATTCGCGTCTATAGCGGCAACGTATTCCGCCTGGAAGAACATATAGATCGGCTGTACAACTCCGCGAAGTCCATTTTGCTGAACATCCCGTACACGAAAGATGAAATGATTGACCGTGTGCTCGAAACCATCCGCCGCAACGGCTACCAAGATGCGTACATCCGCCTTGTCGTTTCGCGCGGAGTCGGCGATTTGGGGCTCGATCCGTATAAATGCAAAACGCCGCAAATCGTCATTATCGTTGAGCCGCTGGCGCTCTTCCCAAAACATTTATATGAAACGGGCATCGAAGTGGTGACAGTGGCGACGCGCCGCAACCGCTCTGACGTGTTGAGCCCGAAAGTCAAATCGCTCAACTATTTGAACAATGTTCTCGTGAAGATCGAAGCGCATTTGGCCAACGTCAGCGAAGCGCTCATTTTAAACGACCAAGGATATGTAGCTGAAGGTTCTGGGGATAACGTCTTCATCATCAAAAACGGCGTCGTTTACACGCCGCCGGGATATGTCGGAGCGCTTGAAGGCATTACGCGCCAGGCGATTATCGAAATTGCCGAGGATCTCGGCTATACGGTCAAAGAAGAGCCATTTACCCGCCATGATGTATATGTCGCAGATGAAGTGTTTTTAACCGGGACGGCGGCCGAAGTCATTTCCGTCATCAAAGTTGACGGCCGGACGATCGGCGACGGAACGCCTGGTCCGCATACGAAGCGGCTTCTTGAAGAATTCCGCCGCCGCGTTGTTGCCGAGGGAGTTAAAGTATATCCGACGAACGCCAATGTCGGTTAAGCGGCAATGACAATTGCATACGGAAAAAGCGTTGACGAGGATAAGTAGTCAGCGGGGCCAACATCCACAGAGAGCCGGGGGAGCTGGGAACCGGTGATGTTGCCGCTTGATGAACTCACCTCTGAGCGCCAGCCTGAACGCCAAACAGCAAGTAGGGTTGGACGGGTGGAGACGCGCGCTTCACCCGTTACGAAAACGAGCGGCTGGCTTCGGCCGGTTGCTCCTAAGGCGGCCGTGATGGCCGTGAAGAAGGGTGGTACCGCGGAAAGGAAACCTTTTCGCCCCTTTGGCTGGGCAAGTCCGGCCATGGAGGGTGAAAAGGTTTTTTATATGGATGACAAACAACGGGGAGGATCGACGATGGCAAAGATGAAAGTGGAGGAACAAGTGAGGACGAAGGCGAGAATGAGCGGGTCGCTGATGTTGATTGAAGCGCTGAAGGCGGAAAACGTCGAAGTCATTTTCGGCTATCCGGGCGGCGCGGTGCTGCCGCTTTATGACGAGCTGTATAAAGCCGGCGTGTTTCACGTGTTAACGCGCCATGAGCAAGGGGCCATCCATGCGGCGGAAGGGTACGCGCGCATTTCCGGGAAACCCGGGGTTGTCATCGCCACCTCCGGCCCGGGGGCGACAAACATCGTCACCGGGCTGACGGACGCGATGATGGATTCGCTGCCGCTCGTTGTCTTTACCGGGCAAGTGGCGACGAGCGTCATCGGCTCGGATGCGTTTCAAGAGGCGGATGTCGTTGGGATTACGATGCCGATCACCAAGCATAACTATCAAGTGCGCGACATCAGCGAGCTGCCGAAAATCATTAAAGAAGCGTTTCATATTGCGACGACCGGGCGGCCAGGGCCGGTGTTGATCGATATTCCAAAAGATGTGACGACGGCCGAAGGGGAGTTTGACTACGATCAAGACGTTCATCTGCCCGGCTATCAGCCGACGACACAGCCGAACCATTGGCAAATCCGGCGGCTCGTCGAGGCGGTCAGCCAGTCGAAGCGCCCGGTCATTTTAGCCGGCGCCGGCGTCTTGCACGCCAACGCGGCCGATGAACTGCGACAATATGCAGAGCAGCAAAAGATCCCGGTCGTCCATACGCTCCTTGGCCTCGGCGGCTTCCCGGCTGACCACCCGCTTTTTCTCGGCATGGCCGGCATGCACGGGACTTATACGGCGAATATGGCGCTGTATGAATGCGACTTGCTCATTAACATCGGCGCCCGCTTCGACGACCGGGTTACCGGCAATTTAAAATATTTTGCGCCAAAGGCGACGGTCGCCCATATTGACATCGACCCGGCGGAAATCGGCAAAAACGTGCCGACGAAAATCCCGATCGTCAGCGATGCGAAAGCGGCCTTGCACGAGCTGATCGACCAGCAAGGCAAACCGGCCGACACGGCGGCATGGCTTGCCCAGCTTGATGAGTGGAAGCGGCGATTCCCGCTTTATTACGAGCCGGAAGAAGGGACGATCAAACCGCAAAAGCTCATTGAGATGATTTATGAGCTGACGGGCGGCGAGGCGATCGTTACAACCGATGTCGGCCAGCATCAAATGTGGGCGGCGCAATATTACAAGTTTAACCGGCCGAACCGCTGGGTCACATCCGGGGGGCTTGGCACGATGGGCTTCGGGCTTCCGGCGGCCATCGGCGCCCAGCTTGCCGACCGGAGCGCCACGGTCGTTTCGATCGTCGGCGACGGCGGCTTCCAAATGACATTCCAAGAACTGTCGGTCATTCAAGAGCTGCAGCTGCCGATCAAAGTCGTCATCGTCAACAACCAGGCGCTCGGCATGGTGCGGCAATGGCAGGAGCTGTTTTATGACAAACGGTACTCCCATTCGCTCATTCCGAACCAGCCGGATTTCGTGAAATTGGCTGAAGCATACGGCATGCCGGGGCTGCGGGCGAAGACGGAAGCGGAAGCTGCCGAAGTATTAAAACAAGCATTTGCCATCGACGGTCCGGTGCTGCTTGACTTCCACGTCCGCGCCGACGAAAACGTCTATCCGATGGTCGCGCCCGGAAAAGGGCTTCATGAAATGGTGGGGGTGAAAGCATGCGAAGAATTATCACAATGACCGTCAACAACCGTCCAGGCGTATTAAACCGCATCACCGGGCTGTTTACGAAGCGGCATTACAACATTGAAAGCATCACCGTCGGCCATACGGAAATCGACGGGGTATCGCGGATGACGTTCGTCGTCAACGTTGACGATGAGCGGATCGCTGAACAAATTATTAAGCAGTTAAACAAGCAAATCGATGTGTTGAAAGTGAGTGATATCACTGACCAGGCCATCGTCGCACGCGAGCTGGCGCTCGTGAAAGTGGCGGCCGCTCCGGCGATCCGCCAAGAAATTTATACGCTTATCGAACCGTTCCGCGCTTCGATCGTTGACGTGAGCAAAGACAGCCTCGTCATTCAAGTGACCGGCGAGCCGGAAAAGGTCGAAGCGTTGATCGAGCTGCTCCGCCCGTATGGCATCAAAGAAGTGGCGCGCACGGGTACGACTGCGTTCACCCGCGGAGCGCAAAAAGCGGCGACCAGCCAGAAAACAGCGTTCATCATTTAACAATACTCACACTACATGATAAAGGAGAGGGTACTCATGGCAAAAGTGTACTATAACGGAGATGCAAACGAACAATATTTGCAAGGAAAAACGGTCGCTATTATCGGCTATGGTTCGCAAGGTCATGCGCATGCGCAAAACTTGCGCGACAGCGGTGTTCGCGTCATTGTCGGATTGCGAAAAGGGAAATCGTGGGAACAGGCGGAACAAGACGGCTTCGAGGTATATGCGGTTCGCGAAGCGGCGAAACAGGCCGATATCGTGATGGTGCTGCTGCCGGATGAAAAACAGCCGGCCGTTTACAAAGAAGAAATTGAACCGGAATTGAAACCGGGCAACGCGCTTGTCTTCGCCCATGGCTTTAATATCCACTTCAGCCAAGTCGTTCCGCCGGAGCACGTTGACGTCTTTTTGGTCGCGCCAAAAGGCCCGGGCCATCTTGTCCGGCGCACGTATGCTGAAGGGGCGGGCGTGCCGGCGCTCATCGCCGTCTATCAAGATGTGACCGGCCATGCGAAAGAAACCGCGCTCGCTTACGCCAAAGCGATCGGCGCCACGCGGGCGGGGGTGCTTGAGACAACGTTCAAAGAAGAAACGGAAACCGACTTGTTTGGCGAGCAGGCGGTGCTTTGCGGCGGGTTGACGGCGCTCATTAAAGCCGGATTTGAAACGCTCGTTGAAGCGGGATATCAGCCGGAAGTCGCATATTTCGAATGTTTGCATGAGATGAAGCTCATCGTCGACCTCTTGTATGAGGGTGGGCTGTCGTGGATGCGCTACTCGATTTCTGATACGGCGCAATGGGGTGACTTTACATCCGGGCCGCGCGTCATTAACGAAGCGGTGAAAGCGGAAATGAAAAACATTTTGCATGACATTCAAACCGGTAAATTTGCAAAAAGCTGGATCTTAGAAAATCAGGCAAACCGTCCGGAGTTCAACGCCATCAATCGGCGCGAAAACGAGCATTTGATCGAGGTGGTCGGACGCGAATTGCGGAGCATGATGCCGTTTGTGAAGGCAAAACAAAAAGAGGCGGTGGTGCCAGGTGCGAAAAATTAAGTTTTTTGATACGACGTTGCGCGACGGGGAACAATCAGCCGGGGTAAACTTAAATTTGCAAGAAAAATTGGAGATCGCCCGCCAGCTCGAGCGGCTGCAAGTTGATATTATCGAGGCGGGCTTCCCCGCCTCGTCCAAAGGCGATTTTGAAGCGGTCAAACAAATCGCGGAAACGATTCGAACATGTTCGGTCACCGGGCTGTCGCGCTCGGTTCGAAGCGATATTGACGCCGCATGGGAGGCATTACAAGGCGGCGCCGAGCCGCGGTTGCATTTATTCATCGCCACCTCGCCGATCCATATGGTGCACAAACTGCGGATGACGCCGGAGCAAGTCATTGAAGCGGCGGTGGAAGCGGTGAAATATGCCAAACGTTTCTTCCCGATCGTTCAATGGTCGGCGGAAGATGCGTGCCGGAGCGAACTGCCGTTTTTGGCAAAAATCGTTACCGAAGTGATCAAAGCCGGCGCCTCTGTGATCAATATCCCAGATACGGTCGGCTATATTACACCAAAAGAGTATGGGGAGATTTTCCTCTATTTACGAAATAATGTTCCGAATATTGAAAATATTTCTTTATCCGCCCATTGCCATGACGACTTAGGCATGGCGGTCGTAAACTCACTCTCGGCCATCGAGCACGGGGCGACACAAGTTGAATGCACGATCAACGGCATCGGCGAGCGGGCCGGCAACGCGGCGCTTGAGGAGATCGCCGTCGCCCTTCACATTCGCAAAGATTATTATCAAGTGGAAACGCGCCTCAATTTACAAGAAATTAAGCGCACGAGCAGTCTAGTCAGCAAGCTGACCGGCATGGTCGTTCCGCCGAACAAGGCGGTTGTCGGCAAAAACGCGTTTGCCCACGAATCCGGCATTCATCAAGACGGCGTCCTAAAAGAAAAAACGACGTATGAAATCATCTCGCCGGAGCTCGTCGGTGTGCCGTCGAATTCGATGGTGCTTGGCAAACATTCCGGCCGCCATGCGCTCCGCAACCGGGTCGAAGAGCTCGGCTATACGCTGTCAGAGGAAGAGATCAACCAGCTGTTCGTCCGCTTTAAAGAGCTGGCGGATAAAAAGAAAGATGTGACGGACGATGATTTAGTCGCTTTAATTTTCGAAGAGAAGTTCGACCATTTCAAAGATTTTTACCAATTGTCGTCGATTCAAGTACAGTACGGGACAAATCAAATCCCGACAGCGGTTGTTGTGTTAAAAGACGGGAAAGGAAACGACATCCAAGAAGCGGCGACCGGAGCGGGCAGCGTCGAGGCGCTGTACAACACGTTGGAGCGCTGTTTCCAAACGGCGGTGACGCTGCTAGATTACCGGATTGAATCGGTCGGGGGCGGCCGCGATGCGTTAGCGCAAGTATTTGTTAAAGTGCGCGTCAACGATGTGGAAACGAGCGGACGCGGAACGGCGCAAGATGTGCTCGAAGCTTCGGCTAAAGCGTACATTAACGCGATGAACCGCGTGTTTATGATCGAAGCGATGCGCGCTGAAAACGAAAAAGTGGCAACACCATAAAACGGGGGGATCAAGCATGGGAAACTATCGGATTGCCGTCTTGCCGGGCGATGGCATCGGCCAAGAAGTGACATCTGGAGCGGTGGACGTATTAAAAGCGGTCGGAATCCGGTTTGGACATGAGTTTACATTCGAATACGGGTTAATCGGCGGGGCGGCGATCGATGAAGCAGGGACGCCGCTCCCGGAAGAAACGCTTCGCCTTTGCCAACAAAGCGACGCCGTCTTGCTTGGGGCGGTCGGCGGTCCGAAGTGGGACGAAAATCCTCCGCACCTGCGCCCGGAAAAAGGGCTGCTTGCCATCCGCCAACAGCTTGGGTTATACGCGAACTTGCGGCCGGTCGTCTGCTATGACAGCTTGGCTTCTGCTTCACCGCTAAAACCGGATCTCGTGCAAGATGTCGATTTCATCATCGTGCGCGAATTGACCGGCGGCATTTACTTCGGCCAGCCGAGCGGCCGCGTCGTCGAAAACGGAGAAGAAAAAGCGGTTGACACGCTCTTATATAAAAAGGAAGAGATCGAGCGGATCGTGCGCATGGCGTTTACGTTAGCGCGCGGCCGGAAGAAAAAAGTGACCTCGGTCGACAAGGCGAACGTGCTCTCCTCAAGTCGGTTATGGCGGGAAGTGGCTGAAGAGGTGGCTAAACAATTCCCGGACGTTGAGCTTGAGCATATGCTTGTCGACAACGCGGCGATGCAACTCATCCGCGCGCCGAAGCAATTTGATGTGATCGTCACGGAAAACATGTTTGGCGACATTTTAAGCGATGAAGCATCGATGTTATCCGGGTCGCTTGGGATGCTGCCGTCAGCCAGCTTGTCGGCTTCCGGACCAAGCTTGTATGAGCCGGTGCACGGATCGGCGCCCGATATCGCTGGCATGCGAAAGGCGAATCCGATTGCCGCTATTTTGTCAGCCGCTATGATGCTTCGCCTGTCGTTCGGGCTCGCCGCCGAGGCGGAAGCGATCGAGCATGCGGTGCAGCAGGCGCTTACCGCGGGCTTGCGCACAGCTGACCTGGCGCAAAGCAGCGGCCGCGTCGTATCGACGGACGAAATGGTCGAGGAGATCAAAACAGCGGTACTCGACTATACAGCAATCGCGCAAATTATGACCGTTTATGCATGAGACGTGCGAGGTGAAGGCAGTGAAACCAAAAACGATCATCGAAAAAATATGGGAAAACCATGTCGTCTACCGCGAAGAAGGGAAGCCGGATTTGCTGTATATCGATTTGCATTTAGTGCATGAAGTGACATCGCCGCAGGCGTTTGAGGGGCTGCGCCAAAACGGACGGAAAGTGCGGCGGCCGGACTTGACGTTTGCGACGATGGACCATAACGTGCCGACCGTCAACCGATTTGTCATTACCGATGAAGTGGCGCGCAATCAAATCGCTGCGCTTGAGCGCAACTGCCGCGAGTTTGGTGTTCCGCTCGCCGATTTGCATAGCGAAGAGCAAGGAATCGTCCACGTGATCGGCCCGGAGCTCGGCTTGACCCAGCCGGGAAAAACGATCGTCTGCGGCGACAGCCATACATCGACGCACGGGGCGTTTGGCGCCTTAGCGTTTGGCATCGGCACGAGCGAAGTCGAACACGTGCTAGCGACACAAACGCTTTGGCAGCATAAACCGAAAACGCTGCAAATCCGCATCAACGGCCAGCTCGGTAAAGGGGTGACGGCGAAAGACGTCATTTTGGCCATCATCGGCCGCTACGGCGTCGGCGTTGGCACCGGCTATATTATCGAGTTTACCGGTGAGGCGATTCGCCGCATGTCGATGGAAGAGCGGATGACGATTTGCAATATGTCGATCGAAGCCGGAGCGCGCGCCGGCCTTATCAGTCCAGATGAAACGACGTTTGCCTATTTGCGCGGCCGCAAATATGCGCCAAAAGGCGAGGCGTTTGAGCAAGCGGTTGAACGCTGGCGGGCGCTTGCCAGCGACGAGGGGGCCGAGTATGACAAAACGATCGAAATCGATGCCTCAACCATTGCTCCGATGGTAACGTGGGGAACGAACCCAGCGATGAGCACATCGGTTGACGGAACGGTGCCCGACCCGGAACAGTTCGAAAGCGAAACCGAGCGCAACGCGGTGCGCCGGGCGCTTCAGTATATGGGGTTGAACCCCGGCATGCCGATTACCGACATTCCGGTGCAACATGTATTTATCGGCTCATGTACGAACTCGCGCATCAGTGATTTGCGTGAAGCGGCGAAAATCGTCAAAGGCCAAAAAGTAGCCCCCGGTGTCAGAGCCCTTGTTGTGCCTGGATCGCAGCAAGTCAAAAAACAGGCCGAAGAAGAAGGGCTGGCGCAAATTTTCCTCGAGGCCGGCTTTGAGTGGCGCGATGCCGGCTGCAGCGCCTGTTTGGGCATGAATCCGGACATCATTCCGGAAGGCGAACATTGTGCGTCGACATCGAACCGCAACTTTGAAGGGCGGCAAGGAAAAGGAGCGCGCACGCATCTTGTCAGCCCGGCGATGGCCGCTGCCGCCGCCATTTACGGCCGCTTTGTCGATGTGCGCCAGCTTGAAGCTGAACCGGTCCGGTAACGGACGGACGCTCCTTGAAGCGGCCGCATCCCGCCTTAGGGATATCCACTTTTGGCAAGGTGACTGATACATCTGACGGAGGGAGAGAGACGATGAAGCCGTTTACGATTCACCGAGGAAAAACCGCCGGCATCGATCGGGCGAACATCGATACCGATCAAATCATCCCGAAACAGTTTTTAAAGCGGATCGAGCGTACCGGATTTGGCCAATTTCTATTTTATGACTGGCGCTATTTCAGCGACGGCACGCCGAATCCGGAGTTTGAGCTCAACCGTCCGGAAAATGAAGGGGCAACGATTTTAGTCGCCGGCGAAAATTTCGGCTGCGGTTCATCGCGCGAACATGCGCCCTGGTCGCTTCAAGATTACGGATTTCGCGCGATCATTGCTCCTTCGTTTGCCGATATCTTTTACAATAACTGCTTAAAAAACGGGCTGCTGCCGATTCGGCTTGATGAAGAGGATGTCCGGTATTTATTAAAACAGAGCCGGCGCGCTGATTACGAGCTGACCGTTTCGCTTGAAGAGCAGCGGGTGTTTGATGACGAAGGATTTTCACGCCCGTTTGACATCGATCCGTACCGGAAACAGCTGCTCTTAAAAGGCTGGGACGAGATTGACTTAACGTTTGTGTACGAACCGTATATCGCCGCCTACGAGCAAAAACATTGTCCGCGGCCGTAAAGCGCTCTGTGTTCGGAGCGGCAACGCAAGGCGGATGGAGTGAGGGTGTCCTAAACGCAACGGGACGCCCTTTTTTCATCACGGTATGCGCGCGGTGAACCGTTCCGTTAGGGGGAGGCGATGGTGCTGTCAGTGAGGAGACCCCCTCCAATTGAGAACATTTGACGTTAAGGAAGTATAAACATGACTGAGGGACGGAAGCAGCGGTTTTCTATCGATTTTTTCATCGATCTTTTGCCTGTCTCGTGAAGGAAGGGAGTCCGTTCGGTCGGGTTCGTTTTTTGTCCGGCCGAAGTGGGATCAGGGCGCTGTCGTTATTTTGCCGCGGCGCTTGTTTCGTTAGGGAAAACTTGCTACACTTGTGGTAAATGCAAATGGGAGCAGGCGAAGATGGGAAACGGAAAAAAAGGGAAAATTATTATGTTTCCACGAACGAAAGAACGGTTGATTGAAGAGGCGTTCACAGCGCTTGAGGCGAAGCAGTACAAGGAAGCGCTCCGCTTTTTGCGCGCCGCCGAACAGCTTGGCGACGGCAGCTTTCCGATCCGGCTCGGCCTTGCGGTGTGCTGCTACGAACTCGGAGATTACGATGAGGCGGATTGGCGCCTGGCTGCGCTGCTTGACGAGCAGCCGAACAATAGCGAGCTGTTGCAAATGTATGTTGCCCTGCTGTTGCAGACGAACCGCTACCGGGAAGCGGAAGCGGCGATCCGCTCCGCTTTGCGCCGTCAGACATTGCCGGTTTCGTTGCGCGAACAGCTTCGCCAGCTGCTTCGGTTCAGTGAAAAAATGAACGCCCGTCCGCTGCCGCCCGCCGAATGGAAGCGGGTAAAACGGCTGCTGGAATCGGATGATATCGCCGAACAAATGCAGCTCATTAAACAGTTGGAAAAAGAAGACATCGCTCCCGTACTGTCGTTGCTGAAGCAATATTTACGCGAACCGAAAAAAAGCCCAATGGCGAAAACGATGCTGCTTCGGCTTCTGACGGTGAAACAGATTGACGAGGCAGTGACGGTCGAGAAGTTTGGACAGCGCATCGATGTCGTCCCATCCGCCTTAAACGAACAGGCGGAAACGGAATTTGCTTCGACGCTGCTGCGGCTGCTTGAGCAGCGGCTCACGGCGGAAAGCCCGAGCTTGTATGAAACGGCGGCGGAAATTTGGCTTCGCTATGCCTACATCTTGTATCCGTTCCCGCCGGAGCCGGCCGACGCCGATGTATGGCTTGCCGCTCTCCATTGGATGGCGAGCCGGTTTCAAGGAACGGACGCTGATATGAGCACGTTGGCTGCCCGCTACGGCGTAGCGGTGGCGGAGATAGCGAAACTTTGCAAAAAGCTGCACGAAATAGAGAAACTTTCCTACCTTTGATGGATGGTTCTGTATTGAAACATGGCTTTTGTATGTTATAATATAATGGCTGTGCTATGTATCTGTTTTCGCATACTTGGCTACATAATATGGACATAATAAGAGGATAATGGACAAGCAGATTGCCATGATCCGAGCAATGATTTTAGGTGGAGGGAACAGTATGTCAGTCAAATGGGAAAAGCTTGAAGGCAACGAAGGCGTATTGACCGTTGAGGTCGACGCGGAGCAGGTGAACAAAGGCTTGGATGCCGCATTCAAAAAAGTGGTGAAAAACGTCGCGCTTCCGGGCTTCCGCAAAGGAAAAGTGCCGCGCGTCTTGTTTGAAAAGCGATTTGGCGTTGAGGCGCTCTATCAAGATGCCCTCGATATTTTGCTGCCGGAAGCGTATGCGAAAGCGGTCGAAGAGGCAGGCATTGAGCCGGTATCGATGCCGGAAATCGACATTGAACAAATGGAAAAAGGGAAAAGCTTAATTTTCAAAGCGAAAGTGACCGTTAAACCGGAAGTGAAACTCGGTCAATACAAAGGGCTTGAAGTCGAAAAAATCGATACGACGGTCACGGATGAAGATGTCGAAAATGAGCTGAAGCGCCTGCAGGAAAACTATGCCGAACTGGTCGTCAAAGAAGACGGGACAGTGGAAAACGGCGATACGGTCGTCATCGACTTTGAAGGGTTTGTCGACGGTGAACCGTTTGAAGGCGGCAAAGCGGAAAACTATTCGCTTGAAATCGGCTCCGGAACGTTCATTCCTGGATTTGAAGAGCAGCTTGTCGGCATGAAAGCAGGCGAAGAAAAAGACATTCAAGTCACCTTCCCGGAAGAGTACCATGCTGAACAGCTGGCTGGCAAACCGGCGACGTTCAAGGTGAAAGTGCACGAAGTAAAAGCGAAACAACTGCCGGCGCTTGACGATGAATTTGCCAAAGACGCCGACGAAGAAGTCGAAACGCTTGATGAGCTGAAAGCGAAAATCCGCGCCCGCTTAGAAGAAGCGAAAAAGAACGAGGCAGAAGCGGCCGTGCGCAACGCGGTCGTCGAGAAAGCGGCGGCCAACGCGGAAATCGACATTCCGGCCGTCATGGTGCAAAACGAGACCGACCGGATGCTTCGTGAATTTGACCAGCGCCTGCAAATGCAAGGGCTGAACTTGCAGCTGTACTACCAGTTCTCCGGCCAGGACGAAGCGGCGCTGCGCGAGCAGATGAAAGAAGATGCCGAAAAGCGGGTGCGCGCGGCCTTGACGCTTGAAGCGATCGCCCAAGCGGAAAACATCGACGTGACTGACGAAGAGGTGAACGAAGAGCTCGAAAAAATGGCGGCAGCCTACAATTTGAGCGTTGACAAGTTAAAAGAGCTGCTCGGCAGCTTGGATGGCGTCAAAGAAGATTTAAAATGGCGCAAAACGGTCGATTTTCTTGTAGAGCACAGCACGGTTGCGGCATAATAATAAAGTAGGGAAGGAACAAGGCGCGAGACGTTCGTGCCTTGTTCTTTATCTCACCAATAGCGATTGAAGAGTGATTTTTCAAACTTTTCTAACACATTACAGTTTTTTCATTCGCTTTTTCAGGAACATTTATGGTAAAATAGCGAATACATAAGTTTTTTGCAACGAAGGATGGCGAGGCACGATACATAACGCAGGCGCGATTCCGTTAGCAAGGGGTGAATCACATGTTTAAATTTAATGATGAAAAAGGGCAGTTGAAGTGTTCGTTTTGCGGAAAAACGCAAGACCAAGTGCGCAAGCTGGTCGCCGGGCCGGGTGTCTACATTTGCGACGAGTGCATTGAGCTATGCACAGAGATCGTCGAGGAAGAGCTTGGCAATGAGGAAGAATTTGAGTTTAAAGATGTGCCAAAGCCGTTAGAAATCCGCGAAATTTTAGATGAATACGTCATCGGCCAGGATGAGGCAAAAAAATCGCTCGCCGTTGCCGTTTACAATCATTATAAACGGATTAACTCCGGCAGCAAAATTGACGATGTCGAGCTGTCGAAAAGCAACATTTTGATGATCGGGCCGACCGGAAGCGGGAAAACGCTCTTGGCGCAAACATTGGCGCGCATTTTAAACGTGCCGTTTGCCATCGCCGATGCGACGTCGCTCACGGAAGCGGGTTATGTCGGTGAGGACGTCGAAAACATTTTGCTGAAGCTCATTCAGGCGGCTGACTACGACGTCGAACGGGCGGAAAAAGGCATTATTTACATCGATGAAATCGATAAAATCGCCCGCAAATCGGAAAACCCTTCCATTACTCGCGACGTTTCGGGCGAAGGGGTGCAGCAGGCGCTGCTCAAAATTTTGGAAGGCACGATCGCCAGCGTTCCGCCGCAGGGCGGCCGCAAACATCCGCATCAGGAGTTCATCCAAATCGACACGACGAACATTTTGTTCATTTGCGGCGGGGCGTTTGACGGCATCGAGCCGATCATCAAGCGCCGCCTCGGCAAAAAAGTGATCGGGTTCGGTGCGGAAATGAACCAAGCCGATGTTGATGAGAAAAACTTGCTGTCGAAAGTGCTGCCGGAAGATTTACTCAAATTCGGGCTTATTCCGGAGTTTATCGGCCGTCTCCCAGTCATTACGACGCTTGAGCCGCTCGATGAACAAGCGCTGATTGACATTTTAACGAAACCGAAAAACGCTATTATCAAGCAGTACCAGAAAATGCTCGAGCTTGACGGCGTTGAACTGGAGTTTGAAGAAGCGGCGCTCCGCGAAATCGCCAAAAAAGCGATCGAACGGAAAACGGGTGCGCGCGGCCTCCGTTCGATCATCGAAGGCATTATGCTTGATGTCATGTTTGAGCTTCCATCGCGCGAAGATGTGCAAAAATGCATCATTACGCTCGATACCGTGCGCGGCACAAAACCGCCGAAACTCATCCGTCACGACGGCACGGTGGTCGAACACGAACGGAAAACGTCCGCTTAATAAGGAAACCGCCTTTTACGGCGGTTTCTTTTTTTGACGGCATGCCCGAAGCGCCAGGCGGCGCTTTTTTTGTTTATTCCCGCCGGTTCGCGGAGATACTATCATACTACATACTACTTGAAGGCAGGAGGATATCGGGGCATGGATTGGACGAATATCGTGCTTGTGATTCAGTTGTTTTTCGGGGTCATCATCGGCCTTTATTTTTGGAATTTGCTCAAAGGACAGCGCGTGCAAAAAGTATCCATCGATAAAGAATCGCGCAAAGAGATGGAGCAGCTCCGCAAGCTGCGCTCCATTTCGCTGACCGAGCCGCTCGCGGAAAAAGTGCGGCCGAAACGTTTTGACGATATCGTCGGCCAGGAAGATGGGATCAAGGCGCTCAAAGCGGCGCTGTGCGGGCCGAACCCGCAACATGTCATCATTTACGGACCGCCCGGCGTCGGCAAGACGGCTGCAGCCCGGCTTGTGTTGGAAGAAGCGAAAAAAAACCCGCTCTCCCCGTTTAACAAAAATGCTGTATTCGTTGAGCTTGACGCGACGACGGCGCGCTTTGACGAGCGCGGCATCGCCGATCCGCTCATCGGCTCGGTGCATGACCCGATCTATCAAGGGGCCGGGGCGATGGGACAGGCCGGCATTCCTCAGCCGAAGCAAGGGGCGGTGACGAACGCCCATGGCGGCGTTTTGTTTATTGATGAAATTGGCGAACTCCATCCGATTCAAATGAACAAGCTGCTCAAAGTGCTTGAGGATCGGAAAGTGTTTTTTGAAAGCGCCTATTACAGCAAAGAAAACCCGCAAATTCCAAGCCATATTCACGACATTTTCCAAAACGGACTGCCGGCCGATTTCCGCCTTGTCGGGGCGACGACGCGAACGCCAAACGAGATTCCTCCGGCCATTCGTTCCCGTTGTTTAGAAGTGTTTTTCCGTGAATTGGATCAAGACGAAATCGCCTTGATCGCTAAAAAAGCGGCGGAAAAAATCCGCCTGAACGTCTCCGAAAGCGGCATTCGCCTCCTTGCCGCCTACGCGCGCAACGGGCGGGAAGCAGTCAACATGATGCAGATCGCCGCCGGCCTCGCCATTACGGAAAATCGGGAGAAAATTTTAGATAAGGATATCGAATGGGTCATTCACTCAAGCCAAATGGCCCCGCGCTACGAAAAGAAAATCGCTTCCGCTCCGGCTGTCGGCGTTGTGAACGGCTTGGCGGTGTACGGGCCGAACACCGGCGCGCTTCTCGAAATCGAAGTGACCGCCCTGCCGGCGAAAGGAAAAGGATCCATCAATGTGACCGGCATTGTCGAGGAAGAAAGCATCGGCAGTCCGGAAAAATCGGTGCGCCGCAAAAGTATGGCGCGCGGCTCAGCGGAAAATGTCATTACCGTGCTGCGCGCGATGGGCGTGCCGGCGGATCGCTACGATATTCATGTCAACTTTCCGGGCGGGGTGCCGGTTGACGGCCCCTCGGCTGGGGTGGCGATCGCGGTTGGCATTTATTCAGCCATTTACCAGCTGCCGGTCGATCATACTGTCGCGATGACCGGCGAAATCAGCATCCGCGGCTATGTCAAGCCAGTCGGCGGTGTGTTTGCCAAAATCAAAGCAGCCAAGCAAGCCGGAGCGAAAAAAGTCATTATCCCGATTGAGAACATGCAATCGCTGTTGCGGGAAGTGAGCGGCATTCAAATTATCGCCGTCCGCCGCCTCGAGGAAGCGCTCGTCCATGTGTTCGGCGAAGAAGCGCTCCGTCGGGGAACCGCATTTTTGCCGGCTGCTGCCGCCGATCGCTCGGGGAAAAAGCTCGTATAAGCCAAGGATGGGCGATGGACGGGAGACGTGCGTCCGCCTGCCTCGGGCGGCTGCGGGGCACACCGTTTCGTATGCAGCTGGCGAAGGGGCGGAATCGATAGGTTGACCAGTTGTCAGCACACGGCTTCGGCGCAAGCGGATGATCGCCGGAGTCGGTTTTTCTTTGCCCGTAAACAACGGCCGCCCCTTTTGGCGTTCGTCAAATTTTACAAATCCGGCCGTCGTACTATACAATAAACGAATAGAAGCGAGATATGGAGGTGTTCGGCGTGAACGGAAAGAAAAAGGAGACGGCGGTCCCGCTTTTGCCGCTGCGGGGGCTGCTTGTGTTTCCGACGATGGTGCTCCACTTGGACGTCGGGCGCGAGAAATCGGTGAAAGCGCTCGAACAGGCGATGGTCGAGGACCATATGATTTTGCTGACGTCGCAAAAAGATGTCGCCGTCGACGAACCGGACATGGACGACTTATATAGAATGGGGACGATCGCGCGCGTCAAGCAGCTGTTGAAACTGCCGAACGGCACGTTCCGCGTGCTTGTCGAAGGCATCGCCCGGGCGCTGATCACCGAAGTCGTCAGCGAGGAGCCGTATTTTTCTGTCAAGGTCGAAAAGTTTGCCGACCGGGCGGCGAAAGATCTAGAAGACGAGGCGCTCAAACGGACGATGCTCGAATATTTCGAGCAGTACATAAACTTGTCCAAGCGGTTGTCGGCTGACATTTACGCTTCGATCGTCGACATTGATGAGCCGGGGCGGATGGCCGATATTATCGCCTCGCATTTGCCGCTCAAGCTCGAAGAAAAACAGCGCATTTTAGAAACGATCGACGTCAAGGAACGGCTGAATCAAATTATTCAAATTTTGCACAACGAGAAAGAAGTGCTCCAGCTTGAGAAAAAAATTAGCGCCCGCGTCAAACAGTCGATGGAGCGGACGCAAAAAGAGTATTATTTGCGCGAGCAAATGAAAGCCATTCAAAAAGAGCTCGGCGAAAAAGAAGGAAAAACGGGTGAAGTCGAGACGCTCAAAGAGAAAATCGAAGCGGCCGGCATGCCCGAACACGTGAAAGAAACGGCGCTCAAGGAGCTTGACCGCTATGAAAAAATTCCGGCGACATCGGCCGAAAGCGCGGTCATCCGCAACTACTTAGATTGGCTCATCGCTTTGCCGTGGTCGAAAGAAACGGAAGACATTCACGACATTAAACGAGCGGAGGCGATTTTAAACGAAGAGCATTACGGGCTCGATAAGGTGAAAGAGCGGGTGCTCGAGTTTTTGTCGGTGCAGCAGCTGACCCAATCGTTAAAAGGACCGATTCTTTGCCTCGCCGGACCGCCGGGGGTCGGAAAAACGTCGCTTGCCCGCTCGATCGCCAAAGCGCTCGGCCGCCGTTTCGTGCGCATGTCGCTCGGCGGCGTGCGCGATGAATCGGAAATTCGCGGCCATCGCCGCACGTATGTCGGGGCGATGCCGGGCCGCATCATTCAAGGAATGAAAAAAGCAGGCACGATCAATCCGGTCTTTTTGCTCGATGAAATCGACAAAATGTCAAGCGACTTCCGCGGCGACCCGTCTGCGGCCATGCTTGAGGTGCTTGACCCGGAACAAAACCATACGTTCAGCGACCATTATATCGAAGAGCCGTACGATTTATCGAAAGTGATGTTTATCGCCACCGCCAACAATTTGGCGACAATTCCGCAGCCGCTTTTGGATCGGATGGAAGTCATTCACATTCCGGGCTATACGGAAGTGGAAAAGCTGCATATCGCCAAACGGCATTTGCTGCCGAAGCAGCTGGCTGAGCACGGACTAAAAAAGGCGGCGCTCCAAGTTCGTGATGATGCGATGTTGGCCATCATCCGCCATTACACGCGTGAAGCCGGCGTGCGGGAGCTTGAGCGGCAGCTGGCTGCCATTTGCCGGAAAGCGGCCCGCCTCATCGTCTCCGGCGAGAAAAAGCGGGTGGTAGTTACGGAAAATAATGTCGAAGAGTTTTTAGGGAAGCGAAAATATCGTTATGGTCAGGCGGAAGCGGAGGACCAAATTGGGGTGGCGACCGGGCTTGCGTACACGGCGTTTGGCGGCGATACGCTCGCCATCGAAGTGTCGCTCGCGAAAGGAAACGGCAAGCTCGTTTTGACCGGCAAGCTCGGCGATGTGATGAAAGAATCAGCGCAGGCGGCGTTCAGCTACGTGCGTTCGCGCGCCGAGGAGCTCGGCATCGACCCGAAATTTCACGAAACGTACGACATCCATATTCACGTTCCGGAAGGCGCCGTGCCAAAAGACGGGCCGTCTGCAGGCATTACGATCGCCACCGCACTCATTTCCGCGCTGACGGGCAAGCCGGTGAGCCGCTTTGTTGGCATGACCGGCGAAATTACGCTGCGCGGCCGCGTGCTTCCGATCGGCGGCTTAAAAGAGAAAACGTTAAGCGCCCACCGTGCCGGACTGAAAACGGTCATTTTGCCGAAAGACAATGAGAAAGACTTGGCTGACATTCCAGACACGGTAACGCGCGATTTGCGTTTTGTGCTCGTCTCCCATCTCGATGAGGTGCTGCCGCATGCGCTTGTGGGGTGGAAACGGTGAACGTGACGAAAGCGGAACTCGTGATCAGCGCTGTCAAACCGGAGCAATATCCGGACGGCGGGCGGCCGGAAGTGGCGCTCGCCGGCCGCTCAAACGTCGGCAAATCGTCATTTATCAACAAAATGATCAATCGAAAAAACTTGGCGCGCACCTCATCAAAGCCAGGCAAAACACAGACGTTGAACTTTTATTTGATTAACGATTCGTTTTACTTTGTCGACGTGCCTGGCTACGGGTTTGCCCGCGTGTCCAAGCAGGAGCGGCAAAAATGGGGAAAAATGATGGAGACGTATTTTACGACGCGCGAGACGCTCAAAGCGGCGCTGTTGCTTGTCGATTTGCGCCACCCGCCGACAAAAGACGATGTCATGATGTATGAGTTTTTCAAACATTACGAGATTCCCGTCATTGTCATTGCAACGAAAGCGGATAAAGTGCCGCGCGGCAAGCAGCAAAGCCATGCGAAAATCGCGCGTGAAACGCTGGGGTTGGCGGCCGGGGACTTGCTCATTTTGTTTTCCGCCGAGACTGGGCAAGGAAAAGCGGAAGCGTGGGCGGCGCTCTTGCCGTTTTTGACCGAGTGACAAAACGAAATCGGCATATATGGCAGCGGTGGAAAAGGTGTCCCGATCGCTCGAGACACCTTCTTTTCGTTTCCGGCTACCTCCGTTTGGCCCATAGTACGTAAATGCCGAGGACGATGAGCCCGAGCGGCCAAAACTTCCAGACGGAAGAAAGGCCGGTTTGGACGAGGTGAAACAGCGGCTGGCCGCGGCCGGAGAACGTCAGCACAACGGCGAGAAGCAAAAAAAATGCGCCGAAGCCGGCGCCGCTTTTTTGTTTGCGGCTGCTGGCGAAAAAGGAGAGCGCGATGATGAAAAAAAACATGTTTGCGCCATGGGGCCAGGACGGAAAGGCGTTCGCAAGCAACAGCTCGACGCCGAAGCCGAACAAAAGAAAGCCGGGGAAGACATAATGGTACTCGCGCGCCGAATACGCCTGCCCGAGCAAGGCGGCGCCGCAAATGGCGAGCAAAGCCGGCCACCCTTGGAGGAAGCGGAGCAACGGAATCGCCATTTGCCCGGCGAGAAAGTACAACCCGAGGCCGATAAACAAGATGCCGGAGAAAGCGGTTCTGTTTTTCACGATCGTGTCCCCCGTTTCCCATTTAGACATGTTTATGGTAGAATGATCACTGTATACAGTTTATCATAGCTCGCGATCGATGTTCACAATTTTTTCAAACCGGAACGATGGACGTCTATGTTATAATAATAGAAGGGATTTGGCTAAGAAGGGGGGATTGCACCGTGCAGATCATCGTGGTTGGCGTCAATTATAAAACCGCCCCTATAGAAATTCGGGAAAAGTTGGCGTTTGGCGAGGCGGAGCTCGGCGAGGCGATGACAAAGCTCGCTAAGCAAAAAAGCATCCTCGAAAACGTCATCGTGTCAACGTGCAACCGGACGGAAATTTACGCGGTCGTCGATCAACTGCATACCGGCCGTTACTATATAAAAGCGTTTTTAGCCGACTGGTTCGGGATGGAAGCGGAAGCGATCGCCCCGTATTTGCTTGTCTTTGAAGGGGAGGCGGCTGCGGGACATTTGTTCCGCGTAGCTGCCGGCCTCGATTCGATGGTGCTCGGAGAAACGCAAATTTTAGGACAAGTGAAACACAGTTATTTGCTCGCTCAAGAGCTTGGAACGAGCGGCACGATTTTTAACCACCTGTTTAAACAGGCGGTGACGTTCGCCAAACGCGCCCATTCGGAAACCGGGATCGGCGCGCATGCCGTGTCGGTCAGCTATGCGGCTGTCGAATTGGCCAAGAAAATTTTCGGCCATCTCAACGGCAAACATGTCCTCATTATCGGTGCCGGGAAAATGGGAACGCTGGCAGCCCAAAACTTGTACGGCAACGGTGTCGGCAAAGTGACCGTCGTCAACCGGACGCTTGACAAAGCGAAGCAGCTCGCGGCGCAATTTTCTGGCGAGGCGAAACCGCTCAGCGAATTGTCGTGCGCGTTGCTCGAAGCGGATATCGTCATCAGCTCGACGGGTGCGAAAGGCTATATGTTAACGAAAGAGATGATGGCGCCGCTTGAGAAAATGCGGAAAGGCCGCCCGCTGTTTATGGTCGACATCGCCGTTCCGCGCGATTTAGACCCGGCGCTCGCCGAACTGGAAACGGTCTTTTTGTATGACATTGACGACTTGCAAGACGTCGTCGCCGCGAATTTGGCCGAACGGCAAAAGGCTGCCGCCCGCATCGAGACGATGATTGAAACGGAACTGGCAGCGTTTGGCCAATGGCTGCAGACGCTCGGCGTCGTGCCGGTCATCGCAGCGCTGCGCGAAAAAGCGCTCGCCATTCAGGCGGAAACGATGAAAAGCTTGGAACGGAAGCTGCCCCATTTGTCGGAGCGCGATCGGAAAGTGCTGAACAAACATACGAAAAGCATTATTAACCAGCTGCTCCGCGACCCGATTTTGCAGGCGAAGGAGCTTGCCGTCGGTCCGAACGCCGACGAAGCGCTTCAGCTGTTTATGAAAATTTTTAATATCGAAGATGCGGTGAAAGCAGAGCAACGGAACGCGCAGCAGGCGGAAGGGCAGTTGCGGGATGAGCAACAGGCGGAAGCGGCCCGCGCCGCCCGCCCATCATGGCAGCTGTAAGGTGGGATGAATGGTGGCGCCGTTGTATGAACTGTCTATTTTGCTCTACATTGCTTCGATTCTTTTCTATTTTATCGATTTTTTGCAGCAAAACCGGAAGGCGAATGAAACCGCCTTCTGGTTGCTTTCTGCCGTGTGGCTGCTGCAAACATTGACGTTCGCCTTCCGCATCGTGGAAACAAAGCGCTTTCCGATTTTAACGATGTCGGAAGGGCTTTATTTTTACGCTTGGCTGCTGATCACGCTGTCGCTCGTCATCAACCGGCTGTTGCGCGTCGATTTCATCGTCTTTTTTACGAACGTGCTCGCCTTTTTTATTTTGGCCATTCATACGTTCGTGCCGTCCTCGCAGTCGCCGGCTGTCGCCGAACGGCTCGTCTCCGAGCTGCTGATCATCCACATTACCCTTGCCCTTGGGGCATACGCAGCGTTTACGCTGTCCTTTCTGTTCTCGGTGCTGTACGTGCTGCAGTACAGTTTGCTGAAAAAGAAAAAGTGGGGCGCGCGCCTTTGGCGGATGGCTGATTTGTCGAAGCTCGATTTTTTATCGCACGTTTTAAATTTGCTCGGTTTGCCTATGTTGTTATTAGGATTGATTCTTGGTGTGATTTGGGCGTACATTCAAATTGATCATTTTCACTGGTATGACGCCAAAGTGCTCGGATCGTTTGTCGTTCTTCTCGTTTATGGCGTCTATTTTTACAAACGGGTCGTCCGGCAGATGCAAGGAAAGGCGATCGCGTTATGGAATATCGGTTCGTTTTTATTTTTGCTTGTCAACTTTTTCTTGTTTGACAGTTTATCAAAATTTCATTTTTGGTATGCGTAATTGAGGAGGAACGAAATGCGAAACATTATCGTCGGCTCGCGGCGCAGCAAGCTCGCCTTGACCCAGACGAACTGGGTCATCAACGAATTGAAGCGGCTCGGGGCGCCGTTTACGTTTGAGGTGAAAGAAATCGTCACGAAAGGAGACCGCGTGCTCGATGTCACGCTCTCCAAAGTAGGCGGCAAAGGACTGTTTGTCAAAGAAATTGAGCATGAAATGCTGACCGGCGGCATCGATATGGCGGTCCACAGCATGAAAGACATGCCGGCGGTGCTGCCAAGCGGATTGGTGATCGGCTCGGTCCCGCGGCGTGAGGATGCGCGCGATGTGCTCGTCAGCAAAGGAAATCTGTCGCTTTCCGATCTGCCGCGCGGGGCGGTCGTCGGCACGAGCAGCCTGCGCCGTTCGGCGCAGCTGCTCGCCTATCGCCCGGATGTGACGATCAAATGGATCCGCGGGAACATTGATACAAGACTAGCGAAGCTAGAAAACGAAGATTACGACGCCATCGTGCTGGCGGCCGCCGGTTTGGCGCGCATGGGCTGGAGCGATGATGTCATCAGCGACTACTTATCAACGGATGTATGTGTTCCGGCGGTCGGCCAAGGGGCGCTTGCCGTCGAGTGCCGCGAAGATGACCGCGAGCTGCGCGAGTGGCTGAGCCGTCTGAACGATGAACAGACGGAACGGGCGGTAAGGGCGGAACGCGCCTTTTTGCAACAGATGGAAGGGGGATGCCAAGTGCCGATTGCCGGCTATGCGGAAGTGAAGGAGGGGACGGTGCGTCTGACCGCACTTGTCGCCTCCCCGGATGGCAAAGAAATGTACAAAGAAATCGTCACTGGCGTCGATCCGGAGGCGGTCGGCCGACAGGCGGCTGCCATCTTGAGCGAACAAGGGGCAAAGGCGCTGATCGAGCGGGTGAAAAAGGAGATGGGCGACTGATGGCCAATCGCGCCCTGGCCGGCAAGACGGTACTTGTCACCCGTGACAAAAAGCAGGCGGCATCGTTTTCCGCCAAGCTGCGCGCCGTTGGTGCGGTGCCGATCGAAATCCCGCTCATCACCATCCGCCCGGCGGCTGCGCCGGAAGCCATCGCCGCGCTCGCCGAACGGCTCGGGGAATACCGCTGGCTCGTCTTGACGAGCGTGAACGCGGTTCGCTTCTTTTTTCCGCACGTTTCGTTGCCGCGGCCGCTGCCGAATGTCGCCGTCGTCGGACGGAAGACGGCGGCCGCGCTCGCTGATTACGGCGTTTCACCGGCGCTCGTGCCGGATGATTTCACCGCTGAACGGCTCGCCGCCATGCTTGCACCGCGCGTAAAACAAGGCGAGCGGGTGCTGTTTGTCAAAGGCGATTTGGCAAGCCCAACGCTGCCTGAGGCGTTGAGGAAGGTAGGCGCCGCGGTCGATGAGTTTACGGTCTATCAAACGGTGCCAGACCTAAGCCGTCGAGAACCATTGTTGGCGCTGCTGCGCGAACGGAAACTGGATGCGGTTACGTTGATGAGCCCATCGGCGGTCCATAGTCTTGCCCGCCTTCTTGGCGGAGAAGCGGTTGCGCTTCTTTCCGGCGTCGCTGTCGCCTGCATCGGGCCGGTGACAAAAAAGGCGGCGGAGCAGGAAGGAATCACCGTACATATTTGTCCAACTGATTACACGACGGATGGTATAATGAAAGCGATGGAACAATATTTTTCCATGGAGGGACGATCAATGCCATTGTCATTTGACCGCCATCGCCGCCTGCGGCAAACGGCCGCCATTCGGGCGATGGTGCGCGAGACGCATCTCCGCGTTGATGATCTAATTTATCCGCTGTTTGTCGTCGAAGGAAGCGGCATTCGCCGCGAAGTGCCATCGATGCCCGGGGTGTACCATTTATCGCTTGATCGTTTGACGGAAGAAATCGATGAAATCGCCGGGCTTGGCATCCGGGCGGTCATGGTGTTTGGCGTGCCGGACGAAAAAGATGAAGTCGGTTCGCAGGCGTATTGCGAGACCGGGATCGTCCAGCGGGCGATCCGCCAGATTAAAGCCCAACGCCCGGAGATGGTTGTTATTGCCGATACGTGTTTATGCGAATATACAAGCCACGGCCATTGCGGCGTGGTGGAAAACGAACAAGTGCTGAATGACCCGTCGCTTGAGCTGCTCGCCAAAACGGCGGTCAGCCAGGCGCAAGCCGGCGCTGATATCATTGCGCCGTCGAATATGATGGACGGGTTTGTCGCCGCTATTCGCCACGGGCTTGACGAAGCCGGATTTGAGAACGTGCCAATCATGTCATATGCCATTAAGTACGCCTCGGCGTTTTACGGCCCGTTCCGCGATGCCGCGGACAGCGCGCCGCAATTCGGCGACCGGAAAACGTACCAAATGGATCCGGCCAATCGCCTTGAGGCGTTTCGGGAGGCCGAATCCGACATCAAAGAAGGCGCCGATTTCCTGATGGTCAAACCGGCGCTCGCCTACATGGACATTATTCGTGACATCAAAAACCGGTTTCCGCTTCCGCTTGTCGCCTATAACGTGAGCGGCGAGTATTCGATGGTGAAAGCGGCGGCGCAAAACGGCTGGATTGATGAAAAAACAGTCGTGATGGAGATGTTGACCGGAATGAAGCGGGCTGGCGCGGATTTGATCATCACATATTTTGCGAAAGATGCGGCCCACTGGATGGCTGACTAGAGAGGGGGCGGAATCGTGCGAAGCTATGAACGATCGAAAGCGGCTTATCAAGAAGCGGTGACATTAATGCCGGGCGGTGTAAACAGCCCGGTGCGCGCATTCAAGTCGGTCGGGATGACGCCGATTTTTATGGCGCGCGGCCAAGGTGCGAAAATTTACGATATTGACGGCAACGAATATATCGACTATGTGTTGTCGTGGGGACCGCTCATTTTAGGGCACGCTGATCCCCAAGTCGTCGAAGCGTTAAAACGGGTGGCCGAACAAGGGACGAGCTTCGGCGCTCCGACGCTGCTTGAGAACGAGCTGGCTAGGCTCGTCATCGAGCGGGTGCCGTCCGTCGAGATCGTGCGCATGGTCAATTCGGGAACGGAAGCGACGATGAGCGCCCTCCGCTTGGCGCGCGGCTACACGAAGCGCAACAAAATCATCAAGTTTGAAGGCAGCTACCACGGGCATGGCGATTCATTGCTCATTAAAGCCGGCTCCGGCGTGGCGACGCTCGGGCTGCCGGACAGCCCAGGCGTGCCGGAATCGGTCGCCCAGCACACAATCACCGTCCCGTACAACGATTTAGACAGCGTCCGCTATGCATTTGAGCGGTTTGGCGAAGACATCGCGGCGGTCATCGTCGAGCCGGTGGCCGGCAATATGGGAGTCGTGCCGCCCGTCCCTGGCTTTTTGGAAGGGCTGCGCGACGTGACCAAACAATACGGCGCCCTATTGATTTTTGACGAGGTGATGACCGGCTTCCGCGTCGACTACCATTGCGCCCAAGGATATTACGGCGTTGAGCCGGATTTGACGTGCCTTGGCAAAGTGATCGGCGGCGGCTTGCCAGTCGGAGCGTACGGGGGCAAAGCCGAGATCATGGAGCTTGTCGCGCCGAGCGGCCCAGTGTACCAAGCCGGCACGCTGTCTGGCAACCCGCTCGCCATGACGGCTGGCTACGAAACGCTCCGTCAACTGACGCCGGAAACGTATGAAGAATTCAGCCGCAAAGCGGCGCGCCTTGAAGAAGGGCTGCACCAAGCCGCCGAAAAATACGAAATTCCTCACACTATCAACCGCGCTGGATCGATGATTGGCTTTTTCTTCACAAACGAGCCGGTCATCAATTACGAGACGGCCAAAACGTCCGATTTGGAGCTGTTTGCCGCCTATTACCGGGAGATGGCGAACGAAGGCGTTTTCTTGCCGCCGTCGCAATTTGAAGGGCTGTTTTTGTCGACCGCGCATAGCGATGAAGACATTGAATATACGATCGCCGCTGCCGAACGGGCATTTGCCCGCCTGCGCGGCTAGAGGAAACGGGCTGCCGCCACGGCCAGCCCGATTTTTTTATCATACCGCCTCTTTTCCGTTCATACAATGGATAATGTCATAGAAACTATTTGCCGAGGGGACGGAAGGAGGAAGTCCGGTTGGAGCAATCGTATTTGCGTTTTTCATTGGAAGAGTCAGTCTGGTTTAAAAGCGGACAGGAAGTCGCCGAGTTTTTGTCTATTTCTCTTGACCCGATCATTTCCGTCGACGAGTACGACCAATATATTACGATTCGCGGTGCGCTCGAGTTAAGCGGAGAATTCCGCCAAGCGGACGAACCGCAGCAGGCGGACGTCGACGATGATGCGTTTGAGTTGGCGAGCTATCGATTCATTCAGCACATTTCGGTGCGTGAGGACGGCATTAGCGAACTGTCACACCGTTTTCCGATCGATATTACAATCCCGAAAAACCGCATTCGTGAACTTGAAGATGTGTACGTGACGGTGGAATCGTTCGACTATGATTTAAGCGACAACGGACGGCTGCTCGTGACCGCCGACATCTCGATCAGCGGGATCAGTGAATCGCCGCTCGTCGATGATTTGCCGAACGATGATGAAGATGAAGAGCCGTTGTTTGCCCCGTTTGAGTCAATCGCCCGCAAAGAGGCAGCCGACGATGAAGCGTTTACATCGGAGAACCAACCCGCTAGTGAGGCGGGCGAACAGCCTGTCGCCGCAGTCAGTGAAGCGCCGCCTTCCACCGTTGAGCCAGCGGCTGTGCGTCATGAAGAAACGCTGTCTAATGAAACAGAGGATGTAAAAGAGCCGTTTTTGCCGCTTGAGACGGAAACGAAAGCCGTCAACGCGGAAGGGGAAGAGGAGATTGATTCCGTGTTGCCGCCAACGGAGGCGAAAGTATCGATCGGGGCCGCTAAAAAAGCGGTGAGTGAAGAGGACGAGGAAGAACAACAAGCGGAAGTGAAAAGCGAAAACGCCCTTTATTTGACGAAGCTGTTTGCCAAAAGTGAAGCGGAAGAGTTTACAACGGTCAAAATTTGCATCGTCCAGCAAGGAGATTCGTTGGACAAGATTGCTGAACGGTATGATGTGACCGTCTCGCAGCTGCTGCGCGCCAACGATCTGGAAAGCCCGGATGACGTGCACGAAGGGCAGCTGTTATATATTCCGGCCTTGGCGGGAAGCCGTCCTTTCTCATGAAAGGAACGCTTTCCGTTTCTTTTGCCGGCGAGGGGGCGTAATGATGGCCATACGTTCTGAAACGTGCCGCGCCGTGCTTCATCAGTATGGGATTCAGCCGCAGCGCATCGAACAGCGGGGCAAAGCGGCAAAAGTGTATACCGACCGCGGTGTTTTTGCCTTAAAACCGCTCGACGGTGAACAAGAGGCGGCCGCCATCTGGCACTCGCTTCACTATTACGGCCGCCATTGCCCTCCGTTTTATTGGACGCGGCAACGATCGCCGTTTGCTGCGGAGGGAAGCCGCCTTTATTATTTGCAAGCATGGCAGGAGGGAGAAACGAAAGCAAAAGAAGAAACGGTGCGCGCTTTTTTTCGTGGGCTGGCCCGGCTCCATCGCGCTACCGCCCGCACCGTCGAGGCGAGCGAGGAGGAGATCGCCGCGTATCGAAAGCAAAAAAAAGAGGAATGGCAGCAGGAGCGGGCGATTTGGGAAGAGCGGATTGAGCGGTATGAAACCGCTTGGTACATGTCACCGTTTCAGCTGCAGTGCTGCACGTATTTTCATGAGGTGATGCGCGCCTATTTGTTTGCCGAGGAACAGCTGACTGCGTGGGAGGAGGCGCTCGAAGAAACGAAACAATGGCGCATCGCTTGGGTGCACGGAAAAGCGCGCCTTTCCCATTACGTGGCGCCGTATTGGATCAGCTGGGAGCGGGCGCACTGGAATTCGCCGGTATACGATTTGATTGCCGCGCTTCGCGTGCATGTCCGAACGCTTCCGCCGCTCGGTCCCGAGTGGATGGGGGGAATCGATGAATACGAAAAGGAATTGCCGTTATCCAACGGGGAGCGGGCGTTTTTATACAGCCATTTGGCCGAGCCGCGCGGGTTTGTCCGCTGCCTCGAACAGTATGAAGCCGCTCCGCGAACGGAACGGAACGAGCGGGACTATGTCGCCGCCTTGCAGCGCTGTTATTTTGCCTTTAAAAACATGGAAGCGATCGTGATGCATCTTGTCCAACGCGACGCCGCGCGGCAGCAAGAAGAGGCGGCCGATCATGAAGCGACAGCCGAAGGGGACGGCAGCGGTTAAATCCATTCCAAATGGAGCGCCACAGCAATCAAAACAAAGATGGCTAATAAAATGACATCGAACGTCGTCGGCAAAAAAATGGTGCGAATGGCTTGAAAAATGGTGAGCGGAATGATCACTTGGGCACAGACGGCGCGCACTTGCCTCAGCCACGGCGGCCACGAATACGGGTTGAATCGCCGCATCGGCATTTCCCTCCTTCTCTGGTTTACTATACAATATGAAAAGAACGATCATTTGTCACCAAACCGGGGCGAGTGGAATAAATAAATAAAAACTTGGCAAAGATGATGGACAATGGTAGTATAATAATCGAATAATGACGAAAAAAAGCGAAGACAGGGAGGAGTACAGCAGTCCGCGCCTGCAGAGAGGGAAATCAAAAGCTGCGAGATTTCCTAGGATGGCGGTTGCTGGAAGGTCGCCCTTGAGCTGCTTCGCTGAAAGGCGAAACTGCCGAGTAGGGGAAGCCGGCGTGATGCCGTTATGCCAATGAAGCGCTTAAGCCCTAGAGGGCGGGTGGTTGAATGGAGAATGTGGTTGAAAGACGCCGTTTCCCAAAGTCGGGGAACGTTGCGGCCGCTTCGGATGGAACATCGCCCGGTGCTTGAACGATACGGTTTTGCTATCCTCTAGGCTTAAGAAAAAAGGTGGTACCGCGAAAGCAGCTCCTTTCGTCCTTTTTGGATGAAAGGGGCTTTTTTGCTTGCCAATCGGATGATGCACTCCGTAGGCAACAGCCATTGTCGATCACATGAAGGAGGGAACAAAAGTGGCACAGCATGAAGTGTCGATGCCGCCAAAATACGACCATCGCGCCGTTGAGGCGGGGCGCTATGACTGGTGGTTGAAAGGCAAGTTTTTTGAAGCGACCGGCGATCCGGACAAACAACCGTTTACGATCGTCATTCCGCCGCCGAACGTCACCGGCAAACTGCATTTGGGGCATGCATGGGATACGACGCTGCAAGACATCATTACGCGCATGAAGCGGATGCAAGGCTATGACGTTCTTTGGCTTCCGGGCATGGACCATGCCGGCATCGCCACCCAGGCGAAAGTGGAGGAAAAATTGCGCAGCCAAGGGCTGTCGCGCTACGATTTAGGCCGGGAGAAATTTTTGGAAGAAACGTGGAAGTGGAAAGAAGAGTACGCCGGCCATATTCGCAGCCAATGGGCAAAATTAGGGCTTGGCCTCGATTATACGCGCGAGCGGTTTACGCTGGATGAAGGGCTGTCCAAAGCGGTGCGTGAAGTGTTCGTCTCGCTTTACCGGAAAGGGCTCATTTACCGCGGCGAGTACATTATCAACTGGGACCCGGTTACGAAAACGGCGCTGTCGGATATTGAAGTCATTTATAAAGAAGTGAAAGGCGCTTTATACCATTTGCGTTATCCGCTTGCCGACGGTTCCGGCTACATCGAGGTGGCGACGACCCGGCCGGAGACGATGCTCGGCGATACGGCGGTGGCGGTGCATCCGGATGACGAGCGGTACAAGCATTTGATCGGCAAAATGGTCAAACTGCCGATTGTCGGCCGCGAAATCCCGATTATCGCCGATGAGTATGTCGATATGGAATTCGGCTCCGGGGCGGTGAAAATTACGCCGGCGCACGACCCGAACGACTTTGAAGTCGGCAACCGCCACAACTTGCCGCGCATTCTCGTCATGAACGAAGATGGCACGATGAACGAAAATGCCTTGCAATATCAAGGGCTTGACCGGTTTGAATGCCGGAAGCAAATCGTCCGCGACTTGCAAGAGCAAGGCGTCCTCTTTAAAATTGAGGAACACGTCCACTCCGTCGGCCATAGCGAACGGAGCGGCGCGGTCGTTGAACCGTATTTGTCGACGCAATGGTTCGTGAAAATGAAGCCGCTCGCCGAAGCGGCGATCAAGCTGCAACAAACCGACGGAAAAGTGCAGTTCGTGCCGGAGCGGTTTGAGAAAACGTACTTGCACTGGCTGGAGAACATCCGCGACTGGTGCATTTCGCGCCAGCTTTGGTGGGGGCACCGGATTCCGGCGTGGTACCATAAAGAGACGGGGGACATTTACGTCGACCACGAGCCGCCAAAAGACATTGAAAATTGGGAGCAAGACCCCGACGTGCTTGATACGTGGTTCAGCTCGGCGCTTTGGCCGTTCTCGACAATGGGCTGGCCGGATACCGACTCGCCGGACTACAAGCGCTACTACCCGACCGATGTGCTAGTCACCGGCTATGACATCATTTTCTTCTGGGTGTCGCGCATGATTTTCCAAGGGCTTGAGTTCACCGGAAAGCGGCCGTTTAAAGACGTGTTGATCCACGGTCTCGTCCGCGACGCCCAAGGACGGAAAATGAGCAAGTCGCTCGGCAACGGGGTTGACCCGATGGATGTCATCGACCAGTACGGCGCCGATGCACTCCGCTATTTCTTGGCGACCGGCAGCTCGCCGGGGCAAGATTTGCGCTTCAGCACGGAAAAAGTCGAAGCGACATGGAACTTTGCCAATAAAATTTGGAACGCGTCGCGCTTTGCGTTGATGAACATGGGCGGCATGACGTATGAGGAGCTCGATTTAAGCGGCGAAAAAACGGTCGCCGACCATTGGATTTTGACGCGCCTCAATGAAACGATCGACACGGTGACGAAGCTCGCCGAAAAATATGAATTTGGCGAAGTCGGGCGCACGCTGTACAACTTTATTTGGGACGACTTATGCGACTGGTATATCGAAATGGCCAAACTGCCGCTCTATGGCGACGACGAGGCGGCGAAAAAGACGACCCGTTCCGTGTTGGCGTATGTGCTTGACAATACGATGCGCCTGCTTCACCCGTTCATGCCGTTCATTACCGAGGAAATTTGGCAAAACTTGCCGCATAAAGGAGAGTCGATTACGGTCGCCCCGTGGCCGCAAGTGCGCCCGGAGCTGTCGAACGAAGAAGCGGCCGAAGAGATGCGGATGCTTGTGGACATCATCCGTGCGGTCCGAAACATCCGCGCTGAAGTGAACACGCCGCCGAGCAAGCCGATTGCGCTCTACATTAAGACAAAAGACGAACACGTGCGGGAAGCGCTTTTGAAAAACCGCGCTTATTTGGAACGGTTCTGCAACCCGAGCGAATTGGTCATTGACATGGATGTTCCGGCTCCGGAAAAAGCGATGACTGCCGTCGTCACCGGGGCGGAGCTCATTTTGCCGCTTGAAGGGCTGATCAATATTGAAGAGGAAATCAAGCGGCTCGAAAAAGAGCTCGACAAGTGGAACAACGAAGTCGAGCGCGTCGAAAAGAAACTGGCCAACGAAGGCTTTTTAGCGAAAGCGCCGGCCCATGTCGTCGAAGAAGAGCGGCGCAAGCGGCAAGATTACATCGAAAAGCGAGAAGCGGTGAAAGCGCGCCTCGCTGAGTTGAAACGGTAGACAAACGATTGTTTGGTTGATTATGATGAAGACGAATCCGCTATCATGCGGGTTCGTCTTTTTCGCTGGCGGAAGCCGTTCGGCCCATCGCCAGCCTTTCGATCTAGATCTTCTCAAGGGAGGAGTCGTGAATATGATCCGCACATATGAGGAAGCCGTCGCTTGGATTCACGGGCGGCTGCGGCTTGGCATGAAGCCGGGACTAAAACGGATGGAATGGATGATGGAAAAGCTCGGCCATCCAGAGCGCCGCGTCCGCGCTGTCCATATCGGCGGAACGAACGGCAAAGGGTCGACGGTGGCGTATTTGCGCTCGATTTTGCAGGCGGCCGGGTATTCCGTCGGCACGTTCACTTCGCCGTATGTCGAGCAGTTTAACGAACGGATCAGCGTCAACGGTGAACCGATTCGCGATGAAGAAATCGTGGAGCTGGTGCGAGTCATTCAACCGCTTGCGGACGAACTCGAACGAACAGAACTTGGCGGACCGACCGAATTTGAAGTGATCACCGCCATGATGCTTTATTACTTCGGCAAACAACAGATTCAAGACATCGTGCTCATTGAAGTCGGGCTCGGCGGCCGCTTGGACTCAACTAACATCATTTATCCGCTCGTTTCTGTCATTACAAACGTCAGCTACGATCATATGAACATTTTAGGCGATACGCTTGGGCAAATCGCCGTGGAGAAAGCCGGAATCATCAAATCGGGCGTGCCGCTTGTGACGGCGGTGAAGGAACCGGAGGCGTGGGAAGTGATCGCCAAAACGGCGGCGGAGCGGAAGGCGAAAACATATCGTCTCGGCGTTGATTTTACTGTAACAGACTGGAAAACGATCGCCGAAGGAGAGCAGTTTTCCCTCGCCACGCCGTTTGCCGAATACCGCGATTTGCGCATTCAAATGCCCGGCGCCCATCAAGTCGACAATGCGGCGGTGGCGGTGATGGCGGCAGAATTGTTGCGCCTTGGCTATTCGTTTTTAATCGAGCCGGAGCATATCGCCGATGGGCTGGCCACTGCTGCTTGGCCCGGCCGGTTTGAGCGGGTGAGCGGCAAACCGCTCATCATTCTCGACGGCGCCCATAACGAAGCGGGCATTCGCGCCCTTGTCGAGACGGTGCGCGCTCATTATCCCGACAAGCGCGTCCATGTCTTGTTCGCCGCGCTGACCGACAAGCCGCTTGAACGAATGATCCGGCCGCTTGACGAGCTGGCTGAGACGATCACGTTTACGACGTTTGATTTTCCGCGCGCCGCCCAAGCAGAAGCATTAACAGCCCTTTCTTCCCATCCGCAGAAGGCGGCCGTAAGTGATTGGGCCGGCTGGATCCGTGAGAAGAAAAAACAAATAGGGGACGATGGGCTGCTGCTTGTCACCGGATCGCTTTATTTTCTGTCCGAAGTGCGAAAACGGTTAAAAAATAATGCCAAGCGATGAAAAGGATTGGTATAATGGAAGAAAGATAGTTCCTTTGGCGCGGGAGGGGAGGCGCATGCGGCGACGAGGCTGGCTGTTATGGGGGATGTTGTTCTGGTTGATGGCAAGTATATGGCCGATCACGGCAGATGTCGTTTATGCCGATCGGAAAGAGGGAGCGATCACTTCCGTTTCCGAGGAGAAAATTGCCGGCTGGGCGACCGCTCCGGGAGTCGGCGACGGAAAGGGCAACAGCATCGACTTTTTTAAGATTCGCATCCAGCTGAAAGGACAAAGCGGCACGGCCGTCAGCTACCGGACGGAAGCGGTGGAAGTACAGCCGGACCGAAACGGTGAGAAAAAGTATACATTTTCGCTCGATATGCGCGGCAAGTGGCCATCGGCCCCAGGAGCGACGGCCGCTTATGAAATCGTTGTCGATGCCTACCGGGTGTTAGGAAACGGGCAAGAAGAGGTGTATTTTTCCTTTCCGGAGACGCCTTATGAGTATACGAGGCAAACGGAGGCGAGCACGGCGAAATTGGATTTTTCCCTCTCATTTTCACAGCCGGAATACGCCAAGCCGCCAGATGGCGATGCCCAAGGGCGGCTCGATGTGACGCTCATCCCGCAAGGTGTGGTTCCGGCGCCTGTTCGCCCGCCGATCGATGTCGTGTTTGTGATGGACGTGTCAGGCTCCATGACGATGATGAAGCTGCAAAGCGCCAAATCCGCTTTGCAGGCAGCGGTGAATGATTTCAAAGCCAATTATCACCCAAATGATCGGTTTGCTCTGATTCCATTTTCTGATGACGTGAGGGCAACGAGTGTTGTTCCGTTCGGATCAAAATCAAATGTCGTCAGTCAATTAGACGCCATACTTGATGCAGGAAACCGTTTGACGGCCAACGGCGGGACGAACTATTCGGCCGCTTTGTCTCTGGCCAGATCGTATTTTACGGACCCGACAAGGAAAAAGTATATCATTTTTCTGACTGACGGCATGCCGACCGTGTTGGATACGACCGATTCAATTACGTATCGCGAGGTCAAACCGGATTGGTTTGGGGGATATGAGTATACGGGAAAAAAAATTACGGATTCTCTTCCTGTCACTTACGAATTGTACGGCGATGGGCGGACGGCTGGTATTCGTTTTACCGACAACAAAGGAAATTACCGTCAATTTTATAACGATGGAAGAGATTATGTGAATGGAATCAAGGTGTCTTCGAATAACGGCTACCCATTTACTTACAGTAGTCTGGAAACGAGAATTCGAACGAATGCCATAGCGGTGGCCAAAGCACTTGGAATGGGCAATATCACCCTTTATTCTATTGGCTTCGGCGACAGCGATGATGTTGACATGGACTATTTGAGCGCGTTGTCCACGATGGCCGGAGGGGAAGCGCGGCAAGGAACGCCGCAAAATTTGAACGTCCTGTTTCAGAGGTTTTCTCAGCTCGCGACAACGCCGGCGCTCACGGGGACGATCCGCATTCCGCTTTCGTCGTTTGGCGGCAATGTCGTTGTTGCCGAGAACGGCCAAGTATGGCTAGATGAGACGAAACAAAATGCGTATATTTCATTTTCCATTCCCTATCAGATTGGTCAAGGCGCCCCTTCGCCTACCACGATTCCTATTCCAGTTTCGTTTAAGGCGAAAGGGACGTATACATTCAACGCTGAATTGAGATATCGCGATGTGTACGGCCAGCCGCAGCCGTCCTTGACGAAAACAGTGACCGTCACCGTAAAAGATGAAGCGCCGCCGACCTTTACGGGAACGGTGCGATTGCAAGGATTGACCAACAATGTTATCAATCTCATTAAACAGGGGGCTGTCGATGGCGACGACAACCGCTTCCGTGCCACCTATTCCTTGTCGCTGGTCGGTTACGTGGGCAGTACGACTGGAATGATCAGCAATGTGAAGATCGTCCAACAGTTGCCTGATGGCATCTCCGTCGTTCCAGACGGCAAAGTGACGACGTATACGGAAAATGGCAAACGCTATGCACAATGGTCGTTTGCCAACCAGACGTTTGACTATAGCCAGCTGAACAAGCTGACGCTGACCGCGCAATGGGTGATGCAAGCCGATTACGCCATGGGCGGCACCCAATTGCCGCCGGCGGTCGTAACGTTCACCGACAGCCGCTACGGCGAACGGACTTCGACGCTCACGCCGCCGTCGGAACGAATCGGGATGACGGTTCGTTTAGATGACTTTCCGAATTTCTATTACCGAGGAGACGAAAAAGGAGAGATCTTGAAGTGGCGACGGCAGGCGGTCGACGAAATCGTTGGAGAAGCGAAGCCACCCAGCGACGGACTGCTGCAGCTGCCGGTCAAAGCGCTGCAATACGACCCGAACGATGACGGCGTGCTGCTTGTCACGTACAGCGATGATCGGACAGTGCGCATCTATTTGAAACCGCATTTGTCCATTGAAACCGCAAACGGTCCGGAGGAAAACGGCGCCATGGTGAACGAGGCGCCAACGGTGAAGGTAATCGGGCTTGTCGCTGGCGAAGGGGTGAAGTACGAGTACCAAGTCGTACGAAATGGCGTGGTTTCAGACTGGCAGCCGCTCGCTTCGCCGTATATGATTTCCATTTCCGATGACGGTGAGTATACTGTCGCGGTGCGTTCGGCTGGGGGGCTGACGCGCGGTGACGGAACGACGAAGGTAGCGTTCCGTTATAAGAAATTAATCCGCCACTTAGTGCTTGGCGATTATAAAGAGACGATGAACGTCGGTGAGGAGCAACGCATCCCAGTGGCGATAGAGCCCGCCGATGCGACGAACAGAACGCTTGCGTGGACATCAAGCGACCCGAATATCGCATCGGTAGACCAAAACGGCACGGTGACAGCGCTAAAGCCTGGAACGGTGACGATCACCGTCCGTGCGACTGACGGCAGCAACGTGCAAGCGTCGGCGACGATTACGGTCATCGTGCCGCTCGAACGGATGGCGTTCCGCACCCCGGTGCTGTACATGGAAGTCGGCGAACGGCTTGAAGTCATGCCGCAGCTTCGCTTCGTTCCGAACCATGCGACCGATCAAACGCTTCGCTCCGTTGAATCGTCCGCACCGGAGTATGTCGCGGTTGTCCGTGAAAACGGCGCATGGGTTTTGGTCGCCAACGATGTCGGTTATGCGACGGTGACAGCGACCGCCAATGCGAAAACGAGCGATCAGCAGCCGATTCGGGCGAACGTGACGGTGATTGTTCGCGAACCGGAAGATCACGGTGGTAACGACGGGCGAAACCGCTGGTAATCGACATCAACACCCCCAAGTTTGTCGGCAAGATCAAATGATATCGACAATTGAGTGAAGGTTTTTCCCGTAAAAAAAGGGCGGCCAGATCGACCTAGGCCGCTCTTTTCTTTATTCTACTTTCAACCGGTCTACAACGAGGGACAACCGTTTGACAAACGGAAGACCTTCCCCGCGGTCGATCAGCACTTGCGGGTCGTGACGGATGACAAGACGCGACTGGTCGACGTCGTCATCCGGCGCTGGAATGAACGACAATCCGTTTTCTGCCCGGCCGCGATAAGCGTTGACGACAAGGCCGGAGATGTCGGCGTCCGGCGCGCGTTTGGACGCATCGCCGCGAGCGAACAAGCCGCCTTGAATATGAATGTACGAGCCAACCGCATAGACTGTGGCGTTGCTGCTTGTGTAAAAATAGCCTTTTAAGTTCGGCTGCCGGGGGAACGAATTATGAAACTCGTTAATGCGCGCCAGCTCAAGCGGACCGTCGGTCAAAAGGACAAGTTCTTTTTCGCCCCAGCCGCTAATGTCGGCATCATAAATGAGCGTGCGCCCGGTGACATATACAGAAGCGTCAAACGCGACATTTCCTTGAATCGTTAAATCGCCGAGCACGATCAAATTGCCGCGCACTTTTGTCGGCGTCTGTACGGTATTGCCTAAAAACAAATCGCCGTTGACGATGAGCCAGTGTTTCTTTAGATCAATTTCCCCGCGATCGACAAAAAACGACGAAACTTCCGGATGATAAAGCAGGACAGACTGATGCCAAGAGCGGCGAAGCAGCAACTCAATATCCTCCACCACCGTTAGGCGGTCTTCGAGCATCGAAAGCAAGTCTGGAATGCCCTTATCAATCCATTGTTCGTATTCATCGCTGAACGTTTCAATTCCCGCCGCATTAAGCAGCTTATCTTTCACCGTCCAATTAAAATCAACGTCAATAAAATCGTCTGTTTCTTTTTGGACGGTCGCTCCCTCTAAACCATGGGAAAAGTGAATGGGCTGTCGCAGAAACGTTCCTGTCCCTCTTTGATAGCAGTCAGCTCCGCCCGTGCAAGAGAACGCCTCTCCTTGAACAAGCCAGGCGCTGTCGGTCGAAAGGGTTGGAAAAGAAGTCGGTTCGGTCCGGCGCTGTGAATGGTCGATATAGTTGGCGGCGTTCGTGACATAGGCATCGTTGCCCGCATACACATGCCCGTCGATATATGCGCCGCCGTTGACAGCCAAGTCTTCGGCCGAGCCGAGAGCGTATTTTAAAAAGCTTGGCGTGTTGGCAATAATGACGCGCCGCGTGACCGTTTTGTTTCCATGCGGCGCGGAAATATATAAGACGCGGGTAAACAGCTTTTGCCGGTCGATCTCCTCTTCTTCAGTCGCGTCGCGGATGGTGACGCCGTAGCGCTGTTCAAACGCAGGCAGCCAACGGCTTAGATCATCGTCAAGGCGCGCCGGTGTAGAAAGGACAAAATCCGGCTTGGCGATGGCCGCTTTTAAGGCGGCGACCGTTTCGTCGATGGCGTTGGCTGCTTCCTGAAACGATTCGATCTCTTCCACACGCACGTGAGTCAGTCGCGCCTGTTGAGCAGCAACCGTTAAAATCGTTAAGCCGAGCAAAAAGAAGATGGTGATGACAAGCATCATTGTCACTAAACTGTAGCCGGCCTCGTTCAAGCACAGGCGGTTCATTGCGATTCCCCCCTTAAAAGCCGAACTCCGTTTTTAATGTAAACGGCTGCACATACAGCCAGCTATCCGAGTCGGCGTGGTTGCGGTCTTGCACGGCGAGTTTCATCGTGACGACACCGCTGCGGCAAAGATGCGCTCCCCCCTTTTTTTCTTCGCGCAGGCAGCGGAGCGAAAGTGTGGAATCGGCGGCCAGCGACAGGCGTGATGAGGAAATGGCTTCCCCATTGATGGCCAGCGCTCCGTTTTCAATCGAAATCGTCAATGCAGCACCGTCTTTTTCATGTTCGGCCACAAATCCAGACGAGGCGTCAATCCATTGTTGTCGGTCTTCAATGAAGGTCAACTTCCGCTCATTGCTTGCGCTTAGATCAACGCCGTCAGGAGCAAGTTCGTACAGCTTGTTCATCATCATAGCGACGGCATAGTCCGCCTCACTGCGCAGTTCGTTCTCGATGCCGATCCGCTGATAGGCGCGAATGCCGGTCAGAAAGACGGTATAAATGGCGCCGATGATGAGCAAGGAAATGGAGACGGCAGCGAGCAGCTCGACAAGCGTCATCCCGGCTTGGGCTTTAGCGGATCGTTTCATCGGTGATCACTCCTTCCACCCATTCCGCCTCTTCTGACCGATCGCCCCAGCGGACGATCACGTACATTTTCAACGCATACTGTCCAAGGCCGGGATCAGACTGCCGCACTTTTTCCGCCTCTTCGCTGATCCGTTCGCGCAGTGAACGCGGGAACTCCTCAGGAGGGGATGAAGTGAGCCGTTCCCAGTGCATCTGTTCATACGGAATGAGAAAAACAGCGATCCGCCCGTTGTCGTAAATGACGTTGTTGATCGTTGGGGCGAATTGGGCGCGGCATGCGTCCGGCTCCGGGAAAATGGCCGCATGTTCACAATCGGCATCCGTCAGTTTTACAAATGGCGTTTGTTCGTTGGCCGATTGGCGGACATGTTGTTCGAGCACAGGGAAGTCCAATTTTTCCATATAAGCAGCGACACCGCGGGCGATATTGATGGCGACCGTGCGCCCTTGGTTGTAGGATGTATACGTCATCGCGTTCGTGAAAAAGTAGAACAAGCCGATCGCCACGCCTGATAACAAAGTCAGGGCAAGCAATGTTTCGATGAGGGTGAACCCGTCTTTATGACTAAATGACAAAAAATTGTCCCCTTCCATTTGTCATAACCTTCTTTCAAAATATGTAACTTTATTATACAATATTTTCGAGTCAAATCATGTAGAATTTTAGGATTAGAGGACGATGGGTGGAAGGTCTATCGGCCCTTTGGAAACGTTACGCCGGGAAGGAACGGATGGGCATGTGGAAAGAGGCGGTTATTGATTTTGCGGCATTCATACTGGCTCTTTTGGCGATTTGGTTGTTGCCGCTTGGGTTTAGCCGGGCTGGGGGCGCGATAGTCGTCGCAGCCGCGTTTCTCATCGCCGCGTTGGCCCGACTGGCCGAATCGGCCGTGCCGCTTTGGCAGATCGTGTTGTTGCTTGGGATCTTGTTGGCCGCGGTTTCTTATTTGTTCGACCGCCGGCTCGGCACCATCCTTTATCGGTCGGCAACAAGGAAGGAAGAACGGGACGGGCCGAATGATGAACGGATCGAAAAAACAGTGCACTTGACAAAGCCGGTAGACGATAATGGCAAAGAAGCTGATCAGCGCGGGGCAAATGACCTAGATGATAGGCCCCGGCAAACGGCATTCGTTCAGGAACACGGATATGCCGTTTCTCGAGCGGCTTCGTCGAACGTGTCGATGCGCCTTCATGATGGTTTGAAAGTGGACGAGCCCGCTTCAGACGAGCTCGAGCCAGCGCTGAAAGATTCGGCGTCAGCGCTGAGCGAACCGGCAGCCACTGTCGATGAGCCGGGGATGTCTTCCGATGAATCAGCGTTAAGGTTAGATGACTCAAGTCCAGCTTTCGATGAACGAGGGGCAACCCGCGAACAGGATAAGGACGTCGAACGCGAAAACGAGCATGTGGAACGTTCTGCTGAGCTGTTGTCAGAATCAGCAACCTATGCGGAACAGCGTGCCCCTTTTTCGTTGCAGCCCATTGCCTTGGGAGAAGATCGCGGAGTGGCTGAGCATGGAGGAGGACGCTCTGCGCTTGCGCCTGTCTTGCTTCCGATGCAGGCGGACGATGAGGAACCGCTTCCCGATTCCGCTTTCGAATCAATCATTGCAGCCGATGAGCCGGCACGCCCTCCGCACGATTGGCTCGATGAGCTGCCGGTTGCTATGACGCCGGATATCGAAGCGGCGGCGCTGCAAGCAGGAACGTCCGCTGGCTCCCTCGCTGATGATGGCGGTAGCGGTCAAGGGTTGTTGCAGGCAATCGATCGAAGTGACGCCGCTTTCTTGTTGGCTGTTTCTGAAGCGGCTAACGACTCTGGCGATGAAAGCGAGCCCGTTTCCGAGCAGGAAACGCCGTCCGGGTCGTCTTTTAGAGAGGTGTCGCCGGACATCACCCACGTTTTGCTGCCGGAAGTGAGCGGCGCTGCTGAACAAACAGTCGATGCGGACGGGGGACACGCGCTGTTTGCGCAACAAGGGGAGCAACAACCAAAGTCAAACGGGCAGGCCGGATGCTGCGAGTTCGAGGAAGATGGACAAACGGCAGGCCGATGGCACGAAGACCGGGAGCGGACAGCCGGAGAACAGCAGGAAGGAGATAGGCTGCAGGAACGGAAAACGGTGCGCACAGAAGTCGTGCAGGCGGTGGCCTCTGAATTGCGTCTGAACCGCCGCCGTTTCGATGTTGCCGACTATGAGCGCTGCCTTCTTCAATGCTTGGCAGCGCCGCTTTCCGACCGCGATTATTACGTATTGGCTCGTTTGTTAATGGAACATTATGTAATAGAACAACAGTACGATCAGTTAGCTCTATGGATTGATGAACTTATCGATCGTTTTCGCGCCTACCCGGCCATAGCCGAGGAACTGGCGCTTTGGCGGCAGTCAGCCGCGACATTAGCAAACAGTTGGGGTGAAAATGATGAAAGCTAGCGCACAAATCATTGGATTGCCGATCATCAGCATCGCGGACGGTGCGCAAATCGGCACGGTGAAAAGTTTGGTGATCAATCCGGAGAAAGGGTCAATCGATTTTTTAACGATTGAACAAGACGATGTACAGCTGAGCTTAAAAGCGATTCCGTTTAAAAAAGTGGTCGGCATTGGCGAGTTTGCCGTGACGGTCGAAACAGGGCATGATGTGATCGATCTTTCGGAAATTCCGATCGCCAATCAGCTCGTCAATAAGCAAATCCGCATTAAAAACACGAAAGCCATCACACGCAAAGGCCAGCTGCTCGGCGAAGCCAGCGAGTTTTTTATTGACGAAGAAACAGGGGAGATTATCGGCATCGCTTTACACTTAGAAAACAGAGAAGCGGTGCTGCCGGCGACGGAAGTATTGACGTACGGCAAAGATATTTTGGTCGTTCATGACGAAGCTAAACAATCGCTTCTTGACGACCCTGTGCAGCTGTTGAAGGCGGAAAGCGGTCAACCGGTTGCGGAAATGGACGAAGACGGTCTTTCGGCCCAAATGGATGCGATGGCTGAAAACGCCGAGAACGTCGAGGCGCTGCACACGTTGCGAGAAAAACAAGTCGCGCTGTTAGCCGGAAAACGGCTGACAAAAGACGTTTATGATGCGGATGGACGCTTGTTATTGGCGGCGGGCACAACGCTTCGTGAAGAGGATGTGCGCAAGGCGCAAGAGGCCGGTCCGGGTGTCATCGTTGATGTCTCGATGAACGTGGAAGCATGACGGGGGAGGGTCGGCAGTGAAAAAAGCGGCCCCGTGGAAACTGCTTGCTGTGATGGCCGTTTGCACGATCTATTTTATCGCCTTTTCGCATCTTGGTGTCTTTGCCTATGATGCGTTCGCCCCGGATGACGGCCGCTTGGGTGAAGGGACAGCGGCCGGCCCGGTGTCCCTGGCTGGTATGACAGCGCCTGAAGCCCGTGAGGCGGTAGCTAGCCGGGTGAACGAATGGAAGGCGACCGCATCCATTCCGTTGCGATATCAAGAAAAACAAGTGGATCTGTCGGCGGATGTCTTTACGTTCCGTCTCGAAGAAAGTATGAAGCAGCTCGTTGACGGAAAGCGCACCCCGCTTTTTGTCATCGCGGATTTGGAAAAGTGTTTCAAAGCGTTGGAAGCTGTCGTTCCGTCATCGGCGCTTGAAGCGCTTGATGTCAAGCGGCTCGGAGAGGATTTAGCGAAGTGGGCGTCCCGGCTGCAGTCGCCGTCTTCCCCCATTGACTTAGCAAGCTACATATCATTTCCGGACGGACGCGAGCCGGTGGTGAGCGAAGCAGCCGTGCCGCTGCCTGATGCGGCGGTCGCCCGCTGGCTGTCGGAAGAGCGGCGCGTAACGATCGAAGCGGGGCAACTGTTTTCGCTTGGGGATTGGCTCAAAAAGGAAAAGGCGGATTTCAGTGATGGAGCGGCCGATTTGATCGCTTCGGCAGTTTATCAGGCAGTGCTAAAAACGAATTTTGCTATTGCCGAGCGCTACACGAGCCGCACGCTGCCCGACGGAGTAACACTGGGTTTTGAAGCGGCCATCAGCAACGGCCGCGATTTGGAATGGTACAACCCGAACACAACTGATTACACGCTTTGGCTTCGGTATGACGGGCAAAACGTACACGCCGCGATCTCCGGCTTGCCGTTTGTCTATCAATATATCATTCGCACCGGTGAAGCGGTAGACATCGAGCCGCGCACAGTCGTTCAATACGACGCGCGCTTGGCGCCGGGTGCAAAGCAAACGAAACAAGCCGGCCGCTCGGGTCTGCTAATTGAAGTGACGCGCGAGGTGCGCGACGGGGCGCGGCTTGTGCGCAAAGAAACGGTCAGTGAAGATTTTTACCCGCCGGCGTACACGATTGAAGTGCGCGGTCTCGAGATTCCGGAAAGCAGCGTTGAGCCAAGCGGTGATGGGGAAGGCGAACCAACGGAAAGCGGAGACAGTGAATCGGCGGAATCACCGAACCCGCCGGCGGCAGAACGTAGCGAAGACGATGCGAAGAGCGGAACGGTGCCAAAAGAAGGCGATGAAGCGGGCGATAAGGAATCCGCACCTGCTGCCGGCGGCAAAGGGGAGACGGAAGCGAGCGGGGGGGAAGAAAAATGAGCAAAAAGCAAGAACGGAAACGGCTTGGCGATTTGCTTGTCGAAGCGGGATTGATTACGGAAGAGCAGCTCGCCGAAGCGCTGCGTGAGAAGGCGCCCGGACAAAAGCTTGGCGATGCCTTGTTGCAGCGCGGCTACATTACCGAGCAGCAGCTGATTGAAGTGCTCGAGTTTCAGCTTGGCATTCCCCATGTCAGCTTATACCGCTATCCGGTCGATCCGAAAGCCACAAGCCTTGTTTCGAAAGAATTCGCCCGCCGCCATATGGTGATGCCGCTCAAAGTCGAAGGCGAGCGGCTGCTCGTCGCTATGGCTGATCCGATGGACTTTTTCGTCATTGATGATCTGCGCCTTTCAACCGGGTTTCAAATCGAGACGGCGATCGCCTCGAAAGATGATATTTTGCGGGCGATTAATAAATATTACGACATCGATGAGGGGTTGGATGATTTTTTGCAGGCACCGACGCCGGAGACGCGCGAAGACGAGCGGGCCGATGAAGAGGATTCCCCGATTGTCCGGTTGGTGAATCAAATTTTGCAGCTTGCCGTCGAGCAGCGGGCGAGCGATATTCATATCGACCCGCAGGAGACGAAGGTGCTCATCCGCTACCGGATCGACGGTCTTCTCCGCACCGAGCGGGCGCTGCCGAAACATATGCAAAGCATGTTGACGGCGAGAATTAAAATTTTAGCCAATATGGATATCACGGAACATCGCGTTCCGCAAGACGGCCGGATGAAAATGGATATCGATTTTCACCCCGTCGATTTGCGCGTTTCCACATTGCCGACGGTGTACGGGGAGAAAATCGTTATGCGTGTCCTCGATCTAGGGGCGGCCTTGAACGACATTCATAAACTCGGCTTTAACTCGGTGAACCTCGATCGTTTCATCCGCTTAATTGAACGGCCAAACGGCATCGTGCTGATCACCGGGCCGACCGGTTCGGGAAAATCGTCGACGTTATATGCCGCTTTAAACCATTTAAACCGTGAAGAAGTGAACATCATTACGATTGAAGATCCGGTCGAATACCAAATTGAAGGAGTCAACCAAATTCAAGTGAACCCAAACGTCGGTTTGACGTTCGCTCAAGGGCTTCGCTCGATCTTGCGTCAAGACCCGAACATCATTATGGTCGGGGAAATTCGCGACCGCGAGACGGCTGAAGTGGCGATTCGCGCCTCGCTCACCGGCCATTTAGTGTTAAGCACGCTTCATACGAACGATGCGTTAAGCACGATCACCCGGTTGATCGATATGGGAATTGAGCCGTTTTTAGTCGCGACCTCGCTCGCCGGCGTCGTTTCCCAGCGGCTCGTGCGCCGCGTCTGCCGCGACTGTCAAGAAGCGTATGAACCGACGAAGCGGGAGAAAGAAATTTTCGCCCGCCGCGGAATCGAGGTGCGAACGCTCGTCCGCGGCCGCGGCTGTCCGATGTGCAACATGACCGGCTACCGCGGCCGGCTGGCGATTCATGAGCTGCTCGTCGTTACCGATGAGATGCGGCGCGTCATTTTAAATAATGAACCGTTTTCGAAATTGCGCGAGCTCGCCCTTCAAAGCAAAATGATTTTTTTGCTTGATGACGGGCTGCTGAAAGTGAAGCAAGGGATAACAACGCTTGAAGAAGTGCTGAAAGTGGCGATTTTGCATTGACGGGTGAGACCGATGAAGGAAAAGCTTGAGGCGTTATTGCGCGCCGCCTTTGAATGCCGCGCGTCCGATGTGCATTTAACCGTCGGCGCGCCGCCGATTTTCCGCTTGAATGGGGAGCTGAAGGCATACGGCCATGAGCGGCTTCGTTTGGAAGAGACCGAACAAATGGCAAAAGCCATCATTCCGCCGCCGCTTTGGCAGCAGTTCCAAGAAGCGGGGGAGCTCGATTTTTCGTACGGCATAGCCGGCGTCTCGCGCTTCCGTTTCAATGTGTTTAAACAGCGGTCGTGCGTGTCGCTCGCTGTGCGCCTCATTCCGATGCGCATTCCGACGCTTGAGGAGCTCGGCATGCCGAGCGTCCTGAAACGCATCGCTGAAAAGCCGCACGGGCTCGTGCTTGTCACCGGGCCGACCGGCAGCGGCAAATCGACGACATTGGCGGCGATGATCGACTATATGAACAAAACGATGTCGAAGCATATCATTACGCTCGAGGATCCGATCGAATATTTGCATAAACATGGAAAATCGATCATCGACCAGCGTGAGATCGGATTTGACACCGGCAGTTTTGCTGCTGGTTTGCGCGCTGCGCTCCGCCAAGATCCGGATGTCATTTTAGTCGGGGAAATGCGCGATTTGGAGACGATTCAAACGGCGGTCACCGCCGCGGAAACGGGGCATTTAGTGTTAGGCACGCTTCATACAGCGAGCGCGCCGGCGGCGATCGAGCGGATGATTGACGTCTTTCCGCCGGCCCAGCAGGCACAGATTCGTCTCCAGCTCGCGTCCGTGCTTGTGGCCATCATCGCCCAGCGTCTGTTTCCAAACGGCCGCAAAAGCGGGCGGACAGCCGCGCTTGAGATTTTAATCAACAATGCGGCCGTTGCCAATTTGATCCGCAACAAAAAGGAGCATCAAATCGTCAACATTATGCAGACGAGCCGCAACGCGGGCATGCAGACGATGGAAATGAGCATCAAAGAGCTTGTGGCCGACGGACGCATCGATCCGCTGGCGGCTGAAGTGTATTTGGCAGGGGAGCGTGGCGAGCATGGCGCAATTTAAATACGAAGGGCGCGATCGGAGCGGACGGAAAAAGGCGGGGGTGATCGCGGCCGTCTCGCGGCGCGAGGCGGTGATCAAACTGCGGGAAAAAGGAATTCGCCCGATGGTGCTTGCCGAAGTGCCGCCGTCGGTATGGAACAAAGAAATTTCGTTCGGCCGCGCCGTGAAGCTGCAGCACTTTGTCATTTTTTTGCGCCAGTTTGCGACGCTCGTTCGTGCGGGGGTGACGATTGTCGACTCGGTTCGCATTTTAGCCGAGCAGACCGAAAGCCAATCGCTCGCCCGGGCGCTTTCGGACATCGAACAGTCATTGCGCGGAGGGAATCCGCTCTCGGCGGCCGCGGCACGCCATCCGCGCCTGTTTCCGCCGCTGTTTGTCAACATGGTGCGCGCCGGAGAGGCGAGCGGAACGCTTGACGAGACGCTTGACCGCCTTGCGGATCATTTCGAAAAAATGCATCGGACGCGGCAAAAAATCGCTTCAGCGCTCGCCTATCCGATCGCTGTCGCCATCATCGCCACGGCGGTCGTCATCTTTTTGCTTGTCGCTGTCGTGCCGACGTTTGTTGAGATGTTTGCCGATTTTGACGCCGAGCTGCCGGCGATTACGAAGTTTGTGCTCAAAGCGAGCGGCGTAATGCAGCACTACTGGTGGGCGGCGGTGTTGCTGATCGTGGGCGCATACGTATTGTTCGCCGCGCTTCGGCAACAAAAGGCAATGAAGTATTATTTCGATTACGCGGCGATGCGGCTGCCGATTTTCGGCAAACTCGTGCAAAAGGCGGCGCTCGCCCGCATGACGCGAACGCTCAGCTCGCTTGTTGCAAGCTCGGTGCCGATTTTAGAAGCGCTGTCGATCGCCGGGCGCGTCGTCGAAAATGAAGTGATCGCTTCCGTCCTCGATGAGGCGCGCACCGCCCTTGAGCGCGGCCAGCCGCTCGCCGAGCCGCTCCGCCGTCATTGGGCGTTTCCGCCCCTCGTTTCGCAAATGATCGCCATCGGCGAACAGACCGGGGCGCTTGACGCCATGCTTGGCAAAGTCGCCGACTTTTACGAAGCCGAAGTCGACGCCGGCACCGATCGGCTCAAATCGCTCATCGAACCGCTGATGATCGTGCTGCTCGCCGGCGTTGTCGGGACGATCGTCACTTCCATCATCGTGCCGATGTACGATATTTTTAATCATATCCAACAATAGACAATAAGAACATATTCCTATTTTTATTGCCTTGTTGTAGAATAATAGGGAAAACGTTCTAATTTTGTTGGAAAGGGAGAGGGAACAATGTTGAAGCGAATGATCAAAAACGAGCGCGGCCTGACGCTCATCGAACTGCTCGCCGTCATCGTCATTTTAGGGATCATTGCGGCGATTGCGATTCCGGCGATTGGGGGATTGATTGACAATTCGAAAAAAGATGCGCACGTAGCAAATGCACAGCAAATGATCAACGCAGCGAAAATCGCTGTGACGGCGGATAAGGATTTGATACCGGCGAATGGGAAGGCGAAGGCGATTTCACTTAAGTATTTAGAAGATAATGGGTATTTAGAGACTGTAAAAGATCCTGACAAAACTCAAAATGGCTATACAGAGGCCATTCCGGGGGAGAGTCAAATTACTGATGATCTTAATGTAAACGGAAGTCCAATTAAAGATGGTACTGTGAGTGAGCCGACTTCCGGGTCTTATGTTATTATCATAAATGATAATAATAAATTTTATTATCGCGTAAAACTAGTAAATGCGCAACGCGGAGTGCAAAGTCAAGAGGAAAATAATGCTGTTGCGGAAGATGATTTGAAACGTTCCGAAGTTCGTCCATAAAAGGTGTTTTACGTAGGTTAGTTTAGAAATGGTAAAGTTAAGTATTTTCCTTTACTCCCTCCTCCTCGCCTCCTTCTTTAACGTCGTCGGGCTGCGGGTGCCGGTCGGGGAGTCGATCGTCCGGCCGCGGTCGCATTGTCCGGCGTGCGGGCGGACGCTGTCGGCGAGGGAGCTTATTCCGGTTGTGTCGTACGTTGTGCAGCGCGGGCGGTGCAAAGGGTGCGGGGGGCGCATTTCCCCGCTTTACCCGCTGATGGAAGTGGCGACGGCCAGCTTGTTTACCGCCGCGCCGATGTGGGTCGGTTGGGGCGGGCGGCTTATCATCGCTTGGACGTTGATTGCGCTTTTGGCCATCATCGTTGTGTCCGACATTCGCTATATGCTCATCCCGGACCGGGTGCTTGCGGCATTTGCCGCCCTGTTTTTGATAGAACGGCTCTTCCTTCCGTTTTTGCCGTGGATGGACATGCTCATTGGCGCAGCGGCGGGGTTTTTGTTGTTGCTATTGATCGCTGTGCTGTCAAAAGGCGGGATGGGCGGGGGAGATGTGAAACTGTTTGCCGTGCTCGGGTTTGTGCTTGGCTGGAAAATGGTGTTGCTCGCGTTTTTCTTGGCGACGCTGTACGGTACGGTGATCGGGTTGATCGGCATGGCGCTCGGCCGTGTGCGGCGCGGCGTGCCGATGCCGTTTGCCCCGGCGATCGCTCTTGGGGCGCTGACGGCCTTTTTCTTCGGCGAAGTGATCGTGCGCTCGTATATACAGTTGATTACGTAAAGACGGCAGAAAGGGAGCAATCGAAGATGGCGTTATGGCGGCGAAAGGCGAAACAGGCGAACATCGTGATTAAAGATCATATGATCCGTTATGTCGAAGCGAAGCCGGGCGATCCGCCGGAGGCGAAGCGGTGGGGCGAGCGCGAGCTGCCGCCCGGTGTCATTCGTGACGGAAAAATCGTTGATGGGGAAACATTGGCGATAATTTTGGATGAATGCGTCGACGAATGGAAGCTTAGCGGGCGGCGCGTCCGCTTTGTCGTCCCCGATCCGTTCGTCATGATTCGCAGCGTGCCGCTTCCTCCTCATTTGCCGGACGATGACATTCGCGGGTATTTGTTTATGGAGCTTGGCGAATCGATCCCGCTTCCGTTTGCCGATCCAGTGTTTGACTACGCGGTGGCCGAACGGACGGAAGAAGCGCTAAACGTGCTGCTGTTTGCCGCACCGGAAGAAGCGGTGGCGGAATATGCTGCGCTCCTTGAGGACGTCGATTTGCGGCCAGTGGCGGCCGACGTGTCGCCGCTTTGCGCTTACCGTCCGTTTTACGCCGCCGGACAGGCAGCGGCGGATGATCATATTTTGCTCGTGCAGCTTGACGAATCGGCGGTGAACTTAAGTGTCTTTCACCGCCATTTGCCGCTGTTTATGCGCCATTTGCCGCTTGAGGCGCCCGGGGAGCGAACGATGCCGATCGTTGACCCGTTTGCGGAGGTGTATAAGGAAATCGAGCGGATGATGAGTTTTTATTCGTTTTCTCTCCGACAAGGAAAGCAGCAAATTACGCGCCTGTTCCTCACCGGCGACCACCCGCAGCTTGCCGATGCATTCGCCGCTTTGACAGAGCGGCTTGATGTGTCGCCCGAGCGCCTTTCCCGCCCGCTTGATCCGCTGCCGGACCGGTATCATCTCACCTGGGGGCTGACGTTGAAAGAGGGAATGAATGATGATCGTTGACATCAACTTATTGCCGCGAAAAGAGCCGCGTCATGCGCTCGGCGTCGTGTTGACGGTCTCGGTCGTGCTTTTTCTCCTCATCGGCGCCGCCGGGGGATACTGGCTGATGGAGCGTGCCAACAGCCGCCAAGCGGCGCTTGAAGCGGAACTGAAGCAAGTGCGCGCCTTGCAGGCCGCGGCAGCCGCCAAACAGAGGGACGCCGAGCAGCAGCAAGGGCGGCAAGAGCTGTCCAAGGCGGTTGAGTGGGCGAACCGCTATCCGCTCAAAACGGTGCCGTTGTTGCGCGCGCTGACAAAAGAGCTGCCTGAGCGCGGATTTGTCATGAATTTTGCTTATGCCGACCGCCAGACGGTGACGATGACGGTTCAGTTTGACACCGCCGAAGAAGCGGCGTATTATTTAGCCCGGTTAGAGGCGTTGGACATAGTCGAAGAGGTGAAGCTGACAGGGGTTTCTGCCAGCGGTCCAAGCGGTGAAGTTGAGACGGAAATGACTGTGCCGCGCTACATGGCGCAATACGAACTAAAAATCGGCCAAGCCGAAAAAAAGGAGGCATCGCCATGACCGGTCGCGTAAACAAATGGCTAGCCGTTTCCGTTTTGTTGCTGCTGGTTGCCGCCATCGCCGCTGCGTTTTATGTTCTCTTGTTGGCGCCGCGCTACCAGGAAATCGATCGGCTCGCCGCCATAGTGCAAAGCGAGAAAAAAGTGCTCGCCGCCATGGAGCAAAACATTTCGCCAAAGGAAGGAGAGGCGTTGGAAAGCCTCGCCGCGCTGCAAAAAAAAGTGCCGGTCCGCCCGCTCACCGACCAGCTGTTGCTTGAGTTTCAAAAGGCGGAATACGTCTCGGACAGCGTGCTGTTAAACGTTCGTTTTTCCGAACAAGCGCAGGGGAACGGAGAGGAAAAGGAGGACGCCCCAGCCGGCATTGAGACGGTGAGCGCGCAGCTGACGGTTCAGTCGCCATCGTATTACCAGCTTGAGCAGTTTTTACAAACGTTAGAGCGGGCCGAGCGCATTATGGCCATTGAGTCGCTCACGTTTACCGGGCAGCCGGAGTTGACCTCAACGGCGACCGATGTCCAGCCGTTGACGTATTCGTTAACCGTACGCGCCTTTTACGCGCCGCAGCTTGAAAAATGGAAGCAGCTCTTGCCGGTGCGGGATGTGCCGCCGCCAAGCGGCAAGGACAATCCGTTGACGGAAACCGCGCCATCAGTGAGCCCGTAGCCAGCCGGGGAGAGCAGCATGCTGATTCGGACAAAGCGCGGAATGACGCTCATTGAATTGTTGGCCGTATTGGTGATCGTCGGCATTGCGGCGGCGGTTGCCGTCATCGCCATGCTTGCTGTGGTGGAAAAGGCGCGCGAGCGGGCGTTTGTTTCCGATGCGTATAGTTTGTATGAGGCGGCGCGGCTGTATGTCGGCGCAGAAAACGTCGAGTTTTTGCCAGCTCGTTCATCGGCGGTATTGTCCTACAGTGAACTAGTGGAACACCGCTTGCTTCACCCGATCCGAGATCCGTTTACCGGGAACGTACTATCCATAGAGACGAATCCGTCGTACGTGCTCGTGACGAAACAGGAAGACGGCGGGATCGGCTATGCGGTTTGTTTGAAAGGGGAGACGAAGCAGCTTTGCGATTACGGGGGACGCGAACAGCCGATTCCTGTCGAGGCGTTAACAGGCGAAGCGATTCGTGACCGATGATGTCGGAAAATGAAGAAAAGAAGCAGGAGCAAGACGACAAATGTCTTGTTCTTTTTTTTTTCGTTTATGGTAAGATGGGCGAAAGAAATCGAAGCACGAAGAAGGATGGTGACAAAATGGACAAGCAGCGCCCGGGCATTACGGTGAACATTAACGGACATCCGCGGCCGTTTACGATCAAGCGCCCATCAGAAGGGAATCAGCCGGATGAGCCCAGCGGACACCGACTTGAAGACCGCCCGTCTGCAGATTTCGGCAATGACGGACCACCGGACGACCGTCACCATGCACGCTCGTTCCAAGCGGACAGCCGACAAACGGATGAACGACAAAGGAGCGCTCGGCAAATCGGCGAACAAGAGGCGGAAAAGCAGGCGTTTGACACAGCCAAAGAGGAAGAAGCAGCCGCCCTTGAAGAGGCGGACGAACGAATCGTCCCGATTTCAGAAGCGATTCAAAAAAAGAAGAAAGCCTGTCAAACAAGGCGGTTGTGGCGGCTGCCGCCGCATGCCAAGTCGCTGTTTTTGGCGGCGGCGATTGCCGCTGTAGTCGGCATGGCGTTTGGCATGACCATGCTTCGCCTCATTCCGAAGGAAAAAGCGGAGCCGTCGCCGGCGGCTGAAGCGATGACAGAACTCGCCGAAGCGGGCATAGCGACGGGCGGCGAACGTGCCGAAAGCATAATGCCTGAGCCGTTTTCGATCGCGGTGATCCAAGCGGGGGTTTATTCCGATACGAAGGCGGCCGCGCGGGCGGCGAAATCGATCGAAGCGGCGGGCGTGCCGGTCGTCGTCGTCGGGCAAAAGCCGGCGGCGCTTTATATTGCGGTCGGCGCGGATAAGGAAGGGCTGCGGGCGGTCAACGACAAATACCGCAAGGCTGTGTCGAGCACGTACGTGAAAGAGCTGTCGTTCGCCCCTGAAGCGAAGGCGCGCCAGTCGGATATCGTGCGAAAAGGAGAGGCGCTGTACGGAGACATGGCCGCGCTCTCTGCCGCCTTGCTTGCCGGCAAAGGTGCAAGCGAGGAGGAATGGCAGGCGCTAAGCAAGGCGTACGGTTCATTGGAAAAAAGCGAAGCGACAAACAACAAAACGGTCCGGAATTATGTCGAAGCGTTAAAACAGGCGTATTTGGCGCTTGCCGCCTACAAAGAAAATCAAGACGAAGCATTGCTTGGCAAGGCCCAGCAGCAGCTGCTTGAGGCGCTAAGCGTGTATATGGAACTTGTGCCGCCGCGGAGCTGAAAATGGCTCCGTTTTTTCTTTTTTTGCTCTTTGATTGTGGAAAATTGCCTTTCCGTGAAAAGTTTGCTACGATACAAATGAATCTTCCGAACCGAAGCGAAGGAAAGGAGAATGTACAATGCCCCCACGGCTCGTGCTTGCTTCCCGCTCCCCGCGCCGCAAACAGCTCCTCGAGATGACCGGCTGGCCGTTTGATGTGCAAGAAAGCCAAGCCGATGAGACGATCGCTCCCGGAACGCCTCCCGATGAAGCTGTTCAAACGCTTGCCCGCCGGAAAGTCGAGGCGGTCGCATCATCTATATCCGATGCGTACATTCTTGGCGCTGACACGATGGTTGTGTACGGTGATCGCTTTTTAGGGAAGCCGTGCACCGCCGAGGAAGCGTTTCATATGTTGCGCCTTTTGTCTGGAAAGACGCATGAGGTGTGGACCGGTGTCGCCATTGCAACGCCGGACGGGGAAGCGGTGTCGTTTGCGGAAAAAACGGCGGTGACGTTTTGGGAGTTAAGCGAAGAAGAGATCGCCGCCTACATTGCGACCGGGGAGCCGATGGACAAGGCGGGGGCGTATGGCATTCAAGGCCGGGCCGCCCTGTTTGTCAAACGGATTGAAGGCGACTACTTCACTGTCGTCGGTCTGCCGCTGTCGCGGACGGTAAGAGAACTGCGCCGGCTCGGTTGGCCTCCGCCAGAAGCGTAGGAGCGAAAAACGCGGACGGCTGGCCGCCGGGGCTTTGGACGGACTGAATAGGGCCTGCAAGCGGGCTTTGCTCCCCGGTGGAAGGGGAGACGATAATCATAGAAAAGGGGAGATAGGATGGCGTGGATGATTCGCGATGTACCGAGAGACAGCCGGCCGCGTGAACGGTTGCTGTCATCAGGGCCGGAAAGCTTGTCTGACCATGAGTTATTGGCGATTTTGCTGCGCACCGGGACGAAAGACGAGTCGGTCGTGCAGCTCGCCCAGCGTCTTCTTCGTCATTTTGAAGGACTGAGGTTGCTGAAAGATGCGACGGTGGAAGAAATGACAAACATCAAAGGAATCGGGCCGACGAAAGCGGCGCAAATTTTGGCTGCGCTTGAGCTTGGCCGGCGCATTCACCAGTCCGGCTACAATGACCGCTATGTGATCCGTTGCCCGGAGGACGGGGCCAAATACGTGATGGAAGATATGCGCTTTTTATCGCAAGAACATTTTGTCGCCATTTACTTGAATACGAAAAACCAAGTCATCCACCGCAAAACGGTGTTCATCGGCAGTTTAAACGCCTCGATCGTCCATCCGCGCGAAGTGTTTAAAGAGGCGATCAAACGATCCGCCGCCTCAGTCATTTGCGTGCATAACCACCCCTCTGGCGACCCGACGCCAAGCCGCGAGGACATCGATGTCACAAAGCGGCTCGCCGAATGCGGGCGCATGATCGGCATCGAGCTTCTTGACCATCTCATTATCGGCGATCAAAAATTCATCAGTTTGAAAGAAAAAGGCTATGTCTAACGGTTCTCATTTTTTGTCGAATCAGGTATAATATCAATTATGAGTTTTTCCGAATCCGTTTGGGCGGTGCTGTGCAACTTATAAATGACTGACATCCGACCAATTTTGCCAATATAAAGATGATATGCATTTCGTTTCGGAAAGGAAGATCAACAATATGTTTGGATTTGGAACAAAAGATCTCGGGATCGACTTAGGGACAGCGAATACGCTCGTTTACGTAAAAGGAAAAGGAATCGTGCTCAGAGAGCCGTCCGTCGTTGCCATTCAGCGCGATACAAAGCAAATTGTCGCCGTCGGCAATGAAGCGAAAAACATGATCGGGCGCACGCCGGGCAACATCGTGGCGCTGCGGCCGATGAAAGATGGCGTCATTGCTGACTACGAGACGACAGCGACGATGATGAAATACTATATCCGCAAAGCCATCAAAACGAAAGGACTGTTCGCTGGCAAGCCGTATGTGATGGTATGTGTGCCGTATGGCATCACAGCGGTCGAAGAGCGGGCGGTCATCGATGCGACGCGCCAGGCCGGAGCGCGCGACGCGTATACGATTGAAGAGCCGTTTGCCGCGGCGATCGGCGCTAACTTGCCGGTATGGGAGCCGACCGGCAGCATGGTCGTGGACATTGGCGGCGGCACGACCGAGGTGGCGGTCATTTCGCTCGGCGGCATCGTGACGAGCCAGTCGATTCGCATTGCCGGCGATGAAATGGATGAGGCCATCATTCAATACATCCGCAAAACGTACAATTTGATGATCGGTGAGCGGACGGCAGAGGCGATCAAAATGGAAATCGGCTCTGCCGGAAATCCGGAAGGGATCGGCAAAATGGAAATTCGCGGCCGCGACTTACTGACCGGGCTGCCGAAAACGATCGAAATTAGCGCGGAAGAAGTGGCAGAGGCGCTGCGCGATACCGTTTATGCGATCGTTGACTCGGTGAAAAACACGCTCGAAAAAACACCGCCGGAGCTGGCCGCCGACATTATGGACCGCGGCATTGTGTTGACAGGCGGCGGGGCTTTGCTGCGCAATTTGGACAAAGTCATCAGCAAGGAAACGGACATGCCGGTCATCGTCGCTGAAAATCCGTTGGATTGCGTGGCGATCGGCACCGGCAAGGCGCTCGACCATATTGACTTGTTTAAAAACAAGGCGAGAGACCATCGCTGACAGTAAGAAGGTGCTGATGCATGCCACAGTTTTTCGGAAATAAGCGCCTCATTTTTTTGCTTGTCAGCATTGTCATTCTTGTCATGTTGATCGGCTTTTCGCTGCGCAGCCGCGAGGAACTGACGTGGCCGGAGCAGTTTATCAAAGACACTGCCGGTTTTGTTCAGCTTCTGTTTGGGAAGCCCGCACAGTTTGTCGCGGGCTTCTTTGAAAATGTGAACGACCTCCGCCATACATATGCGGAAAACGAGTTGTTGAAAGCAAGGCTTGAAGAATACGCGGCGCTGCAGACAGAGGTCGAAGCGCTGCGCCAGGAAAATGAGCGGCTGCGCGCGCTGCTTGATAAAAAGGAGAGCTTGCGCGATTTTATTCCGATTCAGGCGACGGTGATCGGACGAAACCCGGACCGCTGGCGGGAGACGATCATTGTCAACAAAGGCGCGCAGCACGGGGTGAAAAAAGATATGGCGGTCATTACCCCGGCTGGGCTCGTCGGCAAGGTGCAGCACGCTTCGCAATTTACGTCCACGGTGCAACTGCTGAGCGCGCTTGACCAAAACAACCGCATTTCCGCTTACGTCCAAGGGAATGAAAATGTATTCGGGTTAATCGAAGGATATGATGAAAAGCGGCGCGAACTGTTGCTTGGCGAAATTCCGATTGACGCCAAGGTGAAAAAGAAGCAAAAAGTGTTGACTTCCGGCCTCGGCGGCGTGTTTCCGAAAGGATTGCCGATCGGCGAAGTGACCGAGGTCAAGCCGGATCAGTACGGACTGACGCAAGTCGTCTATGTCAAGCCGTTTGCCAACTTGTATGATATTGATGATGTGATGATTGTGAAACGAAAAATCGATGCGGCACTGCAAGAAGAGGAGGAGGCAAAGTGAAAAAGTGGCAGCTCCCTTTCCTTGCGGTGTTATGTTTTGTCAGCGAAAGCATTTTTGTTGATGTGTGGCCGAAGGGTGACGTATATGTCCGCTATTTTTTTGTTCCCCGTTTTTTTCTCATTTTTTTAGTGCTGACGGCTGTGTATCTCGGTGGGACGCGGGCGATGGGGTACGGGTTCGTTTTCGGGTTCCTGTACGATTACGTCTATACGGAGCTGCTTGGCGTTTACGCGTTTGCCTACACGCTCATCGCCTATGTAGCGGGCAAAGCGATGAAATGGTTTCACCAGAGCTGGCTCGTTGTTTTTTTGCTGTCGCTGTCGGCCATTGCGTTGCTTGACAGTTACGTGTACGGCATTCAGCTGTTGATCGGGCGGACGGATTGGCCGTTTTCCGTTTTTTGGGATCGTCGTTTATGGCCGACGTTGCTGGTAAACATCGCGTTTTTTCTCATCTTCTCGTACCCGCTCGGACGGTGGCTGGCAAAAATTCGCCGGTTGGAGCAGGAAGAATAAAAGAGGAAAAACGGCCCGTTCTGTAGAATTATTCGTTGGGGTGAACGTTGTGGCAAAACAAAAGCAGCAGTACGTGACGATTAAAGGGACGAAAGATGGGCTGACGCTGCATCTTGATGACCGTTGCTCGTACGACGATTTGTTGAAAGAGATCGAGGAGCGGCTCGTCAAACACTCCGGCGTCGCGCCCAACAGCCCGCTCGTCTCCGTCCATCTGAAAGTCGGGAACCGCTACTTGACGCCCGCCCAAGAGGAGGAGTTGCGTGCGCTCATCCGCCGTTCGAAAAATTTGGTCGTCGATTCGATCGAAAGCAATGTGATGTCGAAAGCGGAAGCGATCGAATGGATACAGAAAACGAAAATCGTCACTGTCTCGCGTATTATTCGTTCCGGGCAAGTGCTCCATGTGGAGGGGGATTTGCTGCTGCTCGGCGATGTGAACCCCGGCGGAACGGTCATTGCCGGAGGCAACATTTTCATCCTCGGCGCCTTGCGCGGCATCGCTCACGCCGGATATGCCGGAAATAAAGAGGCGATTATCGCCGCGTCGGTGATGAAGCCGATGCAGCTGCGCATCAGCGATGTCATGAATCGTGCTCCCGATTACAAAACGGACGAAGGAAATGAGATGGAATGTGCCTATATTAATGAACAGAATCAAATTGTTGTCGACCGCCTGCAGCTGCTCATGCATTTGCGGCCGAATTTGACGCGCTTAGAAAGGAGAATGTAACCGTGGGAGAAGCGATCGTCATCACTTCCGGGAAAGGCGGCGTCGGCAAAACGACGACGACCGCGAACCTTGGAACGGCCCTCGCCATTTTAGGGAAGCGGGTGTGCCTTGTCGATACGGACATCGGGCTGCGCAACCTTGATGTCGTATTGGGGCTTGAAAACCGAATTATTTATGACTTAGTGGATGTCGTCGAAGGGCGCTGTACGGTGCAAAAAGCGCTTGTCAAAGATAAGCGGTTCGATAACCATTTGTATTTGCTGCCGGCGGCGCAGACGAGCGATAAATCGGCGGTCAATCCGGGGCAGATGAAAGAGCTGGTTGAGCAGCTGAAGCAGGAATACGATTATGTGCTCATCGACTGCCCGGCCGGCATTGAGCAAGGATACCGCAACGCCGTCGCCGGCGCGGACGAGGCGATCGTCGTCACGACGCCGGAAGTGTCAGCGGTTCGCGATGCCGACCGCATCATCGGCCTGCTTGAAGCGGAAGAGCACGTCAAGCCGCCGCGCCTCATCATCAACCGCATCCGCAGCCATATGGTGAAAAGCGGCGATATGCTCGATGTCGATGAAATTGTCATGCATTTATCGATCGAACTGCTCGGTATTATCGCCGATGATGAAAACGTGATCAAGGCGTCCAACCGCGGCGAGCCGATCGTCCTTGACCCGAACAGCAAAGCGTCGATCGCCTACCGCAACATCGCCCGCCGCATCCTCGGCGAGTCGGTGCCGCTGCCGCCGCTTGAGGAAGAAGAGAAAGGATTGTTCTCGAAGATTCGAAAAATATTTAGTTTAAAGTAGGGGAATGGGGGCAATTCCGTGGGGAAATTGCCCTTTTTGTTTTGTCCATCGCTTGCAGAAGTGCGGCCGGCGGGCAGGCGCTGACATAACAGGATCCGGAGGGACAAGGAGACCGTGGGGACTCGGTCTCTTTTTTATTGATCGCAGGGCTGACGGAAACGTTGTCTTTGGAAAATGGTTCAAAACCGGCGTCCTCCTTTGACGACAACGGGCCTGCGGCTATAGCGATCGGCTCGACAGGACGCGGCAAAAAACGCTTGCTCATATTCAATGAGGTTGTCTCATAAATTAGTACAAACGTCGTTAGAAAGGTGGAGGGGGGACGTATGGACCGACGCGTTCGGGAAATGAAAAAACGGATCGAAAGGCGGCGAAAAGAGCGCCAATATCGGTCAAACAAGCGAAAGGAGCCGGAGTGGGGGATAGCGGACGAGGAGCGGTACGGGCTGCCGGTCGTCACGTATGACCGCTATTCGTTTGAATCAGAGTCCCATCCGCTGTTTCGCAAAGAGTGGTTTCTCTTCAAAACGCTCATCGCCGCCTGCCTCGTGTTAGTGACCGCCATTTTGTTCAAACATCCGTCCGCTTCGCTTGAGCCGGCACGGCAGTTTGTCGCGCGGACGATGGAAACGGAATTTCAGTTTGCAGCTGTCTCGGCTTGGTATGAAAAGACGTTCGGCGAACCGCTCGCCTTTTTTGCGCCGAAAAAAGAGACAAAAACGGAAACAGCGTCCTCATACGCGGTGCCGGTTTCCGGCCGAGTGCTCGAAAGCTTTGACGAAAATGGCCAAGGGGTGATGATCGAAACCGTGAGCGAGGCGAAAGTCGAAGCAATGAAAGAAGGGATCGTTACGTTTGCCGGCACGAAAGAGAAGCTCGGAAAAACGGTCATCATTCAGCACGCGGACGGCAGTGAAACGTGGTATGGCCATTTAAGTACCATTTCTGTCAAACTGTACGATTTTATCGAAATGGGGAAAGAAGTCGGCACCGCCCAGGCGAGTGACAAAGATAAACAGAAAGGACTGTTTTATTTTGCCATTAAGCAAGGGGATAAATTTATCGATCCGATCCAGGTGATTTCCTTTGAATAAGTATCTCGGGCTGCTTGGAAAGTTGCACGTTCATCCGTTGCTATGGCTGATCGGCGGCATGGCGGTATTGACCGCCCATTTTAAGCAGCTTTGTTTGCTGTTTTTCATCGTGCTCATTCATGAGCTTGGCCATGCGGCGGCAGCGGCGTTTTTTTCCTGGCGGGTGAAGCGGATTTTGCTGCTGCCGTTCGGCGGAGTGGCAGAAGTGGAGGAACATGGAAACCGCCCGTTCCGTGAAGAGTGGATCGTGACGCTCGCCGGGCCGGCGCAGCATCTTTGGCTGACGGCGGCGGGGTTTTTTTTATGGGAGGCCGGCTGGATGGATGACGGAAGTTGGGAGCTGTTTTTCCGTTATAACGCGGCTCTGTTTAGTTTAAACTTGCTGCCGATCTGGCCGCTTGACGGTGGCAAGCTGCTGTTTTTGCTTTTGTCGTACCGCCGCCCGTTCGGCGAGGCGCACCGGAACATGGTTGCCATATCAGCGGCTGTGCTGGCGGTCAGCATCGTCCTTTTGCTTGCATTCGCACCGCGCCAGCTTGATTTATGGGCGATCGCCGCCTTTTTAGCGCATGCGCTTTGGCAAGAGAAGAAACAGCATCCATATGTGGTCATGCGCTTTTTGCTTGAACGGTATTACGGGAAAAAGGGCGATTACGCAAGGCTGCAGACGATTACCGTTCCGGCGGATGAGCGCATCTCCGCCGTGCTGCAGCGCTTTTACCGCGGGCAAAAACATGCGATCGTCGTCGTACGCGACGGCCGCGAACGGACGACACTTGATGAAAACGAGCTGCTGCACGCGTTTTTTGCCGAAAAGCGGACCGATGCGCCGCTTGGCGCACTCATTTATTGATGACGGCTGGCCGTTCGAACCGTTTCATTGTGTCCCACGGTGGGGGAAGATGACGGTTGACGGCTGGCTGTTTCTATGTTACGATAGATGACGTTGTAGACTTTTTGTCCCTTAACGGGGCAAAAGAGGGCGGCTGTCGCAAAAGGACGCACCCGTACTACAACCGCTCAGCGCGGGTTGTGAAGTGTTCCGACTGGAACCGCCTTGACGCTGGCGAGTCTGAGTCCATGAAGGAGGTGCGAGGCATGTACGCAATCATTGAAACTGGCGGCAAACAATTGAAAGTAGAAGAAGGCCAAGAAATTTACATCGAAAAACTGGATGCCAATGAAGGCGATACGGTGACGTTTGACAAAGTGCTGTTCGTCGGCGGGGAAACGGTAAAAATCGGAAACCCGACGATCGAAGGTGCAACGGTCACGGCGAAAGTGCAAAAGCACGGCCGACAAAAGAAAATCATCGTCTTCAAATATAAAGCGAAAAAGAACTATCGCCGCAAACAAGGCCACCGTCAGCCGTACACGAAAGTTGTCATCGAAAAAATCAACGCGTAAGCGATGATCCGCATTACGATTGAGCGAGAAGCGGACGGCCGCATTCGCGCATTCACGATGGACGGGCACGCCGAGTTTGCCAAGCGCGGGCAAGATATCGTCTGCGCCGGCGCTTCGGCCGTTTCGTTCGGCACCATCAATGCCATCGAAGCGCTTGCCGGCGTTCGCCCGCACGTTTCGCTCGGCCAAGACGGAGGCTATCTTCGCTGTGAGCTTCCGAAGCTGGAAGAAGCAGCGACGGCAGAGAAAGTGCAATTGTTGTTGGAAGCGATGGTCGTCTCGCTAAAGACGATCGAACGCGACTACGGGAAGTTCATCCGCGTGACATCTATCTAGCAGGAGGTGACTACCATGCTGAGACTCGACTTGCAGTTTTTCGCTTCGAAAAAAGGGGTCGGTTCGACGAAAAACGGCCGTGACTCGATCGCGAAGCGCCTTGGCGCAAAGCGCGCTGACGGTCAGTTTGTGACGGGCGGCTCCATTTTGTACCGCCAACGCGGAACGAAAGTTCATCCAGGCTTGAACGTCGGCCGCGGCGGCGATGACACGCTGTACGCGAAAATTGACGGCATCGTCCGCTTCGAGCGGCTCGGCCGTGACCGCAAACGCGTCAGCGTCTACCCGGTCAGCCAAGAAGCGTAACTTGTTTCAAAGAAAAAACTCTAACCACGTCGGTTAGAGTTTTTTCTTTTTGCTCTTGAAAAATCGTTCCCGTTTGTTGTCAGAAAATGCTATAGTAAAAGTAAATGTCCTCTCGACGAAGGGGAAGATGAAGAAAAGGCGGTGCGGGCCATCGCACCGCACGAATAGGGGAGCAGTGAATGGATAAGCGATGGACGGTCGTTGAAGTGATGCGCCATGCCCGCCATGACTGGCTGAACAAAATTCAGCTCATTAAAGGTCATTTGGCGCTCAATAAAATCGAGCGGGTGCAAGAGATCATCAATGGCATTATCGGCGAGATGCAGCAGGAAACCCGGCTGACGAACTTGAAGGCCGAGCGGTTCGCCGAACTGGTCATGACCTACAACTGGGAGCCGCGCCCGATTTTTCTTGAGTATGAAGTCACAGGCGGCGAAGCGGATTTGTCAATGTATGACGAACGATTGACCGAATGGTGCTGCGGCTTTCTTCACCTGCTGGAGATGCAGGCCGACAGACAGACAGAAAACCATGTATGTTTGTCGATCGAGCTGTCTTACGGGCGGGCATCGCTGTTTTTTGATTATCGCGGCGCGTGGCAGGACGGTGAGGCCGTCCGCGCTTGGCTGGAACGCTGCGAGCCGGCGCCGCCGCTTCGTCTTGTATCGTTTGCCGTCGGCACCGAAGAGTTGACCGTGGAGCTCGAGCTGCTGTTCCGCCCCGGCGGGCCTTATTCTTAAGCACATATTGACAGCATTGAATCGGCGCTGTATACAATAATAAGTATTAGTGACACTAATTTCGCCATGATGGAAGCGAATCGGAGGAACAGCTATGTTTGTCGATCAAGTGAAAATTTATGTCAAAGGCGGGGACGGCGGCAACGGCATGGTCGCGTTCCGCCGTGAAAAATATGTCCCGAAAGGCGGGCCGGCCGGCGGCGACGGCGGCAAAGGCGGCGACGTTGTGTTCGTCGTCGATGAAGGGCTGCGGACGTTGATGGATTTCCGCTACCAGCGCCATTTTAAAGCGCCGCGCGGCGAAAACGGCATGTCGAAAAACCAGCATGGCAAAAATGCGGAAGACTTGCTTGTCAAAGTGCCGCCCGGGACGGTGGTCATCGATGCCGATACGAACGAAGTGCTCGCCGACTTGACGGAAGAAGGACAGCGGTTTGTTGTCGCCAAAGGCGGACGCGGCGGGCGCGGCAACACTCGGTTTGCGACCGCGGCCAATCCGGCCCCGGAAATCGCGGAAAACGGCGAGCCAGGCGAAGAGCGGAACGTCATTTTGGAATTAAAGCTGCTTGCCGATGTCGGTCTTGTCGGGTTTCCAAGCGTCGGCAAATCGACATTGCTGTCGGTCGTTTCCGCGGCGCGCCCGAAAATTGCCGAATACCACTTTACGACGCTCGCGCCGAATTTGGGTGTTGTCGAAACGGAAGACGGCCGCAGTTTTGTCATGGCCGACTTGCCGGGGCTGATTGAAGGCGCCCACGAGGGAGTCGGTTTGGGGCATCAGTTTTTGCGCCATATTGAACGGACGCGCGTCATCGTCCATGTCATCGACATGGCTGCGGTGGAAGGGCGCGACCCGTACGACGATTACGTCGTCATCAATGAGGAGTTGAAGCAATACAATTTACGCTTGACGGAACGGCCGCAAATTGTCGCTGCCAATAAAATGGACATGCCAAACGCCGAAGAAAACTTGCGCCGTTTTCAAGAGAAAGTCGGCGAGGCGGTGCCGGTCTTTCCGATTTCGGCCGCGACAAGGCAAGGGGTGCGCGAGCTGCTGTTTGCCATTGCCGATCTGCTCGAAACAACGCCGGAGTTTCCGCTCTATGAACCGGAAGAGCCGGCGGTGCAGCGCGTCGTCTATAAGTATGAGAAAGAGAAGCCGCCGTTTACGATCACCCGCGGCAGCGACGGAGCGTTTATTCTATCTGGCGATAAAATCGAAAAGCTGTTGAAAATGACCGATTTCTCGCGCGAAGAATCGGTGCGCCGCTTCGCTCGCCAGCTGCGGGCGATGGGAGTCGACGACGCGCTGCGCGAGCGCGGAGCGAAAGACGGGGACACCGTCCGATTGCTCGATTACGAGTTTGAGTTTGTCGACGACTGGGATGAACGGTAAAAGCGGGGGAAGGTGCGGTGGAAAAAAAGTTTTATTTAGTGCGTGAAGACGTCTTGCCGGAAGCGATGAAAAAAGTCGTGCTCGCTAAGCAGCTGCTTGAGCGGAAAAAAGCCGCCTCGGTCGCCGAGGCGGCGCAGCTTGCGAACATTAGCCGCGGCGTCTTTTATAAATACCGCGATGCCATTTTTCCGTTTCAAGCGGTGACGAAAGAAAATATCGTCACGTTGTTTTTTCATTTGGAAGACCGCTCAGGCACGTTGTCGCGGCTGCTTGGCGTCGTGGCAGCGGCCGGCTGCAACGTGCTGACGATCCACCAGACGATCCCGCTGCAAGGACGGGCGAACGTGACACTTTCCGTCAGCACAAACGATATGCATGAAGACATTGATGAACTGTTGACAAAGCTGAGAGGGCTCGAATTTGTCGAAAAAGTTGAAATTGTTGGTTCAGGAGTGTATTAAAGCAAGGGAGAGGCAAACGTGATGAGAATCGGCTATTTAGGACCGAAAGCGACGTTTACCGAAGCGGCGGTTGCGGCGCTATTTCCATCAGAGCCGCGCGAGCCGTATGACACGATTCCCGACTGCATCGACGCCGTCGCCGTTGGGGAAATTGCGGCGGCGGTTGTGCCGCTTGAAAATGCGTTGGAAGGATCGGTCAATTTAACGCTCGATTATTTGATCCATGAACAGCCGCTGCCGATCATCGGTGAAATTGTCGTCCCGATCGAGCAGCATTTAATGGTGCATCCGTACTATGCGCCGCATTGGCGCGAGATTAAAGAAGTGTATTCACATTCGCACGCCATTGCTCAGTGCCGCAAGTTTTTACATACGGTGCTCAAAGGGGCGAAGCAAGTGCCGATGACGTCAACGAGCGCCGCCGCCAAATTTGTGAGCGAACATCCGCACTTGCCGGTGGCGGCGATTGCCAATCGACTGGCAGCGAGGGAATACGGTTTGACGATCGTGCAGGAAAACATTCATGATTACGATTACAATCATACGCGCTTTATCGTTGTCAGCCGAAGCGGACAGCCGCTTTCGCCGGATTCGCCGCTTTATGCCGGCGACAAAACGACCGTTGTCGTCATGCTGCCGCAAGACCAGCCCGGTGCGCTCCACCAAGTGCTGTCGGCGTTTGCTTGGCGGCGGCTGAACTTGACGAAAATTGAGTCGCGCCCGGCGAAAACGGGGCTCGGCAACTACTTTTTTATCATTGACATCGACGCGCCGATGGATGACGTCCTCATCCCAGGGGCGATCGCCGAAATTGAAGCGCTCGGCTGCACAGTGCAGCTGTTGGGCAGTTATCCGTATTATTTTGTCTAAAATGAATGGTGAAAAAACGGAGAGAGGGGCTGACCCAAAAGTCCGCCAAAAAGCGGACTTTTGGAGTCAGCCCCTTTTTCACTGCGATATCGAACTTTGTCATTCTATAATCCCGCATTCTGTTTGAAGACAGTCGGCCTTGTTAAGTCAGCCTCTTTCCCATCACTGTGAACCATTTCGCCTGATGGCAGTGTGTCTTTCTCTTAAAGAAACATCCCTTTTAACCCAGCTGCTTTTTGCTTCGGTCGCTGCTGCATTTCTTTTTTCTTCCTCTCCTGCAGCCTCCTGGTCATGCGGCATGCCCTGTTCGGCCGCCGTGGGGCGGTTTGCCTTATTTGCAGGACGAGAGTGCGCCGGCAAGGGGGTTAGGCCTCGATTAAAAAGCCTGCTTGTTTTAAGGCACGGCAGGCAGCATCGAGCTTTTCCGGCGAGTCAGCTTCAAGCGTATGCAAATGCGTCCCATCGGTCAGCTGCAATAAATATGACGATTTTGTCGCCTCAATTTTGGCGATAAACTGGTCGACTTCGAGGCGGTTGCTGACCATGACCGAGGCGGTTAAATCCCCATAGACTGGATGTTCGATTTTGACATCTTTTACCGTTACGCCGCAGTCGACGAGCAAATACAATTCTTCTTTCGTCTGCGCTGGTGTATGGGAGCAGGCGATCGTCCTCGCATACGTTTGCGCCGGTTCAGCCGGCTTTAAATACAAGTAGCCTTGGCTTGTCGCGATAATCGGTTCGTTGCGCGCCTTTAACAGCGAAATATCTTGAACGATCACTTGGCGGCTGACGTTCGTTTTCGCCGCCAACTCCGCCCCGGTGAGCGGCGTCCCGCTTTCTTTCAGCCATTGCAAAATGAGCTGGCGCCGCGTTTCTCCTAAAATTTTCTTTTCTTCTTTCACCTTGCCCATGCCTCCTTTCGTGTTCGGATGAGCCGTTCTAATGCGGAAATCAATTGGTCGATCTCTGCTTCTGTCGTGGCCGCACCAAGCGATACACGGACGAACTGCTTCGCCTCCTCTGGCGTTTTGCCGACGGCGAGCATCGTCCGCGACGGTGCCTGCAATCCGACTTGGCAGGCGCTGCCGGTGGAAATGGCGATGCCGGCGCGGTTGCATTCAAGCATGACGAGCTGTCCTTCAAAACCGGCAACAGACAACCCGACAATATGGGCAAGTCGCCAGCGGGGATGGCCTTCCACAGCAATCGGCAGCTGTTTGGCCGCGATGGCGTCAAGCAGCCGGCGGCGCAGCTGTTCAAAGCGTGCCTGTTCACCTTCCATCCGTCCGTAAAGCTGTTTGGCAGCGGTAATGAAGGCAACGATCCCCGGTACATTGACCGTTCCGGGCCGGAAACCGGATTCGTGTGTCGCCCCCGGAAAAACGGGTTTCCAGTGAAGGTGCGGGTCGATGTAGACGGCGCCGACGCCTTTGGGGCCGTACACTTTATGGGCGGAAATCGATACGCTGTCAATCGCCATCGCCTTTATGTCTAGCTGTATTTTAGCAAAAGTTTGCACGCAGTCGCTATGAAAAAGGACGCCGCGCGCCCGCAACAGGCGGCCGATGTCGGCCAGCGGCTGGATGGTGCCGATTTCCGAGTTGGCGTGCTGGATGGAAGCAAGGATCGTCCGCGGCGTGATGGCCCGTTCCAAATCAGCGAGACGAATGCGTCCGAATCGGTCGACGGGCAAATACGTCACCGTATACCCTTCTGTTTCAAGCTGTTGAAACAAATGATATAGTGAGGCGTGCTCGATTTCGGTGGTAATTAAATGATTCCCTTTATGACGATGGGCGGCAATGAGCGACCGAATGGCGAGCACATTCGCTTCTGTGCCGCCGCTTGTGAAATAGATCCCTTCCGCTTCCCCGTTGATCATAGCCGCAAGCTCGCGCCGGCATAATGTCAGCAGTTGCTTCGCTTTCGTACCGGTGTCGTGCAGGCTGCTTTCATTGCCAAAATAAACGGCCGCTGCCTCGGCATAAGCTGCGATGGCTTCCTCACACATCGGTGTCGTCGCTGCATAGTCCAAATAAATCATAGTCCCCCGCCTTTTCTTTACTTTTTTTGATAAACCCCTTGTCATCAGTTTAAATATGTGTAAATATAGATGTCAAGACAGGTGAAAAGAGAGGAGTCCTAAGTGTGGGGGAAGACGGCATCATCATTGTCGGCAGCGGACTGGCTGCTTTAACAGTCGCTTATTATTTGCGGGCGCAAGAAAATGTGATGATTTTCACAAAGAAGGGACGAACCGACAGCAACTCTTGGCGGGCGCAAGGCGGGGTGGCGGCGGCGCTGGCAGCCGACGACGACTGGCGCGCCCATTTCCGCGACACGCTTGCGGCCGGCTGCCATCATAACGATGGGCGGATGGTTGAGCTGCTCGTCCGGGAAGGGCCGAAGCGGCTGCAAGAATGGATGGACGCCGGGATGGCCTTCGATGCAGATGAACACGGTCAGCTCCGCTTCGGTCTTGAAGGCGGACATAGCCGCCGGCGCATTTTGCACGCTGGCGGCGACCAAACGGGCAAGGCGCTCGTTTCGTTTTTGCTTAGGCAGGTGGAAGGGCGCATATCGGTGGTGGAAGGTGAACAAGTCATCGAACTTTTGATGGAAGACGGCCGCTGCGTCGGGGTGAAAGCGAAGCGAACAGACGGCGCTGTCTCAGCTTGGCGGGCGGGGGCGGTCGTCATCGCGACTGGCGGCTGCGCCGGGCTGTATACGTTCACTTCCAACGCGCCGACAGCGGTTGGCGACGGCATCGCTATGGCGTATCGCGCCGGTGCGGCAGTCGCCGACATGGAATTTATCCAATTTCATCCGACGATGCTCGCTGCCGGCGGAAAGGCGGTCGGATTAGTATCGGAGGCGGTGCGCGGCGAGGGAGCAGTGCTTGAGGCGGAAGACGGCCGGCGCTTAATGGATGGCGTTCATCCGCTTGGCGATTTGGCGCCGCGTGATGTTGTCGCCCGCGCCATCGCCGCGGAAATGGAGCGCGGCGGCCGCGTCTACTTGAATATTTCCGCCGTGCGCGATTTTCGCCGCCGCTTTCCGACGATTGCCGCGCTATGCGAGGCGCATGGCGCCGGTCTTGAGGCCGGCCGCCTTCCGGTCGTGCCGGGCGCCCACTTTTTAATGGGCGGCATTATGGTCAATGAATGGGGGCAGACGACCGTGCCGGGCTTGTATGCTGTAGGCGAGGCGGCGTGCACTGGTGTGCACGGCGCCAACCGGTTGGCAAGCAATTCGTTGCTTGAGGCGATCGTCTTTGGCGCCCGCGTCGCTCACGCGATCAGCCGCCAAGAGGGGTGGCCGGCGGCAGCGCACCGCACCGTCCGGCCGTTTGGCCGCCCGCGCCGTCTTTTGGCGCCGCCGCTTCCGGGGCGGGCGCGCATCCGCGAGCGATTGTCTGCGCTTGCCGGCATCGTCCGTGACGGAGAGCAGCTTCGTGAAGCGGTTCGTTGGTTCGAACAGTTTTCCTTGCCGGATTGGTTGGATGGTGACCTTGAGTGGCTGTCGGCAGAGGAGATTGAAACAGGGTATATGCTGCTTGCCGGCTGGCTCGTCGCCTCGTCCGCGCTTCGCCGCACGGAAAGCCGCGGCGGCCACTACCGGAGCGATTTTCCGTATGATCATCCCGACTGGCAAGGCCGGCGTCTCGTGCGAACGAAGGAAGAGTGGGCGCATGCATCGGCCCGGCGATAACACAAGAGCAGGGTCAAAAGGGGGATGGAGCGATGAATCGGTTAAAACTTGAGCAGTTGTTGCGGCACTTTTTTCTTGAGGATATCGGTGACGGCGATGTGACAAGCGACACGATTTTCCGGGCCAACGAACGCGCGGCGGGCGTGTTTACGGCGAAGGCGGATGGAGTTGTGGCCGGCGTCGGCCTGATTGCCGCCGGCTATCAGCTGCTTGATCCGCATATTGAGGTGTCGGTCATGAAACAAGACGGCGAACGGATCGCAGCCAGCGAAACGATCGCCGCCGTTTCCGGGCCGGTCGGTCCGCTGTTGTCCGGTGAGCGCGTCATTTTGAATTTGCTTCAGCACCTAAGCGGCATTGCGACCGTGACGCGGCAGGCGGTCGACCTGCTTGGCGACAGCCCTACGCGCCTTTGCGATACGCGGAAAACGACGCCGGGCTTGCGCATGCTTGAAAAATATGCCGTCACTTGCGGCGGCGGCTACAATCACCGCTTTGGCTTGTACGACGGTGTGATGATTAAAGACAACCATATCGCGTTTTGCGGATCGATTGCCGCTGCTGTGAAAACGGTGAGAGAGCGGCTCGGCCATATGGTGAAAATCGAAGTCGAAACGGAAACGGAAGCCGAGGTGCTTGAGGCGGTCGAAGCCGGGGCTGACATTATTATGTTTGACAATCGGACGCCCGAGGAAGTGCGTTCGTTCGTCCGGCTCGTGCCGAAACCGATCATTACAGAGGCGTCCGGCGGCATTACGCTCGCTAACGTGGCGGCGTATGGCGCGACCGGCGTCGACTACATTTCACTCGGTTTCTTAACGCATTCCGCCGCGGCGTTAGATATCAGCTTTTATTTGCAATAATGGGGGGAGAGAACGATGAACGTACTTGAACAATTCAAACGGCTTGATGATATGCCGGAACAGTACAAAACGATGGAAAGAGACGAGCTCGAAGTGCGCGCCCGCGCTGTGAAGGAGCGGCTCGGGCGGCGCCTTTTTATCCCTGGGCACCATTACCAAAAAGATGAGGTCATTCAGTTCGCTGATGCAACTGGCGACTCGCTTCAGCTCGCCCAGCTGGCAGCGAAAAACAGCGAGACGGAATACATTGTGTTTTGCGGCGTCCATTTCATGGCGGAAACGGCGGACATTTTAACGAGCGAGGCGCAGACGGTCATTTTGCCGGATTTGCGCGCCGGCTGTTCCATGGCCGATATGGCCGATCTTTTCCAAGTCGAGCGGGCGTGGGCAGCGTTGACGGAGCGGTTTGGCGAGACGATTCTCCCGCTTGTGTATGTCAACTCCACAGCGGCGATTAAAGCGTTTGTCGGCCGCCATGGCGGGGCGACGGTCACGTCGTCCAACGCGAAAAAGATGGTGGCGTGGGCGTTTTCAAAAAAGGAGCGCATTTTCTTTTTGCCGGATCAGCATTTAGGGAGAAATACGGCCTACGCGCTCGGCGTCGGCCTTGAGGAGATGGCTGTCTGGGATCCACATGAGGAAACATTGCAAGGCAACGGCGATCTTGACAAGGTGAAAGTCATTCTTTGGAAGGGGCATTGCTCGGTGCATGAAAATTTCAATGTCCGGCAAATTGAGCATATTCGGCGGACGAATCCGGAAACTAAGGTGATCGTTCATCCGGAATGCAGCTGGGACGTTGTTCAACAGGCGGATTATGCCGGTTCCACCAAATATATTATCGAAACGATCCGCAATGCCCCACCCGGCAGCCGGTGGGCGATCGGGACGGAAATGAACTTAGTGAACCGCCTCATGCATGAGCATCCGGATAAAGAAATCGTTTCCCTGAATCCGTATATGTGTCCGTGCTTAACGATGAACCGGATCGATTTGCCGCATTTCGTTTGGGCGCTTGAATCGCTCAGCGAAGGAACGGTCGTCAACCGCATTACCGTTCCAACGGAAGTGGCGTTCGAAGCGAAGCAAGCGCTTGAACGCATGCTTGCCCTTGCCTAGTCCCCCTCCCTGGCAAGACGGAATTTCCTCCGTCCGGCCGGGGGATTTTTTTATCATAAATCAACGCCCATCGTCATACATTGTGTTGAAAGACGATAACAGGAAACAAGCATCGGTCGGATAGAGTGCAAACAGTCTCGGTTTAGGAGGGGAACGGCGTGAAAATCCATATTGTTCAAAAGGGCGACACCCTTTGGAAAATTGCCCAAAAATATGGGGTTAATTTTGAACAATTGAAAAAGATAAATGGGCATTTGAGCGATCCGGATATGATTATGCCTGGAATGAAAATTAAAGTGCCGACAGCAGGGGTGCCAATAAAAAAAGAAACAAAACTGTATGGATCGCCGAAAAAACCGAAGGTGGAAGAACATCCGTACGCAGAGGCAAAACCGTTCGTTTCGTTGAACATTGATACGGAGCTCGACGTAGTCGGCGGCTCCGTCCCGGAAAATGAAGCATCGGTGAACGAAGGGCCAGCAGCTGTCAATGAGATGCCAACGGCCGAAGCGCCGAAAGCGGAAATGAAAGAAAAACCGAAGGCGGCGGCTGAAGCACCGAAAGCGGCAAAAGAAAAACCGGTAGCGCCAACGGCCGAAGCGCCGAAAGCGGTGGTGAACGAAACGCCGATAGCACCGGCAGCCGAAGCGCCAAAGGTGGGGGGAAAAGAAACAGCAAAAGCGTCAGTAGGCGGGGCAGCGAAGGAGGTGGGGGAAGAGACGCCGAACGTGCCGGTGAACGAAGCGCCGAACGTACCGGTGAATGAAACGCCAAACGTACCGGTGAATGAAACACCGAATATACCGGTGAACGAGGTGCCAAAAGTAAAGACGGCGCCGACATCCTATGCACCGCCGCTTGCGCATGCGATTCCGCCGGTCGCTCCGGCTCCTCCTGTTTCGTTTGCCAAGTCGTTGTCAAATTTGCCGCCGATTCCGCCGAAACCGAGCAACATTTTGCCTAGCATGATGGAGGAGGCGGATGAAAGCCCCGCTGAACTGAAAGGGGAGCATATAGCGGACGAAAGCGAGGAAGCCCCGCCGCCGTTGCCAAACATCCCGCACGTCCCAGTTGCCCCGCCGGCAGCGCCAGCTTTCGGGGTTGACCAAGGATGCGTGCCGATGACGCCGATTGTGCCGGGGCCGGGATTTTATACGCCGCCGCTGCCAGCCATGCCGCCCTATTCCCCGCCGCCGGGTTCGTTAGCGGCCGGGGAAAGCCCGGAAAGCAGTTCGGCTCCGTTTCCTGGCATTAGCGAAAGCAGCAGCGAGTCGCTAGCATCCCCGCCGCTTCCTGGACTAGGCGAACAAGGGGCTGCTGCTCCGTCGGCACCGCCAGCTGGAGCTGCTTTCGCTCCGTTCGGCTACGCCGCACCAGGGTATGCGCCGCCTGGAATGTACGCGCCGCCAGCCGGGTATCCGCCTTTTGGGTATGTGCCTGTGTACCCACCGATCCAATACTACGGGGGATATATGCCTCCTGGAGCGTACGCGCCTCCGGCTCCATACGGGTACGCGCCGCAACAAGCCGCGTCGGCGATTCCGTGGCCGGGTGTCGTTTATCCGACAAGCCCGCCGGGATACGCGCCATCGCTTGCGCCGCCGTCCGCCAGTCCGCGCCTGTTCGCCGGACCGCCGGACGAGGAGAGCGGGCATGGTGAAGAGCAGTAACGAAATAGAAAGAGACGCCGCCGGCTGTCTCTTTTTTCTTCTTAACCGCCATTATCGGCTTCCTATTTGGCAGGCGGCAGCGCTGAAACCGCATGTTATCGCCATCGCCACTTCGCGCGGATCATTCGTCGCGAAAGCATACCGCTCGTTGGCGGCGGCTGAACGGCAAGCTTGGCTTCTTGCCGCTCTGCGCCGCGCCGGCTTTTTCGCCGTGCCGGCCGTTGTGCCGCTCGGTCATGGAGGGGTGATCGCCGCCGGAGGGCGATATTGGCTGCTGACGGAATATGTGGCCGGCACGCGCCCGTTCGCATTCGCCAACGAACACGACATCAAGGACGGGCTTCAACTGCTAAATAGCTACCATGCGGCAACGGCGAACATCGTTGGCGGCGAACGGGAAGCCATGCGGCTGCCGCCCATGCCGCTGTATGAGAAATGGCGGCGCCGTTACGATGAGTTTTGCCGGCATTTGCCGGTCGTTGAAACAGTGATGGAAAAAGAGGATATTTTGTTTGCGCTGCGCTGGGCGCATTACTGCCTGGCAACGGGCGGCGATTACGCCCGAGAGCTGGCGGCGGAGCCTGCCGCTATCATTCATGGAGATGTAGCGCCCCATAACTTTTTGCGCACCGCTGCCGGAGAGGTATATATGATCGACTACGACGCGGCTGCCCTCGCCTCGCCCGGGCTTGATTATTGGCAATACGCAAACCGTATTTTGCCGCACATCGGCTGGTCGTATTCGGCGCTCGCCCGCTTCGCTCCGCTTAGCCATTGGCTGGAAAAACGCTGGTTTTTGCATGCGCTTTTGTTCCCTGCCGATGTATTTCGCGAGTGGCGGCAGGCGGCTGCGCGCCGCCGTCCGCTCGCATGGGATCGGGAGAAGCGGGAACGGTTTGTCCGCCGCCTTTGCGCTATGCTAAAATAAAGGATGGAATCTTTAGAAAAGGGAGTCGAAGGCGGATGCAAGAAAAAATCGACAAACTTGTGCAATGGCTGCGGGAGCAGGTGGCGTCAGCCGGCTTGAACGGGGCGGTGGTCGGCATTAGCGGCGGCATCGACTCCGCTGTTGTCACCCATTTGATTAAGCGGGCGTTTCCAGACCGCTCGCTTGGCCTCATCATGCCGTGCAAAAGCCATCCGAAAGATATGGAAGATGCGCTTAAAGTGGTGGAAAGCTGCGGCATCCAACATCTTGTCATCGATTTGACGGAGGCGCATAAGGCGTTGTTCGGTGCGGTGGAAGCCGAGCTGAAAGCCATTGGGGAATGGAATGAAGAAAAAGCGCGGCTCGGCGATGCGAACACGAGGGCGCGCCTGCGCATGACGACGTTGTACGCTGTCGCCAACAACTACGGCTACCTCGTCGTCGGCACGGACAATGCGGCGGAGTGGCACACTGGCTACTTTACAAAATACGGTGATGGCGGGGTCGATTTAGTGCCGCTCATTCACTTCACCAAAGGCGAAGTGCGTGAAATGGGCCGTCTGCTCGGCGTTCCGGAAGAAATTATCACAAAAGCGCCGAGCGCCGGATTATGGGAAGGACAGACGGATGAAAGCGAGATGGGTACGACATATGAAATGATTGACAAATATTTGAAAGGAGAAGACATTCCGGAGCGAGACCGGAAAATTATTGAACAGCTGCACGAACGTTCGCATCATAAACGGCGGTTGGCCGTTGCGCCGCCCAAGTTTTAGCAGCCGCTTTGCTGGTGTGAACTAACAGCGATAACCCCCCTGCTTTTTCCGCAAGCTAAACGTAAGGCTGGCTCCATGCCAGCCGTGGGCGAAGGAAACCAAGGGGGGTTTTCCATTGAGATACGCGGTCAAATGGATCGGTGTATTGTCAGCAGCCGGCTTGCTCGCTTCATGTGCCAATTACGGGGCCGAGGATGAAGGAGTCCGACACTACAATAATGCGGCGAGACCGATCGGCTATTACTCGACGGAACGGGGCGATGATTTCCGCTACGGCCGTTACGGGACGAACGCGCTCAACTACGATAACAACTATATATGGGCGCGCCGCGGACCGGCGACCGACTATTTGACGGATGACGACCGCCTTGGCGGGCCGGCGGCGACCCGATTTGATACCGATGTGCCGGCTCTTCCGCGCGGGGTCGATTTTGGCGACGGCGATTACAACTATCACGGGCATTTGCATTCGCTGAATGTCGATCCGCATCCGTCGTACTACCGCAGCTACGACGGCGCTCTAGTTGAAGAGCTCTCCCGCCGCGCTGCAGCAGTGGATGGGGTGGACGATGCCCGCACCGTTGTGTACGGCGACCAGGCGCTGATCGCCATTGCGACCGATGCCCGCCATCCGGAGCGGCTTGAAGAGCGCGTCGCCAAAGCGGTGGCCCCGTATGCCAATGGCAAACGGGTGCGCGTCACATCCAATCCGGGCATGTACAACCGCGTCCGCACGATTGACAACACCATTCGCCGCGGCGCGCCGATCAGCATGGAAGAAATTCGCCGCGATTTGCGCACCATTTTTATTGGCGATACGATTCAAGAACGGCCGGAAAACAATCGCTAGCCCGGCGAGGGGGGTGCCATTAGGCATCCCCTTTCTTCGTTCTCGGCTTCCAGCTAGGCACAGCTGACATGTTCCTCGTTTTTTGCTATAGTAATGTCGGAACATTCCGTTGTGATGAGAGGAGAAATTTCGATGGCTGGACATTCGAAGTGGAAAAATATCCAACGGCGGAAAAATGCTCAAGATGCCAAGCGTGGCAAGCTGTTTATGAAACTGGCGAAAGAAATTTATGTCGCCGCGAAAACCGGCGGCGGCGACCCGGCGGCTAACCCGGGCCTGCGCCTTGTCGTTGAGAAGGCAAAGGCAGCCAATATGCCGAGCGAAAACATTGAACGGGCGATTAAAAAAGCAACAGGAAACCAAGAGCATACGAATTATGAGGAAATCCGTTATGAAGGATACGGACCGGGCGGCGTCGCTGTCATGGTTGTCTGCCTGACCGATAATAAAAACCGCACCGCCGCCAACGTGCGGGCGGCATTTTCGAAAAACGGCGGCAATCTGGGGGAAACGGGCTGCGTCTCTTACTTGTTTGAGCGCAAAGGCTTGCTCGTCATCGACCGTGAACAGCACAACGTTGACGAAGAGGAGCTGTTGCTTTTGGCGATTGAGGCGGGGGCGGAGGAAATGGAAACGACGGATGAATCGTTCGAAATTTATACGGCGCCTGAATCGTTTGAGGAGGTAAAAGGGCAGCTCGAACAGCAAGGATTAACGTTTGCGAGCGCGGAAATCACGATGATTCCGCAAACATATACAACGTTATCAGGCGATGAATTGAAAAAAATGTTAAAGTTAATCGATACGCTTGAAGATGATGATGACGTCCAAGAGGTGTACCATAACTTGGATGAATCGGTGCTTGAAGAACAATAGCATTCGTCAGCGGCACGCTGGCGATTTTTTTCTTTGATTTACATATAGGCGAAAGTAGTGAAACATAATAACGGGGAAACAAGGGGGTGCAAAAATACATGGAAGGAAATGTTGCTTCATTAACAAGTGCAGAGATTTCAAGCTTATGGAGTACGTATATAAACGACAGCATCGTCGCCTGTTTGCTGACGCATTTTACAGAAACGGTGACCGATGACGATATTCGCCCGCTCATCACCGAGACGCTGAACGTCGCCAACGGGCATATGCGCGCCATTGAGCAGCTGTTCGCCGCCGAAGGGATCGCTAAGCCGGTCGGCTATCCGGTGGAGAAGCATGTGTATTCTGGCGCGCCGAAGCTGTTTAGCGATGTTTTTTACTTGGAATATATATACCATATGTCCAAGTTCGGCCTCACCTCGCATAGCGGGGCGATCGCCCTGGCATCGCGCCAAGATGTTGCCCAGTTATTCCACCAGTTTTTGAACGAGGCGGTGATGTTAAACGACCGCGCCCGCCAGCTCCTGCTGGAAAAAGGGGTGTACGTCCGCCCGCCGTATATGGTGTACCCGAAAGAAGCGGCATTTATTGAAAAACAAAGCTTTTTAACCGGCTGGTTCGGCCCGCGCCGCCCGCTGCTCGCCGTCGAAGTGGCCCATTTGTTTACAACAGCGCGCAACAACGAGCTCGGCAAGGCGACATTGACCGGGTTTGCCCAAGTGGCGGTTGATCCAGAAATTCGCAACTTTTTCTTGCGCGGGCTGCGCGTCTGTTCCGATATTATGAACACCGTTCATGACGTGTTGCGGGAAAGCAACGTGCCGACCGTCATGTCCCCGGATGTTACCGTCACCGACTCGACCAAGCCGCCGTTTTCCGACCAGTTAATGATGGCCGTCGTCAACGCGCTATCCGCGATTGGCACGGCGGAATACGGAGCGGCCATGGCGGTCAGTCTTCGCCGCGATATTATCGCCCTATACGCCAGCTTGATCGCCAAAGCCGGCGCTTTCACCGAGGACGGGGCCAACATGATGATCGACCGCCGTTGGCTTGAGTACCCGCCGCACTTTTTGGACCGGCGTCAGCTTGCCTTGCAAAAAAGCTGACGGAACAGGAATAAAATGGCGCCTGCCGGCGAAACTAATGGTGTAAGGAAACCACCATTTCGGAAGAGAGGAACGGACAATGCGAATTCTTTCCATCCTATTGTTGACTGCTGTGGTCGTATTGCCGACTCATTGGACGTTCGCCGCGCCGGCGCCGGTGAAAATGATGATCGTGTTGCAGCAGCAATATTTAGACGGAGAGATCAGCGAGGAAAAAAGAACAGAAACGGTCGTCTCGTTAACGGAAATATGGAAAAAGTACCGTGACTGGCAACTGATTACTCTCGATGACCGGACGATCGTCTTTCGCAAGGCGGTCAACGACATTTCCCCGCTGCTGAAGGCGAACGGCTATTTCGGGATCACCGATGACGGCACGCTGTCGATTTTTAACGGCAAACCGGGCCGGTCGAACCAAATTATCCAGTCGTTTTTCCAAATTGACGTGCAAAAGCTGGAAAGCCGCCAACAGGCGAAATTAAAACAAGGCATCCGCGTCCTCTCGAAAGAACAATATGAACAAGTGATCGAAATGTACCGGCATTTTGCGGTTGTGCAATAAAACGAAATCCCGTGGTGTGAAAGCGCATCACGGGATTTGTTTTTGTTATAATGAAATCGTATGATACAATGAAAGGGCGAGAAAAGGGGAGGAGCATTGCTTTGATCGAGTTTATCCGCGGGTATGTCGACTACGTCTGCCCGGAGTATATTGTCATTGACCATAACGGCATCGGCTACGAAATTTTTACTCCCAATCCGTTTGCCTTTGAGGGGAGCCACGGGGCGGCGGTGACGGTATATACATACGAATACGTACGTGAAGATGTGCACGCCTTATACGGATTTTTGACGCGCCAAGAGCGGAACTTGTTTGCCAAGCTGCTCCAAGTGTCCGGCATCGGACCGAAGGGAGGGCTCGCCATTTTGGCAGCCGGGCGGCCGGATGAGCTGGCGCGGGCGATTGAGGAAGAAAATGAGGCGTTTTTATGCAAGTTTCCGGGCGTTGGAAAAAAGACAGCCCGGCAAATGATTTTAGATTTAAAAGGAAAGCTCGCGATGTTTTCGATGCCGGCGGCTCCGCGCCCGGCCACCCCGCTTTCCAGGGAGCTCGCCGAGGCGGTGGCTGCGCTCAAGGCGCTCGGCTATGCGGAACGGGAAATTGAGAAAATTGTTCCAGTGCTCCGCGAGGAAGCAATGACGACGGAACAATACGTCAAGCGGGCGCTGGCGCTGTTGCTGAAATAAATGGCAGCTGGCTAAAAGGGAGGGACGACGGTGGACGAACGGCTTGTATCCGGTGCAGCTTTAGGCGGCGAAGCGGCGTTCGAACCAAACTTGCGCCCGCAATATTTGCATGAATATATCGGGCAAGATAAAGTCAAAGAAAACTTGCAAGTGTTTATTGAAGCGGCCAAGCTGCGTGAAGAGACGCTTGACCATGTCTTGCTGTACGGGCCGCCGGGGCTTGGGAAAACGACGCTCGCCGCCATTATTGCCAACGAAATGGGCGTCAAGATGCGGGCGACGTCCGGGCCGGCGCTTGAGCGGCCCGGTGATCTAGCGGCGCTTTTGACCTCGCTTGAGCCGGGGGACGTGCTGTTTATTGATGAAATCCACCGGTTGCCGCGGACGGTTGAAGAAGTGCTGTACCCGGCGATGGAAGATTACTGTTTGGACATTATGATTGGCAAAGGGCCGGAAGCGCGTTCGCTTCGCCTTGATTTGCCGCCGTTTACCCTTGTCGGGGCGACAACAAGAGCCGGGGCGCTGTCCGCCCCGCTGCGCGACCGGTTTGGCGTCATCAGCCGGCTTGAATATTATCAAGTGGACGAGCTGGCGCAAATTATTGAGCGGGCAGCGGCCATTTTGCATATGATAATCAGCAGCGAGGCGGCGCTCGAACTGGCGCGCCGGGCGCGGGGCACGCCGCGCATTGCCAACCGGCTGCTCCGCCGCGTCCGCGATTTTGCCCAAGTGCGCGGGGACGGGGAAATCACGCTGCCGCTCGCCGTCGAGGCGCTTGAACGGCTGCAAGTCGACCGGCTCGGACTTGATCATATTGACCATAAGCTGCTTTTGGCCATCATCGAAAAATTTGCCGGCGGTCCGGTCGGGCTTGAAACGATGGCGGCGGTGATTGGGGAAGAAGCGCAAACGATCGAGGAAGTGTATGAGCCGTATTTGCTGCAAATCGGCCTATTGCAACGGACGCCGCGCGGGCGTGTCGCCACGCCGTCGGCGTATGCTCATTTAGGAATGGAGGTTCCAAAGCGGTGAACAGCTTGCCGAAGTTGATCATGACAATTGGCGCCGTGCTGATCATTGTCGGGTTTGTTATGCAGTTTATCAAACTCGGCCGCTTGCCGGGGGATATCGTCATCCGCAAGGGGAATATGACTTTTTATTTCCCGATCATCACATCGATCTTGTTAAGTGTCGTATTATCGTTGATTTTTTATGTGCTCGGGCGGTTTCGCTAAAGGGAGGAAAGCTTTATGAGAGTGGACTTGTTTGATTTTTATTTGCCAGAAGAGCTCATTGCGCAAACGCCGCTCCCGGACCGGGCGGCGTCGCGGCTGATGGTGCTCGATAAACGGACGGGCGCCATCCGTCATGAAACATTTCGCAACATTATTTCGTATTTACATCCAGGCGATTGTCTCGTCTTAAACGACACCCGCGTCATGCCGGCGCGCCTTTACGGGGAAAAAGCGGAAACGGGCGGGACGGTGGAAGTGTTGCTGCTCAAGCCGCTTGACGGCGATCGTTGGGAGACGCTCGTCAAGCCGGGCAAACGGGTCAAACCGGGAACGAAGCTCGTCTTCGGCGATGGAAAGCTTCAGGCTGTCTGCCTTGATACGCTGGAACACGGCGGCCGGGTGCTCGAGTTTTCGTACGAAGGGTTGTTTTATGAAGTATTGGCCGAGCTCGGCGAAATGCCGCTTCCGCCGTATATTAAAGAAAGGCTCGACAACCCGGAGCGGTATCAGACGGTGTACGCCCGCGAAATCGGCTCGGCCGCGGCGCCGACAGCCGGCCTTCATTTCACCGAGGAGCTGCTTGACGCCATTCGCGAAAGAGGGGTGCATATCGCCTTTATTACGCTTCATGTCGGGCTTGGCACGTTCCGGCCGGTGCAAGTGGATGACGTCGAGAAACATGATATGCACGCCGAGTTTTACCAAATGAGCGAGGAAACGGCGGCGATCTTGAACCGCGTGCGTGCGGACGGCGGCCGAATTATCGCTGTCGGCACGACGTCGACGAGGACGCTTGAGACGATCGCCGGCAAACATAACGGCCGGTTTGTCGCCGAGAGTGGCTGGACCGACATTTTCATTTACCCGGGCTATGAGTTTAAAGGCATTGACGGGCTCGTGACGAACTTTCATTTGCCGAAATCGACGCTTATTATGCTTGTGAGCGCGCTGGCTGGGCGTGAACATATTTTGCACGCGTATGAAGTGGCGGTCAAAGAGCGGTACCGCTTTTTCAGCTTCGGCGATGCGATGCTCATCATGTAAGAAAGGAGAACAGCACGTTGACGACACCGATTCGCTTTGAACTGATCAAAACGTGCCGGCAGACAGGGGCGCGCCTCGGCATTCTTCACACGCCGCACGGCTCGTTTGAAACGCCGATGTTTATGCCGGTCGGGACGCTGGCGACGGTCAAAACGCTGTCGCCGGAAGAGTTGAAGGACATGGGGGCAGGTGTCATTTTAAGCAATACGTACCATCTTTGGCTGCGTCCGGGCCATGACATCGTTGCCGAGGCGGGCGGCCTCCACGCCTTTATGAACTGGGACCGCGGCATTTTGACGGACTCCGGCGGATTCCAAGTGTTTAGTTTGAGTGAATTTCGCCGCATCGAAGAAGAGGGCGTCCATTTCCGCAACCATTTAAACGGCGACAAGCTGTTTTTATCGCCGGAAAAAGCGACCGAAATTCAAAATGCGCTCGGCGCTGACATCATCATGGCGTTTGACGAATGCCCGCCGTATCCGGCGACGCATGACTATATGAAACAGTCGGTCGAGCGGACGAGCCGCTGGGCGGAGCGCTGCCTAAAGGCGCATCGGCGCCCGAACGAGCAGGGGTTGTTTGGCATCGTCCAAGGCGGTGAATATGAGGACTTGCGCCGGCAAAGCGCCCGCGATTTAGTGTCGCTCGATTTTCCCGGCTATGCGGTCGGCGGATTGTCGGTCGGCGAGCCGAAAGAGGTGATGAATCGGGTGCTTGAGTTTACGACGCCGCTTTTGCCGGCGGACAAGCCCCGCTATTTAATGGGCGTCGGTTCGCCCGATTCGCTCATTGACGGAGCGATCCGCGGCATCGATATGTTTGACTGCGTCTTGCCGACGCGCATCGGCCGCAACGGGACGGTCATGACGAGTGAAGGGCGGGTCGTCATTAAAAACGCGCAGTATGCCCGCGACTTCACGCCGCTTGATCCGCACTGCGACTGCTACACGTGCCGGAACTATACGCGCGCCTATCTCCGCCATCTCATCAAGTGTGATGAAACATTTGGCATCCGGCTCACGTCTTACCATAACGTCTATTTTTTGATAAAATTAATGGAGCAGGTGAGACAAGCGATTCGTGAAGATCGGCTCGCCGATTTTCGTGAGGAATTTTTCGAACGCTACGGCTTTAACAAGCCGAATGCGAAAAACTTTTAGCCATCGGAAAGGAGGGGGATTGAATGAACGCGGCGATTGCGAATTTGTTGCCGATCGTGCTGTTTTTCGTCATTTTCTACTTTTTGCTCATTCGTCCGCAGCAAAAGCGGCAGCGTGCCGTCCAGCAAATGCAGGCGAATTTGAAAAAAGGCGACAAAATCATCACGATTGGCGGTTTGCATGGCATCATCGACTCGGTCGATGAAGATAAAATCATCATCCGCGCGGGTGACGGCACACGGCTTACATACGACCGTTCCGCGGTGCGTGAAGTCGTGTCGGAAACTAAAGCATAACCTGAATGAAAAGCCGTCAGCCGATGGTGCTGGCGACAAAAGCGGCTGTTTCGCCCAGAAACAGCCGCTTTTGCATTGGGGCGCCCGCTTATGCCCGCTCGCGGCGCGCCGGCGACAAATTGACCCCGACGATGCCGCCAAGGGCGGCGGCGACAAAAAAGACAAGATGGTACAGCCATTGTTCCGCTGTAAACGGCTTTTCGATGCCAAGAAATTGAAACAAAAAGATGAGCGCTGTAAACAAGAGGCTGGTCAGTCCGCCGGCAAGCCATCCTTTCTCTTGGCTTTTCCCGCCGGCAACGATGCCGCCGATGAACATCGAGATGACCGAGACAGCAAAAATCACCCATGTCAGCGATGATTCATGAATGTCCGTCCACTTAAGAAGCAACGAAAAAACGAAGCTAACAAGCGCCGCCAACACGAAAATGGTGGCGACTCCATATACGAGTGCGTTGCCAAGCCGTGACACTGTATTCCCCCCTGATCACAACCGTTTTACCGCTATATATATTCGTTGCCGGACATGTTTAGAAGTTTATTTTCGTCCGTTCTTCCGAGCGAGCCAATGAAGTCCCGGTAGATAGACGAGTTCTTCGCGCTTGATAAGCTGAAAAAACAACAGGGAAGCCACATATAAAGCAATCGTTGCCGCTATAGCGAACAGCGTCCATAATGACGAAGGCATGGCCGCGGGCGGATAGCGGAAAAGCGCATAGCCGGCCGCACCGGCGGCGGCGATGGCAACGAGCGCTTTCGCATATTCGCGCGCGTTGATCGAAAAGGAGACGGCCTTGGCGACGGTGGCAAAGTGGAGAAGCGTCACAAGCACTGTGCCGATGGACGTCGCGAGCGCCGCTCCCATAATGCCTAAGCTCGGCCGCGAGGCAAGGACGAAGATGCACGCGAGTTTGACCGCCGCCCCGATCAAGCTGTTCGTCATGGCTGCATTTGCCAAGTCGAGCCCTTGCAACACCGCTTGGAGCGGACCTTGGAAATAATAAAATAAGAAAAACGGCGCCATCACTTGAATAAAGATGGCCGCTTCGCTCGTTCCATACATCCACCGCATGAGCGGTTCGGCAAAAATGTAAAGGACGACGGCGGAAAGACCGCCGGTGACAAGCGCCAGGCGCATCGCCTGGGTGATCCGGTATTCGACCAACAGCGGCTTGTTTTGCGCCATCGCCTCGCTAATGGCCGGCACAAGCGCTGTCGAGAGCGCGTACGTAATGAATGACGGCAAAGTGAGCAGCGGCAGCGCGTAGCCGACAAGCTGGCCGTACTGCTTCGTGGCGGCGGAGGCGGCCACGCCAGCCAGAGCTAAGCTGTTGGCGACGACGATCGGCTCGAAAAACCAAGAAAGCGAGCCGATCAAGCGGCCGCCGGTCGTCGGCAGGGCGATCCGCATGAGGCGGCCGAACGTCTCTTTGCCGGCATGTACATAGCGGAAAAAGTTCGTCCGCAGGCGGATGGACTTTTTGAACTTAAATAAAAACAACAAGTACAGTAAGGCGGCCAGTTCGCCAAGGACGGAAGATGCCATGGCGCCGGCGGCGGCGTATTCGACGCCGTACGGCAGGAGCGGCCTTGTGCATAGAGCGATCAGGCTGATGCGGACGATTTGTTCAATCAAAAGCGAGTAGGCGTACGGCTTCATTTGCTGGCGTCCTTGAAAATAGCCGCGCAACACCGAAGAAATCGCCACGATTGGCACGACCGGGGCGATGGCCATTAACGGGTAGTACGTGCGCGGGTCGGTGAACATCGTCCGCGAAAGCCACGGCGCTGCAACAATGAGCGCCGGCAGGAATACGAGACTCAGCACTCCGGTCGTCGTGAGCGACACGACAAGAATTTTTTTTACCCGTTGCCGGTCGCCGGCCGCTTCCGCTTCAGCGACAAGCTTGGAAATGGCGACAGGCAGGCCGATTTGGGTCGCCGTAATCGCTAACACGAGCGTCGGCACGGCCATCATGTACAGACCGACCCCCTCGTCGCCGATCATCCGAGCGACGACGATGCGGTTGATGAAGCCGAGAATTTTTGTAATAAAACCGGCGGCGATTAAAATGATCGTCCCTTGCAAAAATTTGGACATTTTCTTTCCCTGCCTTCTCAAATGCCTTAATCTTTTATACAATATATGCGAGACATATGGCCAAGCATGACAAGGATCATAGCTGGCATGGTGCGGGAGGGTGAGAGAATGGAACGGGAGAGGCAGCTGCGCAAACAGCTCATGCCGGCGCTTGAATGCAAATATGACGAGTTCCGCCTGCTCGGCTACACGCAAGTGACGATCGACGGGCTATGGGAATATTTGTGCGCCCGAAAGTGGAAAAACGCGCTGGCGGAAAAAAAACTGTACGAGCTTGTCAGCGACATTTTGTCGCTTTCGCCCGGGGAATACATGGCGTTTTTGACGAGGCGTTCATACGAACGGCAGCGGGCAGCTGGCGACGATGATTTGGAACGCGTTCTCAACGAATTGTTATAGCAAAAAATTGACACCCATGATCGGCTGGCCCATAATGAAAGTCGAAGCTGATGTGTGCAACGATGGCGCTGCCGGGCGCCAAGACGAATCGAAGGAGGATTTTAAAACGAATGGTAAAACGAAGCCGCATCGTCGCGTTTTTTCTGCTCCTGCTCCTATTTGCCGGAGTGATCGGACCGACGATTCAAGGGATCGTACATAATATCAAGCTAGGCCTTGATTTGCAAGGCGGGTTTGAAGTGCTGTATGAGGTGAAGCCGGCGAAAAAAGGCGACCGCATTGACCAGGAAACGCTCCAAAGCACGGTCAGCGCCTTAAACAAGCGGATTAACGTCCTCGGCGTCAGCGAGCCGCGCGTTGACATCGAAGGCGAAAACCGCATCCGCGTTCAGCTCGCCGGGGTGAAAGACCAGAATGAGGCGCGCGAAATTTTGGCGACTCAAGCCAAGCTGACGTTTCGCGACGTGAATGACAACGTGCTCATGGACGGGAGCGACCTCGTCCAAGGCGGGGCGAAGCTGTCGTTTGATGAAAACGGCCGGCCGAGCGTCGCGATTAAGCTGAAAGACGCCGATAAGTTTCGCCAAGTGACGGAAAAAGTGTACAAGATGGGGCCGCCAAACAACATTTTAGTCATTTGGCTTGACTTTGAAGAAGGGGTTGACTCGTACCGGAAAGAAGCAGGCAAGGCGGATCCGAAATTTATTTCCGCCGCCTCAGTCAACCAAGTATTCAACCAGACGGACGTGTCGATTGTCGGCAACTTTACGGTGAAAGAAGCGCAGCAGCTCGCCGACTTGCTCAACGCCGGCGCGCTTCCGGTTGAGCTGCATGAAATTTACTCGACGTCCGTCGGCGCCCAATTCGGGAAAAACGCCTTGCAAAAAACGGTGTTGGCCGGCATCATCGGAATCGCTGCCATCTTCTTGTTTATGATTTGGTTTTACCGGCTGCCCGGCGTGATTGCCGTCATTACGCTATCGATGTACATTTATTTGATTTTGCTCTTGTTTGACTGGATGAACGGCGTTTTGACGCTGCCGGGCATCGCCGCCCTTATTTTAGGGGTTGGGATGGCGGTCGACGCCAACATTATTACGTATGAGCGGATCAAGGAAGAGCTGAAGCTTGGCAAATCGGTGCTGTCGGCGTTTCGCGCTGGCAACCGCGGTTCGTTTGCGACGATTTTTGATGCCAACATTACGACGATCATCGCCGGCGCTGTCTTGTTCATTTACGGGACAAGCTCAGTCAAAGGGTTTGCGACGATGCTCATCATCAGCATTGTCGCCAGCTTTGTCACCGCTGTCTACGGCACGCGCCTGCTGCTCGGGCTGCTTGTCTCAAGCCGCTGGCTTGATAAGAAACCGGAGTATTTTGGCGTGAAAAAATCGGAAATCTTAAACATCGCCGAAACGACCGACGAGACGGAAGTGCCGACAAAGTTTGACCGCTGGGATTTTGTTAAGCATAGCAAAAAGTGTTTCCTTTTCTCCGGTGCGTTGACGATTGCCGGGGTCATTTCACTTTTTGTCATGGGGCTCAACCTCGGCATCGATTTCACGAGCGGGACGCGCGTTGAAGTAACGAGCAGCCGTCCAATCGATGCCGATGAACTGAGCAGCTATTTTAAACGGCTTGGCCACGAACCGGAGGAGGTTGTTTTATCCGGCACGGATGGAAAGACAGGGGTTGTCCGTTTAATCGGTGTGCTCGATAAACAGGAAATTGCCAAGTTAAAAGGCGAGTTGAAACAGATGTACGGATTTGAGCCAAACGTGAGCACTGTCTCGCCCATCGTCGGCAAGCAGCTTGCCCGCAACGCGCTCATCGCCGTGCTCATTTCGTCGATTGGAATTATTCTTTATGTGACGATCCGCTTTGAATGGCGGATGGCGTTGGCTGCCATCATCGCTTTATTGCACGATGCGTTTTTCATCATTACCGTGTTCAGCTTGACGCGGCTTGAGGTCGATTTGACGTTTATCGCCGCCGTGTTGACGATCATCGGTTACTCGATCAATGACACGATTGTTACGTTTGACCGTATTCGCGATCTCATGAAGAAGCGGAAAGTGAAAACGGTCGACGATCTGAAACATATCGTCAACCGGGCGTTGCAACAAACGTTCACGCGCTCGATCAACACCGTATTGACGGTTTTGTTTACGGTAGTTGCCTTGCTTTTGTTTGGCAGCGAGGCGATTCGCAACTTCAACCTCGCCTTGCTCGTCGGCCTTGTGTGCGGCGTCTATTCTTCGCTCTTCATCGCTGCACAGCTGTGGGTCGTTTGGAAAGGAAATGCACTCAAAAAAGGCAAAGGGGCGAAAAAAGCTGCCCCGGAAGCCGAACCTCATCTATAATGGCCGCACCGGGAAAAGCGAACGCTTTTTTCCGGTGCTTTTTCTTTGCTGACGATGCTTACAACGGAAAATGGATACACTAATGGCCAGATGAAACATAGGCAGCTGCGACGCTGCTAGACATGAAAGTGGGGGAAGCTGGCCATGGAAAACGAACAGCGATTCAGGCAGGCGAAAACAGCGGCGCTTGTCGGCATTGTCGGCAACATGGCGCTTGCCGCCGTCAAGGCGGTCGTTGGGGTGTGGAGCCAAAGCCAAGCGCTGATCGCTGATGCCGCCCATTCGGCGTCCGATGTCGCCGGGTCGTTCGCCGTTTGGGTCGGGCTGCGGGCCGCGGCGCGCCCTCCGGATGAAGACCATCCGTACGGGCACGGAAAAGCGGAATCGATCGCTGCTATTATTGTGGCGGTCCTTTTGTTTCTTGTCGGGCTCGAGATCGGACGATCGGCGCTTATGTCGTTTTTCGCCCCGCTGTCGCCGCCGGGGATGGCGGCTGTTTATGTCCTGTTGGCATCGATCGTTGTCAAAGAAGCGATGTTTCGCTATAAATACCGGCTCGGGCAAAAGCTGAATAGCGATGCTTTGATCGTCAACGCCTACGAACATCGCTCTGACGTCTTTTCCTCGCTCGCTGCACTCATCGGCGTTGGTGCTGCCATTCTTGGCGGAAAGTGGGAAATCGGCTGGCTCGTGTATGCCGACCCGCTCGCTGGGCTGGTTGTCGCCATCCTTGTTTTAAAAATGGCGTGGGAGCTTGGCCGGAAGTCGATCCATACGGCGATCGACCACGTGCTCCATGAAGAGGAACCCGACTATTTGCGGGAGGCGGTGCTGTCGGTTCCGGATGTGCGGCAAATTAACGAGCTATACGCGCGCGAGCACGGTCATTACGTGATCGTCGATTTGAAGATCGCTGTTGATCCGCTGCTGACGGTCGAAGAAGGGCACCGGATCGGCAAAAAAGTGAAGGAAAAGCTGCTGACGCTTCCGCGCGTCCGCAACGTGATGGTCCATATCAATCCGTATGATCCGGAAAAAAAGACGTAATGTCGTTGCCTGCCCTTTTCTCCTTTTTGTATAATAAGGAGAGTTGAGGTGGGGGACATGTTAAAAGCGAAAACGCGTTGGGAAGTCAATCGCCCTGACGAACAGACGGTGAAGCGGCTGGCCGAGGAAGCCGGCATCGCGCCGTTGATGGCAAGGCTTCTTGTTCGCCGCGGCGTGCGGACGGCGGCGGAAGCGGCCGCGTTTCTCGATCCGCTCGGACAGCCGTTTCACGACCCGTTTTTGCTCGACGGGATGGAGCGGGCGATCCAGCGTTTAGAGCGGGCCATCGACGCCGGCGAACTTGTGCTTGTCTATGGCGACTATGATGCCGATGGCGTCTGCAGTACGTCGGTGATGGTGAGCGCTCTGAAAGAGGCGGGGGCGTCGGTTGAGTTCTACATTCCCAACCGCTTTACGGAAGGATACGGTCCGAATCTGACGGCATTTCGCGCCGCAAAAGAGCGGGGCGTTTCCGTGATTGTGACCGTCGACAACGGGATTGCCGCGGTCAATGAAATCGCCGCCGCTAACGAGTGGGGGCTTGATGTCATTGTGACCGACCACCATGAACCCGGTCCGGTATTACCGGAGGCGTACGCGATCATTCATCCAAAAAAGCCGGGAAGTACATATCCGTTTCGCGATTTAGCCGGCGTCGGCGTCGCATTTAAGGTGGCCCACGCATTGCTTGGGCGGGTGCCGCGCCATCTGCTTGATTTGGTAGCGATCGGGACGATCGCCGACTTAGTGCCGCTCGTTGGAGAAAACCGCCTCCTTGCCGCGCAAGGGCTTGAGGCGCTGCGCAAAACGGATCGCGCCGGGTTGCGTGCCCTTTGGCGGCAATGCCGCATTGATGCGGCGACAGTCAACGAGCAGACGGTCGGTTTTGCCATCGCGCCGCGGCTGAATGCGGCCGGCCGCCTCGGCGGTGCCGATCCGGCTGTGGCGCTGCTAATGACAGATGATGAGGACGAAGCGGCCCGATTGGCCCAAGAGATGGACGAGCTAAACCGTGAACGCCAGCAGCTTGTGGCGCAAATGGCGGAAGAAGCGGCGGAGATGGTGCGGCGCCAGTTTCCGCCTGAGGAGCATCGCGTTCTTGTTGTCGCCGGTGAAGGATGGAATCCGGGGGTTGTCGGCATCGTCGCCTCGAAGCTTGTTGAGCAGTTTTACCGTCCGGCAGTCGTGCTTTCGGCCGATCGGGAAAAAGGGATCGCCAAAGGCTCGGCTCGCAGCATCCATAGCTTTGACCTTTTTTCCAGTCTGTCCCAATGTCGTGACATTTTGCCGCATTTTGGCGGCCATCCGATGGCGGCGGGAATGACCTTAGCGCTGGATGATGTGGAGGAATTGCGGGAGCGGTTGAATGATATCGCCGCTAGGACGTTGTCAGACGACGATTTTACGCCGCCGACGTTCATCGATGCTGCCTGCTCTGTTGCCGAACTGACGCTGTCGGCCGCACGAAGCTTTGAGCGGCTCGCCCCGTTTGGCGTCGGCAATCCGCGGCCGCTTCTGCTCATCGAGGAGGCGGCGGTTGAAACGATGCGGCGCGTCGGGGCGAACGGCGCCCATATGAAAGCCGTCTTTTCCCAAGACGGCGCAACGGTTGATGCCATTGGCTTCGGCCTCGGACCGTTCTGCGAGGAAATCGCTCCAGGGGCGCGTGTGTCGGCCGTCGGAGAACTTACGGTGAACGAATGGAACGGGCTGGCGAAGCCGCAGCTGGCGTTGTGCGATGTAGCGGTGAGCGGCTGCCAGCTGTTTGATGCCCGCGGCTGCCGCGACGTCCGCCCGCTTCTTGAACGGCTGCCGAAAGAGAAGCGGCTGCTTGTCTTGTTTCGCCGCGAAACCGAAAATCGCTTGGATTTGGCGGCGTTTCGCGACGAACTTCATTATGTGCCAAGTGATGAAGAGGCGGGCGCCTTAGTGATTGACGGCCGCTATGTCGTGCTGCTTGACTTGCCGCCAAAGCTTGGCCGGCTCGCCGCCCTGCTCGGCAACGGGCAGCCGGAGCGCATTTACGCGGTGTTCGCACAGCCGGAAGCGCAGTTTTTCCGGACGTTTCCGACGCGCGACCATTTTAAATGGTTTTATGCTTTTTTGCATAAATACCGTTCGTTTCCGCTCACCGAGCGGGGCGGGCAATTGGCGCGCGCCCGCGGCTGGACGGAAGAGACGGTTCATTTCATGGCGAAAGTGTTTTTAGAGCTTGAGTTTATTCGCGAACAAAACGGCGTCATCTCACTCGTCCGTACACCGGCGAAGCGCGATTTGCATGAGTCGCCGACATACCGACGCCGACGGGATGAACTTGAGGTGGAACATCAGTTATTATATTCCACTTACGAGCAGTTGAAACGCTGTTTAACAGAAATGACACGTTCGCAAACGTACGAGGAGGCAAACGTATAATGGATTTGAAACAATATATTACGATTGTGCCTGATTTTCCGAAACCGGGGATCATGTTTAAAGACATTACGACGCTGATGGATAACGGAAAAGCGTACAAATACGCGACCGACCAAATTGTTCAATATGCGCGCGAAAAGCAAATTGACATCGTTGTCGGACCGGAAGCGCGCGGCTTCATCATCGGCTGTCCGGTTGCCTATGCGCTTGGCGTCGGTTTTGCCCCGGTGCGCAAAGAAGGGAAATTGCCGCGCGAAGTCGTTCGCGTTGAATACGGATTGGAATATGGGACGGATGTGCTGACGATGCACAAAGATGCCATTAAACCGGGGCAGCGCGTCTTAATTACCGACGATTTGTTAGCAACGGGCGGCACGATGCGGGCGACGATCGATTTGGTCGAGCAATTGGGCGGAGTGGTGGCCGGCTTGGCGTTTTTAATCGAACTGACCGAGCTTGGCGGGCGCAAAAAATTGGAGGGGTATGATATTTTGGCGCTTATGCAGTTTTAAATAGTCGACATTGTTCGCTTCTTCCGCTACAATAGAGAAAAAAGGGGCACTCGCACGAGTGCTCTTTCTTATTAACGTCATCGATGTTTACGCCTTGGCGCGTGAATTTTATTTTATGGAATTAAAGGTGATCCAACTATATGGCCAATGAACAAGTGCTGACAGCGGAGCAAGTGTTTGAACAGGCGGGCTGTTATTTGTCGGAACAAGATGTCGCTTTTTTAAAAAAGGCGTATGAATTTGCGAAACACGCCCACCGCGATCAATTTCGGAAGTCGGGCGAACCATATATCATCCATCCGATTCAAGTCGCCGGCATTTTGGCTGACTTGAAAATGGATGCGACGACGATCGCCGCCGGGTTTTTGCATGATGTCATCGAAGACACCGAGGCGACCAAAGAGGATCTTGAGCGCGAGTTCGGTGCGGACGTGGCGATGCTCGTTGACGGCGTGACGAAGCTTGGCAAAATTAAATATAAGTCGCAAGAGGAACAACAGGCGGAAAACCACCGGAAAATGTTTTTGGCCATGGCGCAAGATATTCGCGTCATTTTAATTAAGTTGGCCGACCGCTTGCATAACATGCGGACGTTAAAACATTTGCCGGCGGAAAAGCAGCGGCGCATCGCCAATGAGACGCTCGAAATTTTCGCCCCGCTCGCTCATCGGCTCGGCATTTCGAAAATTAAATGGGAGCTTGAGGATACGGCACTTCGTTATTTGAATCCGCAACAATATTACCGCATCGTCAACTTGATGAAGAAAAAGCGGGCCGAACGCGAGCAATATTTGGAAGAGGTCATCCAGGAAGTGCGTGAACGGCTCAATGAAGTGCACATTCCGTGCGAAATTTCCGGACGTCCGAAACACATTTACAGCATTTACCGGAAAATGGTCATGCAAAACAAACAGTTTAACGAGATTTACGATTTGCTCGCCGTCCGCATTATCGTCAACAGCATCAAAGACTGCTATGCGGTGCTCGGCATTATCCATACGTGCTGGAAGCCGATGCCAGGCCGATTCAAAGATTACATCGCCATGCCGAAGCCGAACATGTACCAGTCGCTCCATACGACGGTCATTGGTCCAAAAGGTGAGCCGCTCGAAGTGCAAATCCGCACGTTTGAGATGCACCAGATCGCCGAGTTTGGGATCGCTGCCCATTGGGCGTACAAAGAAGGAAAGACAGTGAAGCCGAACTCGTTTGAAGAAAAGCTGTCGTGGTTCCGGGAAATTTTAGAATGGCAAAACGACGCCAGCAACGCCGAGGAGTTTATGGAGTCGCTGAAGATGGATTTGTTTTCCGACATGGTGTTCGTCTTCACGCCAAAGGGCGACGTCATCGAGCTGCCGGCCGGCTCGGTGCCGATCGATTTCGCCTACCGCATCCATTCGGAAATCGGCAATAAAACGATCGGTGCGAAAGTGAACGGCAAAATGGTGCCGCTTGATTATAAGCTGCAAACGGGCGACATCGTCGAAATTTTAACGTCGAAACATTCGTACGGACCGAGCCAGGATTGGCTGAAATTGGCGAAAACGTCGCAGGCCCGCAACAAAATCCGCCAGTTTTTCAAAAAACAGCAGCGCGAGGAAAACATCGAAAAAGGGAAAGAGATGGTTGAAAAAGAGGTGCGCGGCCTCGGTTTCGAGCCGAAAGAAGTGATGACGGCCGACAATGTAAAACGCGTTGCGGAAAAGTTCAATTTCTCGAACGAAGACGATATGTACGCGGCCGTCGGCTATCACGGGATTACGGCGATGCAAATCGCCCACCGGCTGACGGAAAAATGGCGCAAACAGCGCGACCTCGAAGAGCAGCAGCGCAAGCTGGCCGAAGCGGTCTCAGAAGCGAAGCTGCCGGCCGGCAAAAAGCGCGACTGCGGCATTCGCGTCCAAGGGATCGACAACTTGCTCATTCGCCTGTCGCGCTGCTGTAACCCGGTGCCGGGCGATGAAATTATCGGCTTTATCACCCGCGGGCGCGGCATTTCCGTCCATCGCGCCGACTGTCCGAACGTGCAGGCGGGAGAGGCGGCTGACCGGTTGATTCCGGTTGAATGGGAAAGCGGCACGAACGGCGAACGCGAGTATAACGTCGACATTGAAATTACCGGCTTTGACCGCCGCGGCTTGCTCAATGAAGTGCTGCAGGCGGTGAACGAGACGCGCACCGACATTTCCGCCGTCTCGGGTCGCTCGGATCACCGGCATAAAATCGCGACGATCCATATGACGATCGCCATTCATAACATCAGCCATTTGCAAAAGGTAGTGGAGCGAATTAAACAAATTCCGGACATTTATTCGGTTCAGCGCCTGATGAACAACTAGGGGTGTCGAAAGGGGGAGGACGATGAGAGCGGTCATCCAGCGGGCGAAACAGGCGAGCGTCACCGTCAGCGGCGAGGTCGTTGGGGCGATTGACGCCGGGCTTGTCGTGCTGCTTGGCGTCACGCACGATGATACGGAGGATGACGCCGCCTATTTGGCGGAGAAAATCGCCCATTTACGCATTTTTGAGGATGAAGGCGGAAAAATGAACCGCTCGTTGCTTGAGGTTGGCGGGGCCGTGCTGTCGGTGTCGCAGTTCACCCTTTACGGCGACTGCCGGAAAGGGCGGCGGCCGAACTTTATGGCAGCGGCGAAACCGGATCGCGCTTTGCCGCTTTACGAGGCGTTCAACGCCTTCTTGCGCGAAAAAGGCGTCCGGGTCGAAACCGGCGTGTTCGGCGCCATGATGGACGTGTCGCTCATAAACGACGGGCCGGTCACGCTTATTATCGACAGCGGCGACAAACCGGGAAACGAATGACGTTTCCCGGTTTTTTTTATTTTCAGCGGAAAATGGGAAAGATGAAAACAGACCGGCGGCGTAGAAAGGAGGAAGAGCGATGCGGCAAACGGGCAGAAGCGAGCAGGCGCACCGAACAAGCGACGTGCTTTCCGCCGACTTCCATGAATGGATGCGGCTTGAGGCCGAGTACAGCGCTTTTGAGCTGGCGTCTGAGTTCGGCGTGACGCTAAAAGATATGCAAATGCTGAAAAAACAACGGTTTCGCCCGTGAACATGGTCAAGCGCCGACGCTTCGGACGATGGGACGGCGCCCGGCGTGTGAGTGTTTGGCGGGTCTAGGCTGTATGGCAATCAAATTGGATGACCGGTGCGATGGAGCTCTCGAGGAGAAGGAAGGATATGCGAAAACTGAATTGGCTGATCCCCTCCCATTTGGGAGCTTCTCAGTCAGGCGATGAGTCCATGTGCATCCTATGGGCGCTCCGTTCTGCACCCGAAGCCGGATCGGCGTGATGGAAAAATTTTAAGCATATGTGTTGACAAAATATATACTTCTATATGATAATCAATATCGTATTAAAATCATTTTAATTTAAAGACTAGCAATTGCAGGAGGTAGATGAAGAATGTCTCTCGTAGGGAAAAAAGTAGAACCATTCAAAGCACAAGCGTATCACAACGGAGATTTTGTTGAAGTGACGGAACAAAACTTCCTCGGGAAGTGGAGCATCGTTTGCTTCTATCCGGCCGACTTTACGTTCGTTTGCCCGACGGAGCTCGAGGATTTGCAAGATCATTACGCTACGTTTAAAGAACTTGGCGTCGAAGTATATTCGGTTTCGACCGATACGCACTTTACACATAAAGCATGGCATGACACATCGCCAGCCATCAGCAAAATCGAATATGTCATGATCGGCGACCCTTCGCACCAACTGTCGCGCATGTTTGATGTGCTTGACGAAGAGCAAGGTCTGGCTCAACGCGGCACGTTCATCATTGACCCGGACGGTGTCATTCAAGCGGTGGAAATCAACGCCGACGGCATCGGCCGCAAAGCGAGCACGCTGATTGACAAAATCAAAGCCGCCCAATATGTGCGCAACCATCCGGGGGAAGTGTGCCCGGCGAAATGGCAAGAGGGCGGTGAAACGCTGAAACCGAGCCTTGACCTTGTCGGCAAAATTTAAGGAGGCTTTTGACCATGCTTGATGCGGACATCAAGGCACAACTCGCCCAGTATTTGCAATTGCTTGAAAATGACATTGTTTTGACGGTAAGCGCGGGAGACGACAACGTTTCCCGCGATATGCTTGCTTTAGTCGATGAGTTGACGGCCATGTCGCCGAAAATCAAAGTGGAAAAAGCAAAACTTGAACGCACGCCGAGCTTCAGCATCAACCGGGTCGGCGAAAACACCGGCGTCACCTTTGCCGGCGTCCCGCTAGGCCATGAGTTTACGTCTTTGGTGCTGGCCCTGCTTCAAGTGAGCGGCCGGCCGCCAAAAGTGAGCGAGGATGTGGTGCGCCGCATTCAACAAATCCGGGGCAAACATCATTTTGAAACGTACGTGAGCTTAACGTGCCATAACTGCCCGGATGTCGTTCAAGCGCTTAACATCATGAGCGTGCTGAACCCCGATATTTCGCATACGATGATCGACGGGGCGGCGTTTAAGGACGAAGTGGAACAAAAAGGCATTATGGCCGTGCCGACCGTCTTTTTAAACGGTGAGATGTTTGCCAGCGGCCGCATGTCGATTGAAGACATTCTCGCCAAACTAGGAAGCGGGCCGGATGCTGCTTCGTTTGCCGATAAAGACCCGTTTGATGTGCTTGTCATCGGCGGCGGCCCGGCGGGAGCGACAGCTGCCATTTATGCGGCGCGCAAAGGCATTCGCACCGGCATTGTCGCCGACCGCTTCGGCGGACAAATTTTAGATACGCTCGGCATTGAAAACTTCATCAGCGTCAAATATACGGAAGGACCGAAGCTGGCGGCCAGCATAGAGGAGCATGTCAAACAATACGATGTCGACATCATGATCCAGCGCGCCAAACGGCTTGAGAAAAAAGACTTGATTGAAGTGGAGCTGGAAAACGGCGCCGTCTTAAAAAGCAAAACGGTCATCCTTTCTACCGGCGCCCGCTGGCGAAATCTCGGCGTGCCGGGCGAGGAAGAGTTCAAAAACAAAGGCGTCGCCTACTGCCCGCATTGTGACGGTCCGCTGTTTGAAGGCAAGCACGTGGCGGTCATTGGCGGCGGCAACTCCGGCGTGGAAGCGGCGATTGACCTTGCTGGCATCGCCAAGCATGTGACCGTGCTCGAGTTTGCCCCTGAATTAAAAGCGGATGCTGTTTTGCAGGACCGGCTGTACAGCTTGCCGAACGTGACGGTCATCAAAAACGCGCAAACGAAAGAAATTACCGGTACAGACAAAGTAAATGGCATTACGTATATAGATCGGGAGACAGGGGAAGAGCACCATATCGAGCTGCAAGGCGTATTCGTGCAAATCGGCCTTGTGCCGAATACAGAGTGGCTTGAAGGAACGGTGGAACGGAACCGCATCGGCGAGATCATCGTCGATAAACGCGGAGCGACCAATGTCGAAGGCGTCTTTGCCGCGGGCGACTGTACGGACAGCGCCTATAAGCAAATCATTATTTCGATGGGTTCGGGCGCTACCGCTGCATTGAGCGCGTTTGATTACTTAATTCGCCATTAAGAGAGCCGTTTTCGGCTCTCTTTAATAATATTAAAGGATCATCGGTTTCAACCTCTATGCATGGTATAACCCGCCTTTAGACATGGAATGAGCCGATTGCTTTGATGTAGCCGGCTCTATGATTCCTAGCGAAGGGGAGACATGGAACGTCTCAAATCGGGCGCACAGGGCATTTGAAGCCCCGCCTTTAAGCCGGGCGCAGGCAAAGAGCGGTTTCGCAGCAAGGATCGCTTGACAACGCCCGGCTTTCTCCGTAATATAAAATTACATTTTCTATACGTGACAACCGATGACGGAGAAAAGTAGTTAAGGCCCACATGGCCAGAGAGGAAACGCCTGAGGCTGTGAGCGTTTCTCCATGATGGCTTAACGAAAGACACTCCATAGGTTTCCCTTTGAACGCGCTTTGCGCCAGTAAGGGGGAACGCGCGCCACGCGTTAGCGGCGACAAGGGGAAGCTGTATGCTTCAATTAGGGTGGCACCGCGGGAATCACGCTCTCGTCCCTATCGATGATGGGGACGAGAGCGTTTTTATTTTGGCAAAGGAGGAAGAGCATGGCTTTTCAAATTCCGAGAGGGACACAAGATTTGCTGCCGGGTGAAACGGAAAAATGGCAATATGCCGAACAAGTGGCCCGCGACCTTTGCGGGCGGTATGGCTATGAAGAAATCCGGACGCCGATTTTTGAACATACTGAACTGTTTTTGCGCGGCGTCGGCGATACGACCGATATCGTCCAAAAAGAGATGTACACGTTTGAAGACAAAGGCGGCCGTGCGTTGACGCTCCGCCCGGAAGGAACGGCGCCGGTCGTGCGGGCGTTCGTCGAGCATAAGCTGTATGGCAGCCCGAACCAGCCGGTCAAGCTGTATTATACCGGACCGATGTTCCGTTATGAGCGGCCGGAAGCCGGGCGGTTCCGCCAATTCGTCCAGTTTGGCGTCGAGGCGATTGGCAGCAGCGACCCGGCGATTGACGCCGAGGTGATGGCGTTGGCGATGCACATTTATGAGGCGCTCGGGTTAAAACGCATCCGGCTTGTGATCAACAGTTTAGGCGATTTAGACAGCCGCCGGGCGCACCGCGAAGCGCTCGTCCGCCATTTTTCCGGCCGCATTCATGAACTGTGCCCGGACTGTCAGGCGCGGCTTGAGACGAATCCGCTCCGCATTCTTGACTGCAAAAAAGACCGCGACCATGAACTGATGGCGTCAGCGCCGTCGATTTTAGACTATTTGAACGACGAGTCGCGCGCGTATTTTGAGAAAGTGAAGCAATATTTAACGATGCTTGGCATCCCGTTTGTCATCGACGCACGGCTTGTGCGCGGGCTCGATTATTACAACCATACGACGTTTGAAATTATGAGCGAGGCCGAAGGGTTCGGCGCGGCGGCGACGCTGTGCGGCGGCGGGCGCTATAACGGGCTCGTGCAAGAGATCGGCGGCCCGGAAGCGCCGGGCATCGGCTTTGCGCTAAGCATTGAGAGGCTGTTGGCGGCGCTTGAGGCGGAAGGAATCGAACTGCCGATCCGTCAAGGAATCGATTGCTATGTTGTCGCTGTCGGCGAACGGGCGAAAGATGAAGCTGTCCGCCTCGTTTACGAATTGCGCCGTGCCGGCCTGCGCGCTGATCAAGACTATTTGGGCCGGAAACTGAAGGCGCAGTTGAAGGCCGCTGACCGGCTTGGCGCGTCGTTCGTTGCCATCATCGGCGACGAGGAGCTCGAGAAACAGACAGCGGCCGTGAAACATATGGCGAGCGGCGAGCAAACCGATGTGCCGCTTGGCGAGTTCGTGTCCTTTTTAACAGAACGGATAAAACGGGAGGAGGAGTAAAAAGGTGGAACGGACGTATTATTGTGGTGAAGTGCCGGAAACGGCCGTCGGCGAGCGCGTCGTGCTTAAAGGCTGGGTGCAAAAGCGCCGCGACTTAGGCGGGCTCATTTTCATCGATTTGCGCGACCGGACAGGCATCGTGCAAATCGTCGTCAGCCCGGATGTGTCGGCCGAAGCGCTGGCGGCCGCCGAGCGCGTGCGGAGCGAATATGTGCTGAGCGTTGAGGGGACGGTTGTTGCCCGCGCGCCGGAGACGGTCAACCCGAACATCGCGACCGGCCGCATCGAAGTGCAGGCGGAACGCATCGACATTATCAATGAAGCAAAAACGCCGCCGTTTGCGATCACGGATGACACCGATGCGGCGGAAGACGTGCGTTTGAAATACCGGTATTTGGATTTGCGCCGCCCGGTCATGTTTCGAACGCTGGAGCTCCGGCATAGGGTGACGAAAGCGGTGCGCGACTTTTTGAACGGCGAACGCTTTTTGGAAATCGAGACGCCGATGTTGACGAAAAGCACGCCGGAAGGGGCGCGCGACTATTTAGTGCCGAGCCGCGTCCACCCGGGCGAATTTTACGCCTTGCCGCAGTCGCCGCAAATTTTTAAGCAGCTGCTGATGGTCGGCGGTTTTGAACGTTATTACCAAATTGCGCGCTGCTTCCGCGATGAAGATTTGCGCGCTGACCGCCAGCCGGAGTTTACGCAAATTGACATGGAAATGTCGTTTATCGATCAAGAAGACATCATCGATTTAACCGAACGGATGATGGCGGCGGTCGTCAAAGCGGCCAAAGGGATTGACATTCCGCGCCCGTTCCCGCGCATCACGTATGATGAGGCGATGAGCCGTTACGGCTCCGATAAGCCGGATGTGCGCTTTGGCTTGGAACTTGTCGACGTGTCGGAAGCGGTCCGCGGCTCCGCGTTTCAAGTATTCAGCCGCGCCGTCGAGCAGGGCGGCCAAGTGAAGGCGATCAACGTGAAAGGGGCGGCAAGCCGCTATTCCCGCAAAGACATTGATGCGTTAGCGGAGTTTGCCGGCCGTTACGGGGCGAAAGGGCTCGCCTGGTTAAAAGTAGAAGGTGATGAGCTGAAAGGGCCGATCGCCAAGTTTTTCAGCGCTGAGGAGCAAACCGCGCTGCGCCAGCTGCTCGCTGCCGAAAACGGGGATTTGCTTTTGTTTGTCGCCGACCAAAAGGCGGTCGTTACCGCGGCCCTCGGCGCGCTGCGGCTTCGGCTCGGCAAAGAGCTCGGTTTAATCGATGAAACGAAGCTCGCCTTTTTATGGGTGACGGACTGGCCGCTGTTGGAATATGACGAAGAGGAAGGCCGCTATTACGCCGCCCACCATCCGTTTACGATGCCGGCGCGCGACGACATTCCGCTGCTTGAGACCAACCCGGGCGCTGTTCGCGCGCAGGCGTATGATTTGGTGTTAAACGGCTATGAGCTCGGCGGTGGCTCGCTCCGCATTTTTGAGCGTGATGTGCAAGAAAAAATGTTCCGCGCCTTAGGATTCAGTGAAGAAGAGGCGCGCCGCCAGTTTGGATTTCTGCTTGAGGCGTTTGAGTACGGCACCCCGCCGCACGGCGGCATCGCGCTTGGCCTCGACCGGCTTGTGATGCTCTTAGCCGGGCGCACGAACTTGCGCGATACGATCGCCTTTCCGAAAACGGCGAGCGCCAGCTGCCTGCTCACCGAAGCGCCCGGACCGGTCAGCGAAAAACAGCTGGAAGAGCTGCATTTGGCTGTCGTGCTGCCTAACCAGGAATAGCCGCTCCGCCGGCAAGGAAACATCGGTGACAGGTGTTCACAAACGCTGAAAAATATGATACAATGAAAGCAACCCACCGTCCTAATGTGTTCGTCGCATCACCCATCGTTTTGACCGAACAGTCAATGATCCGGGAGCCTGGGGTTTCCAAGCGGCGTGCATGCCCCTTTGTCACAGGGGAAGCGCAAACCTTGGAACAGGGCACCCACCTATGGGAGAGCGGGTTCAAAACGAAGGCATCGACGGCACGATTGGGACTGGTATACATAGGAGAATGAAACAATGATGCCCCTATGCCGACAAACGCATAGGGGGTTTTTGTTTTGCCAGCAAAATGCCGTTGCCACATCGGCTAACTTCATGTAGGATAAAAAGCGGCATAATGATCAATTTCTGAACAAATGGAGAGGAGAACGATGCTGCATCAATTTTCCCGCAATGAACTGGCCATTGGTCCGGAAGGGCTTGAGAAACTCAAAAATGCCACTGTCGCTGTGCTTGGCGTCGGCGGCGTCGGGTCGTTCGCTGTCGAGGCGCTCGCCCGTTCCGGGGTCGGCCGGCTGGTGCTCGTTGACCGCGACAACGTCGATATTACGAACATTAACCGGCAAATTCATGCTTTATTGTCGACGATCGGCCGACCGAAAGTCGAGCTGATGAAGGAGCGCATCGCCGATATTAACCCGGCGTGCGAAGTAATCGCCTTGCAAATGTTTTACACCGAGGAGACGTACGAGCAGTTTTTCGCTCATCACTTGGATTTTGTCATCGATGCGTCCGATACGATTATGTATAAAGTGCACTTAATGAAACAATGTCTTGAGCGCGGCATCCCGATCATCTCGAGCATGGGTGCGGCGAACAAAATGGATCCGACTCGTTTTCGCATCGCCGACATTTCGAAAACGCACACCGATCCGATCGCGAAAGTCATCCGCTCCAAACTGCGCAAAGAAGGGATCCGCCGCGGCATTCCGGTCGTCTTTTCCGACGAGAAGCCGGTGAAAATTCGCGAGGACGTCCGCCAAGTCGTCGGCAATGACGCCTCGCCGATCCGCAAGGCGAAAATGCCGCCGTCATCGAACGCGTTTGTTCCATCGGTTGCCGGGCTCATTATGGCGTCATATGTCATTAATGAATTGTTGAAAGAAATTCCGATCGCCCGCGTCGGCGAATAAGCCATTAAATCAACAAGAGGCGATGAACCCCATCGCCTTTTGTTTTTATTATGAATGTGCCATCGGTTCGCTTTGTTCGCCCGTTTCTGTGAGAAGCAGCTGGGCGAGGGAGAAGCGTTCGCCTTCTTCCGAAGCGAGCTGGCGGGCGCGGGCCATAATTTTGACGAGCGCCTCGTAATCTTCTTGAACGGTCGTCTGGCGCGCCTCGAGGCGCTCCAGCTTTTGGGTCAGCTGCTCGTTGCGCGCCAGCCATTCGGTTCGCTCCCGTTTCAGCCGTTCGTTTTCCTGGTGGGCGGCTTCCAACTGTTCCGCATCACGCCGCAGCGCTTGCAAAAAGGAAATGCATTGGTCAAGCGTCAACGGAGCAGCCGGGAGAAACGGGGATGACCCTTCGGCGCCTTTGTTCTCGTCAAGGGGGCGAAATGTTACAGCGTTCGCTTCTTTTTGCCATTTTTTCATCATCTCTAGCGCCCGTTTTCGCTCTTTTCGCTGTTTTTTCGCCTGTTCGATGGCGGCGAGATGACGTTTCCGCACTTCGGCGTTCCAACGGAAACCGCATGCCGCCGCTGTCCGGCGCAGCTGCCTTCCGACCTCTTCAAAGGCGGCGAGCTGGGTCTTTCCTTCGCGTATGTATTGCAGCACCGTCTCAGCGAGCAGTACGTCTTCTTCGTGTGACCACGCATCCTGTCTTGTCTTCATGCTGTCCACCCCGCAAATGTAATGTTGATATGATGATAGTTTTTCCGTTCTTTTTCCAATTTAAACTCCCTTTTATTCATTTTCCCTCCCTTCCGCCCGGCTGTTTGAATGCAAGCGACAACGAATAGGCTGCGCCGCTCCAATCAACCAGTCTACTACATAACATGAAAAGGAGCGGACGTTTTCCGCCGAAGGAGGTGAGGTTACAGTTGGCGAAGCGGCCGCTGCCGCTGTACAATGGAACGAAGGAGGGATCGGCATGCGAAAAACGACGGAACCGTTGGCGGTGCGGATGCGGCCACGGACGATCGATGATATCGTCGGGCAGGCGCATATCATCGGACCAGGGACGCCGCTTTACAAAATGGTAAAAAAAGGGTATGTGCCATCGCTGCTGCTTTACGGGGAGCCCGGGACAGGAAAGACGTCGCTCGCTTACGCCATCGCCCGCACCGCCGGGCGGGAGTTGGTCGCCATCAACGCGACGGCATCCGGGAAAAAGGAGATCGAGGAAGCGGCCGAAGCGGCGCGCTGGTCGGGCCATGTCCTTTTGTTTATCGACGAAATTCACCGTCTGAATAAGGCGCAGCAAGATGTTTTGCTTCCGCATCTTGAATCCGGGCTCGTGACGTTGATCGGGGCGACGACGGAAAACCCGTTTCATGAGGTGAACCCAGCGATCCGCAGCCGGTGCGGGCAAATTCAGCAGTTAAAGCGGCTTCAGCCGGCTGATTTACTCGTGATTTTGAAACGGGCGCTCACCGATCCGGAACGCGGGGTCGGAGAAACGCCGGTAATCATCGATGAGGCGCTGTTATGGCGCATCGCCGAGGCGGCCGGCGGGGATGCGCGCGCCGCGCTCTCGCTTCTTGAGGCGGCGGTCGCAGCAGCCGATGAGCGCGATGGCTCCCTGTATATCGATGAAGAGATCGTCGCGTCATGCACCGCGAATCGCGGGTTTACTCATGACAAGTATGGCGATACATACTATTCGTTGCTTTCCGCGTTTCAAAAAAGCGTGCGCGGCAGCGACGCTGATGCCGCGCTTCATTATTTGGCGCGGCTGCTTGAAGGAGGGGATTTAGCCGCCGTCTGTCGGCGGCTGCTCGTCATCGCCTACGAAGATATCGGGCTCGCTAACCCGATGATGGGAGTGAAAGTGCAGGCGGCCGTTGCGGCAGCGGAGCGGATCGGGCTGCCGGAGGCGCGCATTCCGCTTGCGGTTGTAACAGTTGAGCTTTGTTTGAGCCCGAAATCCAACAGCGCCTACAAGGCGCTCGATGCGGCGCTCGCTGATGTGCGCGCCGGAAAGCTTGGCGAGATTCCGGATCATTTAAAAGACGCCCATTATCAAGGAGCGGCTGTTCTCGGACATGGACAAGGCTATTTATACCCGCACGATTATCCAAACGGCTGGGTGGCCCAAGCGTATTTGCCGGCCGCTCTGGAAGGCGTCCGCTACTACGAGCCGAAAGAGCATGGGGAGGAAAAATATTATGCTAAAGTGTACCGGCGGCTTCGGCAGTTGAAACAAGACGGCAATGTTGAGCCGTGAACGGAAGAGGCATTTATGGTATAATAACACAAGCGATTGGCTCAACAGAGGGGGCGCATCAACAATGGCTCACAACGATATCCCATGGTTGCGTTGGGGCATTTATTTTGCCGGTTTGTTCGTCATGTCATTTGGCATCGTGTTGACGATTAAGGCCGACGTCGGCTGCGCACCGTGGGATGTGCTTCATATCGGCTTGCAACGACAATTCGGCTTGACGATCGGCGCGTGGTCGATCATTGTCGGGATGGGGGTGCTTGCGGCTTCTGCGCTGCTTGTGAAGCAGCGTCCGCGGCTTGGCGCTTTTTTAAACATGGTGACGGTTGGAATGCTGATCGATGGGTGGATGATGATTCCGCAGCTCAAAACACCGGAACAGCCGCTCGAACAATACGCCTTGTTAATGGCCGGCATCATCGTGTCCGGGTATGGCATGGGCTTATACATTTCCGCCGGCGTCGGCGCCGGTCCGCGTGACAGTTTGATGCTCGCTCTGACCGAGTTGACTAGGTGGAAAGTCGCATACATTCGCATTGGCATGGAAGCGCTCGTGTTGCTCGTCGGCTGGCTGCTTGGCGGTCCGGTGTCGTTCGGCACGCTTCTTTTTTGTGTGACGATCGGCTCGGTCGCCGGCTTGGCGCTGCCGCAATGCCAGAAAATGACCGGACGTCTGCTCGGGACGACAATCGTTCGCGTGCAAGGGTTAAGCCGTTAGGGGGGATATGATGAAAATTTCGACGAAGGGCCGGTACGGGTTGACGATTATGATCGAATTGGCCAAAAAATATGGCGATCGCCCGATTTCGCTTCGTTCGATCGCTAAGGCGAACAATTTATCTGAACATTATTTGGAACAGCTCGTCACGCCGTTGCGCAACGCCGGGCTTGTCAAAAGCATCCGCGGGGCGTATGGCGGCTACGTGCTGGCGGAGCATCCGGCGAAAATTACGGCCGGTGATATTCTTCGCGTGCTTGAAGGACCGCTTACTCCGGTCGAGGAACTTGAAGAGGAGGAGCCGGCCAAGCGCGAGCTATGGATTCGCATCCGTGACGCGGTCGAGGAAGTGCTTGACAGCACAACACTCGAGGATTTGGCGAAGTATAGCGACGGGGATGATGGGGCATATATGTTTTATATTTAAGCGATAGAAAGGGGAATGACTGTTGGAACGGATTTATTTGGATCATGCTGCCACGTCGCCCGTGCATCCGGATGTGGCGGCCGGCATGGTCCATTGGATGACCGAACAGTTCGGCAACCCGTCAAGCATCCACTATTTCGGCCGGCAAAGCCGCCGCGCGGTTGACGAAGCGAGGGCAGCCGTCGCCCGCAGCCTCGGAGCGAAAGAAACGGAGATCGTGTTTACAAGCGGCGGCACGGAAGCGGATAACTTTGCGCTCATCGGAACGGCGATGGCCAACCGCAGCCGCGGCAGCCATATCATTACAACCGCCATCGAGCATCACGCTGTTTTGCGCGCTTGCGAATATCTAGAAAAACAAGGGTTTGACGTGACATATTTGCCGGTTGATGAACAGGGGATCGTGTCGGTTGATGACGTGAAAGCTGCGCTGCGCGATGAGACGATTTTAGTGTCGGTCATGTTCGCCAACAATGAAGTTGGCACAATCCAGCCGATCCGTGAAATCGGCGCGCTGCTTCGCGACCACCCGGCGTATTTTCATACCGATGCCGTTCAGGCGTACGGGCTTCTCCCAATCGATGTGAATGAATATGGGGTCGACTTGCTGTCGCTTTCAAGCCACAAAATTAACGGCCCAAAAGGAAGCGGGGCGCTGTACATTCGGGAGACGGTCCGCATCACGCCGCTGCTTTTCGGCGGTGAGCAAGAACGGAAACGGCGCGCCGGCACGGAAAACGTTCCCGGCATCATCGGCTTGGCGCAGGCGGCGGAAATCGCCGGGCGGACGAGGGAGGAAAAGCGCAAACAATACGCCGCCTGGCGCGAGGTGATGCTTGACATTTTCCGCTCGTCGGGCATTGACTACGTCGTGAACGGCAGCCAAGACGGCCTGCCGCATATTTTAAACGTTGCGTTTCCGGGAACGAACGTCGAATCGCTGCTCGTCAACTTGGATTTGGCCGGCATTGCTGCCTCAAGCGGCTCGGCGTGCACAGCCGGTTCGATCGACCCCTCTCACGTGCTTGTCGCTATGTGCGGAAGGCAGTCTGAGCGCATCCGATCGTCCGTCCGCTTCAGCTTCGGGCTCGGCAACACGAACGAGCAAATCGAGCGGGCTGCAGAAGAAACGGTCAAGATCGTCAAACGGCTCACAAACCGATGAGGGGGTGAAACCGCATGAACAAACCACCGCATGAAACGCGCGTGGTCGTCGGCATGTCCGGCGGCGTCGACTCGTCAGTCGCCGCGCTATTGTTAAAAGAACAAGGATATGATGTGATCGGCATTTTTATGAAAAACTGGGATGACACCGATGAAAACGGCGTTTGCACGGCGACGGAAGATTTCGAAGATGTCGTGCGCGTCTGCAACCAAATCGGCATCCCGTACTATGCAGTCAACTTTGAAAAGCAATATTGGGACAAAGTGTTTACGTATTTTTTGGACGAATACAAAGCTGGGCGTACCCCGAACCCGGACGTGATGTGCAATAAGGAAATTAAATTCAAGGCGTTTTTGGAGCACGCCATGTCGATCGGCGCCGATTATGTCGCGACCGGTCATTACGCCCGCGTCGAGTTTCGCAACGGCGAATATAAAATGCTGCGCGGGGCCGACCCGAACAAAGATCAAACGTACTTTTTAAACCAGCTTGGCCAAGCCCAGCTGTCAAACGTGATGTTCCCGATCGGCCACTTGCACAAAGCGGACGTGCGCCGGATCGCGAAAGAAGCCGGGCTTGCCACCGCCGGGAAAAAAGACAGCACCGGCATTTGCTTTATCGGTGAGCGCGATTTCAAAGCGTTTTTAAGCCACTACTTGCCGGCTCAGCCGGGGGTGATGAAAACGCTCGACGGCGAGGTAAAAGGGCGGCATGACGGGGTGATGTATTACACGATCGGCCAGCGCCACGGTCTTGGCATCGGCGGCAGCGGCGAACCATGGTTTGTCGTCGGCAAAGATGTGCGCGAAAACGTGCTTTATGTCGCCCAAGGGTTTGACAACGAATATTTGTACTCCACGTCGTTAAAGGCGGTCAATGTCAACTGGGTGTCCGACCGCAAACCGGAAGCGCCGTTCCGCTGCACAGCGAAGTTCCGCTACCGCCAGCCGGATCTCGGCGTCACGGTTCATCCGCTTGCGGACGGCAAGGCGGAAGTCATCTTCGATGCGCCGGCGCGGGCGGTGACACCGGGTCAGGCGGTTGTCTTTTACAACGGTGACGAATGCCTCGGCGGCGGCACGATTGATGAAGTGTTCCGTGATGGTGAAAAGCTTTGGTATGTCGGTTGATTGTACGGATAGAAAAAGCCTCAACCCGGCCTCGGGTTGGGGTATTTTTTGCAATTGCTCGAAAAAAACGAACATATGTGCTAAACTAGAAACGGGAGGGATGAGCGGTGGCCAATCTGAATGAACGAGGGTTGGCGCATATGCGCGCCGGAGAGTACGAAGAAGCGCTTCGTTGCTTTTCTGAAGCAGTGAATGAGCGTCCTGATGATCCGGCCGGTTATATTAACATCGGCACCGTTCTTGCCGCTGCCGGCGAAGAAGAGAAGGCGCTTGAATGCTTCCGGCAGGCGCTTATGCTTGACGAACGGGCGGCGGCCTTTTACGGCATCGGCACGGTGTACTACAAGCGCGAGCAGTTCGCCCAAGCGAAAGACATGTTTGAACGGGCGCTTGCGCTCGGATTGGCTGATGCCGATACGCACTTTATGCTCGGGATGTCGTTATGGCGGCTTGAGATGCCGCGCCTCGCGCTGCCTTACTTGCAGCGGGCGGCTGAACTGGACGAAGGGGATGCTGAAGCGCTTTTTCAGCTTGGTCTTTGCCTTGCCACCCTCGATTATGTCGATGAGGCGAAACGGTATTTCGAAAAAACGTTGGAACACAATCCGCGCCATGCGGATGCGTATTACAATTTAGGCGTTATTTATGCGTACAAAGATGATCCGGCCGCTGCCCGCGATTTATTTGCTGCCGCTTTGGATGCCAATCCGGATCACGTGCTCGCTGGGTACGGAAAGAAACTGATGGAAAAGCGGCTTGCGCCGTAAAAGGCAGGGGATGACTGTTGCAAGAGCAGCAATCGCTCGCGCTCGATGGACGCACGTTTATGAAAGGAACGTGTTTGGCCGTCATTTTCCATAACGAAGAAACGTTATATACGGTCGTCCGCATCCGTGTCGAAGAAACAAATGAAGCGGCTGCGGAGGAGGAAGTGGTCGTCACCGGTTATTTTCCTCGTTTAAATGAGGGGGACGTGTACGTTTTTTATGGGCAGTTCCGCCAGCATCCGCGCTTTGGCCGCCAATATGCGGCCGAGCAGTTCCGCAAACAGCTTCCAAACACGAAAGAAGGAGTTATCCATTATTTGTCAAGCGGCTTGTTTAAAGGAATCGGAAAAAAGACGGCGGCAGCGATTGTGGAGGCGCTCGGCGAAAACGCGATCGCCACGATTTTGCGCGATCCGGAGGCGCTTAGGCGCGTGCCGAAGCTGACGAAGCAAAAAGCGAAGCAATTGTATGAAACGCTTTGCGCCCACGAAGGGCTCGAGCAGACGATGATCGCCCTCGCCCAGCTCGGCTTCGGTCCGCAGCTGGCGATGAAAATTTACCAAGTATACGGCGAAGAGACGATGGACATCATTCATGAAAACCCGTACCAGCTCGTCGAAGACATTGAAGGGATCGGCTTTGGCCGCGCCGATGAGCTTGGGCGGCAGCTCGGCATTTCCGGCAGCCACCCGGCCCGGCTGCGCGCCGCCTGCCTGTTTGTCCTTGAGCAGGCATGCCTGCAAGAAGGGCACGTCTATATGAAAGAGGAAGAGCTCATCGGCCGCATGGCGGAGCTGCTTGGCGGAAGGGAAAACGGAGCGGTCGATGGACAAGCCATCGGGCAGACGCTCCTCATGTTAAGCGAAGAAGGGAAGATGATCATGGAGCAAAGCCGCTGTTATCTTCCCTCGCTTTACTTCGCCGAAAAAGGGATCGCTTCAAACATTCAGCGGCTGCTTAGGCAAACGCCGCCGTCGGCGTTTGCCGAGTCGGAGTTTTTGCTTGCGCTCGGGGCGCTTGAGGAGCGGCTCGGGATGCAATACGCGCCCCAGCAAAAAGAGGCAATCCAACAGGCCCTTTCTTCGCCGCTCTTTATTTTGACCGGCGGTCCGGGAACCGGAAAAACAACGGTCATTAAAGGCATCGTCGAACTGTTTGCCGCCTTACACGGCCTGTCGCTCGACCCTGCCGATTACAAAAACGATGAACCGTTTCCCGTGCTGCTCGCCGCTCCGACCGGACGGGCGGCAAAGCGGATGAGCGAGGCGACCGGGCTGCCGGCGGCAACGATTCACCGGCTGCTTGGCTGGAATGGAGTGGAAGGATTCAGCCGCGATGAAAATGAGCCGATTGCCGGCAAGCTGCTTGTCGTCGATGAAGTGTCGATGGTCGATACGTGGTTGGCCAATCAGCTGTTAAAAGCCGTGCCTGACGGAATGCAAGTCATCTTCGTTGGCGACGAGGATCAGCTGCCATCGGTCGGCCCCGGGCAAGTGTTGAAAGATTTGCTTGAGTCGGGCGTCGTTCCATCGGTCAAACTGACCGAGGTGTACCGCCAAGCGGAAGGATCATCGATCATCGAGCTCGCCCATGCGATGAAGCGCGGCGTCGTGCCGGCCGACTTGACCGCCCCGAAGGCGGATCGTTCGTTCATTCGTTGCCGCGCCGGACAAGTGGCTGATGTTGTGCGGCAAATTGCTGACAACGCGCGCAACAAAGGGTTTTCCGTCAAGGACATTCAAGTGCTCGCTCCGATGTACCGCGGCCCGGCCGGCATCGATCAGCTGAACAAAGTGCTGCAGGGGCTGTTTAACCCGCCGGCTGACGGGAAACGGGAGCTTTCCGTCGGCGACGTTGTGTACCGCGTCGGCGATAAAGTGCTCCAGCTCGTCAACCAGCCGGAAGACAATGTGTTTAACGGCGATATCGGCGAAGTCGTTGCCATTTTTTACGCCAAAGAAAATACGGAAAAGCAAGACTTGCTTGTTGTCTCGTTTGACGGCGTTGAAGTGACATACACAAGGCAAGATTTAGCGCAAATTACCCATGCGTATTGCTGCTCGGTCCATAAAGCGCAAGGGAGCGAGTTTCCAATCGTCATTTTGCCTGTTGTCAAAAGCTACTACCGGATGTTGAAGCGGAATTTGTTGTATACGGCGGTGACAAGAAGCAAGCAGTTTCTTATTTTATGCGGTGAAGAAGAAGCGTTCCGGTTGGGCGTTGCCCAACGCGGCGACGGAGCGCGCCGGACAGCGCTCGCCGAAAAGTTGGCGGCTGCGTCGTTTGTTGAGGGGGAACTGCCGCTTGAGGATGCGAATACCGGGATGGAAAACGTTACGCCGTATGACTTTATGGGCGATGAGCCAAGCTAAAAGTGGCTGGAAAGGTGGGAGAATGATGCGGACGTTTTCCGACGTCAAAGGGCTTCCCATTTATGAACAGACAACAGGGAAAGCGGTCGGGACGATCGCCGACATTTGGTTTACCAGCCATGGCACGGTCAAAGGGTTTGTCGCGGAACGGAGAGGTCTATTTGGCCGCCGCCGCTACTTGCCGCTTTCGGCTGTGCAATCGTTGCAAAATGACCGGGTCATCATTCGTGATGCTGGCAGCTTCCAGCCGTTCCCCTCGCTTGATGGCGGCCACTCTCTCTTCGGTGAACGCGGCATTGCCGGCAGCCTGGTTGTCGCCGCAGACGGAACGACGATCGGCTTGCTCGACGATGTATATTTTGACGGGCAATTGGGCAAAATTGACGGATACGAGATTAGTGAGGGATTTTTTTCCGATTTGACCGAAGGAAAGAAACGAATGGAGGCAGCTCCGTTCACCGCCAAAGAAGGCGTCGTCACGGTTGAAACAATGAGGTAAGGAGAGTGGCTGTCGATGCTCATTTGCCCGAATTGCAAACGAAAAAATTTGGGGAAGATCGGCGTCAACCAATATTACTGCTGGGATTGCTTTATTGAGCTGTCCGTCTCCAAAGGAATGATTCACGCCCATCAAGTGGAAGAGGATGGGACGCTAAGCTCCCTCGATGACTTGTTTGACGACCATGAGCGCACGATCCAATTTTAGGAGGGACGAGCATGAATCGGACGATGACTTCGCTGTTGGCAGTCGGGTTAGGCGTCGCTGCTTATCAGCTGGCCCAGCGCAACAATTGGACGAACGGCCGCACGATGCGGAGAATGCGCCGCCGCTTGATGCAGGCGATCCGTTAAAGCCGTTGCCGCTTCCCGCCCGCGCGGCGGGGGCGGCTTGCTTTTTTGTGAAATAGTGGAAGAGATAACGGGAGCATATTTCCAACTTCATCTCCTACACTAAACGGTAGGAGGTGTGGCGATGGGCGAGCAGCAATGGCTGTCATTTTTGCGCATTGGAAAGTGGCTGTTAGTTACCGCAATCGTGTATTTAATCGTTCGGATGAAAGACGTTTGGTGGCCGGTCGTCGATTTTGTTGCCACCGCCTTAGCCCCGTTTTTGCTGGCGGCGTTTATTACTTATTTGTTGCATCCGCTTGTTGAGTATCTTCACGGCAAGGGGATGCCGCGGGCGCTTGCCATTTTGCTCATTTATTTGTTGTTTTTCGGTTCGGTCGGCTACGGCCTTTACCGCGGCATGCCGGTTTTGATCGCCCAGCTGCGCGAACTGGATGAACGGTTGCCATCATTGATGAATACATATCGGCAGTGGGCGCGCCACATCCACGATGAAACGTCGACGTGGCCGATGGAGGTGCATACGCGCATTGAGGCGATGTTTATGCAGCTTGAGGAGGCGGCTGCGAGGGCGGTCACGATGGCGATCAACGCGGCCAAATCATTGATCGGTTCGGCGGCGACGGTTCTTCTCATCCCGTTTATCGTGTTTTATATGCTAAAAGATATCGATGTGCTGAAAAAAGCGGTTTGGTATATGACCCCAAAGCGGTGGCGAGAACCGGGGATGGCGTTTTTAAAAGACGTTGACGAGTCGCTTGGCGGCTATATTCGCGGTCAGCTGTTCGTCTGTGCGGCCATCGGTTCGGCGGCGTCGCTCGGCCTTTGGCTCGCCGGCATGGACTATCCGCTCTTGCTCGGGTTTGTGATCGGACTGACGAACATCATTCCGTATTTCGGCCCGTTGATCGGCGCTATTCCAGCCGCCATTTTGGCAGCGACCATTTCGCTTAAAATGGTGATCATCGTGCTCGCCATTATTTTTGCCTTGCAGTTTTTAGAAGGAAACGTCTTGTCACCGCTGATTGTCGGCAAAAGTGTGCATATGCATCCGCTTGTCATTATGCTTGCGCTGTTTGCCGGCGGCGAACTTGCGGGTGTGCCCGGCCTCATTCTCGCCGTCCCGACCGCGGCGGTGCTGAAAGTAGCCATTGCGCATTGGAAAGAGCATTATGCCCCGCATTGACAAACGGGCGCGGCTTGTCTATAATCTTTCAATGAAAAAGCGAATACATAACGCGATGACGGATCGAGTATGTTGCAGTCCATCTTAACGCGCTTTAGCGCACAGAGAGGAATTTCCGCGGCTGAAAGAAATTCCAGATGAAGGGCAACAGAAGGCTAATCCGGAGCGCAGGCAAAACCTGACGCAAGGCTGCGTTACAGCCAAAGAGGTGATGGGCGCTTTTTGCCCATAAACAGGGTGGTACCGCGAGCACAACTCTCGTCCCTGCCAGGGGATGGGAGTTTTTTTATATAAAAAACAAAAGGGGAGGATCATCATGAAAAAATTAACATCTGCCGAAGTGCGGCGCATGTTTTTGCAGTTTTTCCAAGAAAAAGGCCATGAAGTCGAGCCGAGCGCCTCGCTTATTCCGGTCGACGACCCATCGCTGTTATGGATCAACAGCGGCGTCGCGACGCTGAAAAAATATTTTGACGGCCGCATCATCCCGGACAACCCGCGCATTTGCAATGCGCAAAAATCGATCCGCACAAACGACATTGAAAATGTCGGGAAAACGGCGCGCCATCATACGTTTTTTGAAATGCTCGGCAACTTTTCGATCGGCGATTACTTTAAGCGCGAAGCGATCCATTGGGCGTGGGAGTTTTTAACGAGCGAAAAGTGGATCGGCTTTGATCCGGAGCGGCTGTCGGTCACCGTTCACCCGGAAGACGAAGAGGCGTACGACATTTGGCATAACGAAATCGGCTTGCCAAAAGAGCGGATCATTCGCCTCGAAGGGAACTTCTGGGATATTGGCGAAGGCCCAAGCGGCCCGAACACGGAAATTTTTTACGACCGCGGCGAGGCGTTCGGAAACGACCCGAACGATCCGGAGCTGTATCCGGGCGGGGAAAACGAGCGTTACTTGGAAGTGTGGAATCTCGTCTTTTCTCAATTCAATCATAATCCGGACGGCACGTACACGCCGCTGCCGAAGAAAAACATCGATACCGGCATGGGTTTAGAGCGGATGTGCTCGATTTTGCAAGATGTGCCGACAAACTTTGAAACCGACTTGTTCATGCCGATCATCCGCGCCACCGAACAAATTGCTGGCGAGCGGTATGGCGAGGATTCGGACAAGGACGTCGCCTTTAAAGTGATCGCCGACCATATTCGCGCCGTGACGTTTGCGATTGGCGACGGGGCGCTGCCGTCGAACGAAGGCCGCGGCTATGTATTGCGCCGCCTGCTCCGCCGCGCTGTGCGCTACGCGAAACAAATCGGCATTGAGCGTCCGTTTATGTACGAGCTCGTTCCGGTTGTCGGCGAAATTATGCACGATTACTACCCGGAAGTAAAAGAAAAAGCTGACTTTATTCAGCGGGTGATCCGCAATGAGGAAGAACGGTTCCATGAAACGCTTCACGAAGGGCTCGCCATTTTGGCGGAAGTAATCGAAAAGGCGAAAGCGCAAGGAAGCGACGTCATTCCTGGAGAAGATGTGTTCCGCTTGTACGACACGTACGGATTCCCAGTCGAGCTGACGGAAGAATATGCTGCTGAAGCCGGTATGTCGGTTGACCACGCCGGTTTTGAGCGCGAGATGGAGCGCCAGCGCGAACGGGCCCGCGCCGCCCGCCAAGACGTCGATTCGATGCAAGTGCAAGGCGGGGTGCTCGGCGACATTAAAGATGAAAGCCGTTTTGTCGGCTACGATGAACTCGTCGTTTCCTCGACGGTCATGACCATCATTAAAGACGGGAAGCTCGTCGATGAAGTCGGGGCTGGCGAAGAGGCGCAAATCATTGTCGATGTCACGCCGTTTTACGCCGAAAGCGGCGGGCAGATCGCCGACCAGGGTACGTTTGCAGGCGAAGCGGGAACAGCGGTCGTCAAAGACGTACAGAAAGCGCCAAACGGCCAGCATCTTCATTCGATTGTCGTCGAGCGCGGCACGGTGAAAAGAGGCGCCCGCTACACAGCGCGCGTCGACGAAGCGAAGCGGGCGCAAATTGTGAAAAACCATACGGCGACCCACTTGCTTCATCAAGCGTTAAAAGATGTGCTCGGCCGTCATGTCAACCAGGCCGGATCGCTCGTCGCCCCGGATCGGTTGCGCTTTGACTTCACTCATTTCGGACAAGTGAAGCCTGATGAGCTCGAGCGCATCGAGGCGATCGTCAATGAACAAATTTGGAAGAGCCTTCCGGTCGACATCTTTTACAAGCCGCTCGAAGAAGCAAAAGCGATGGGTGCGATGGCGCTGTTTGGCGAAAAATACGGCGACATCGTCCGCGTCGTTAAAGTTGGCGACTACAGCTTGGAGCTGTGCGGCGGCTGCCATGTGCCGAATACTGCCGCCATCGGGTTATTTAAAATCGTCTCCGAGTCAGGCATAGGCGCCGGCACGCGCCGGATTGAGGCGGTGACCGGGGAGGCGGCGTACCGCTTTATGAGCGAACAGCTTGCGTTGTTGCAAGAAGCGGCGCAAAAGCTGAAAACGAGCCCGAGGGAGCTGAATGCGCGCCTTGATGGGCTGTTTGCCGAACTGCGCCAACTGCAGCGTGAAAACGAGTCGCTCGCCGCTCGTCTCGCCCATATGGAAGCAGAACATCTCGCCCGTCAAGTGAAAGATGTGGGCGGCGTGCCGGTGTTGGCGGCGAAAGTGCAGGCGAACGACATGAACCAATTGCGGGCGATGGCTGATGACTTGAAGCAAAAATTAGGCACGGCGGTCATCGTGTTGGCGGCGGTGCAAGGCGGCAAAGTCCAATTGATTGCCGCGGTGACCGATGACTTAGTGAAAAAAGGATACCACGCCGGCAAGCTCGTTAAAGAAGTGGCTTCCCGCTGTGGCGGCGGAGGAGGCGGGCGCCCGGATATGGCGCAGGCCGGAGGAAAGGACGCGAACAAAGTCGGCGAAGCGCTTGATTATGTCGAAACGTGGGTCAAATCCATTTCCTAAATGGGCGCGAATCGTGTACAATGGATGTAAGATGACGGGATGCCCGAATAAAGAGCGAGGTGGAAACGGTGAGCTCGTTTGACCAAACGATGCAGTTTCATTTCCCGGAGGAGCCGGCCGAAACGAACGTTCGCGAGGTGTTGTTGACGGTATATGACGCCCTGCAAGAAAAAGGCTACAACCCGATCAACCAAATTGTCGGTTATTTGTTGTCCGGCGACCCGGCTTACATCCCGCGCCATAACGATGCGCGCACACTCATCCGCAAAATCGAGCGCGACGAATTAATCGAGGAACTGGTGAAATTCTATTTACAGGGGCAACGAAAGGATTAACCGATGCGAACGCTAGGACTAGATCTCGGAACGAAAACGCTCGGGGTGGCCGTCAGCGATGAACTCGGCTGGACGGCGCAAGGCTTGGAGACGATCGCCATCGATGAGGAGCACGGCAACTATGGTTTAGAGCGGCTGCGCGCCATCATCGAGGAGTATGGCGTCGATGCGATCGTTGTCGGATGGCCGAAAAACATGAACGGCACGCTCGGGCCGCGCGCCGAGGCGAGCGAGCGGTTTGCCGCCAGGCTGCGCGAGGAATTTTCTTTGCCGGTCGTGCTTTGGGATGAACGGCTGTCGACGATGGCTGCCGAGCGGATGTTGATCGCTGCCGATGTGAGCCGGAAAAAGCGGCGGAAAGTGATCGACAAAATGGCGGCGGCCGTCATTTTGCAATCGTACTTGGACAGTAAACGGTGAATGGGAGGAAGCGTCAATGGAACATGGAGATCGTCATATTACCGTTGTCGATGAACACGGCAACGAGCAGCTGTGTGAAATTTTGTTTACGTTTGAATCGGATGATTTCGGCAAATCGTACGTGTTTTACTATCCGGTCGGCGCCGAGGCCGAAGACGAAGACGGTGAGACGGAAGTGCACGTTTCTGCCTTTATCCCCGGCGATGAGAATGAGGAAGGGGAACTGCTTCCGATTGAGACGGAAGAAGAATGGGATATGATCGAAGAAGTGTGGAATACGTTTTGCGCCGAACAAGAGGAAGGCGAAGCGTAACGAACGAAGCGGCTGCCTAGAGGCGGCTGCTTTTTCTGTGAAAATGCGCATATTTTGAGTGACCATTTTCACGCTTAGATGGAGGAACGTTGTTTAGGAACCTTTTCGATGAAAATGCCGAACTGGCGCCGATTTTCATCCCCAGGTGGAGGGCAGATCGCGCTGCCCATAGATCTTTTCGATGAAAATGCAGACACTTTGAGCCGCCTTTTTATGTCTGGGTTCAGGGCAAAACGTTGCTCATAAACGTTTTCGATTGAATTATGCGTGCGTCTTGGGCGATCCTTTTGATTCCTAAGAGGCGAAAAAGCGTTGCCTGTAGCATCTTTTCAGTGAATGGATTGAGCGGCCGGGTTCCGCATCGCTGGGAGCAGGTGTATTTCTTATCGTTAAAGGGCGAAAAATGAAGAAATTTGTAGTATAATATGACCGATGAAAGGAGGCTGAAGATGGAACAGAGCGATTTTCAGGCGCCTAAGGCACGGCTTGTGCGAAAAATCGTCTTGATCGTTTGCGCCGTCTTGCTGGCAGCGATCGTCATCGCCGGCGCCAGCGGTTTCCTATACATCCGCTCCGCGTTCGAGCCGGTCGATCCGGACGACCGCACCCCGGTTCATGTCTCCGTTCCGGTCGGTTCATCGGTGGCGGATATTGCCGAACAACTCGAACAAAAGCGGCTTATTAAAAGCGCGGCTGTTTTCCGCTACTACGTCCGTTGGAAAAACGAGTCCGGCTTTCAAGCCGGGGAGTATGAGCTGACGCGGGCGATGCCGATGACGCGCATCATCGAGCTGTTACAAACCGGGAAGTCGCTGAAAATCGGATTAAAGTTGACGATCCCCGAAGGGTCACAGCTTGTGCAAATCGCCGACATCATCGCCGCGAAAACGGGGTACAAGCGAGAAGAGACTATGAAGCTGCTCAACGATCGCGCGTACATTGAACAGCTAAGGAAAACATATCCGGACTTATTAGCAAGCGACATTTTTCATAAAAACATCCGCTATCCGCTTGAAGGCTACTTGTTTCCGGCCACCTACGTGTTTGCCGACAAAAAGCCGCCGCTTACGGAGATCATTGAAGCGATGGTCGCCAAAACGGCGGCGGTGCTTGATATGTACAAGGACGCGATGAAGGAAAAACAACTGTCGCCGCATCGTCTATTGACGATGGCGTCATTAATAGAGGAAGAGGCGACTGAAAAAGCCGATCGCGAGAAAATTGCCAGCGTGTTTTACAACCGGCTGCGCCTTGACATGCCGCTGCAAACCGATCCGACGGTCTTATACGCGCTCGGCAAGCATAAAGAGCGTGTCTTTTACAAAGACTTGAAAGTTGATTCGCCGTACAATACGTACATTCATAAAGGGCTGCCGCCGGGACCGATTGCCAATGCCGGCGAGATGTCGATCAAAGCGGCGCTCAAGCCGGCGGCAACCGACTATTTATACTTTTTGGCCACGCCGGCCGGCGACGTCATTTTTACAAAGACGCTGGCGGAGCATAACCGGGAAAAAGCGAAGCATATTGGGAAACAATAGAGCAAAACGGAAGTTGCTGGCCGATCGGGCCAAACGGCTTCGCTTTTTCGCCTTTTTATGATAGTATAGATAAAGTTGAACAGGCTGACGATAAGAGTCCGTTTGCGGCTCTTATTTTTCATGTTGATGAAGCGTAAACCTTTGGGCCGCCCTCCGGCTCCAGGCAGGCGCTTTTCACTCTGTTGATGGCGAGGAGGAATCCCCTTGCTTGCAAAAGACGTCGTTCATTATTTGCAGCAGCTGCGCCCAGCGCCGGATCCGGATATCGCAGAAATGGAGCGGTACGCGCATGAACATCGCGTGCCGATTATGGATCCGGTGAGCATGGAAGTGCTGCTGTTCGTGTTGAAAACTGCCAAACCGCGCCGCATTTTGGAAATCGGCACAGCGATCGGCTATTCGGCGATCCGGATGGCGAAAGCGCTGCCGGAGGCGCGCATTGTGACGATTGAAAAAGACCGGGAGCGGTACGAACGCGCCCGTTTTTATATCGGAAAGACAAACACCGGGCGGCAAATCGAGACGGTCTTCGGCGATGCACTCGCAGTGGGGGCGGACGTGGCCGCCGCTGCGCCGTTCGATGCGCTGTTTATCGACGCCGCCAAAGGGCAATACGAGCGCTTTTTTACGCTTTATGAACCGTTTCTCGCTGAAGGCGGCCTCATCATCAGCGACAACGTGCTGTTTAAAGGGCTTGTCGCCGCCGAAACGCCCGCGGACAATAAGCGGCTTTGGAACATCGCGCAAAAAATTCGCCGCTATAATGAGTGGCTGATGGCCCGGAGCGATTATGACACGGTCATCATTCCGGTCGGCGATGGGCTCGCTATATCGAAAAAACGAGGTGAACGAGAATGAAAAAACCGGAATTGCTCGTCACGCCGACGAGTGTTTCCCATATTGATGAACTGGCGGAAGCCGGAGCGGACGCCATCATTGTCGGCGAACAGCGCTATGGCTTGCGGCTCGCCGGGGAGTTTTCCCGCGCCGATGTCGCCGCGGCCGTCGAAGCGGCCCACCGGCACGGCATGAACGTGTATGTGGCGATGAACGCCATTTTTCATAATGACAAAGTGGACGAGCTCGCTGATTACGTCGCTTTTGTCGCCGGCGTAGGAGCGGACGCGATCGTTTTTGGCGACCCAGCTGTTTTGCTGACGGTGCGAGAAACCGCTCCACATATGAAGCTCCATTGGAGCACGGAAACGACAGCGACAAACTGGTACACGTGCAACTACTGGGGGCGAAAAGGGGCGAAACGCGCCGTCTTGGCGCGCGAGCTGAACATGGACGCCATTTTGGAAATCAAAGCCCATGCTGAAGTGGAAATTGAAGTGCAAGTGCATGGCATGACGTGCATGTATCAGTCGAAGCGTTCGCTGATTGGCAACTATTTTGAGTATCAAGGAAAAGTGATGGAAATCGAACGGAAAAAGTACGAAAAAGGGATGTTCCTGTACGACAAGGAGCGCGACTATAAATACCCGATTTTTGAAGACGAAAACGGCACGCACATTATGAGCCCAAACGATCTTTGCATCATTGACGAGCTCGGTGACATGATCGATGCCGGCATTGACAGCTTTAAAATCGACGGCATTTTGCATGAACCGCACTACATCACGGAAGTGACGAAGCTGTACCGCCGCGCCATCGATGTATGCGCTGATGACCGTGAGCGATACGAGAGGGAGAAAGACGATTTGCTCGCTGCAGTTGAAGCGCTCCAGCCGCCGCACCGCCGGATGGACACCGGATTTTTCTTCAAAGAGACGATTTATTGAAAAAGGAGGGAAACGGCATGTTGCTGAAAAATGATCGCATTTCCGAGATCGTTGACGGCAAGCGCGTTATCGTGAAAAAGCCGGAGTTGCTGGCGCCGGCCGGCAACTTGGAAAAGCTGAAAATCGCCGTCCACTACGGGGCGGACGCCGTCTTTATCGGCGGCCAAGAATACAGCTTGCGCGCGAATGCTGACAACTTTACGATCGAGGAAATTCGTGAAGGTGTTGAATTTGCCAACCAGTATGGGGCAAAGGTGTATGTAACGGCCAACATTTACGCTCATAACGAAAACATTCCCGGCCTTGACGACTATTTGCGGGCGCTAGAGGGGGCCGGCGTTCACGGCATTATCGTCGCCGACCCGCTCATCATCGAAACGGCGCGCCGGGTGGCGCCGAAGCTTGAAGTGCATTTAAGCACGCAACAGTCGCTCGCCAACTGGAAAGCGGTCCAGTTTTGGAAAGAGGAAGGGCTCGAGCGGGTCGTGCTCGCCCGTGAAGTGAGCGCAGAAGAAATCCGGCAGATCAAAGAGAAAGTCGATATTGAAATCGAAGCGTTCATCCATGGGGCGATGTGCTCTGCCTACTCCGGCCGCTGCGTATTGAGCAATCATATGACGGCGCGTGATTCAAACCGCGGCGGGTGCTGTCAGTCATGCCGCTGGGATTACGATTTATACCAGCTGTCTGACGGCCGCGAAATTCCTCTGTTTTCAGAAGGCGACGCCCCGTTTGCCATGAGCGCGAAAGACTTGAACTTGATCCGCGCCATTCCGGCGATGATTGAACTTGGCGTCGACAGCTTGAAAATTGAAGGGCGGATGAAATCGATCCATTACGTGGCGACGGTTGTCAGCGTCTACCGGAAAGTGATCGATGCCTACTGCGCCGATCCCGACCATTTCACGATCCGTGAAGAGTGGGTGCGCGAGCTCGACAAATGCGCCAACCGTGAAACGGCTTCGTCGTTTTTTGAAGGCTTTCCTGACTACACAAACCATATGTATGGCACGCACAGCCGAAAAACGACGCATGAGTTTGCCGGCTTGGTGCTTGATTACGACCGGGAGACGGGCATCGCCACCATCCAGCAGCGCAACCATTTCCGCCCCGGCGATGAAGTGGAATTTTTCGGCCCAGAAATTGAAAACTTTACCCAAGTGATCGACAACATTTGGGATGAAGACGGCAACGAGCTCGATGCGGCGCGCCATCCGCTGCAAATCGTCAAGTTCAAAGTCAAGCGCCCCCTCTTCCCGTACAACATGATGAGAAAGGAGAATTAAGATGGCAAAGAAGCCCGTTGTCATCGGCGTTGCTGGCGGCTCCGGTTCGGGGAAGACGAGCGTCGCCCGCGCGATTTACGACCATTTCGGCGACCGCTCGATTCTTGTCTTGGAGCAAGACTTTTATTACAAAGACCAAAGCCATCTTCCGTTTGAAGAGCGGCTGAAAACGAATTACGACCATCCGCTGGCGTTTGACAACGACTTATTGATCGAGCACGTCCATCAACTGCTTCGTTATGAGCCGATCGACAAGCCGGTGTACGACTACACCTTGCATACCCGCTCGAATCAAGTCATCCGCGTTGAGCCGAAAGATGTCATTATTTTGGAAGGCATTCTCGTTTTAGAAGATGAGCGGCTCCGCAATTTAATGGATATTAAAGTGTATGTCGACACCGATCCAGACATCCGCATCATCCGCCGCCTCATCCGTGACATTAAAGAGCGCGGCCGCACGTTTGATTCGGTCATTGACCAATATTTATCGGTCGTTCGGCCGATGCACAACCAGTTTGTCGAACCGACGAAGCGCTACGCGGACGTGATCATTCCGGAAGGCGGGCAAAACGTCGTCGCCATCGATTTAATGGTGGCAAAAATTCGCACAGTTCTTGAACAAAAATCGGTTTTATAATAACATAACAGAGACAAAACAATATATTATATAACAAGTAAGCGTACGAACAGTTGTTTTTCTGTTCGTACGTTTTACATAATGAAGAACATAGAGGAGTGAGATGAATGGCGAATGAAAAGCAGTACCCGATGACGAAAGAGGGAAAAGAGAAACTGGAACAAGAACTCGAGTATTTAAAAACCGTGAAACGGAAGGAAGTTGTCGAACGTATTAAAATTGCACGGGGGTTCGGTGACTTATCGGAAAACTCGGAATATGATGCGGCCAAAGATGAGCAGGCGTTTGTCGAATCGCGCATTCAAATGCTTGAAAACATGATCCGCAACGCCGTCATCATTGAAGAAGACAAAGAAAATCCAGACGTCGTCTCGCTCGGCAAGTCGGTGACGTTCATTGAGCTTCCGGACGGCGAGGAAGAGACGTATACGATTGTCGGCAGCGCCGAGGCCGACCCGTTTGAAGGAAAAATTTCCAACGATTCGCCGATCGCCAAATCGCTGATCGGTCGCCGCGTCGGCGATGAAGTGACCGTACAAACGCCGGGCGGGGAAATGCTGGTGAAAATTGTCGCGGTCAAATAAGCGCTGTTTGGCTCGTTTATGAAATGGGAGGCCGTGCAAACAACGCGAAAAAATCGCGGCCATTGGCACGTTTCAAATGAAAACACCTCGTCGAAACTGATGATGAGGTGTTTTCTTTATGTGGAAAAAACGGACGATCGCTATGCTGGCGCTTATTCAAGCCGGCCTGCTGCTGCTCGTCGGACGGCTGGCGCAGCTTCAGCTCATTGACACAGAATCGTTTGCCAATCATAATTTAATTGCCGAAAGCGTCGCTCAGCGCACACAAGAATTGATGATCGATGATGGCCGCGGGTCGTTCGTCGACCGAAACGGCAAGCCGCTCACCAAACGGTACGTGCCTTCGCTTGTATTGTTCCCGTTTTTAAACACGATGAAATGGCCGATTGAACAAATCGCCCGCATCACAGGCGTCGCCGAAGAAGAGATCCGCCGCCAGCTCGAACGGGCGAACGGGCCGTTCGTCTTAGAGCAAGATGGTGAGCCGCTCGCTTTAAGCGCGAACCAGATGAAACAAATCAACGATTTGCGCATCCCGGGCGTTTTTGCCGTCAATAAACAATATGCGCTCGAGACGGTGTACGCCCCGCATGTGATCGGCTTTACCCGCCCGGACCGCGAGCTCTTGCGCGCGCGCTACCCGAAACGGCCGCTCCCGCCGCAGGCTGAAGCCGGCATTCAAGGGCTCGAAAAGGCGTTTGACGAATTTTTGCTCGCCGAAGGGGAGACGAAGCTGCTTTATCACGTCGACGCGGAAGGACGGCCGCTGTTTGGGCTTGATGTCAAGTATAACGACCCGGGCAACCCGTTTTATCCGGTGACTGTCCAAACGACACTTGACCGTGACATACAGCAAGAGATGGAGCGGATTGTGGATCGGTACGGGCTGAAAAAAGGCGGCCTTGTTTTGCTTGATATTGACACAAACAGCGTGCTTGCTCTAGTCAGCCGTCCGAATATGGATCCGCGCGATCCGTACAAAAACCGCGGGGCGGAAAACCAAATGGTGCTGCCGCAAATTCCCGGCTCCATCTTTAAGACCGTGATCGCGGCGGCGGCGCTCGATGAAGGGCTTGCCTCGTTTGGGACGACATTTGACTGCAGCAAAAAAATTGATGGCACAACCCGCGATGAGGAGCACGATTACGGCACGCTCGATTTAGCCGACAGTTTTGCCGTCAGCTGCAACAATGCCTTCGCCACCCTCGGCAAGGAGCTGATCAGACATGACCTTGACGCGTTCGAGACGTATGCCGAAAAGCTCGGACTGTATCCGACGGCCGGTTGGGAAGGAGCGGTGTATCATGAAGAGCATTTTCGTCAGTTTCCGGAAGAGCGAAAAGGAACGATTTGGCACGATCGGCGCGACAAGCGGGTGCCGCTCGCTGTGGCGCAAACGGCGATCGGGCAAAAAGATGTGCGCGTCTCGCCGCTTGGCGTCGCCAACATGATGGCGACGATCGCCCGCGGCGGCGAAGCGCTCAAAGTGCGGGCCGTCGATCAAGTGCTCTATAAAAACGGCACGACGCTGTTTTCCTTTCCGTCCGAACCGGTGACGGACAAGGAGCCGCTCGCGCCAGAAACGGCAGAGCAGCTGCAGCAGCTCTTGCGCGGTGTCGTCACGAAAGAAGACGGAACCGGGCGCCGCTTCCGCTCGCTGCCGTATGCGGTCGCCGGCAAATCGGGAACGGCCGAGACAGGAAAAACGGACGGCGGCGGCGAATTGATTAATAAATGGTTTGCCGGTTATTTCCCGGCTGACCGCCCGAAATACGCCCTTGCCGTCGTCGAGCTTGACCGCCCGAGCGGGCGCACGGTGACGAATGACGTATTTGCCGCTGCCGTCGAGGCGCTTTACGCTTACGACAAAAACGAGCAAACATAACGAACCCATATAGGGAACCCGCTTTTTCAGCAGGAAAATCGCATAAAAAGGGGGAGGAGACTGTGCCGCAAACAGGGACGCGCTTTGCCGCCCGCGCCAAGCAGCGGAAAATCAACCGCTGGCTGAACGGGGCGATCGCCATTGTCGTATTGCTCATTGTCATTGTAGCTTGGAATTTGCTGTTTGACGGCCAGCCAAGCCGCGAGAAAGCTGATGGTGGGGCAAAAACAGCCGCAAACAGCGCGAAGCGAGTGGAAGTGGAAACGGCGGCGCCGGCCGAAACGGAGGAGCCGCCGCAAGCGGACGAGGCAGCCTCCGCCGAGGAGGAAGGGAAGGCCGGGGTGACGGAAACGCCGGGTCCACCGGGGTCGAACATTGAAAAAGAAATCGTCAACCCGGCATGGCAGCCGATCGGCACGACGCAATCAGAGCCGCACGAAACGGTGTTTAAGAAAGACTCGGTCGACTGGAAAGAAATGCTCGATGCAGTCAGCTATGCGACCGGCATTGCTCCGGAAGAGATGATCGTTTGGTTTATCGGCAACAACGGGCCGAACAAAGCGGTCGCCACGATTTCGACGAAGGATCAAACCGCCCATTACAAAGTGTATATTGAATGGGTGACGAACGAAGGCTGGAAGCCGACAAAGGTGCAAAAACTGAAGCAAAAGCCGTAACGCGGTTGGAAAGTATGGCTTCAGTCGGCGGGGGAACGAAAAGGTGCGAAGCGCATTTGGACGTGGCGCAAAGCAGGTGCCCGAAAGTGTATGGGCACCTGTTATTTTTTCGCTTTGAAATGGACGACCGCACTGTAAAACCGCTTTCCGTTTTCCATGACGTGCATTTGGTGCGACACATGATGGACGGAAAGCAGCAGCGCTTTATTATGTTCAATTTGCTCGTTAATTTTTTTCTCGAGCGTCCGTAAATCATCCGCTTCAAAAAACTCCACTTTGTCTTCGATTAAATCAAGAGAAATGTTGACCATCGTTTTGCCTCCTTTCAACGCCAGTGTAGCAAATTTTCCCGCCCTCATCCACCGGGGCATGAGGGGAAACAATATAAATGACGACAAGCATGATCGTTGAACAAAGGAAAAACATATGCTACATTGAGAGCAGGTTATCACTCAAAGCATACTATGTTTATAGGAATTATAAACTTTACGAGGTGCAACTACATGGGCAGGGAATTTCTCGATTTGTTCGAGCAATGGGCGGAATCGTACGACCAATCGGTCGAAGGTGATGATGAACAATACCGCGACGTGTTTGCCGGCTATGACCGCATTTTAAGCACGGTCGCCGATAAAGCGGGCCAAGTGGTGCTCGAATTTGGCGTTGGCACCGGCAATTTAACGAAAAAGCTGCTCGAGCGCGGAAAAACGGTGTACGGGATTGAACCATCAGCGCCGATGCGCAAAAAAGCGGCGGAAAAGCTCGGCGGGCAGGCGGTCATTATGGACGGCGACTTTTTGCAATTTCCGCCGCCGCCCGAACCGATCGACACGATCACCAGCACGTATGCGTTCCACCATTTGACTGATGCCGAAAAAGACAAGGCGATCGCCAAATATAGTCAACTGCTCCACTCAGGTGGTAAAATAGTGTTTGCTGATACGGCGTTTCGTGACAAAGAAGCGTTCCGCCAGGCGGTCGAAGCTGCCCGGGCGCGCGGGTTCCATGATTTGGCCGATGATTTGGAACGCGAATATTACACGACGCTCGACGTATTGGCCTCACTGTTTGCCAACCATGGCTTTTCCGTCTCCTTTACGCAGCAAAACGCGTTCGTCTGGCTGATGGAGGCGGTAAAACAAACGACATAGAAAGAGGGAGAACGATGAAAGCAGCCATTATTGGAGCAATGGAAGAGGAAGTGGCCATTTTGCGCTCGCGCATGGACGGGCGTGAAGAAGTGGTGATCGCCGGGTGCGAGTTTTCCATCGGGCGCCTTGACGGCGTCGAAGCGGTGTTGCTGAAGTCCGGCATCGGCAAGGTGAACGCGGCGATGGGAACGACGCTTCTGCTTGACCGGTTCCGTCCCGATGTTGTGATTAACACCGGCTCGGCCGGCGGGTTTTTGCCATCGTTGCGTGTCGGTGACCTTGTGATTTCCGATGAAGTCGTCCATCATGATGTCGATGTGACGGCGTTTGGTTATGCGTACGGGCAAGTGCCCGGTCTGCCGGCGCGCTATCGGGCCGACGAGACGCTTGTTGAGGCAGCGAAACAAGCGGCGGCCCGGCTTGACGGCCTCCAAGCGGCAGTTGGCCTCATCGCGACCGGCGATTCGTTTATGAACGATCCGAAGCGCGTCGAATTTGTGCGCGGCCAGTTTCCGGAGCTGTGCGCCGTCGAAATGGAAGCGGCGGCGATCGCCCAAGTGTGCGTGCAGTTCGAAACGCCGTTTGTCATCATCCGGGCGCTGTCCGACATTGCCGGCGAAGAGTCGGACGTATCGTTTGAACAGTTTTTAGAGACGGCGGCAAAACACTCGGCTGAGCTTGTGTTGTCGATGCTGGCGGTCGTGCAAAAGCAAGGCTAAGCAGCGAAAGCGTAAAAGCACTGCCGTTCCGCCGCCAAATGGACGTGAAGAAACGGAGTGACACCTATGCGGGTAGCAAAGAGCATCCATGAGCTGATCGGCCATACACCGGTCGTCGAAGTTACGCGCTTTCCCTTGCCGGAAGGGGTCCGGCTGTTCGCGAAGCTCGAGTATTTCAATCCGGGCGGAAGCATTAAAGACCGGCTCGGGCAGGAACTGTTGCGCGAAGCGTTCGAATCGGGGAAACTGAAAGAAGGCGGTACGATCATCGAGCCGACGGCCGGCAACACCGGCATTGGCTTGGCGCTGGCGGCGATCGGAAAAAACATCAACGTCATTTTTTGCGTGCCGGAAAAATTCAGCATCGAAAAGCAGCAGCTGATGAAAGCGCTCGGGGCGCAAATTGTCCATACACCGACCGAAGAGGGGATGGAAGGGGCGGTCCGCAAAGCCGAAGAGCTCGCCCGCACGATCCCGGGGGCGTATTGCCCGCAGCAGTTTCAAAATCCGGCCAACCCGCGGACGTACTATAAGACGCTCGGCCCGGAGCTGTGGGACGATTTGGACGGGCAGATTGACGTCTTTGTTGCCGGCGCCGGTTCCGGCGGCACGTTTATGGGGACGGCGGCGTTTTTAAAAGAAAAAAACCCGGCCATCAAAACGGTGATCGTCGAACCGGAAGGCTCGATTTTAGGCGGCGGCGAGCCCGGCCCGCACAGGACGGAAGGGATCGGCATGGAATTTTTGCCGCCGTTTATGGATCCGGGTTACTTTGACGCCATCTACACGATCCGCGACGACGATGCGTTCCGCCGTGTGAGCGAGCTGGCGCGGCAAGAAGGGCTTTTGGTCGGCAGCTCGTCCGGTGCTGCGTTCCATGCCGCCTTGCTTGAGGCCGAGAAGGCGAAGCCGGGAACGAACATCGTCGTCATTTTCCCCGACGGCAGCGAGCGGTACTTAAGCAAAAACATTTACGAAGGTGGAGGATCCTCATGAGACGAAAAACGCTGCTCATCCATGGCGGCATTCCGGGTGACCCGCATACAGGGGCGGTATCGGTTCCGATTTATCAAGTGAGCACATACAAGCAAGAAAAAGTTGGAAAACATAAAGGATTTGAATACTCGCGCACCGGCAACCCGACGCGCGCCGCGCTTGAAAAACTGATTGCTGACCTTGAAGGCGGCGAGGCCGGGTTTGCGTTCGCTTCCGGAATGGCGGCGATTACCGCCGTCATGATGCTGTTTGACAGCGGCGACCATATTGTGCTCACCGATGACGTTTACGGCGGCACGTATCGAGTGATGGCGAACGTATTCAACCGGTTCGGACTCGAAGCAACGTTCGTCGATACGAGCGACATTGCCAACATCGAGGCGCACATTCGCCCGAATACGAAAGCCATTTACATTGAAACGCCGACCAATCCGCTTTTGAAAATTACTGACCTGCAAGCAGCGGCCGCCATCGCCCGTGCGCACGGGCTGCGATTGATCGTCGATAACACGTTTTCGACACCGTACTTTCAAACGCCGCTTGAGCTTGGCGCTGATATCGTGATCCATAGCGCGACGAAATATTTAGGCGGCCACAGCGACGTTGTCGCCGGCTTGGCGGTCGTCCGCACCGCCGAACTCGCTGAGCGGCTTCATTACGTGCAAAATGCAACGGGCGGCATCCTTGGGCCGCAAGACTCGTGGCTGCTCATGCGCGGGATCAAAACGCTTGGCGTGCGGATGGAAGAGCATGAACAAAACGCGCGGGCGATTGCTGCCTTTTTGGCCGAGCATCAGGCGGTGACGCGCGTGTATTACCCCGGGCTTCCGGAGCATCCGAACCATGAGCTGGCGAAAAAACAAATGCGCGGATTCGGCGGCATGATTTCGTTTGATGTCGGCAGCCTTGAACGCGCCGAAACGGTGCTGTCGCGCGTTCGCTTCTTTACGCTCGCCGAAAGTTTAGGAGCGGTCGAAAGCTTAATTTCGCTGCCGGGGAAAATGACACATGCGTCGATCCCGAAAGAGCGGCGCGAACAGCTTGGCATTACCGATGGGCTCATCCGTTTATCGATCGGCCTTGAAGACGTCAACGATTTGCTTGACGATTTGGCGCAAGCGCTTGGCTGAAATTGCCGCTCCTCCTTTTCCGCCCTTTATGGTACAGTGGGGGCGAGAGGAGGGACCGGCAGTGACTGAACGACAACGGAACGAGCTGCGCGCGAAGGCGGGCGACTTCAAGACATACAGCCTTGTTTTGTTCGCGCTCGGTGCGTTTTTCTATTTAGGTACGATCATCCCGGGAGCGCTTGAGACAGCGAAAAAACCGTTCGCTTTGCTGGCCGTTTCCGGCTGTTTGGCGGCGGCGTTGTACTGCTCGCGCCGCGCCGCCCGTTATGCTTGTCAGCTTGAAGAAGAAGAGAACCCGTTCGAACCGTAAACCGCCTTTTTGCCGAAAGGCGGTTTTTTATTGCCGATGTCGGCGTTTAGAGGGAATCAGGCTTTTTGCTTATTTTGTAAAAAATTGTTTACAATAGAATGAATTTTGGATATAATTACCTTTGCAACGTTATTTCCGAAGGGAGGTCGAAGACAATGACAATGATGATGTGGGCAACATCGCTGCATGTTTTCAATCAAAAGGCTATTCGACCTTCCGCCGACCGGGAATGAACGTACACCGATCACGAACAGCAGCAATCGGGCCGCAGAAGGGGGTAGTCTCGCTTTCTGCGGCCTTTTTGTACGCTTAGCCGCAGAAGCGCCTGTCTTCTGCGGCTTTTTGCATAGAAAGGAGGTGAGCGGGCATGACGATTCATTTGTTTTTTATCACAATCACGATTGAACGGAGAAAGCCGCGGAAGCGGAACATCGAAGAGGAGCGGTTCGCACGTGCGGCCGAGGAGGAGCTGCTTGACCGCAAATGTTCTGTCCATCAACGGGTGTTTTAAAAAAATAAGGATGAAAGGGGAGAAAATTCATGTCGATTGTACCGGTATGGCTTATGATGTGGATGGAACGGACGGGCGATTCGACTTGACTCGGGATAAAGGAGTGTAGCGCATGCTGCGCGTGCTGTTGTTGACGGTCGAATTTCACCAATTGTTCAAAATGTGGCGGAAGCGTTCCCCATCTTCTTTGGTAAAATAAAAATAAACGAGAAGGCCAAGGAGGGAACGGGGATGTTCGCCATCGTCATGGCAGTTGTGATTACGGCGTCGATCGCGCTTGTCGTCGCCGCGGAAGTGAGCGCCGAAGCAGGAGTGTAACAAGGGCGGCCTCCTGTCTGCGATGGGAGGGGAACAGCAGACGGGCTGCGCAAAAGAGCTGATCGTTTTGTTCATCGATGCGGGTGATACGGTTGCCACAGCCGGCTTCGTTAAGGGCCGGCTGAATTTTTTTGTCCAGACACGGACAACGGCCCCCCTGCATATACATAACGGTAGGCGGTTTCCGCCGATGACAGCAGGCGGGGGTGAGAGCATGTCCGGCATTTTTTCGGCGTTTGCGTTTTTGTTGAAAGAGATGACGTTTCTCGTCTCGTACATTAAAAACAATGCGTTTCCCCAGCCGTTAAGCCCGAAAGAAGAGGAAAAATATTTGGAACTGATGGCCAAAGGCGATGAGCAGGCCCGCAACCGGCTCATCGAACATAATTTGCGCCTCGTCGCTCATATTGTGAAAAAGTTTGAAAATACAGGGGAAGAAGTCGAAGATTTGATTTCGATTGGGACGATCGGTTTGATTAAGGCGATTGAAAGCTATTCATCTGGCAAGGGGACGAAACTCGCGACATACGCAGCCCGCTGTATTGAAAATGAGATCCTGATGCACTTGCGCTCATTGAAAAAAACGCGCAAAGACGTTTCCCTTCATGAACCGATCGGTCAAGACAAAGAAGGAAATGAAATTAGCCTGCTTGATATTTTAAAATCAGAAGGGCAAGATATCGTCGATGAAATCCAGCTGAACATGGAGCTCGAGCAAGTAAAAAAATATATTAGCGTGCTTGATGAGCGGGAAAAAGAAGTGATCGTCAACCGGTTTGGTCTCGGCCGCCAGCGAGAGAAAACGCAGCGCGAAATCGCCAAAGAGCTCGGCATTTCAAGAAGCTACGTCTCGCGCATCGAAAAACGGGCATTAATGAAAATGTTTCATGAGTTTTACCGGCAGGAAAAAGAAAAACGACGGTCATAAAACTCGGGAATGAGGCAGGCGCCTGATCGGCGGCCTGTTTTCTTTTGTTTATATGGCGGAGTTGCGGCAAAGCGCCTAATTGGAAAAAGCGGCCGGATCAAAAGCCGCTTTTTCCGGTTTCTTTATAAAATAGTTGCCGGCCCGCGTACTGTCAGCTATATTTATAATGGAACATCATTTCGCCAAATTTCGATTAAATGAGGGACGAATGTGAAACGTTGGATCATCATCGCGCTTTTACTCGCTTTAGGGTTGTGGCTTTTGCCGTACAGCGTGCCGCTTCTATTGGCGCTTGCCACCGCCCTTTTGTTAGAGCCGTCTATTCGCCGCTTGCAAGAGAGTTATCAGTTGAAGCGTGCGCATGCCGTGACGGTCATTTTTTCGTTATTTTTAGTGATCGTCGGGTTTTCGCTTTACTTTTTAATCGTCATTCTCGTTCAGCAAGTAATGGCGCTCTCGCAAAAGCTCCCTTACGTGCTAAGCGAAACAACAAAAGTGCTCGACCACCTCATCCAAACGTGGCAGTCATATTCCAGCTCAATTCCGCAAGAAATCATTGATTCATTGGAGCGCGGCGTCAATACGGTGCAACAAATGTTGCTGTCGTTTGCGACGAATTTGACGCAGTCGCTCGTCCATTATATTGCTGCGATCCCGGCGTTTTTTATTCACTTTTTAGTTTATTTAGTCGCCCTTTTTCTTATTTGTCTCGATTTGCCACAGTTGAAACAAGGAATCAAACGTTATTTGTCAGAGCGTACTCATCAACGGCTTTCAATGGTCGTCACACAGTTGAGCAAGGCGGGAGTTGGCTTTATTAAAGCTCAGTTTTTATTCAGTTTAGTTACGTTTTTCCTTGCGCTGGCCGGCCTGTTAATATTGGGCGTTGACTATGCTGCTTTAATGGCATTCATCATCGTCGTCGTCGACATTTTGCCGATTTTAGGGACCGGTTCGGTGCTCGTTCCGTGGGGCATCATCAGCATTGCTAGCGGTGATAACACACTCGGCATCGGGCTGATCGTTCTGTTTGTCGTCATTACTGTCGTGCGCCGGATCATCGAGCCGAAAGTGTTTTCGACCAATCTAGGCATTTCCCCGCTTGCGGCGCTCGTCAGCGTCTACCTCGGCTTTCAGCTGCTCGGCTTCATCGGGCTGTTCGTCGGCCCGGTTGTTGTTATTTTAGTTGAGACGCTCGTCAAAGCAGGGGTCATGAAATGGACGATCAAGCTATAACCAAGCCGGCTTCCGCCGGCTTGGTTTATTCGGAAGGATGAGGGCAAGGGAGGCTGGTTTTGCCGTTTCTATATCCATTTTTGTGAATAAAAGGGAACACAAGGATACAATGGACGGCAACGGATAAGGTGCGGCCGGCGGAAGGTGAAAAGACCGCCTTGATGGATGGCGGTCTTTTCCTGGCGGGCAGTTATGGATGGTTGAGCTCGGTGCGCGGCAAAATTAAAATTTCGACACGCCGGTTTTTCATCCGCCCGGCAGCGGTGGCGTTGGAGGCGATCGGCTTGTATTCGCCATACCCTTTGGCGCTGAAATAGCGCGGATCGAGTTGCTTGTTTTCAAGCAGCACTTTCATGAAATTGACGGCGCGCATGACGCTCAGCTCCCAGTTGGAAGCAAATTTCTCATTATGGATCGGCACGTTGTCCGTATGGCCGCTGATGATGATATTGCGCGGCGGGTTCATGACGAGCAAAGTGGAGATTTCCGCCGCAAGACGCCGGTCTTTCATGTGCACTTCGGCGCTGCCGGAGTCGAATAAAATGTCGTCTAAAATGGTGATGGCGAGCCCTTCGTCAGTCAACGATGTTTGCAGTTTTCCACCGAGCTTGTTTTCTCGAATGTAGACGTCGATCTTTTCTTTTACTTGCGCCAGCCCTTCTTTTTCCTGCTCACTCACGGCTGGGGAAGGCTGCTTTTCTTGTTGCCGCCCTTCTTCATCTTGGGCTGGCGGGGTGATTGGCTCCACCGGGCTTTGAAATTCGAGAACACCCGTTCCGCCGGCAAAAGCGTTACTGAAGGCGCGCGCGATTTCCTGAAACTTTTTTTGGTCAATTTGGCTGCTTGCAAACAAGACGATGAACAAAGCAAGCAAGAGCGTCAGTAAATCCGCGTACGGAATAAGCCATGATTCATTTATATGCTCGTCGTGTTCGTTCTTTTTTTTCTTACCCATTGACCGTTTCCCCTTGTGTCAGCACGTGGCGCCGCTCGCTTTCCGGCAAATACGAAGCAAGTTTCTGCTCGATCATGCGCGGGGCTTGTCCTTCCAAAATGGACAGCACCCCTTCAATCATGATGTAGCGCACTTTCGCTTCTTCTTTCGATTTCCGCCGCAACTTGTTGGCGAACGGATGCCAAAGCACGTAGCCGGTGAAAATCCCGAGCATTGTAGCGACGAATGCGGCGCTGATCGCCTGGCCGAGCTCAGCGATATTTTCCATGTTTCCAAGCGCGGCGATCAAGCCGATGACAGCGCCGAGCACCCCGAGTGTCGGCGCATATGTGCCGGCTTGCGTAAAAATGGCGGCGTTCGCTTCGTGCCGCTCTTCCATGGCCGCGATCTCTTCTGTCATCACATCGCGAATGAACTCTTGCGTCTGCCCGTCGATCGCCATGCTGAGCCCGTTGCGCAAAAACGGATCGTTGATGTCGTCCAGCTTCGCTTCAAGCGCCAGCAGTCCTTCGCGGCGGGCGACGTTCGCCCAGTCGACGAACAGCGGAATGAGCTGCTCGACCGTCGGGGTCGCCGGTTTGGTAAAAATGATTTTTAACAGCTTCGGCACTTTTTTAATTTCTTGCGTCGGAAAGGCGATCGTGACCGCTGCGGCTGTCCCGACGAGAATAATTAAAAGGGCGGCCGGATTGATTAGCACAGACGGCGATACGCCTTTAAAGTACATGCCGAGTCCAACAGCGATCACGCCCAAGATGACGCCGACGACTGATGTTTTATCCAAATTGATCCCCCCGCTCTTTCAGTGAAAACGATCTATGTTGCTTTTGTTTTATGAAGAAACCATATTTATCATATACTGAATAGAGAAGGTTGAAAAGGGAAAAAGGTGTGACTTCGGACATAAAAAAGCCGCCCGATCCATATGCCATTGGAAAGGGACAGCCCCAGCGATGGTCATATTTTTTTCAGTTTAAACGTTCCGACCATTAAAAACGATAAGATCAGCGCTAAAAACATAAACGATTGCGGCGGAAGGTACGGAATGGCCAAATAGCCTAACGTCATCAGCACCCCGGCTGCTGTAATCGGCAGCCCGGCAAAATAGCCGTTGTTCTCCGTGATGTTAAAGCGGGCGAGGCGAAAGGCGCCGCAGGCGATATACAAAATGGTGAACACCGCTCCTGGCGCACCGAATTCACGGAACAAGGCTTCGTACAGTAACAGGGCGGGCGCGACGCCAAAGGAAACAATGTCGCTCATCGAGTCAAGCTGTTTGCCGAGCTCGGATTCGATGTTCAGCTTCCGGGCGACGGCGCCGTCAAAGCGATCGACAAACGCTGCTAAAAAAATGAGAAGCACGCTCATGTGAAGCTGCCCGTTCAGCGTAGTCAAGACGGAAAAGCCGCCGAGCGATAAGTTCGTCATCGTTAAAATGTTGGCCATGTTGGCTTTTAACTTTTTTAACGTATAATCTAAATAATCCGATAAGAACACTCTCCCCACTCCTTTTCCAACAGAAAACGCCAAAAGAAAATTCTACTACCATTATACTCATTTTGGCGGTAATATGGAAGGTAGTAACAACCGGCGATGCTACATAACTGGAGGGAACATGCTTGCGAAAATGGCTGTACCGTTTGTTTATTGAGTTGACCAATCACTCGCTTTCCTCGAAGCTGCTCGCTTCGTTTGCCAGATCGCGCCTCAGCGCGCCGTTGATACCATCGTATGCGAAAATTTATCATATTAACCAAGAAGAAATGGAAAAAAGCCTAAAAAATTATAAAACGTTGCAGCAGTTGTTCGTTCGCCGGCTCAAAGCCGGGACTAGACCGGTCGATGCTGATGAGCATGCGGTCGTCAGTCCGGTCGATGCGGTCATTGAGGAAATGGGAACGATCCAAGAAACGAGTGAAATAATGGTCAAAGGGAAACCGTATTCGATTGCGGAAATGCTTGGCAGTGCCGAGGCTGCGCAACCGTATGTGAACGGGTTCTTTTTTATTCTGTATTTGAGCCCGAGCCATTATCACCGCATCCATAGCCCAATATCTGGCGTGATCGAAAAACAGTGGACGCTCGGCCGCAAATCATACCCTGTCAACCGCCTCGGCTTAAAATACGGGCGGCGGCCGCTTGAAAAAAACTATCGCCTCATCACAGAGGTCACGGCTGGCGGCAAGCGCATGGCCATCGTCAAGGTCGGCGCCATGTTTGTCAACAGCATTGAACTGACCCATAAGGGGGATCGGTTGGTGAAGGGGGAGGAAATGGCGTATTTTTCATTCGGCTCGACTGTCGTGCTCCTGTTTGAACGGGGAAGCTTTACGCCCGACCCGCGCATTGCCGCGCCGATGCCGATTAAAGTTGGCGAGCGGCTCGGCTATTGGCGCTAGGCGCGGACGTTTTGGCGAAACAAAAAAAGCCCGAAGGCCTTCGTTTATGATGACAATTTGATTTTATGGGCCAATGACCGACGCAGGATTTCCTTTTCGATCAGTTCGATGAATTCCGGGCTTAAATTGAGTTCTTTCGCCTTAAAGTACGATTCGATCAACAGCTCATCAGACAAATGTTTCATCGGCGAACGCCCTCCTTTTCCGATGGGAGATGGAATATAGCGAATATTCCATACATATAATGGTAGGTTACTTTCACTGTACCATGATTTGCAAAATAGAACAACCGCTCTATTATCCACAGAAAGCAGTGGATAACATGTGGAAAACGTGTTTATAAAATAGTGGAAGCATCGTCATTCGTTTGTGTACGATGTGGGTAACAGTTATCCACAAACCGGGGGGGTTGCGAAATTTGTCGAAAACTTTTTGTCATGCCGTTTTAGAGAAGGACGGCTGCCAAACTTTGTTTTGAAACGAACAGCCAAATCCGCTATGATGGGAAAAGCAGATGACAAAGGCAGGTGATTGACATGCTTCATTATTTTTTACCAAGCCAGTTTGCAAAGCGCGTCATTGACATTACACCGGATGAGCTGAAGGAAAAAGGGGTGAGAGGGATCATCACCGATCTTGACAATACGCTCGTCGAGTGGGACAGGCCAGGCGCGACCCCGGAACTGGCAGCCTGGTTTGAGGCGATCAAGCAGGCGGGCATTAAGGTCGTCATCGTATCGAATAATAATAAACGACGCGTGCAGTCGTTTGCCGAACCGCTCGGCATCCCGTTCATTTTTGAAGCGCGCAAACCGCTGACGCGCGCGTTTTTGCAGGCGTTGGCGATGATGGGGCTGAAAAAGGAGGAGGTCGTCGTCATCGGCGACCAGTTGCTGACTGATGTGCTCGGCGGCAACCGCCTCGGATTAAATACGATTTTAGTCGTCCCAATCGCTCAGACGGACGGGTTATGGACACGCTTTAACCGGAAAATAGAGCGGAAAATTTTACATGCCATGCGGAAAAAAGGGATGATTTACTGGGAGGAATGAATGTGGAGCCACAACTGCGTTGCATCGGCTGCGGGGCGGCCATCCAAGTTGAAGACCCAAAAAAGGCGGGGTATGCGCCGAAAAGCGTGCTTGAAAAAGAGGCGGAAGAAATCATTTGCCAACGTTGCTTTCGCCTAAAACATTATAACGAAGTGCAAGATGTGCCGCTTGATGATCACGATTTTTTGCAGATGCTGCACCGCATCGGGGAATCGAAGGCGCTTGTTGTTTACATCGTCGATATTTTCGATTTCAACGGCAGCTGGATTCCCGGTTTGCCGCGGTTTGCGGCGGACAATCCGATTTTGCTTGTCGGCAATAAGGCTGATTTGCTGCCGAGGTCGGTGAACTATCCGAAGCTGTTGCAATGGATGCGCCGCATGGCGGAGGAGCTCGGGCTGCGGCCGATTGATGTTCGTCTCGCCAGTGCGGCGAAAGGGATTGGCATGGCGGGCGTCATCGAGGCGATCGACCGCTATCGCGAAGACGGGGACGTCTATGTCGTCGGCTGCACGAACGTTGGCAAGTCGACGTTCATTAATCGGATCATTGAAGAGGCGACCGGCAAAGGGAATGTCATTACAACATCGTATTTCCCGGGGACGACACTTGATATGATCGAAATTCCGCTTGAGGGCGGAGCGTCGCTGTATGACACGCCGGGTATTATCAACCATCACCAAATGGCGCATTTCGTCGATGCGCGCGATTTAAAAATCATTACGCCGAAGCGGGAAATCCATCCGCGCGTGTATCAGCTCAATGAAGGGCAAACGCTCTTTTTCGGCGGCTTGGCCCGCCTTGATTACGTCAAAGGCGGGCGCCGCCCGTTTGTCTGTTACGTCGCCAACGACTTAACGATTCACCGGACAAAGCGGGAAAAAGCGGATTCGCTTTATGCCAACCAACTCGGCAACTTGCTCGCCCCGCCAAGCAAACGCTACGCGGATGAGTTTCCGCCGCTTGTGCCGCGCACGTTGTCGGTCAAGGAGCGAAAAACGGATATCGTCTTTTCCGGGCTCGGCTGGGTGACGTGCAACGACCCGGGCGCTCAGCTCGTTGTTCACGCCCCGAAAGGGGTCGATGTGTTTATTCGCCAGTCGTTGATTTAACGAGTACGGGAGGGGAGAAAGATGGAAAACGTATACGGTTTGCTTGGCTTTCCGGTCGAGCACTCGCTGTCGCCGCTCATGCATAACGACGCGTTCGCCTATTTCGGCATTTCGGCGCGCTACCATTTGTTTTCCGTCAAACCGGAGCAAGTCGGCGAAGCGATCGCCGGCGTGCGGGCGCTCGGCATCGCCGGGGTGAATGTGACGATTCCGCATAAAATGGCGGTCATTCCATTTTTGGATGAAGTGGATGAACACGCGCGCCGCATCGGAGCGGTCAACACGATCGTCAATGACAACGGACGGCTCGTCGGCTACAATACGGACGGACCTGGCTACGTTAAGGCGCTCGAGGAGGAAATGGATGTCCATCTTGACGGCAAGCGGATTTTGCTGATCGGCGCCGGCGGCGGGGCGCGCGGCATTTATTTTTCGCTGCTTTCGACCGCGGCCGCGCGCATTGATATCACCAACCGGACGACCGAAAAAGCGGCGCGGCTCGTCCGTGAAGGGGAGGATGGCCGCTCGGCCTTTTTCCCGCTTGCCGAGGCCGAGAAACGGCTGGCCGAATATGATATTATTATCAACACGACTTCGGCCGGCATGCATCCGCGTGTCAACGAACAGCCGCTTTCCCTTGAACGGCTGCGGCCGGGAACGGTCGTGTCCGATATTATTTACAATCCGTTCGAAACAAAATGGCTGAAGGAAGCGAAAGCACGCGGCGCCCGCGGGCAAAACGGCGTCGGCATGCTCGTGTACCAAGGGGCGCTCGCCTTTGAAAAATGGACCGGTCAATGGCCGGATGTCAACCGGATGAAACAGCTTGTCATCGATCAGTTGAGGAGGTAACATATGTTAACGGGAAAACAAAAACGGTTTTTGCGGGCGCAAGCCCACCATTTAAAGCCGATTTTTCAAGTCGGCAAAGGCGGCGTGACGGAGGCGATGACCGAACAAATCGCGGCGGCGCTCGAAGCGCGTGAACTGCTGAAGGTGAGCGTCTTGCAAAACTGTGAAGAGGACCGCCACATTGTCGCCGAACAGCTTGCCGAAGGGACGGGGGCCGAGCTCGTGCAAGTGATCGGCAATACGATCGTCTTATATAAGGAGTCGAAAGAACATAAACAAATCGTTTTGCCTGACTGAGAAGCAGTGCGGCCAAGGCAGACGGCGGGGGGGGAAGGAAGATGGGAAAAATCGGGATTTTCGGCGGCACGTTTGATCCGCCGCATTACGGCCATTTAATAATGGCCAATGAAGTGCTTGACGCCCTTCGGTTGTCACAAATTTGGTTTCTGCCAAACCGCATTCCTCCCCATAAGCAGCACGAGCAGGTGACAAGAAGCGAGGACCGGCTGCGCATGCTCGAGCTGGCGGTGGCCGGCCATCCACGCTTTCATATTGAGACGATCGAACTCGAACGGGAAGGGCCTTCCTACACGTACGACACGATCCGACAGCTTACGGCGGTGCATCCGGACGACGAATTTTACTTTATCATCGGCGCTGATATGGTCGAATACTTGCCAAATTGGCATCGCATTGAAGAGCTGATCGAGCTCGTGACGTTTGTCGGGGTCAAGCGTCCAGGGTTTTCGATGAAAACGCCATATCCGGTCATCGAGGTGGAAGCGCCGCAGTTTGCCGTATCGTCGTCGCTCATTCGCGAGCGGGTGAAAAGCGGACAAACGATCCGCTATTTAGTGCCGGAAGACGTCAGACTTTATATTGAGGAGAAGGGGTTATATGGAGCGAGAACAAGCGTTGCAGATTGTGAAAGAGCAGCTGACGGAGCATCGCTACGAGCATACGCTTGGCGTTGTCGAGACGGCCGTTAAGCTGGCGAAACGGTACGGGGCTGACGTGAAAAAAGCGGAATTGGCGGCCATTTTTCATGACTATGCGAAATTCCGCCCGGTCGAAGAAATGAAACAACTCATTTTAGCACAAAATATGCCCAACGATTTGCTCGCGTACAACAGCGAATTGTGGCATGCGCCCGTCGGCGCCTACCTAGTGCAAACGGAAGCCGGCATTGACGATCCGGACGTGCTCGATGCCATCCGTTACCATACGTCTGGCCGCGCTGGCATGACGCTGCTGGAGAAAATCATTTATTTGGCCGATTACATCGAGCCAGGGCGGCGCTTCCCCGGCGTTGATGACGTGCGGCGCCTGGCGGAAGAAGATCTCAACCGGGCGCTTTTGCAGGCGGTGAAAAACACGATCGCCTTTTTGCTAGAGAAGCGCCAGCTCATTTATCCGGATACGATTCATGCGTACAATTCACTCGTGCGCGAAGTGAAGGGGGAATGAAGTCGGTGACTGAACAAGAAGCATTGCAGCTTGTCGTCCGCGCGGCGGATGAAAAAAAAGCGGAAAATATCGTCGTCTTGAACATGAAAGGCATTTCACTCGTCGCCGATTATTTTGTCATTTGCCATGGCAACTCAGACAAGCAAGTGCAGGCGATCGCCCGCGAAATCCAAGACCAAGCGGCAGAACACGGCTTACCAGTGAAACGGATCGAAGGATTCCAAGAGGCGAAATGGGTGCTTGTCGATTTGGGTGACATCGTCGCTCACGTGTTTGCCAAAGAGGAGCGTGAGTATTACAACCTCGAGCGGCTTTGGGGGGACGCCCCGGCGGAAGACGTCGCGGCCGTGTTGCAGCCATGACCTATGCCCGCTTTGCCGATTGGTATGACGCGCTGATGGCCGAGGCGCCGTATGACAAGTGGCGGTCGTTTGTGGAACGAGCCTTTAACCGATATGCCCAACGGCCTGGCCGACAGGTAATCGACATCGGCTGCGGGACAGGGGAGCTTGCCATCCGCCTCGCCAAGGCCGGATGGCAAGTATCCGGCGTTGACTTGTCCGAGCATATGCTTGCCATCGCTCAGGAGAAAGCGGAGGAAGCCGGCGTTCATGTGCCGTTTTTTGAACAAAACATGGCCGAACTCGACGGGTTTTTCGATCTTGACGGCGCCTTTATTTTTTGCGATGCCCTCAATTATTTGACGGATGAGGAGGACGTCCAAAACACCTTCGCCGCCGTTTCCCGCGCTCTTGGCGCCGGCGGGCTGCTTTTGTTTGACGTCCATTCCGTTTATAAAATGGACGTTTTGTTCCGCGATGCCGTGTTTGCGGACCAAGGGGAGGACATCAGCTACATATGGACGTGCCATCTGCTCGATTGGCCGCACAGCGTCGGGCATGAACTGACATTTTTCGTCCGTCGCGGCAATCGGTACGAACGTTTCGACGAATGGCACGAACAGCGCACGTTCGAGCGCGCCGTTTACGAGCAGTGGCTGGCTGATGCCGGCTTTGAGGTGCTTGAAGTGACCGCCGATTTCACCGATGCCCCGCCGACCGAGACGGCGGAGCGGTTGTTTTTTGCTGCGCGGAAGCGGTGAGCGGAGAGAGGGCCATTGGTCTGCCCGCAGAGAGCAGCCGGGAAAACGTGCAGCTGCTTGCGCTGTTGCCAGCTTATTCGAAGAACAAAGGAAGAGGGAGTGTTCGTTTACCCACTCTCAAAGGATGATGAAGATATTGGTCGTTTCAAGGGAAAAGAGTGGCTTATTTATGTGGCCTTTTGCATGACCTAGGGAGGTTCTATCCTCTTTTTCAAGGCTATTTACAAAAGCAAGCCGATGGAGTTGCCCCAGCCAAAAGGCTGGGGCAACGCGAAAAACAGTAAACGGTCACGTCGCGAACAAACTAAGTGACAAATGTCCGCTAGTCCCAAGCGGGAAAGCCAAGGGTGATTTTTCGCCGGACAAAGAAGGAAGTTGCCGTTTGCTGTCGAATAAGTTTTTATGACGAAAACTGTTGCCTCACCTTCTCCACATCTTCTCGAAACTTCTCATGTGTTTTCCTTAGCACTTCCTCAAATACGCCGTCCATTTTTTGCTCGAGAACGGCAATGCCTTCGCCCGTAATGCCGCCTTTGACGCATACTTTTTCCTGCAAAGTTTGAAGCGTATACAAATCCCGTTTCAGCAATTCCCCGAGGCCGATGATCATGTCGGCTGCCAGCATGGTCGCCTGGTCTTTCGTGATGGCGGTCTTCGCTGCCGCCGCATCGATAAAGCGCTGCAGCAAATAGCTGAAAAACGCTGGGCCGCAGCTTGCGATGTCGGAAGCGACGCGGGTGATGGCGTCGTCAATCAAGACCGGTGTGGCGATGCGTCGGAGAAGGTCGTCGATCGTTTGCCGGCGGGCAGCTGAGCAGCGCGAGCCGAAGGTGACGAGGATGCTGCCGGAAAGCGCCCGGTTCGTGATGCTCGGAATGGCGCGCACCACTTGGCAAGGGACGGCCGCTTCCAGCTGTCCGACGCTGATCGGACTTGTGATTGACACAAGGCAATGCTCCCTTGTCCAGTGTGGGGCCAGCTGTTGCAGCAGTGGGTGGATGTCAAGCGGTTTGACGCATAAAAAGACGATGTCCGCCTGCTTGACCGTCTCAGGCGGATCGGCGGCAACCGTGATGCCGGGATAGGTGTTTTGTATATTGAACGCTTTTGCGAGCGTGCGGTTTGTAATGATGAGCTGTTCGGCTTTGACGGCGCCGGAGTCTACCAACGCTTCGATTAAAATCGTTCCCATATTCCCCGTGCCGATAACGCCGATGTTCATGTGCAGTCCCCTCCTCCCTCTTTTCGATATGTATGAAGATGTTCTCCGTTTTATGACTTCGTTTAGAAAGGATGAGTGCGATGTGGGAAACGGTTAAGACACGATGGAAAACAGGACTGATTGTCCTTTTTGTCGCCGCGGCAGGGCTGTGGGTGTTCGGCCGCCCGCCGGCCGAACGGGCACCCGTCGCCTTGCCGACGGCGGTTGGAACGGATGCGGCGGAGACGGAGGAACACGAAGGGAAGGAGCCGAAAGTCGTTGTCATTGATGTCAAAGGAGCGGTCGCCAAACCGGGAGTATACGAGATGCCGGCCGATGCCCGCGTCCGCGATGTCATCGCTAGGGCGGGCGGGCTGACGAACGAGGCGGACGCGGCAAGAGTCAACTTGGCGGCCAAGGTGCACGATGAAATGATGATTTACGTGCCGGCAAAAGGTGAGGCGGCGCTGGCGCCAGAAACGGCCGGGGCGGCGCCGGAAGCCGGGACGGAAAGCGGCCTGCAAGTGGCGGTCAATACGGCGACGGAAGAGGAGCTGATGCAAATTCCCGGCATCGGGCCGACGAAAGCCAAAGCGATCATCGCCTACCGCGATGAGCACGGACCGTTTCAGCGGGTTGAAGATTTGCTTAAGGTCAGCGGCATCGGGGAAAAAACATTGGAAAAATTAAAGCCGTATTTGCTTGTGCCATAAAGTGGGCAAGGAAAATGGATGCGTGTTTGCCCGCTGATGGGCGGGGATGCTGCAGGAGTTATGGCAACTTTTTTCAGCATTGACGGCGCTCAAGCCGGCCGATAGACTAAAATTATCGAAACAAGCGGAGGGACATGATATGGAACGAATGACATGGGACCAATATTTTATGGCGCAAAGCCATTTGCTGGCGCTGCGCAGCACGTGCACGAGGCTCGCGGTCGGGGCGACGATCGTGCGCGACAAACGCATTATCGCCGGTGGGTATAACGGCTCGATCGCCGGCGGCGCCCATTGCATTGATGAAGGGTGCTACGTCATTGACGGCCATTGCGTGCGGACGATCCACGCGGAAATGAACGCGATTTTGCAATGCGCCAAGTTTGGCGTCCCGACAGAAGGGGCGGAGATGTATGTCACCCATTTTCCGTGTTTGCATTGCTGCAAGGCGATCATTCAAAGCGGCATTCGCGCCGTGTATTATGCGCAAGATTACAAAAACCATCCGTATGCCCTTGAGCTGTTTGCCCAAGCCGGTGTCCGCCTCGTGCAAGTGCCGTTGAAGATGGACGTGTTTGCCCAGCTTTCCGGCGGAGGGGAACAATGAAAGGACAAGCCGTTTATATCGCCGCGGCGGCGCTTTTAGCCGCAGCGGCTGCCTTTTTGGTCAAACCCGCCTTTTTCCTCCTTTCCGGCTATCTTCTTCTGCTTCACGTTCACCGGAAGCGTCTGTTGATTCCCGCCTTGGCCGCGGCCTCGTTCTGTTTCATCTATGTTCTCGTCGTCGACCATTATAACAAAACGGCCCTTTCCGGCGGCCGCCATACCGTTTTGCTTCGCTTTCCCGCCCCGCCTTCGATCGACGGCGACCGGCTGCAGGCGCCGGTCAACGTAGGCCGGGAACGGGTGCAGCTTCGCTATACCATTCGGACGCCGGCGGAAAAAGCGGCGCTGCACGCCCACCTTATGCCCGGAACGGTTTGCCGCGTCACGGGGACGCTTGAGCGCCCGCAGCCGGCAAGCAATCCGTACGCGTTTGACTACCGCCGCTATTTGCGTTTCCACCGCATCCACTGGCTGTTTCTCCCCGAGGCGATCGATCTTTCTGCCTGCTTTCGCGCCCGTCCGACCGTGATCGAGCGGCTCGTTTCGCTTCGCGAAGCGGGCGTTCGCCGCATCGAAGCCCATCTTCCGCCGGAAGCGGCCGGCATTGCGGCCGCCCTGATTTATGGCGAGCGCCGTCAGCTTGATGACGAGGTGCTTGATGGTTATCAACAACTTGGTCTCATTCATTTGCTGGCGATTTCCGGCGGTCATGTCACCTTGCTTGTCAGCGCGGTGTTTGCCATAGCGATCCGTTTCGTGACGCGTGAGGCAGCCGCCGTCGCTTTAATGGCCGCGCTGCCCGTTTACGCGGTGCTCGCCGGCGCCTCGCCGTCAGTTTTGCGCGCTTGTGTGACAGGTATGATCGTGCTTGCTGTCGCGTGGAAAAAAGGGGCGATTCACCCGCTCGATGCGTTAAGTTGGACGGCGATTGCGCTTTTCGTCTTAGATCCGTACATGATGTTTGATATTGGCTTTCAATTGTCGTTTGTAGTGACGTTTGTCCTCCTCGTTCATTTTCCGGCGCTCGCCGCTGTTCGTTCCATGATCGGGCGGCTCTTCCAAACAGCGCTTGCCGCCCAGCTCGCCGCCCTGCCGATTTTGCTTTACCACTTTTATGAAGTTTCCGTATGGAGTGTCGTCCTCAATGTCGTGTTTGTCCCTTTGTATTCGTTTCTTATTTTGCCGTTGGCCGTTTTTGTTGCCGCTGTTCCGTTTCCTCCGCTCGTTTGGTTGTTCAGCCGCTTCATCGGGCTCACGAACACCGTTGTCCGTTTTTTCTCTGTCGATCACCCGTTTTCGCTTGTGCCCGGGCGTCCGGAGCCTTGGTGCTTAGCCGTTTATGCCGTTGCGGTCGCGGCCGCATGGCTGTTTTGGGAGCGCGGCCGGCTGCTTCACGGCTTGGCGGCGGTGGCGGCCGCCATGGTGCTTCAGCTTGCGAGTCCATACGTTAATCCAAAAGGGGAAGTGACGGTGTTGGATGTCGGCCAAGGCGACTGCCTTTACATCGAGCTTCCTTATCGAAAAGCCGTCTACCTTATCGACACCGGCGGGACGCCGGAACTAAAGGAGGAACGGTGGCGCCGGCGAATGCGGCCGTTTTCCGTCGGCCGCGATGTCGTCGTGCCGTTTTTAAAAGCGCAAGGGGTAAGGGCAATCGACAAGCTCATTCTTACGCATGATGACGCCGACCATATCGGAGCGGCTCCCGAGGTGCTAAAAGCGGTGCGCGTCAAGCGAATCGTCACAAGCCCAAAAGCGCTGCCGGCCATCCAAGCGATGGCGCGCCCGTTTTCTGTGCCGGTTGCCGCTGCATCGCGGGGGGAACGGTGGGAGGAAGGCGGCATAACGTTTGCTGTGATTCACCCGGAGGCGGGCAGTCAAGACGACAATAACGGCTCGCTCGTCTTGTTCGCCCGGCTTGGCGGTTTAGATTGGCTGTTTGCCGGAGACATTGAGAAGGAGGCGGAACGGGCGATCATCGGCATATATCCGCAGTTGCGCGCCGATGTGCTCAAAGTTGCCCACCATGGCAGCAGAACATCGACAACAGAGCCGTTTTTGCAAGCGGTGAAACCGCGGGCGGCCATCATTTCCGTCGGCCGCTTCAACCGTTACGGCCATCCGTCTCCGGATGTGTTGGAACGGCTGAAACAACAAGGTGTTCTCATTTGGCGGACAGATGAAAACGGGGCCATTCGTTATTTTTATGATGGAAAAAGCGGAACCTTTCAAGCGATGAAACCATAGAATGTAGTGCATAAAAAACGGAACCTTTCTCGTCGATCCAACGAGCGCATATTAGCCAAAAAGAAAAAAGGATTGCTTATGTAAGCAATCCTTTACCGGCCGAAAAATTCGATCAGCGTCGCGATGATGAACATCGTCGCGAAAAAGCCGAACGATACGATAAATCCGACGGCGGAATCGACGGCGTCATTCCGTTGGCTTTGCACTTCCTTTTCAAATACGTTCATCGTTTTCCCCCTCCTCGTGCAATCATTTTTAGTATAGACGAAAACGCTAAAAAAATCTACCGCCGCCTGTCCATTTTCCTTCCTTGACAACAGTTGACACAAATACTTTCAAACAGCCGGGAAAACATAAAAATAACCCGCTGGCAAATAAGGTCCTAGGACTTATTGGCCGGCGTTTATATAAAGGGGAACCGGTTTTTTCGACAGCCGGTTCCCTTGTAAAATGGCGAAAAACGGTGTATCTTTCTAGCAGGGAATCTTGCTAGAGAATGGAGAAGGGAACATGCTGGAACGCGTATGGGGAAACATTGAAAAACGGCGGTTTTCTCCCCTTTATTTATTATATGGCAGCGAGCCGTTTTTATTAACAGAAACGTACGAACGGTTGGTGAAGGCGGCGCTTGGCGAGGAAGAGCGCGAGTGGAACTCAGCGGTGTACGACTGTGAGGAAACGCCGGTGCAGGCGGCGCTTGAAGAGGCGGAAACGGTGCCGTTCTTCGGAGAACGGCGCGTCATTCTCATCAAACATCCATATTTTTTTACGGCTGAAAAAGAGAAGGAGATCGAGCACGACTTGGGAAAGCTGGAGGCATACATAAAAGCGCCGGCGCCGTTTTCGATCGTCGTCTTTTTTGCGCCGTATGACAAGCTTGATGAGCGGAAAAAAATCACGAAACTGGCCAAAGAGCACTGCGAAGTCGCCGTTGCCGCCCCGCTCGCTGAGGGGGAGTTGCGCGCCTGGGTGCGGCAGCGGATCGAGAGCCAAGGGGCGCGGGTTGATGACGAAGCGATCGATGTGCTCTTGCGGCGGGCCGGAACGCAGCTGGCCGCATTGGCGAACGAGATCGATAAACTCGCTTTGTTTGCCGGGCCGGGCGGGACGGTGGAGGCTGCGGCTGTCGAGCAACTTGTCGCCCGCACGCCGGAAGAAAATGTGTTCGTTCTTGTCGAGCAAGTCGCGAAGCGCGACATTCCGGCAGCGTTGCAGACGTTTTATGATTTGCTGGAAAACAATGAGGAGCCGATCAAAATTTTGGCGCTGCTCGCCGGCCATTTTCGTCTGCTGGCGCAAGTGAAATGGCTCGCCCAAGCGGGATATGGGCAGCCGCAAATCGCTTCTGCGCTGAAAGTGCACCCGTTTCGCGTCAAGCTCGCCCTTGGCCAGGCCGCCCGCTTTTCCGAGCAGGAACTGGCCGAGGCGATTGACGAACTGGCCGCCGCCGATTACGAGGTGAAAAGCGGAGCCATGGACCGCCGGTTGGCCGTTGAGCTGCTGCTGATGCGCTGGGGCGGCCGGCGGTGAAGCCAAACCGATGTTGTTCACTGTGCGCCCATAGGCAAAACCCGTTTTTTTCGCAATGAGGACATTGACTAGCCGGCGGGGCTTCGTCCTTTTATCTTTCATTAGGGAAACAAAAAACGACCTGGCGCCAGGTCGTTTTTCATTAGGAAGCTTGGATGCTGTTTAATTTTTTCGCTAAGCGCGATTTTTGCCGGCTGGCGGCATTTTTATGGATAAGGCCTTTGCTTGCGGCTTTGTCTAACTTCTTCGAAGCGATAATGAACGCTTCTTGCGCTTTTTCTACGTCTTTTAACTCAACGAGCGCTTCAAATTTTTTGATCGCCGTGCGCATGGCCGATTTCATCGAGGCGTTGTGAGCCCGACGTTTTTCGCTCGTTTTCGCGCGTTTGATCGCCGATTTAATGTTAGCCACGTCCGTTCACCTCCATTACCGTTCCTATTCTCGCTGTGAACAACAGGAAGAACAAATGTTATTCTATCAAACGTGTTTTGATTATGCAAGAGGATTCAAGCGAAAATCCTTTACGAAACATGAATGACCAAGCCCCATTGCGGCGACAATAAAAGAAAACGGCATAAACGAGGAGGAACGATATGGAACAGCCGCTCGATTTACGCATGTACTCGGTGCGCACCGACTTAGCGATCGAAGCCCATGAGATCGCGGTCGAGGAGCGCTTGCAGCAAAAAAAAGAAAGCGCCTCGCCGATTGAAGGGGTCATCATTCACGATCAAGAGATCGACGGTGTCAAGCTGTCGCACGTGCACGTGACAGAGCAAGGATCGGCATCGATCGGCAAAAAACCGGGCCATTATTTGACGATCGAAGCGCAAGGCATCCGCGAACAAAATACGGAATTGCAGCAAAAAGTGCAGCGCATTTTTTCCGAGCAGCTCAGCGCCTTTCTTAAGCGGCTTCGCATCCCGGATGGGGCAAGCTGCCTGATCGTCGGACTCGGCAACCAAAATGTTACCCCTGACGCGCTTGGTCCGCTGACGGTTGAAAACGTGCTCGTCACCCGCCATTTGTTTCAATTGCAGCCGGAAAGCGTTGAAGAAGGGTTCCGGCCGGTCAGCGCCCTCGCCCCGGGGGTGATGGGAACGACCGGCATTGAGACGAGCGACATCATCGACGGCGTCGTCCGAAAAACGAAGCCGGATTTTGTCATCGTCATTGACGCGTTGGCTGCCCGCTCGATCGAACGAGTCAATGCAACAATCCAAATTTCCGATACCGGCATCCATCCTGGTTCCGGGGTTGGCAACAAGCGGAAAGAGCTGAGCTACGAGACGCTCGGCATCCCGGTCATTTCGATCGGTGTCCCGACAGTCGTTGATGCCGTCTCGATCACAAGCGACACGATCGACTTCATTTTAAAACATTTCGGCCGCGAGATGCGCGAAGGACAGCGGCCATCAAGCGCTCTCGCCCCGTCCGGCTGGACGTTCGGGCGCAAAAAGAAGTTGACGGAACAAGATATGCCGTCGCCGCAAGAACGGTCGACGTTTCTCGGCATGGTCGGCACGCTCGGCGATGAAGAAAAGCGCCGCCTCATTTATGAAGTGCTCGCCCCGCTCGGCCATAACTTAATGGTGACGCCGAAGGAGGTCGATTCGTTTATCGGCGATATGGCGAACTTATTGGCCGGCGGCTTGAACGCGGCGCTGCATCGGCAAGTCGATCAAGGCAATACAGGCTCGTACACCCATTAGGCAAAAAACGGTTCTATCTTTTCCCGCTTGGCCATACGTTAAAGTGAGGAGACAAGCCGGGAAAGGGTGGGAATATGAAACGAGGGCGCTCCCCAAACGTTGTGATCACCGTTCCAGGAGCCAGCTTAAAAAAACTGTTTATGCTCGTCATTGTTGGATGCATGATGATGTTTATGCTCGTCGGAGCGCTGACGTCGCTGCGTCCGGAATACCGCCCGTCGTCATCGTCGCTCAACGATATGGCGGCCCATTTTCCGGAAGAAACGTTCATTCGCCTGTTCGGGCTTGAAAACCGTTATTTTGCCCAGCTGCTGCCGAAGGAGCGGCAACAGACGAATTACTCGTCGCTGTTGTTCCGCCTGGCGACAAGCATCAATCCCGATGACCCGCGCAGCCTGCTCGGCAGCGAGCTGCCGGGCTTTGCCTTATATGACAGCAAAATTTTGATCGCCGGCGAAGGGACGGATTACACGAACATTCCGTATGAATCGGCGCCGCCGCTTGAGGTGATGCTCGCTGAGCGGCAAGCGTCAGTGGAGGAGCTGGAACAAGCGGAGCAAAACCAAGACGAAAAGCCGCTCCCGCCGCCGGCGCAGACAACGGGAGGAAGAGAAGTCGTCTACATTTACCATACACATACGCGCGAGTCGTATTTGCCGGCCTTAAAAGGCGTGACCGATCCGGATTTGGCGTTTCACCAAAGCGTAAACGTGACGAAAGTCGGCGAAAAACTAATGGAAGAATTAGAGAAGCGGGGAATTGGCGCGCAAATTAACAAAACCGATATTGAAGCCGAGCTGTTGAAAAAAGGGATGAAATACGGCCAGGCGTACGATATGTCGCGGCAAACGGTCGTCGCGGCAATGAAGCAAAACCGTGACTTGCAATATTTCATCGATATTCACCGCGATGCGCATCGGCGGAAGCATACGACGACGACGATCAATGGCGTCGATTATGCACGTGTGGCGTTTATTGTCGGCGGCGAGAACGCGGAATACGAGAAAAACTTGCAGCTGGCGACGGAGCTTCATCATTTGCTGCAAAAAAAATACCCGGGGCTAAGCCGCGGAGTCATTAAGAAGCAAGGGGCGGGAACGGACGGAAAGTTTAATCAAGATTTATCCGGGAACGCGATTTTAGTGGAATTTGGCGGCGTCGATAATACGTTTGCCGAGCTGTTCCGTTCGGCGGCGGCGTTTGCCGATGTGTTCAGCGAATATTATTGGCAGGCGGAAAAAGTCGAGGCGCCGGCTCCGGCAGAGAAAAAGTAAAGGGGCGTCGTATATGGCAAGATGGTTCATTCGGTTTAGTGCAGCGCTCTTTCTCCTTTTTTTCGGTGTGCTGTTTGGCATGCAGCAGGCGCATCACGGCATGGAACGGATGCGCGGCTATGCCGACCCGTCGTTTCCGTCCGTTATTCAGATCGAGAAAAATGGGAACGGAGAGCTTGAAGCGGCGGTGTTCGGACAGACGGTGACAGCGAGTGATTTGCAGGAAAAACAGGAAACGATTCAAGAGTTAAAAACGTTCAATCTCTTTTCTGAACTCGGCCGGCAGTTTGCTGACGCGGCGACGGCGTTCATGGAAACGTTGCTTTCGCTCGTCGGCCGCGTGTTTAGTTAGCCGGTTCGCCGATTTCCGGACGGATCAAAAAAAGCTCGTTGCCCCGCCACGTATGGCGGCTTTTTTGTTTTTGTCTTGGTCATTGAATCTTCTTCGCACTGTTGCTATAATCAAAGCTAGTGTAGTTTTGCGAAGAAGCAGGAGTGAGAGACAATGAACCGGGAAGAACGGTTGAAACGACAAGAACGGATTCGCAATTTTTCGATTATCGCCCACATTGACCACGGAAAATCGACGCTTGCGGACCGCATTTTAGAAAAAACGGGCGCGCTGTCAGAGCGCGAGCTGCGCGAACAGACGCTGGATATGATGGATCTTGAGCGCGAGCGCGGCATCACGATTAAATTGAATGCGGTCCAGTTGACATATAAAGCGAAAAATGGGGAAGAGTATATTTTCCATTTGATCGATACGCCGGGCCACGTCGATTTTACGTATGAGGTGTCGCGCAGCCTCGCTGCCTGCGAAGGAGCGATTTTAGTCGTCGATGCCGCCCAAGGCATTGAAGCGCAGACGCTCGCGAACGTATATTTGGCCATTGACAACAACTTGGAGATTTTGCCGGTTATTAATAAAATCGATTTGCCAAGCGCCGAGCCGGAGCGCGTCCGCCAAGAAATTGAGGATGTCATCGGCCTCGACGCCTCCGAGGCGGTGCTCGCCTCCGCGAAAGTCGGCATCGGCATCGAGGACATTTTAGAGCAAATCGTGGAAAAGATTCCGGCCCCGTCAGGCGATCCGGACGCGCCGCTAAAGGCGCTTATTTTCGATTCGCTTTATGATCCGTACCGCGGCGTCGTCGCTTATGTCCGCATCGTTGATGGAACGGTCAAGCCGGGCCAGCGCATTAAAATGATGTCGACCGGCAAAGAGTTTGAAGTGACCGAAGTCGGCGTGTTCACGCCAAAACAAAAAATTGTCGACGAACTGACGGTCGGCGATGTCGGCTATTTGACCGCGTCGATCAAAAACGTAAAAGATACGCGCGTCGGCGATACGATCACCGATGCCGAACGGCCGGCCGCCGAGCCGCTCCCCGGCTACCGGAAGCTCAACCCGATGGTGTTTTGCGGCATGTACCCGATCGATACGGCGCGCTACAACGACTTGCGCGAAGCGCTAGAAAAGCTGCAGCTGAACGATGCGGCGCTCCACTTTGAGCCGGAAACGTCGCAGGCGCTCGGGTTCGGTTTTCGTTGCGGGTTTCTCGGTTTGCTCCATATGGAGATTATCCAAGAGCGGATCGAGCGCGAGTTTCATATCGATTTAATTACAACGGCGCCGAGCGTCGTCTACAAAGTATATTTGACGGACGGAACGGAAGTCGCCGTCGACAACCCGACGAACATGCCCGATCCGCAAAAAATCGACCGCATCGAAGAGCCGTATGTGAAAGCGACGATCATGGTGCCGAACGACTACGTTGGGCCGGTGATGGAGCTGTGCCAAGGGAAGCGCGGCACGTTTGTCGATATGCAATATTTAGACGAAAAACGGGTGATGTTGATTTACGATATTCCGCTGTCGGAAATCGTGTATGACTTTTTCGACGCCTTAAAATCGAACACGAAAGGGTACGCGTCGTTTGACTATGAATTGATCGGCTATCGGCCGTCCAATCTCGTCAAGATGGATATTTTGTTGAATGGCGAAAAAATCGATGCTTTATCGTTTATCGTTCATCGCGATTCCGCCTACGAGCGCGGCAAAGTGATCGTCGAGAAGCTGAAAGATTTAATCCCGCGCCAGCAGTTTGAAGTGCCGGTGCAGGCGGCGATCGGCAATAAAATCATCGCCCGCTCGACGATCAAGGCGCTGCGTAAAAACGTGCTCGCCAAATGTTACGGCGGCGACGTGTCGCGGAAACGAAAGCTGCTTGAGAAGCAAAAAGAAGGAAAGAAACGGATGAAGCAAATCGGTTCGGTCGAAGTGCCGCAAGAAGCGTTTATGGCTGTCTTGAAAATCGACGACCAGAAAAAATGATGGGCAGGGCTGTCTCCTCCGGGGATGGCCTTGTTTGTTTGCCGCGATGGGGTGCCGGCGGCAGGACGTAAGGCGCCGTGCGCCGCTTTGCGCCGGCAGTCGGGCTGCGGCCGAAAGGAGGAGAGTCATGGCAATATCAGCGTATTTTCACATTCCGTTTTGCGCCCAGATTTGCCATTATTGCGATTTTAATAAAGTGTTTGCGGCCGGCCAGCCGATCGACGCCTATTTGCGGGCGATGGACAAGGAAATGGCGCGGACAGCGGCCGAGTTCGGCCGCCAACTGAAGACGCTGTTTATCGGCGGGGGCACACCGACAGTGCTCGAGCCGGCGCAGCTCGGCCGTCTGTTAGCGAGCATCCACAACCATTTTCAGTTTGACCCGCAAGCGGCCGAATTTACAGTCGAGGCCAATCCGGACGGGCTGACGAAAGAGAAGCTCGCCATTTTGCGCGATGGTGGGGTAAACCGGCTGAGCATCGGCGTCCAGACGTTCGATGATGGGCTTCTTCAAGCGATCGGCCGCACCCATCGGCGCAATGATGCTGAGCGGGCGGTGGCGATGGCAAGGGAGGCCGGCTTTAAAAACATCAGCCTCGATCTTATGTACGGCTTGCCGGGGCAGACGGTTGAGCAGTTTCTTGCCGATTTGGAAACCGCGTTTTCGCTCCATGTGCCGCATCTTTCCGCCTACTCTTTGATCCTTGAGCCGAGAACGATTTTTTACAACGAATGGCGGAAAGGCCGGCTTCGCCTCCCGGGAGAGGAAGCGGAGACGGTGATGTATGAAGCGGTGATGGAACGAACGGCCGCCTATGGCTATCGGCAATACGAGATTAGCAACTATGCGTTCCCTGGATTTGAAAGCCGGCATAATTTCGCCTATTGGAACAACGAAGAGTATTACGGCATCGGCGCCGGGGCGCACAGTTATGTTGCTGGCGTGCGGCGCGCTAACATCGGGCCGGTTCGCCATTACATCGAGAAGGTGGAACGCGGCGAATGGCCGCATCGCGACGTGCACCGGCTGACTGTGCGCGAACAGATGGAGGAGGAAATGTTTTTAGGGCTGCGCAAGACGGAAGGAGTATCCAAAGTCCGCTTCCGGCAAAAGTTCGGCCGCGAGATGGACGACGTGTTTGGCGAGGCCATCCGCCGCGAAGTCGAGCGCGGGCGCCTCGAGGAGACGGCGACCCACGTCCGCTTGACAAAACGCGGCAAGCTGCTCGGCAATGAAGTGTTCGCCGCCTTCCTCGGCGAAATGTAAACATTGACATTTGCCGGGCGATTTGCTACCCTAATAGTAGATTTAGCACTCAAATTGTTTGAGTGCTAACAGAGGTGAGAAACGTGTTAACGGACCGCCAACTGTTGATTTTGCAGGTGATTATTGACGACTTCATTCGTTCCGGGCAGCCTGTCGGTTCGCGGACGTTATCAAAAAAGCACCAAATCACGTTCAGTTCAGCGACGATTCGCAACGAAATGGCGGATTTGGAAGAGCTAGGTTATATTGAAAAAACGCACATTTCTTCGGGTCGCGTGCCATCGGAAAAAGGGTATCGCTATTACGTCGACCATTTACTGCCGCCGCAGCGGCTGACAAGGGCGGATATCCAAAAAATCCGCTCCGTGTTCGCCGAGCGCATCTACGAACTTGAGAAACTGGTGCAAAAGTCGGCGCAAATTGTATCCGATTTAACGAACTACACGTCGATCGCCCTCGGTCCGGCGTTTAAGGAAAGCAAGCTGAAGCGGATGCAGATCGTTCCGCTCAACGAACAGACGGCCGTCGCCATCGTCGTGACGGACACCGGCCACGTTGAAAACCGCGTCGTTACAGTCCCGGCAACGATCAATGCCGGTGATCTTGAAAAGATGGTCAATATTTTAAACGACCGGCTGAACGGCGTTCCGCTCATCGATTTAAAAGAAAAAATCGAGACGGAAGTAGCCGACGTGCTGCGCCGGCATATTCACAACTACGACAGCATACTCAATACACTGATCGACACGCTTGACATCCCTGAAGAGGAAAGGATGTTTTTTGCCGGCAAGGCGAATATGCTCAACCAGCCGGAATTTAGCGACATTCAAAAAGTGCGCCCGCTTTTGAATATCATCGAGCAAGAAAAGGACATTTATCGCCTGCTCCGCAAGCAAAATCAAAAAGGAGTGCAAGTGTCGATCGGGCGGGAAAACGAGCTGAGCGGCATGGAAAACTGCAGTTTGATTACGGCCACGTATTCGGTCGGCGATGAACCGCTCGGGACGATCGCTATTCTCGGTCCGACGCGCATGGAGTATTCGCGCGTCATCACCGTGTTAAACCGCGTCGCCTCTGATTTGTCGGCTGCGTTGGCAAAATGGTATCAAAATCAGTAAGAATGGCCATATTGGTTAACGGATGGATGTTCGTCCATCCTTTCCTTGTGGCCATTGATACATAAATCGCGACCCCTGATCGGGAGGTGAAGGCAATGGAACAAGGAGAAAAACAAGCGGCTGAACAAGCTACATACAATGAGCTGGAAACAGAACAGCCGGTTTCGGCGGAAGAGGCGGGTTCGCAGCCGGAAGATGAAACAGTTGGCGCCGTTTCAGAGCATGCGGATGCACAAGCCGGCGAGAATCCGGAGGCAGCTTCTACGACAGCTGATTCTAGCGGCGAAACATCGGCTGAGGCCGAAGAGCTGGCCAAAGCCAAGGCGAAAGTCGCCGAACTGGAAGCGAAACTGGCCGAGACGGAACACCGCTATCTCCGCTTGTACGCCGATTTTGAGAACTTCCGCCGCCGGGCGCGCCAAGAGATGGAAGCGGCTGAAAAATACCGCGCCCAAAGTTTGGCGAGCGATCTGCTTCCGGTGCTTGACAACTTTGAGCGCGCGTTGAAAATAGAGACGGAAAACGAACAAGCAAAATCGATTTTGCAAGGGATGGAAATGGTGTACCGAGCGCTTCTTGACGCGTTGAGAAAGGAAGGCGTCGAGGTGATTGACGCGGTCGGCAAGCCGTTTGACCCCCATTTGCACCAAGCGGTGATGCAGACGGATGAAGGCGGCTATGAGCCGAATACGGTCGTAGAGGAGCTGCAAAAAGGCTATAAACTAAAAGACCGCGTTCTCCGTCCCGCCATGGTCAAAGTAAGCCAATAATGGAAACGGAGGGTGATGAGCGATGAGCAAAATTATCGGCATTGACTTAGGAACGACGAACTCTTGCGTCGCCGTGTTGGAAGGCGGCGAAGCGAAAGTCATTCCCAACCCGGAAGGAAACCGCACGACCCCGTCGGTTGTGGCGTTTAAAAACGGTGAGCGCTTAGTCGGCGAGGTCGCCAAACGGCAAGCGATCACGAATCCGAATACGATCATCTCGATCAAGCGCCATATGGGGACGGATTACAAAGTCGAGATTGAAGGGAAGCAATATACCCCGCAAGAAATTTCAGCGATCATTTTGCAATACTTGAAATCGTACGCCGAAGACTATTTGGGCGAGCCGGTGACGCGCGCCGTCATCACCGTGCCGGCGTATTTCAACGATGCACAGCGCCAGGCGACGAAAGACGCCGGACGGATCGCCGGCCTGGAAGTGGAGCGCATCATCAACGAACCGACGGCGGCAGCGCTCGCTTACGGCCTTGACAAAGAAGAGGACCAAACGATTCTCGTCTATGACCTGGGGGGCGGAACGTTTGACGTTTCGATTTTGGAGCTTGGCGACGGCGTCTTTGAAGTGAAGGCGACCGCCGGTGACAACCATTTAGGCGGCGACGACTTCGACCAAGTCATTATCGACTATTTAGTCAGCCAGTTTAAGCAAGAGCACGGCATCGACTTGTCCAAAGACAAAATGGCGCTCCAGCGCTTAAAAGATGCAGCCGAAAAAGCGAAAAAAGAACTGTCCGGCGTCACGCAGACGCAAATTTCGCTGCCGTTTATCAGCGCGAACGAAAACGGCCCGCTCCACCTTGAGACGACGCTCACGCGGGCGAAGTTTGAAGAGCTGTCCGCCCACCTTGTTGAGCGCACGATGGGACCGGTCCGCCAGGCGCTGCAAGATGCCGGCTTGACGCCTGCGGATATCGATAAAGTCATTTTGGTCGGCGGCTCGACGCGCATTCCGGCCGTGCAAGAAGCGATTAAGCGCGAGCTTGGCAAAGAGCCGCACAAAGGCGTCAACCCGGATGAAGTTGTGGCCATCGGTGCGGCGATCCAAGGCGGGGTCATCGCCGGCGAGGTCAAAGATGTCGTTCTGCTTGACGTCACCCCGCTGTCGCTCGGCATTGAAACGATGGGCGGCGTGTTTACGAAATTGATCGAGCGGAATACGACGATTCCGACGAGCAAATCGCAAGTGTTCACAACGGCAGCCGACAACCAAACAACGGTTGACATCCACGTCTTGCAAGGGGAGCGTCCGATGGCGGCCGACAACAAAACGCTTGGCCGCTTCCAGCTGACCGGCATCCCGCCGGCGCCGCGCGGCGTGCCGCAAATTGAGGTGACGTTCGATATCGACGCTAACGGCATCGTTCATGTGCGCGCCAAAGATTTAGGAACGAACAAAGAGCAATCGATTACGATCAAGTCGTCATCCGGCTTGTCGGAAGAGGAAATTCAGCGCATGATCAAAGAGGCGGAAGAAAACGCTGAAGCCGACCGGAAGCGGAAAGAAGCGGCCGAGTTGCGCAATGAAGCCGACCAGCTCATCTTTACAACGGAAAAAATGGTGAAAGAGCTCGAAGGAAAAGTGAGCGCCGATGAAATCAAAAAAGCGCAAGAAGCAAAAGACGCCTTGAAAGCAGCGCTTGAGAAAAACGATCTCGATGACATCCGCAAGAAAAAAGAGGCGCTGCAAGAGGCGGTGCAGCAGCTGTCGATCAAGCTGTATGAACAAGCGGCGCAACAGGCGCAAGCCGGCGCGGCCGATAAAGACAACGTAGTCGATGCGGAATTTGAAGAAGTCAATGACGATAAATAATGGAGGGAAAAGTCAAAGTCAGGCCTGCCTTGGCTTTGACTTTTTTTCTAGCATTCACATATTGTCATAAAACAAAGGGAAATGATAAAATAACCTTTATGTGAGTGAATCGGGAGTGGATGATCAACGATGGCGAAGCGCGATTACTATGAAGTTCTCGGCGTCAGTAAAAACGCGACGAAAGACGAGATTAAAAAAGCGTATCGAAAGCTTTCGAAGCAGTATCATCCAGACATTAACAAAGCGCCGGACGCCGCCGAGAAGTTTAAAGAGATTAAAGAAGCGTATGAAGTGTTAAGTGATGACGAAAAACGGGCCCGCTACGACCGGTTTGGCCACGCCGACCCGAACGAGGCGTTCGGCGGCGGATTCCAAGGGGGCGGGTTTGACTTTGGTGGATTCAGCGGCTTTGGCGGCTTTGAAGATATTTTTGAGACGTTTTTCGGCGGCGGTCCGCGCCGGCGGGCAAGCGGGCCGCGCAAAGGGGCCGACGTGGAATATATGATGACGCTCACGTTTGAGGAAGCGGCGTTCGGAAAAGAAACGGAAATTGAAGTTCCGCATGAAGAAACGTGCGCTACGTGCCAAGGCAGCGGGGCGAAGCCAGGCACAAGCCCGCAATCGTGCCCGCATTGCCACGGCAGCGGACAAGTGACGAGCGAACAGACGACGCCGTTTGGCCGCATCGTCAACCGCCGGACGTGCCCGGTTTGCGGCGGCACGGGCCGCTACATCCCGGAAAAATGCCCGACGTGCGGCGGCACCGGGCGCGTCAAACAGCGAAAAAAAATTCATGTCAAAATTCCGGCTGGCGTCGATGATGGCCAGCAGCTGCGCGTCGCCGGCAAAGGGGAACCGGGCGTAAACGGCGGGCCGCCGGGGGATTTGTATATCATTTTCCGCGTCGAACCGCATGAGTTTTTCAAGCGCGACGGCGATGATATTTATTGTGAAGTGCCGCTTTCATTCGCCCAGGCGGCGCTCGGTGATGAAATTGAAGTGCCGACGCTCCACGGCGATGTAAAGCTGAAAATCCCGGCCGGCACGCAAACGGGCACGCGCTTTCGCTTAAAAGGAAAAGGAGTGCCGAACGTGCGCGGCTATGGCCGAGGCGACCAGCACGTCATCGTCCGCGTCGTGACGCCGACGAAGCTGACGGAAAAACAAAAGCAGCTGCTGCGCGAGTTTGACCGGCTCGGTGGAGACACGATGCACGACGGGCCGCACGGTCGTTTTTTTGAAAAAGTAAAAAAGGCGTTTAAAGGAGAAGCGTGAGCGCGATGAAATGGTCAGAAATCAGCATTCATACGACGCACGAGGCGGTCGAGGCGATTTCGAACATTTTGCATGAGGCGGGCGCCGGAGGCGTTGTCATCGAAGACCCGTACGACCTTGTCAAAGACCGCGACGACTGGTATGGCGAAATCGTCGAGCTCAATCCGGACGATTACCCGGAAGAAGGGGTCATCATTAAGGCGTATTTGCCGGTCAATAGTTTTCTTGGCGAAACGGTGGAACAAATTAAGCAGGCAATTAACAATTTATGGCTGTACGATATTGACCTTGGCAAAAATAAAATTACGTTGAGCGAAGTGAATGAGGAAGAATGGGCGACGGCGTGGAAAAAGCATTACCATCCGGTGAAAGTATCGGAAAAATTTACAATTGTGCCGACATGGGAAACGTATGAACCGGCCTCCGACGATGAGCTGATCATCGAAATGGATCCGGGCATGGCGTTTGGCACCGGCACCCATCCGACGACGGTCATGTGCCTGCAGGCGCTTGAAAAATACGTGCGCCCTGGCGACGAGGTCATTGATGTTGGCACCGGCTCCGGCATTTTAAGCATCGCCGCCGCCATGCTCGGCGCCCGTTCGGTGCGAGCGCTTGACTTGGATCCGGTGGCGGTCGACAGCGCGCGGCTGAACATCAAGCTCAATAAAGTGCAGCACGTGGTCACGGTCGCGCAAAACAATTTGCTTGACCATCTTGACGAACAAGCTGATGTGATCGTCGCCAACATTTTGGCCGAAATCATTTTGCGCTTTACGGCTGACGCCTACCGACTGTTGAAGCCGGGCGGCCGCTTTATCACGTCCGGCATCATTCAGGCGAAAAAGCAAGACGTCAAAGACGGTCTGCTCGCCGCTGGATTTGTCATTGAAGAAATCGATGTGATGGAAGATTGGGTGGCGTTTGTCGCCATCAAACCGTAGGCAAAGAAGGGATGTTTCGTGCAGCGTTACTTCGTTTCCGACCGGGAGCGTCAAGGCGAAAACGTCGTCATCAGCGGCGGCGACGCCCATCATATCGCCCGCGTCATGCGCATGAAGCCGAAAGACGCCATTGTTTGCGTGTTCCCGGACGGGCGCATGGCGGTGTGTGAAATTGAACAAATTGCCAATGAGCAAGTATGCGCCCGTATTGTACAATGGAAGGAAGAGGGGCGCGAATTGCCGGTGCGCATTTATATCGCCCAGGGGCTGCCAAAAGGCGAAAAATGGGAGCTCGTCATCCAAAAAGGAACCGAGCTTGGCGCCGCCGGCTTTCTTCCGTTTACGGCTGCCCGTTCGGTCGTTAAATGGGATGCCAAAAAAGCAGAGAAAAAAGTAGAACGTTGGAAAAAAATTGCGAAAGAGGCGGCCGAACAGGCGGAACGCACGTCGCTGCCGGACGTGCGGGCGCCGCTTTCCTTTGATGAGCTCGTCGCCTTTGGCGCAACGGTCGATTGCCGGCTGTTTGCCTATGAAGAAGAAGCGCGAGGGAAGCGGCATAAGGCGCTCCCGTCGCTTCTCGCCCGCCTTCAGCCCGGCGGCTCGCTTTTAGCCGTCTTTGGGCCGGAAGGCGGGTTCAGCCGTGAAGAGGCACAACAGCTCAAGCAAAGCGGCTTTTTGCCGTGCAGCCTCGGCCCGCGCATTTTGCGGACGGAAACGGCGCCGCTTTATTTGCTTGCCGCCGCTTCGTACGAATGGGAGCTTTGTGCGTCAGGCCGCGAAGCGAAACGAGAGTAACAATCGGTTGCTGATTATAAAACATCGATCCCCCGCTGATGGGAAGCGGGGGTGCAGAGTGAGGTGAAGAACATGCCAACAGTGGCTTTCCATACATTAGGCTGCAAAGTCAATCATTATGAGACGGAAGCGATCTGGCAGCTGTTTAAAAAGGCCGGCTACGAACGGAAAGAGTTTGAGAGCCGCGCCGACGTGTATGTGATCAACACGTGCACGGTGACGAACACCGGCGACAAAAAAAGCCGTCAAGTCATCCGCCGCGCGGTGCGCCGCAATCCGGACGCCGTCGTCTGCGTGACGGGCTGTTATGCGCAAACATCGCCGGCCGAAGTGATGGCGATTCCTGGTGTAGATATTGTTATCGGCACGCAAGACCGGCATAAAATTTTAGACTATGTCGAGCAGTTTCAGCGCGAACGGCAGCCGATCAACGCTGTCCATAACATTATGAAAACGCGCGTGTTCGAGGAGATGGACGTGCCGGCGTTCACCGATCGGACGCGGGCATCGCTCAAAATCCAAGAAGGGTGCAACAACTTTTGCACGTTTTGCATCATTCCGTGGGCGCGCGGCTTGATGCGTTCGCGTGATCCGCAAGAAATTATCCGCCAAGCGCGCCAGCTTGTCGCCGCCGGCTATAAGGAAATCGTGTTGACCGGCATTCATACGGGCGGCTATGGCACCGATCTGAAAGATTATAATTTTGCTGCGCTTTTGCGCGATTTGGACGAGCAAGTGCCAGGGCTGAAACGGATCCGCATCTCGTCGATCGAAGCGAGCCAAATTACTGATGAAGTGATCGACGTCCTCAAGCGGTCGGATAAAATCGTCCGCCATTTGCACATTCCGCTCCAGTCGGGGTCGAACACGGTGCTCAAGCGGATGCGCCGCAAATATACGGTTGAATTTTTTGCGGAGCGGCTCGCCCGGCTGCGCGAAGTGTTCCCGGAGCTGGCGGTGACGTCCGATGTCATCGTCGGCTTCCCGGGCGAAACGGAGGACGAATTTATGGAGACGTATCACTTTATCCGCGAACAGCGGTTCTCTGAGCTGCACGTCTTTCCGTATTCGAAACGGACCGGCACGCCGGCGGCCCGCATGCCGGACCAAATCGATGAAGAAACGAAACATGACCGCGTCCGCCGCTTAATCGCCCTTTCCGACCAGCTGGCGAAAGAATACGCCTCCCGGTTCGAAGGACAAGTGCTCGAAGTCATTCCGGAAGAGCGCGACAAAGAAGAGCCGGGAATGTATATTGGCTATACGGATAACTATTTGAAAGTGCGCTTTCCGGCGGCGGAAGAGATGATCGGCGAGCTTGTCAAAGTGAAAATCACAAAGCCCGGCTATCCGTATAACGAAGGCGAGTTTGTCCGCGTCGTGCCGGATGAGGCCGTTCGATCGGTGAAATTAAGTTCATAATCCCAATGGCCGATTTAGGCTAAGCGCGTCCGCCTCATACCTCCCAGCCTTTAGGCTGGGTTTTTGTTTTTCGTAAAAATCCCGTGCCCGCAGGCGGTGATGTTCATCCATGGGCGGAGGGCAGACCGCCGCCCATGGATCTTTTTCCGTCCATTTCTCTCGGGCAGGTTGACAAGCTCGCCGGAAGATGAAATGGGAGACTATAGGGATGGCGGCTAGTTTTTCTGGCAACGACATGGTATGATGGTAGACGTCAGACCTTTCATTTTTTGCAGTAGCAGGAGAAAGGAGCGATGTTCCATGACGGAGAATATGGCGAAAATGATCGATCATACGCTGCTTAAACCAGAAGCGACGGAAGAACAAATCATTCAACTGTGCCGCGAAGCGAAACAACACGGCTTCGCCTCGGTGTGCGTCAACCCGGCGTGGGTGAAAACGGCGGCGCGCGAACTTTCCGGCACCGACGTTCTCGTCTGCACGGTCATCGGCTTTCCGCTTGGGGCGACAACGCCGGAAACAAAGGCGTTTGAAACGAATAACGCCATTGAAAACGGCGCCCGCGAAGTCGATATGGTGATCAACATCGGCGCGTTAAAAAGCGGTGATGATGAGCTCGTTGAGCGCGACATTCGCGCCGTCGTCGAGGCGGCGGCCGGAAAAGCACTTGTGAAAGTGATTATCGAAACGGCCTTGCTGAACGATGAAGAAAAAGTGCGCGCCTGCCAATTGGCGGTGAAAGCGGGCGCCGATTACGTGAAAACGTCGACCGGATTCTCAGGCGGCGGCGCAACGGTCGAGGATGTGGCGCTGATGCGCCGGACGGTCGGCGATAAAGCGGGCGTCAAAGCCTCAGGCGGCGTCCGCGACCGGGAAACGGCCGAAGCGATGATTGAAGCCGGGGCGACGCGCATCGGGACGAGCTCCGGGGTGGCGATCGTCAGCGGTCGAATTGGCGGCGCTGACTATTAAGTCCGCCTGCGGGCGTGCAAAAATAACATGGCCGTCTCAATGGCGCCGACAAACGGCAAGGCAGCGATCGAACAAATGGCGTTAAACAAGACGCTGACATGGGCGAGCTGCACGTCAGGCGCCGGACTGAGCATAACAGCGAGGCGGGCGAGCGCTTCAGTCCAAAAAAGAAACAAGGCCACGCCGGCGACGTTTAGCCATAAATGGGTGTAGGCCGTTAATTGCGCTTCCTTGCTCGAGCCGATGGACGCCAACAGCCCGGTAATGCACGTGCCGATGTTGGCGCCAAGCAAAATGGCGATGGCAGCTGGCAGCGTCAGCAATTGTTCGTTTAAAAACCCCATGGCGATGCCGATCGTCGCCGCGCTCGAATGGACAAGAGCGGTCAAGACGATGCCGACAAGAAGGCCGACCGCTGTGGAATGGTTTGTCTGGTGCAACCAAGCGTCAACGAGCGGATAGGCGGCGAGCGGCTTAGCGAGGCTGCTGAAGCCGTCCATGGCAAACAACAAAGCGGCCAGGCCGACGGCGATCATCCCGATGCTGTAAATGAGGCGGCGGCGCCCGATAAAGACAAGGAGCGCGCCGCCAACAAGAAGGGGAATGGCGCCGTCGCCGATATCGAGCGTCATGAGTTCGGTTGTGATCGTTGAGCCGATATTGCTACCTAAAATGATGCCGATCGATTGACGGAACGATAAATAGCCGGTGGCGACGAGGCCGACGGTCATCACCATTACCGCGGAGCTGCTTTGCACAAGCGCGGTCGTCGCGAATCCGGCGAGAAACGCTTGCCCTGGCGTGGCGGTAAAGCGCATGAGCCATCGCTTCAGCCGATGGCCGGATAAGGTGTAAAACCCGGCTTTCATCATGAACATACCGATAAGGAAAACGGCAGTGTAAATGGCAAACAGCACCAAAAGAGGCCCCACGGGCGATCTCCCCTTTCATCCTATATGTATGGGCCTTGTCCGCGGAGAATGACCGTTTTTTTAGGAAGTGGGGCTGAACGGCGCGAGCGCCGCTATGCTTTTTTTATTGACCTTTTCCATCGGCATGTATTATAATTGACAAGTACAATATGCAATGGTTGTTGTTCGGAGGGAGGGAAGCAGGATGTCCAAAACGATCGTTCGCAAAAATGAGTCGATCGACGACGCTCTTCGTCGCTTTAAACGTGCCGTTTCGAAAACCGGTACTTTGCAAGAAGTGAGAAAGCGCGAATTTTATGAAAAGCCAAGCGTCAGACGGAAGAAAAAATCTGAAGCGGCTAGAAAGCGCAAGCACTAAGAGCACGCATTAAAGAGGGTGTATAATCGGTGAGTCTTCTTGATCGTTTGAATGACGATATGAAGCAGGCGATGAAAAACAAGGAGAAAGAAAAGCTGTCCGTTCTCCGCATGCTGAAGGCGGCGCTGCAAAACGAAGCGATCAAGCTCGGCAAAAGCCCGCTGTCAGAAGACGAAGAGCTGACGGTTCTTTCTCGCGAACTGAAGCAGCGTAAAGACTCCCTCCAAGAATTTGAAAACGCTGGCCGTTCAGATCTTGTCGAAAAAACGAAAACCGAAATTAACATCGTTCAGTCGTATATGCCTCAACCGCTGACGGAGGACGAGCTGCGCGAACTGATCCAACAGACGATCAAGGAAGTCGGCGCTTCTTCGAAGGCGGATATGGGAAAAGTGATGGGTGCAATCATGCCGAAAGTGAAAGGAAAAGCGGACGGTTCGCTCGTCAATAAACTTGTCCAACAGCAGCTTTCATAAAACGCAATGGGCCTTGCCGGCAGGCGGGCCCGTTGTTTTTGAAAAGCGGTGCTAGAACCCCCTTTTGTCTCATACATATGAGATGAAAGGGGGTTCTTTTTAATGGTGAAAAAGTGGCGCCAGCAGATGAAGCGGTGGATGGCGGAAAAACTCGAGCTTCCCGCCGACATCATGATGGACCTTCCCCGCATTACGATGGTCGGACAAATACATATTTACATCGAAAACCACCGCGGGCTGCTCACGTTCAGCGATAAAGAGCTCCGCCTTTTGCTGCGGAACGGGCAGCTGCTCGTCCGCGGTGAACAGTTTATCATTAAAACGATTTTGCCGGAAGAAATTTTACTCGAAGGGAAAATTAGCCAAGTTGTTTATATAGAGGAGGAAAAAAAATGAAAAACGAATGGGTCGACACGCTCGCCGGCAGCGTGCGGGTCAAGGCGGAAGGAAAAGGGACGGAACGGCTGATCAACGCCTGTGTGCGCAACGGCATCGCCGTGTGGAACGTGAAAAAACATAGCCGGGATACCGCGACGTTTTTCATTAAGCTCAGCGATGTGAAACGGCTGCGCCATATCGCCCGGCAAAGCGAATGCAAGCTTTCGTTTGTCGGGAGGACCGGTCTGCCATTTTTTTGGCGCCGCGCGTGGCGAAACAGCGGATTTTGGCTCGGCCTGCTCGTTTTTATAGCCATTGTGTTTTTGCTGTCCAACATCGTTTGGAACATTGACATTGAAGGTGCGACCCCGGAGACAGAGCATCAAATGGCTCGCGAACTGAAACGAATGGGAGTCGAGCGCGGCGCATTCCAGTTCTTGCTTGATGACCCGGAAACGCTGCAAAAAAAGCTGACCGAACGCATTGATGACATTACGTGGGTCGGCGTCCAATGGGAAGGGACGTCGCTTCACTTCCGCGTCGTCGAAAAAGAGATTCCGGAGCCGAAACAGCCGGTGCCCCCGCGCCATTTAGTCGCCAAAAAAGAGGCGGTGGTGGCTGACTTATTCGTTGAAGAAGGACAACCGCTCGTTTCTGTCAACGATTACGTGCAAAAAGGCCAGCTGCTCGTTTCGGGCATTATCGGCGCCGAAGGGCGGACGAAATTTGTGCCGGCCACCGGGAAGGTGTTTGGCGAAACATGGTACAAGTCTACGGTTGTCCTGCCGCTTGAGACAACGTTTCACGTGTTGACCGGAAAATCCATTGAGCGCCATTCCATCGGGATCGGCCGCTTTTCCCTTCCGGTTTGGGGATGGAAGAAGCCGCCGTTTGCCCATACGGTCATTGAGAGAGAAAAACGGCCGTTCCGTTTTTGGAAATGGGACTTGCCGTTGTATTATGAGCGCGTCATCGTCCGCGAGGCGGAAGCCGTGAAGCGGAGCTATACGTGGGAAGAAGCGTTCGCGGAAGCGAAAAAGATCGCCCGCCGCGAACTGCGGGCTAAGCTGCCGGAGGAGGCGGCCATTCGCGGCGAAAAAGTTTTGCATCAGAGGAAAGAGAGTGGTAAAGTAAGGGTAGAATTGCATTACGAAGTCATCGAAAATATTGCCGTACCACAACCAATCGTTCAAGGAGATTGAGAATGTCAGAGCAGTTTGTTACGATCAGCCAACACGTGCGCAACCAGCAGGAAGCGGCGGCGCTCTTTGGCGTCCACGATGCCCATTTAAAGCGGATTGAAGAGGAGCTCGGCGTGTCGATTGTGACGCGCGGGGAGACGGTCAACGTCTCCGGCACGCCGCAGCAAGTCCAGCTTGTTGACGAGCTGTTGCGCCATTTGCTGATCGTCATCCGCAAAGGGGTGGCAATCAGTGAGCGCGACATCATCTATGCCGTCCAGCTGGCGAAAAAAGGGGCGCTTGACGGCCTCATCCAGCTGTACGAAGAAGAGATTACGAAAAATGCCAAAGGGAAGCCGATTCGCGTCAAAACGTTAGGCCAGCGCTATTATGTCGCGGCGATTGAGCAGCACGATTTGACGTTCGGCATCGGGCCGGCCGGAACCGGGAAAACGTACTTAGCCGTCGTCATGGCGGTCAAGGCGCTGAAAAGCGGCAACGTCAAGCGCATTATTCTCAGCCGTCCGGCTGTCGAAGCGGGGGAGAGCCTCGGATTTTTGCCCGGCGACTTGAAAGAGAAGGTCGACCCGTATTTGCGCCCGCTCTATGACGCGCTTCATGATGTATTGGGAGCGGAGTATACGCAGCGGTTGATCGAGCGCGGCACGATTGAAATCGCCCCGCTCGCCTACATGCGCGGCCGGACGCTCGAGGACGCGTTCGTCATTCTTGACGAAGCGCAAAATACGACTCCAGCGCAAATGAAGATGTTTTTAACCCGGCTCGGCTTTGGATCAAAAATGGTCATTACCGGTGACATCTCGCAAGTCGATTTGCCGAAAGGGGTCGAATCGGGGCTTTCAGCCGCCAAACGCATTTTGGCGCCCGTTAGCGGCATCGCCTTTGTGTTTTTGGAGCAGTCCGATGTTGTCCGCCATCCGCTCGTTGCGAAAATTATTGACGCCTATGATGAGGCTGGCTTATAGAAAAACTGAAGGCGCATCGTCTTTTCTTGAAAAGCGAGGGGAAAACCGGTGGGAAGGCTTCGTTTTTTTCTTGAGCGGACAAAAGATGTCCGCTTCGTCCGCTTTTGGCTGTTTTTGTTTCTGGCAGCGCTGTTGTTTACCGTCCTGTACTGGCAAGTGAAGCCGCGCCAATACGAACTGCGCCTGTTTGACGTCGCAAAGGAAACGATCCGTTCACCGGTGACGGTGGAGGATAAGGAGGCGACGGCGAGGCTGAAGGAGGAAGCAGCCGCCAAAGTGGCGGACGTTTACACGCTGAAAAAAGAATACGCCGAAAACCGAGTCGATCTTCTTTCCTCGCTGTTTGCCGCCATCGAGAGCGTGCAGAACGAGGCAGAGCCGGACCGCTCGCCGAGCAGAATGGCGGCTAAGCTCGAGGAGCGGCTGCCGCCGGAGTGGCTCGCCTATTTGTCTGCCGAAGAATGGCAGCGGTTGCTGAGCGCTGCTCCCGATGAGCTCAAGACGGCCAAAGAAGCTGCGCTGACGGCCGTGCACGCGGCCATGAACGAGCGCATTTCCCAAGCGGAGCTTGAACAGGCGCGCGCGAAGGCAGCCAAAGAACTCGAATACGCGGCGCTGTCGCCGCCGCTTCGTGAAGCGGTTGCCAAGCTTTGCCGCCGGGCGGTCATTCCGAACGTCGTTTATGACCGGACGGCGACCGAGGAAAAGCGGCGGCAGGCGATGGATGAAGTGAAACCGGTGAAAATTTTGCAAGGACAAGTGATCGTCGAAGAGGGGCAGTTCATCACGAGCGATATTTATCATCAGCTTGAGCTTGTCGGCCTGCTCGACGGCGGCCGCACGCCTTGGCCGGCGGCCGGGCTGTTTTTGTTCGTGCTGCTCTTGCTGTCGCCGCTCGTTTACTATTTCCGCGCCGAAACGACGAATGAAAAGCTGTCGCTTTACGCCGCCATTTTTACGTTCATGCTGGCGGTGATGGTGCTCATCCGTCTTCTGTCGTCCGGCGGCGCCGTCTCGACCGGCTACCTCGTTCCGGCGGCGTTCGGGCCGATGCTCGTCCGCGTGCTGCTCGGCGAGCGGCTGGCGATGATGACGGCGATCATCGGAGCCGTATGCGGCAGCCTGCTGTTCAATGAGGAAATCGGGGCGACCGGCGCGGTGTCAGTGTCGTTAGCCGTCTATCTGCTCGCGGGCGGACTGGCTGGGACGTTTTGCCTGCCTAAGGAGCTGGCGAAGGCAAAAATTTGGCGGGCCGGTGTGCTCGTCTCGGCCGTCAATATCGTTTCGCTCCTTTCGCTGCTGTTGTTGAAAAACGGCCGCTATTCGTTGCTTGAAATCAGTCTCTTTGTCGTCATGGCCATTGCTTCGGGCATTTTTTCCGCCATTTTGACGATCGGGCTGCTGCCGCTGTTTGAAACGACGTTCGGCATTTTGTCGCCGCTCCGGCTCATAGAATTGTCGAATCCGAACCATCCGCTGCTGCGGAAGCTGTTAACTGAAGCGCCGGGAACGTATCATCATAGCATCATGGTCGCCAATTTGGCCGAAGCGGCGTGCGAGGCGATCGGCGCGGACGGCTTGCTGGCGCGCGTCGCCTGTTATTACCATGATATCGGCAAGACGAAGCGGCCGCGTTATTTCATTGAAAACCAAATAGGCGGCAATCCGCATGATCATTTGTCGCCGCAATTGAGCAAAAATATCATTATCGCCCATGTCGCTGACGGCGTCGCCCTGCTTCGCAAGCACCGGCTGCCAAAGGAGATTGTCGACATCGCCGAACAGCACCACGGCACCACGCTGCTCAAGTATTTTTACCATAAGGCGCGCGAGCAAACGGAATTGGTTTCCGAAGCGGAGTTTCGTTACCCGGGCCCGAAGCCGCAGACGAAAGAAGCGGCGGTCATCAATATTGCTGACAGCGTCGAGGCGGCCGTTCGCTCGTTAGCCAACCCATCGCAGGAAAAAATTGAAAAGATCGTCCGGGCGATTATCGCTGACCGTCTGCAAGACAACCAGCTAAACGAGTGCGACATTACATTGAAAGAGCTGGAAGTGGTCGCCCGTTCGCTTTGCGAGACGTTAAACGGCGTCTTCCATTCGCGCATCGAATATCCGGAAGTACGAAAGGAAAAGGTGAAGCATGCATGACGATTCAAATCGACTTTATCGATGAGACGAACGAAATGACGGCCGAACAAATCGAGACGCTCGAGCGGTTGATTCGCGAAGCGGCGGCCATCGAGAACGTGCCCGAAGGGGCGGAAGTGAGCGTTTCGTTCGTTGACAACGAGCGCATCCGCGCGATGAACCGCGATTACCGAGGCAAAGACGCCCCAACGGACGTGCTGTCGTTCGCCCTTGAAGAGGAGGGGGAAGGCGAAATCGATATCATCGGCGTCGATGTGCCGCCGGTGCTCGGCGATATTGTCATCTCCGTCCCGAAGGCGAAGGAGCAAGCCGCAGAATACGGGCACTCGTTCATGCGCGAGCTCGGATTTTTGGCCGTGCACGGTTTTTTGCACTTGCTTGGCTATGACCACGAGACGGAAGAGGAGGAGCGTGTCATGTTCGCCAAGCAGGAGGAAATATTGGCGCGGCTCGGGTTGACGAGATAACTATGCGGGGCGTGCGGGAACGGGATCGTTTCGCTTGGGCTTGGTCGGGGATGAAGGCGGCGGTGAAGGAGGAAGCGCATTTACGTTTCCACCTGGCGGCCGCCGTTGTTGCCTTTACGGCCGGCGGCATCGTTGGGCTGTCGCGATGGGAATGGGCCGTGCTCTTGTTAACCGTCGGCGCGGTTATTACGCTCGAGCTTGTCAATACAGCCATTGAGCGCGCCGTTGACTTAGTGACAGACGAGTTTCATCCGCTGGCCAAGGCGGCGAAAGATATTGCCGCTGCCGCTGTGCTCGTGGCCGCCGGGCTTGCTGTCATCATCGGGGTGCTGCTGTTTTGGCCGCACCTTCGCTAAACGAACGAGAAAGAAAATTCTAATTTTTCTGTTACATTTTCGTTTCAGATGATGAAATTTGTGATGATTTTTTGTAAAATAAAAGAAAGCAGCGTTTGCTTTCAGGAAAGGAAGAGTCATTCGTGGAGATCGAGCAGCTTATTGCCGAAGCGAAAAAAGCGCGCGAACTCGCCTACGTGCCGTACTCAAAATTTAAAGTCGGCGCCGCGTTGTTGACGAAAAACGGCAGCGTGTACCGCGGCTGCAACATTGAGAACGCTGCCTACAGCATGTGCAATTGTGCGGAACGGACTGCGCTGTTTAAGGCGTATTCGGAAGGGGAGACGGAGTTTGCCGCCCTCGCGGTCATTGCTGACACCCCCCGTCCGGTGCCGCCGTGCGGCGCATGCCGCCAAGTGATCGCCGAACTTTGCCCCGGCGATATGAACGTCATTTTGGCCAACTTAAACGGCGATGTAAAAATCGTCACCGTTGGCGAATTACTGCCAGAAGCTTTTGCAGCGGAGGATATGCATGAATAAAGAAGGATACAAATCAGGATTTGTTGCCATTATCGGAAGACCGAACGTAGGAAAATCGACGTTTTTAAACCGCGTCATCGGGCAAAAAATCGCCATTATGAGCGACAAGCCGCAAACGACGCGCAATAAAATTCAAGGCGTTTATACGGACGATGACGCGCAAATCATTTTCATCGACACCCCCGGGGTGCATAAACCGAAGCATAAGCTCGGCGACTTTATGATGAAAGTGGCGCTCAATGCGCTTCGCGAAGTCGATTTGATTTTGTTTATGGTCAACGCTGAAGAAGGGTTTGGGCGCGGCGAAGCGTTTATTATCGAGCGGTTGAACGAGGTCAATACCCCGGTGTTTTTAGTGATCAATAAAATTGACCGCGTCCATCCGGATGAACTGCTGCCGCTCATTGACCGGTATAAGGACTTGTACCCGTTTGCGGAAATCGTGCCGATTTCAGCGCTTGAAGGGAACAATGTCGAGCGTCTGTTGGAGCAAATTAAACAGCGGTTGCCGGAAGGACCGCAATATTATCCGCCGGACCAGATTACCGACCATCCGGAGCAGTTTATTATTGCCGAGCTCATTCGCGAGAAAGCGCTTCACTTAACGCGCGAGGAAGTTCCACATTCGATCGCCGTCGCCGTGGAACGCATCGAGCGGCGCGAGGAGACGGGCACGGTATACGTTGGCGCTGTCATCGTCGTCGAGCGCGATTCCCAAAAAGGGATCATCATCGGCAAACAGGGCCGGATGTTGAAGGAAATCGGGCAGCGGGCGCGCGCTGACATTGAGGCGCTGCTTGGGTCAAGAGTGTTTTTGGAGCTGTGGGTGAAAGTGCAAAAAGATTGGCGCAACCGTCTCGCGCAGCTGCGCGACTTTGGTTTTCGCGAAGACGAGTATTGACGGCTAGAAAATTTTACGCGACATAAACCATTTTTGCCCGAGCCAACCTATAAGTAGACCACCAATACGCAATGCCTGCAGGCGGAAAGAGGTGTCACTCCATGCTTGAGTTTACGTGGAAGTTGTTTAGCCAAACAGGCAATATTGATACGTACCTTCTGTTTAAAGAGCTGGAGCGGGAACAACGGTTTGGCGGTGAAGAACAAAACGCCGAACAGGAAGAAATCGACCAGCCGATCTCGTAGTATCGTCGTTGGCTGAAGCGGTGGTGATTCGATGTTTGAGAAGTGCGAAGCGATCGTCATGCGGACGGTCGATTATGGCGAGACAAATAAGATTGTCACATTGTTTACACGAGAGTGGGGAAAGGTGGCTGCGATGGCACGAGGAGCGAAAAAGCCAAGCAGCCGCCTTTCTGCTGTTACGCAGCCGCTCGCCTACGGCCATTATTTGGTCCGCCGCAGCCGCGGCGTCGGCCTTCTTCACCAAGGGGAGCTGATTGACTCGATGCGGGCGCTGCGTGAAGATTTGTTTGCCGCCGCTTATGCGGCGTATATTGTTGAGCTCACCGATAAAAGCACGGAGGAGCAAAAGCGCAATCCGTACTTGTTCGAGCTGCTGCTGCAAACATTACAATATATGAGCGAAGGCCGCGATTTAGAGATTATGACGTTTATTTATGAAATGAAAATGCTTTCGGTGCTCGGCATTCCGCCTGTGCTCGACCGCTGTGCCCGCTGCGGGGCGACGGAAGGGCGCTTCTCATTTTCAGTCAAGGAAGCAGGCTTCCTTTGCCATCGCTGCGAGGCGGCTGATCCGCACCGGTTTTCGCTTTCGCCGGCCTCAGCTCGGCTGTTGCGCCTGTTTTACCATCTTGATCTCGCCCGGCTCGGAGCCATTTCGGTAAAAGAAGGGACAAAAGCGGAATTGAGGGCTGTATTGTCCAGCTACTATGATGAATATGCCGGTCTGTCGCTAAAGGCGAAGCGCTTTTTGGAGCAAATCGCCGAGCTGAAAGACAAGCTTGACCCGGGCGGCGAGCGTGAGACGTAATTTTCCTTGTAAACGCGGTATGTAGTATAATATGAACGAGAGTAATAGCGTATGGGACCTTTTTGGCAAGGTGGTGAGCGACGATCGAACTGAATAAACGCCAGGAGCAAATTTTGCAAATTGTGAAAGATTATGGACCGATCACTGGGGAGAGCATCGCTGAAAAGCTGAATTTGACGCGGGCGACGCTTCGGCCTGATCTAGCCATTTTGACGATGGCCGGCTACTTGGAAGCACGGCCGCGCGTCGGTTATTTTTATACGGGAAAAACGGGCACGCAGCTGTTTGCTGATAAAATTAAAAAAATGAAAGTCGAAGATTATCAATCGATCCCGGTCGTCGTCAACGAAAACGTCAGCGTCTACGATGCGATCGTTACGATGTTCTTGGAAGATGTGGGCACGCTGTTTGTCGTCGATGATGAGTCGCTTCTTGTGGGCGTTTTGTCGCGCAAAGATTTGTTGCGCGCGAGCATCGGCAAGCAAGAACTGACGGCGATTCCGGTCAATATTATTATGACAAGAATGCCGAACATCGCCGTTTGTTATAAAGACGATCCGCTCATTGACGTGGCTGAGCGGCTGATCGAAAAGCAAATCGACGCCATGCCGGTCGTGCGCAAAACGGAAAAAGGATATGAAGTGATCGGCCGCATTACGAAAACGAATATGACGAAAGCATTTGTTTCATTAGCGAAAGATGATGTATAAGCCAAAAAGGAGGAGACACATGAATCAGCGCCTCGTTTACGTCGTATCCGATTCGGGCGGGGAGACGGCCGAGCTCGTCGTTAAAGCGGCGGCCAGCCAGTTTTACGCCTCACCGGTTCAAGTGAAACGCGTCCCGTATGTAGAGGATAAAACAACGCTAGCCGAAGTCGTCGCATTGGCGAAAATGAACCAAGCCATTATCGCCTTTACGCTCGTCGTCCCGGAAATGCGGGAATTTTTGCTCGCTGAGGCGGCGCGCGAAGGGGTTGTCGCTTACGATATCATCGGTCCGCTCATTGAAAAGATGAGCGATTTGTTTCAGCTGAAGCCAAGGTATGAGCCGGGCCAAGTGCGTGTGCTTGACGAAGATTATTTCAAAAAAATCGAAGCGATTGAGTTTGCCGTGAAATACGATGATGGCCGCGACCCGCGCGGCATTTTGCGCGCCGACATTGTATTGATCGGCGTGTCGCGCACATCGAAAACGCCGCTGTCGCAATATTTGGCCCATAAGCGGCTGAAGGTGGCGAACGTGCCGATCGTTCCGGAAGTCGAGCCGCCCGAGCAGCTGTTCCAGGTCGGCCCAAGCAAATGTTTCGGATTGAAAATCAGTCCGGACAAGCTGCTGTCGATCCGCCGCGAGCGTCTGAAATCGCTCGGCTTGAATGATCAAGCCATCTATGCGAACATGGACCGCATTAAAGAGGAACTGGCGTATTTTGACGGAGTGGTGAAAAAGATCGGCTGCGACGTCATCGATGTAACGAATAAAGCTGTTGAAGAAACAGCAAGCATAATTATGAAAAAGTTAAAGCGGTAATGGTGTGTTGTCGTTTCCCTTTATCCGCACGGTTTCCTGATGGGAATCGTGCATTTTTTATGGCATATTGCTGCGGCTTATATTATAATAAAAAATTGCGAGAAAAATGCCCTATATAGGTTTAGAGCGGCCATAGGACGAGTAAACTATTTATAGCTGCTTGTCAAGGACAGTAAAAAAAAGTTTTTCGACAAAAAATGTCGAACGTCCGGAAGAAAAGAAGGATTTTTTGGAACGGTGTAGAATAATAGGGGGTGTAAAGACGTCCCTTCCTACAGGAACAGGTTTGCCCGCTGCAACAAAGCGCCGAGAAAAAAGTGAAATTTTCTTCTCGGTGCTGAAATATAATATATCGAGTGCGTCTTCGGACGGTGCCGCTGTCATTGGCTGCTGCATAGGCAGCGGGACGAGAGCGGACCGCGGGTGATTCGGCCGCCCCGCTTTTGATTTTGAAGGTAAGGGGGAAGGCGAAACGGAGAGGCTTGAAAAAATGAAAAAATTTGTCGAAATCAAAAGGAAAATGGGCTTGCTGCCGAGAATAAATAGGTGAAGAGAACACGCATTATGAAAGCCCACGGCCTCAGCCGCTGGGACGAAAGTATGGGGATGAAACAACCAAAAGCGTCCTTAAACCGGGCGCATAGGGCGTTAAGCACCGGACGGGTATTTGGTTATGGAAGTCTTGTGGAATAAGAGTCACTGTCCATATGAAGACATGCAAGAAGCTCTGTAGTACACAAGAACCCCATGGCTTTAGCCATCAGGAGGTTCAGGGGGTTGTTCATATGGGACATCGCATTCCCGAAGAAACGATTGAAGCGATTCGCCGCAGCATCGACATCGTTGGTGTGATCGGCGAATATGTTCAACTGAAAAAACAAGGCCGCAACTATTTTGGCTTATGCCCGTTTCACGGGGAAAAGACGCCATCGTTTTCCGTTTCCCCAGAAAAGCAAATTTTCCACTGCTTCGGCTGCGGGGCAGGGGGGAATGCCTTTACGTTTTTGATGGATATCGAGGGCATTCCGTTTGTGGAAGCGGCGAAACGTCTTGCGGCCAAAGCAGGCATCGACCTGTCCGCCTATCAGCTGAACATTCACGGGCATGACGACGGCAAAACCGGCGAGGCCAAAGCGATGACGGAAGCGCACGCCTTGCTGAAACGATTTTACCATTATTTGCTTGTTTATACAAAAGAAGGACAAGCGGCGCTTGATTTCTTGCAGGCGCGCGGATGGACAAAGGAAACGATCGACCGGTTTGAAATCGGTTATGCGCCGGATGCGCCCGATGCGGCGGCCAAGCTGCTCGAAAGCCATTCCTTTTCGCTTCCGATGATGGAAAAGGCGGGCTTAGTAACGAAAAAAGAAGACGGACGGTACGTCGACCGCTTCCGCAATCGCATCATGTTTCCGATTCATGATCACCGCGGTGAGACGGTCGGGTTTTCCGGCCGCCTGCTCGGCGACGGGCAGCCGAAATACGTTAACAGCCCGGAGACGCCGATTTTTCGGAAAGGAATGCTTTTATATCACTTTCATGAGGCACGGGTGCCGATCCGCAAGCGGCAAGAGGCGCTGCTCGTTGAAGGGTTTGCCGATGTGATTTCCGCCGTGCAGGCCGGCATTGATTACGCGGTGGCAACGATGGGCACGTCGCTGACTGAGGAGCAGGCGCGCATTTTGCGCCGCCATGCGGAAACGGTCACGATTTGTTATGACGGCGACAGCGCCGGAACGGAAGCCGCTTGGCGCGCTGCGGAACAACTGAGCGCGCTCGGATGCCGCGTCAAGGTGGCATCCATTCCGAACGGCCTTGACCCGGATGAATATATACGCGTTCACGGCAAGGAGCGGTTTGCCGGGGAAATCGCTGCCGCCCAGCCGCTCATGGCGTTTAAAATGACCCATTTGCGACGGGGGAAAAATTTGCAGCACGAAGGCGACCAGCTTCGTTATATCGAGGAAGTGCTCCGCGAAATCGGCAAACTGCCGAGTCCGGTCGAAAAAGATTATTACGTCCGCCAGCTCGCGGAGGAGTTTTCGTTGTCGCTCTCCGCGCTCAATGAGCAGCTGTCCCGCTGCGAGCGGGAAACGTCGATGCCGCGGAAAACGGCGGCCGGCGGAAAGGTTTCGCGGCCGACGCTGGCGAAAAAGCTGCTGCCGGCTTTCCACAATGCGGAGCGGCTGCTGCTTGCCCATATGATGCGGAGCCGCGATGTGGCGCTCATCGTTCAAGAGCGGGTCGGCGGACGATTTAACATCGAGGAGCATCGGGCGTTAGCCGCCTATATTTATGCCTTTTATGAAGAAGGGCATGAAGCCGACCTTGGCGCGCTCATGTTTCGGCTTCCCGGCGAACTGCAGCCGCTGGCGAGCGAACTGTCGTTGTTGCTGGTGGCCGATGAGGTTTCTGAACAAGAGCTCGGCGATTATATGAAGCATGTGTTGAATCACCCGAAATGGTTAATGCTAAAGGAAAAAGAGCAGGAAAAAACAGAAGCGGAGCGAAGAAAGGACTTTTTGACGGCCGCCCGCATCGCCAAAGAAATGATTGAGATGAAAAAAATGTTATCTTCTTCATAACATGGTGGTATGAGTTTTTAAAGGAGGTAATGAAATGGCTGAAAAACCAGCCCAATCAAAGCAAGCGGAAGCTGCTGGCGATACGCTTGAGCAAGTGAAAGAGCAGCTCGCCGAGCTCGGCAAAAAACGCGGCATCCTTACGTACGAGGAAATCGCCGAGCGGCTTTCCGGCTTTGATTTGGACTCCGACCAGATGGATGAATATTACGAATACCTCGCTGACCAAGGCATTGAAGTGATCAGCGAATCCGACATCGAGACCGACCCGGATATCGACGAGCTGGTGAAGGAGGAAGAGTTCGACCTAAACGACTTGTCCGTTCCTCCCGGCGTGAAAATCAATGACCCGGTGCGCATGTACTTAAAAGAAATCGGCCGCGTTCCGCTTTTGTCAGCGGAAGAGGAAATCGAGCTGGCCAAACGGATCGAACAAGGCGACGAAGAAGCGAAGCGCCGGTTGACAGAAGCGAACCTCCGTCTTGTTGTCAGCATCGCCAAACGGTATGTCGGCCGCGGCATGCTCTTCCTTGATTTGATCCAAGAAGGAAACATGGGCTTGATCAAAGCGGTTGAAAAATTTGACTACCGCAAAGGCTACAAATTCAGCACGTATGCGACATGGTGGATTCGCCAAGCCATCACAAGGGCGATCGCCGATCAGGCGCGGACGATCCGCATTCCGGTTCATATGGTCGAGACGATCAACAAACTGATCCGCGTCCAACGGCAGTTGCTCCAAGACCTCGGCCGCGAACCAACGCCGGAAGAAATCGCCGAGGAAATGGACTTAACGCCGGAGAAAGTGCGAGAAATTTTGAAAATCGCTCAAGAGCCGGTGTCGCTCGAGACGCCGATCGGCGAGGAGGACGACTCGCATCTTGGCGATTTCATCGAAGACCAAGAAGCGACATCGCCGTCGGAACACGCCGCTTACGAGCTGTTGAAAGAGCAGCTCGAAGATGTGCTTGATACGCTGACGGACCGCGAAGAAAACGTGCTCCGCCTTCGCTTTGGACTCGACGACGGCCGGACACGGACGCTAGAAGAGGTTGGGAAAGTGTTCGGCGTAACACGCGAACGCATTCGCCAAATCGAAGCCAAGGCGTTGCGCAAATTGCGCCATCCGAGCCGCAGCAAACGGCTGAAAGACTTTTTGGAATGACCGCTTTTTTCGTAGTTTACTTCCTCGGAAGTAAACTATTTTTTTCTCTTTTCTTTGACTGATGAAAGGTGATTGACGAATGAATCGGCGACGACGGGAAACGATTATCCGGGAAATTGAATATTGGAAGCGTTCGCGCCTTTTGCCGGAGCAATATTGCGATTTTTTGCTTGCCCTCTATACGGAGGGGGATGGCCGCCCGCGCAGCCGCCCGCATCCCGGTTTACTTGCTGCCGGTCTTTGTTTATTGTTGCCAGCCACCGCTCTTGCCATTTATTTTACTGAATTGTCATTCGTTTTGCAAACGCTCCTTTTGTCCCTTTTTTTGGCCGCGTGCCTCTTGCTCGTTTGGCGATGGCGGAAAGAGCGGCAGCTCCTTCATTTTCCGCTGATCGGCAGCGCGTGGCTGTTGCTTGTGGAGACGGTTGCTGTCAGCAGCCATTACTTCCCCGGCCAAACCGGTGCGCTCACAATGACCGTGCTGGCGAACTGTGCCATTTGGCTTGCCATTGGCCGCCTGTTTCGCCTCCGTTACTTTTTTCTTTCTGCCGTTGTCGGTGGGGCGCTTATGGCGGCGGTTGTTTGGTGGCGATGAAGCCGGTTGTTTTTGTTTTGGAAACTTAGGGCTTTTCCTTGTCCGCTATTTACAGTAAAATAAAATTGTTTGCATCGTTCTTTATCATACATAAGGGAGGTAAAAGAGATGAACCGCAATCCGCTCATCCCGTTTTTCATCATTATGGCATTCGGGATTGTGCTGACGTTCGTCTTGTCGTTTAAAGGGCTAGGCGATGCGAAAGAGATGGCCGAAGAAAAAAAAGGCGGCGAAAAAACGGAGCAGGCTGCTGAATTTAATCCGGAGCAGTTTTACCAACAAACGTGCATCAGCTGTCACGGACAAAATTATGAAGGCGGCATGGGTCCGGCATTAAAAGGAGTTGGCGAACGGTTATCGGCGGACCAAATCAAAGATGTCCTGCAAAACGGACGCGGCGGCATGCCGGGCGGGCTTGTACCAGCCGAAAACCTCGACGCGATGACGAAATGGCTGGCCGGCTTAAAATAATAACGATGATTGACGTCCCTTTGCCTTTGGCGAAGGGATGTTTTATCATCTCGAACTAGGAGAGAGCGTTCCATTTATGCCATCAAAGTGCACAAAATTGGAAAAAGAAAGGAGGGAAATGCGGGCCGCCTTCGCACAGCAGCTTGGAGAAGGTTGGCTGCGCCGTTGTCGGATTATGAACGAATTTCACCTATCAAAGCGGCTCGAAACGGTCGCTTCCTTCATCCCGAAAGGGGCGGTGCTCGCTGATATCGGTTCCGATCACGCCTATTTGCCTTGCTATGCCTGCCTGCGCGGCTATGCGGCCAAAGCCATCGCCGGTGAAGTGGCGGACGGGCCGCTCCGCTCAGCACGGCAGCAAGTGGAAAAGGCCGGACTTTCCCACCTCATTTCCGTGCGCAAAGGAGATGGGCTGGCTGTCATCGCTCCGGGGGAAGCGGATTGCATCACGATCGCCGGCATGGGCGGCTCCTTGATTGCCCGCATTTTAGGCGATGGAGAAGACAAGCTGGCGGGGGTAAGACGGCTCATTTTGCAGCCGAACATTGGCGCCGAGCTTGTCCGCCGCTGGCTCCTTGACCACGGATGGGAGCTGGTGGCCGAACGCATTTTGAAAGAGGATGGGCAAATTTACGAAGTGCTTGTCGCCGAGCGCGGCGACGCGCGGCGGCCGTATCGCCATTTGGAGGCAGAACTGCTTTTGGGGCCGTTTTTACGTCAAGAAAACAGTGAGGTGTTTCGCGAAAAATGGCAGCGTGAACTCCGGCATTGGAAGCGGATTATCGCCGATTTGGCAGAAAAGGGAGAAAGTGAAGCGGCGCAGGAGAAAAAGCGCGAACTGGAGAAAAAAGTTCAATTGGTAGAGGAGGCGTTGCCATGAGCCGCATTCCGTACGGCTATGAGGTCATTCAGCTTGTCGAGCAGCTCGCCCCGAAACCGTTGGCTATGGACGGGGACCCGATCGGCCTGCAAATCGGAACGTTGAACAAGCCGGTCAAAAAAGTGATGGTCGCCCTCGACGTGCTTGAAGACGTCGTCGCCGAAGCCATCGATCAACAAGCCGATTTAATTATCGCTCACCATCCGCCGCTGTACCGTCCGCTAAAGCGGTTGTCGACCGATGACGGGCACGGGCGGATGATTGCGGCATGCGTCAAGCACGACATTGCCGTCTACGCCGCTCATACGAACTTAGATGTCGCTTTTGGCGGCTTGAATGACTGGCTCGCCGAAGCGCTCGGCTTGAACGAAACGGCCGTGCTTGTGCCGACATACACGGAAGCGCTAAAAAAGCTTGTCGTCTATGTGCCAATAAGCCACGCGGAGGCGGTGCGGGCGGCTGTAGGGGATGCTGGCGCCGGTCATATCGGCCGTTACAGCCATTGCACATTCAACAGCCGCGGCATCGGAACGTTTTTGCCGGAAGAAGGGGCCCAGCCGTTTATCGGTGAGCAAGGGCGGCTTGAAGAAGTGGAGGAAGTGCGCATCGAAACGATCGTCCCGGCCTCGCTTGAGCGGCAAGTGGTCGAAGCGATGCTCGCGGCCCATCCATACGAGGAAGTGGCGTACGACATCTATCCGCTTGACAATGAAGGGCGACGCTTTGGACTCGGACGCATCGGCCGGCTGCCGCAGCCGGTGACGCTGCGCGCCTTCGCCGAACAAGTGAAAACAGCATTTTCTGTCCCAGCCGTGCGCGTCGTCGGCCGGCTCGAAGACCTTGTGCAAACCGTCGCTGTGCTTGGCGGAGACGGAAATAAGTTTGTCGCCGCCGCCGCATTGGCCGGAGCCGACGTGTATGTGACCGGGGATGTGTATTACCATACCGCCCATGACGCTCAAGCGCTCGGCCTTCATCTCATCGATCCCGGCCATAACGTCGAAAAAGTGATGAAACAAGGCGTCGCCCGCTATTTAACCGCCGAGCTCGCGAAGCGGCAGTGGGAGGCTGAGGTGGTCGCTTCAACCATCGATACCGATCCGTTTCAATTCGTATGAACAGCAAACGAAAAAGGCTGTCCTGCAAGCGGTTCAACCGCTTGTTCAGGATAGCCTTTGTTCATGGATGAACGGTTGTTATTCTTCTTTCTTCGTTTTCACCTTCGGCAAGATTTTTTGCAGCGGCACTTTCCGCTCCCGCTCCCACGTAGCCGGATCGTTCGGATCAAACTGCTCTAAAAAGTCGATCACTTCTTTCGTAATCGGCGTCGGAGTGGACGCGCCGGCCGTGACAGCCACCTTTTTGGCATTTTTAATCCAGTTGATATCAATTTCCGTTACATCGGCGATGCGGTATGCCTTCGTGCCGGCAATTTCTTCCGATACTTGGGCAAGGCGGTTCGAGTTGTTGCTGCGCGGATCGCCGACAACGATTGTCACGTCCGCTTCCTTCGCTTGCTCGGCCACCGCTTCCTGGCGAAGCTGGGTCGCGAGGCAAATTTCTTTATGCATTTCGACATGCGGGTATTTTTCTTTTACTTTCGCCATAATATCAGCCACATCCCATTGGCTCATCGTCGTTTGGTTTGTGACCATGAGGCGTTCGTTGGTGAGTGAAAGCCGCTCCACATCGTCTGGCGTTTCGACGAGATGGATGCGCTCCGGATGGATGCCGACCGCTCCTTCCGGTTCCGGATGCCCTTTTTTGCCGATATAGATAATATCGTAGCCATCAGCGAGTTTTTGCTCGATGAGACGGTGCGTTTTCGTCACGTCCGGACAGGTTGCATCGATCGTCACCAGCCCTTTTTCAAGCGCGCGTTTTTTCACTTCCGGCGACACGCCGTGGGCGGTGAAAATCACTGTGCCCCGATCAATTTTTTCCAAAATCTCAAGCCGATTTTCCCCATCGAGCGTAATAATGCCTTCTTCGGCAAACGCGTCCGTGACGTGTTTATTATGGACGATCATGCCGAGGATGTAAATCGGTCGCGGTAGCGTTGGGTCTAACGCTGCGTTGCGGGCGATGACCATCGCATCGACCACCCCGTAGCAATACCCTCGCGGGGTAATTTTAATCACTTCCATCGTTTTCCCTCCCTGCCGCCGACCGCGCGGCGGTTTTCACTTTCCATTATATCGGAGAGAAGGGGAGAAGACAAAGAATAACCGCCCTAAACGGCAGGCATTGCCGGGGCGGGAGAGAGGCTATATATACAGTTTCGGCGTTGATGGCCTCGGCGCGACCGGCGTCTGTTTTTCTTGCGGTGTTTCACGCTTCGCCTGTGGAACGGAGCGTTTTTTGGCCGCCTGCGCAGCCGGCTTTTGCTTCGTTTCTTTTGCCGGTGCGCTTTCTGTCGGTTTCGTTTCCCCCTCTTCTTCATCGGCCGGTTTCAGCTCGCGAAAAATGCGGATCATGGCCGGCAGGTTGCGAATGAGCGGGCCATATTGCTGCACCATAGGCATGACGTTTTGCGCGATGCCGAGCATTTTTTGCACGTTATTTAACATGCCGATGAATCCGCCGCTTGTGTTCGCTGTCGTGGCGGTGTTGGCTGCGGCGTTTTGCAGCAGCGGCAATCCCCACGAGGTCGGAGCGGCGGCCGGCGGCTGTCCGCGCGAAAATAAGCGGGCGAGCAGACCGCCGGCGCCGCCGGGGCGGGGAGCGCCAGCCGGCATGCGGGTGAACGGAGCGGGCGGCATCCCGGCAAACGGGGAAGGCATCATCGGGGGACGGCTGTATCTCATGGCAGTCGCCTCCTTTCTGTCGTACGGATGAACAATCGTCCTCCTTCATAAAATATGCGGGCAGGACGGGAAAGGTTTTTCCATCGCCATCGTCTTTAGTTGCGACGGGCCGCGAACATTCGCTATAATGATGAAGCGAACAAAGGGCGCAGATAGAAGGGAGTGGTGGTTGATGGCGAAGACGCAGTTTACCCGTTTTCCATTTCAGCCGTTTTTGATCGAGGCGATTCAAGCGCTTCGTTTTTATAAACCGACGGAAATTCAAGAGCGCATCATTCCGAGGGCGCTGCGCGGGGAGAGCATGGTCGGCCAGTCGCAGACCGGGACGGGAAAAACGCACGCCTATTTATTGCCGATCATCGAAAAGATCGACCCGGAGCGCGCGGAGGTGCAGGCGGTCATCACAGCGCCGACGCGTGAGTTGGCGACGCAAATTTACCATGAAACGTTAAAGATCACGAAATTTTGCCCGAAAGACCGGATGATCGTCGCCCGTTGTTTCATCGGCGGGACGGATAAGCAAAAGGCGCTCGAAAAGCTCCATGTGCAGCCGCATCTTGTCATCGGCACGCCCGGACGCATTAATGATTTTATCCGCGAGCAGGCGCTTACTGTGCACACGGCGCGCATCCTTGTCGTCGATGAAGCCGATTTGATGCTTGATATGGGCTTTATCACTGACGTCGACCAAATCGCGGCCCGGATGCCGAAAGAGCTGCAAATGCTCGTCTTTTCGGCGACGATTCCGGAAAAGCTGAAGCCGTTTTTGAAAAAATATATGGAAAATCCGACATTCGTCCAAGTCGAGCCGAAACAGGCGGCGAATGAAAACATTGAGCATGTGCTTATTCCACTGCGCGGGCGCGAAAAGGTCAAACTGCTTTACGATGTGCTTGTCAGCTACAATCCGTATTTAGCCATTGTGTTCGTGAATACGAGAAAAAGGGCTGATGAAGTCGCTGATCTGCTTGCTGAACAAGGATTGAAAGTCGGCGTGTTGCACGGCGATTTGACGCCGCGCGAGCGCAAAAAGATGATGAGCCAAATCCTTGATTTGGCGTTTCAATACGTCGTCGCCACCGACTTGGCCGCGCGTGGCATTGATATCGAAGGTGTCAGCCATGTCATCAACTACGAGCTGCCTGATGATTTGCAGTTTTACATTCACCGCGCCGGGCGGACAGCACGCGCCGGCTATAGCGGCATTGCGGCGACCATTTACGAGCCGGCCGACCAAGATGCGATTGCCCGATTGGAAAAAATGGGGGTTTCATTTGTTCATCGCGATCTCGTGCGCGGCGAATGGAAGGAGCTGCCGCCTTGGAACCGGCGGGGCAAGCGGGCCGGTGAGAAGGAAGATGAACTCGCGCCGCTTGTCGCCAAGCTGAAACAAGCGAAACAAGTCAAGCCGGGCTATAAGAAAAAGCTGCGCGCCGAGCTCGAGAGGAAGAAAAAGCGGCTGAGCCGCTTCAAAAAATCGTAGCTTTCGCTGCGAATGGAAGGAAAAGGGAGAGGAGAACATGTTAAAAATTGGTTCACACGTCTCGATGAGCGGCAAAAAAATGCTGCTTGCCGCCAGCGAGGAGGCGGCATCGTACGGGGCGAACACGTTTATGATTTACACCGGTGCGCCGCAAAACACAAGGCGCAAAGCCATCGAGGAGCTGAATATTGAAGCCGGGCGCGAGCATATGAAGGCGCACGGCATTGCGGACATCGTCGTTCACGCTCCGTACATTATCAATATCGGCAACACGACAAATCCCGATACGTTCGCGCTTGGTGTTGATTTTTTGCGCGCCGAAATTGAACGGACGGAAGCGATCGGGGCGAAGCAGCTTGTGCTGCACCCGGGCGCCCATGTCGGCGCCGGAGCGGAAGCCGGGCTTCGGCAAATCATCCGCGGACTGAACGAAGTATTGACGCGCGAACAGACGGTCGAAATCGCTCTTGAAACGATGGCCGGAAAAGGATCGGAATGCGGGCGCACGTTTGAAGAACTGGCGTATATTATCGATGGCGTCGCCTATAATGACAAGCTGTCCGTCTGCTTTGACACATGCCATACGCATGACGCCGGCTATGATATTGTCAACGATTTTGACGGCGTCCTTGCCGAATTTGACCGGATCATCGGTCTAGAACGGCTGAAAGTGCTGCATATCAACGACAGCAAAAATCCGCGCGGCAGCCGAAAAGACCGCCACGAAAACATCGGTTTCGGCCATATCGGATTTCATGCGCTGAACTACATCGTCCATCACCCGCAGCTGACAGACGTTCCAAAAATTTTAGAAACGCCGTATGTCGGGGAGGACAAAAATGATAAAAAACCGCCGTACAAGCATGAAATTGCTATGCTGCGGGCGCAGACATTCGATGATCAGCTGCTTGAAAAAATTGTTGCTGACGCGCAATGAAAAAGGGCGAAACGCCCTTTTTTACTTTTTTTTGTACAAATTTTAAAAACAGTTCGTTCGCCTTTTTGGCAATCTCCGGCGAAGTGATTTTAGCCAGCTCGCGCACCCATTTTTTCCGCTCTTTGGGGTCGAAGATGTTAATGTCATTCGTCCGGGCAAGATGAAGAATTTTTTTCGCCTGGCTGACCGTAATCGGCAAATCGTAATCTTGGCTGTATGCAACGAGTTGTTCCGGGGTGATCGTTTTTAACTTTTGTTTGACAATCTGTTGGTAAAAGTTCATGGCAGCCCCCTCCTTGTTTCTGTTCCATCATATGATGTGAACGGAAAAGGGGTGTATGGTATAATGGAAATGAAAGTAAAGAAGGAAAGGGTGGGATTTTGACGCCAAAGCAGCATAAAAAAGAACCGTTGAAGCGCGTGTTGTACCGGGTGTTGATGATCGCTATGGGGGCTTCCTTGGCGGCGTTTGCCATCGAGCGGCTGCTCGTTCCGAATAAAATGATCGATGGCGGCATTATCGGTGTATCCCTTATTTTGGATTATTTAATTCCAGACGAATGGCGGCTGCTCAACTTTGCCACGCTCGTCATCCTCTTAAACGCCCCGTTTATGTATTTTGGCTATAAGCACATCGGCAAAACGTTTATGCTGTCAACGATTTTAGGCGTTGTTATTCTCGGTGTCACCGAACGGATGTTTCACCATTTTTCCCCGCTGACGACCGAGCCGGTTTTGGCGACTGTCTTTGGCGGCTTGGCGCTCGGGCTTGGTGTCGGTCTTGTTATTCGCCATGGCGGGTCGCTGGATGGGACAGAAATTTTAGGCCTCTTACTGACAAAGAAAATTCCGTTTTCCGTCGGCGAGTTCGTCATGTTTGTCAACGTGTTTATTTTCGGCTGGGCAGCGTTTGTGCTTGGGGTCGAGCCGGCGATGTATTCGGTGATGACGTACTACATCGCCTCCAAGACGATCGATGCGGTGATTGAAGGGCTCGATGAGACGCGGGCGGCCTTTATTGTCACTGATTTTTATGAAGAAGTTTCTGATGCCATTTTGCACCGCCTCGGCCGCGGGACGACGAAGCTGCTTGGCAAAGGCGGCTATACGGACGAGCAAAAAGAAATCATTTATGCTGTCGTTACGCGTCTGGAAGTGACCAAGCTGAAATCGATCGTTAATGAAATCGACCCGAATGCGTTCATTACCATTATGGCGACGCATGAAGTGCGCGGGGCCCGTTTCAAATCGGCGATTCATTGAGGTTTACAAAATGGAAGGGATCGGCTATACTTGCATATGGGTATAAATCGTAACGATTCTGAATTAACAAGGGAGAACGGCCATGGAAAACAGGCTTGTCGTGCAAGTCGAGGATGTATCATTTCGCTATGAAAAAGAAGAAGTGCTCGAGCATGTCAATTTGGCGGTGCCAAAAGGAGCGTTTTTAGGGCTGGTTGGCCCGAATGGTTCCGGAAAGTCAACGCTCTTAAAATGCGTGCTCGGTTTGTTAAAACCGGACCGCGGCCGCATCTCGCTGTTTGGCGAGCCGATCGAGTCGTTCCGTGAATGGCATCGGATCGGCTTTGTGTCGCAAAAAGCGAACAGCTTTAACCGCGGGTTCCCGGCGACCGTCGAGGAAGTGGTGATGAGCGGATTGACGGCCAAACGCGGTTTGTTTCGCCTACTGACGAAAGAAGACCGCCGCGCGGTTGAGGCGGCGTTGGAGGCGGTCGGTTTGTGCGGCTTGGCGAAGCGCAATATCGGCGAGTTGTCCGGCGGCCAGCAGCAGCGGGTGTTTATCGCCCGCGCTTTGGCGAGCAAACCGGATCTGCTGATTTTAGACGAGCCGACCGTCGGCGTTGACGCCCGCCATGTGCATGAGTTTTATGAGCTGCTCGGTGATTTGAACCGCCGCGGCTTGACGCTTGTGCTCGTGACGCACGACATTGGGACGATCACGGATCGGGTAACCCATATCGCCTGCTTAAACAAGCGCCTCTATTTCCACGGAAACGTGAAAGAGTTCGAACGGCTTGGCGACGAGGAGATTTCACGGTTTTACGGCCATTCGCTTCACGTTCTCTCCCACCAACATTAACGGGCGGAACGTAAACGGTTGATTGTGGAGGAATGACATGTGTGGGAAGCCATTTGGCAATATGAATTTTTGCGCAATGCGTTTTTGGCCGGCATTTTGACCGGATTTGCCGCGCCGCTGCTTGGAGTGTTTATTGTTGTTCGGCGCCTGTCGCTCATCGCTGATGCGCTGAGCCATGTGACGCTTGCTGGCATTGCTGCCGGGCTGCTGCTCGGTTCAGCGGTGCCGGCCGCCGGATGGAATCCGCTTTACATCGGGATGGGCTTTTCCGTTGCCGGTTCGCTGCTCATTGAGAAGTTGCGCGCGGTTTACCGCCACTATGAAGAGCTCGCGATTCCGATTATTTTATCGGCCGGCATTGGTTTAAGTGTTATTTTGATTTCCATCGCTAATGGGTTTAACACCGATTTGTTTTCGTATTTGTTCGGCAGCGTCAGCGCCGTAAGCGGCGCCGACGTTTGGGCGGCGTTCGCCGTCGCTGTAATTGCTGCCGCCATCATTTTCGCATTTTACAAGGAGCTGTTTCTCCTTTCATTTGATGAGGAGTACGCCCGCGTCTCCGGCGTTCGCGCCAAGTTCATTCACTTTTTGTTTATTGTGCTCGTCGCCCTTGTCATCGCGGCATCCATGCGCATCGTCGGCGTGTTGCTCGTTTCTTCGCTAATGACGTTGCCGGTGGCGGCAAGCATTCGCATCGCCAAAAGTTTTAAACAGGCGATCGCATTTTCCATTTTCTTCGGGGAGCTGTCGGTCATCGCCGGGCTTTTGGCGGCGTATGAGCTCGATTGGGCGCCGGGCGGGACGATCGTCGTGCTGGCGGTCGCCATTTTGCTTCTCGTATTAGGATGGAAAAAATGGAAAAGGGGACGGTAATGATGAATATCGGCGAAGCGTTGCAGCTGATGAAAGAAAAGGGATTTAAATATACTGAAAAACGGAGACAAATGCTCGAGCTGTTTGCCGATCGCGATAAATATTTGACGGCGAAGGAAGTGCTCGAAGCGCTTCGCTCCGCGTATCCAGGCTTAAGCTTTGACACCGTATACCGCAATTTATCGCTCTTCGCTGCACTCGGCATTTTAGAGATGACCGAGCTGTCCGGGGAAAAGCATTTCCGCTTTGCCTGTGATGCCCGCCGCCATCACCACCATTTTATTTGCGTCCAGTGCGGGAAAACAAAGGAAATTGATGCTTGCCCGATGGACAGGCTCGGCCCAGAGCTCGACGGTTATGAAATTGCTGACCATAAATTTGAAATTTACGGCACATGTCTGCAATGTCAAAAACATCTCCCGGTATAAAGCGGGAGATGTTTTTATGACTGTAGACGCCGCTCCACTTCCCGTTTTGCTTCCAGCCAGCTTTTGACGCGAATGACGTTCTCGGGCAACGGTCCTTGGTTGTACGGCGTGTCGAATAAAATAACCGGGATATCGCATTCTTCGCCGATGGCGCAGGCGTTGTCGTATTTATCCTCAAAAAAAGCAGCAAGCTGGTAGCGGCGGACGGCGGCGATTTTATCATGTGATCCAGTCAGTTCGATATGATGGTAGTGAATGCCATGGCGCCGAAACCAGCGCTCGGTGAGCTCGTACAAATGGCGGCCGCGAGCGCTAATGTAAAACAACTCGTATTTGTCTTTCCAGCTGTCGATCACCTCAAGCGCATAGCGGGCAAGCGGAGCGCGCTCATAAATGGCGGCTTCGTTTTCTTCGAGCCAACGGTCCATTTCTTCTTCCGTTACCCCGTACAGCGGTGCCAAATTGTACTGTGTAATGTCGCCTAATGTGAGCGGTTTGCCAAATGCCTCGTTTAAGTATGGAATGAATGTGCTTGGACATGTGACGGTGCCGTCGATGTCAATACCGAGACGTTGCCGCTTCATCGCCGGATCCCCCCTTTTAGAAAATATTCACAATGATAAAATGGCGTCGGTTTCCCATACTAATAATGCTCCTTACTTTAGGAAAGCGAGGGAAGCATATGGCAGACAACCGCGAGCGCACGTATAACGAGAGTTACGTGCAATCGATCGGAAAAGAGGAACCAGAACGCAATTTCATGGAAGAAACAGCCGCGGAGGTCGCTGAGCCGATCCGCCGCCGCGAAGAGCGGGACGAAGAACGCGCAGGCGGCGCCGGGCTTGGTTGGCTCGCTTTGGCGTTGTCCATCATCGCCCTGTTTATTTGGCCGATTTTGTTAGGGGCAGCCGGCATTATTGTCGGTTTTATCGCGCGCCGGCGCGGAGCGGAAACGCTCGGGGCGTGGGCCATCGGGATCGGCGTCATCGCGATTCTCGTTCGCTTGTTTATTATGCCGTTTTACACGTAGAAAAAGCGAGGGTGTCCCCAAGCAGGGGACGCCCTTTTTCGTGCTGGTCTGTCGGCCGCGCTTCGATTACTCTAGACCGCCGCCTTTCAGAGCAGCTTCTTTTTCCTTTTGTTTTGCAAAATATTCTTCGGCCAGCTTGTCGACTTCTTTCTTCAGTTCTTCGACCATCTGCTCTTCCGGCACTTTGCGGACAATTTTGCCGTGGCGGAACAACAGACCCTCGCCGCGGGCGCCGGCGATGCCGATATCGGCTTCGCGCGCTTCGCCCGGTCCGTTGACGGCGCAGCCGAGCACGGCGACTTTGATCGGTGCCTTAATTTTGGCGATATAGTCCTCGATTTCATTGGCGATGCTGATCAAGTCGATCTCAATCCGTCCGCACGTCGGGCAGGAAATGAGCGTCGCTGCATTGGAGGCGAGCCCGAACGTTTTTAAAATTTCGCGCGCCACTTTCACCTCTTCAACCGGATCGGCGCTTAAGGAAACGCGGATCGTATTGCCGATGCCTTTGCTTAAAATGGCCCCGAGTCCGACCGCGCTTTTAATCGTGCCGGAAAAGAGCGTCCCGGCTTCGGTAATGCCGACGTGAAGCGGGTAGTCAAACGTGCGCGCCGCTTTTTCATACGCTTCAATGGCGAGACGGACATCGGACGCTTTTAACGAAACGATAATATCGTGAAAATCGAGCTCCTCCAAAATGCGGATATGGTACAAGGCGCTCTCGACCATGCCGTCGGCGGTCGGATATCCGTATTTCTCTAAAATGCGTTTCTCAAGCGACCCGGCGTTGACGCCGATGCGGATCGGCACGCCGCGTTCTTTCGCGGCTTTGACGACCGCTTCCACCTTCTCGCGGCGCCCGATATTGCCCGGGTTGATGCGGATTTTATCGACGCCGCCTTCAATCGCTTTTAACGCCAATTTATAGTCAAAGTGGATGTCGGCGACAAGCGGGATGTTGATTCGCTTCTTAATTTCCGATATGGCCTCAGCGGCCCGTTCGTCCGGACAGGCGACGCGGACGACTTGGCAGCCCGCCTCTTCAAGCCGGTGAATTTGGGCCACCGTCGCATCGACATCGTGCGTTTTTGTCGTTGTCATGCTTTGGATGACGACTTCGTTGCTGCCGCCGATCGTCAGCGGCCCGACGCGGACTGGCCGTGTTTTTGAACGATGGATGATTTCACTCACGGAAATTCGCTCCTTTAAAAACGAGTGCTTTTCTGCACTAAGTTTATCAATAGTGATGGGCATTGACAAGAAATTCGCCGCGCCTATTTTTCGTACACCGGAATTTTGTATGTTTTTCCAATTTGAAGGGCATCCGCTTTTGCTTCTGGATTTAGTTTTTCAAAGTCGCGAATCAATGTCTCAATGGAAACGGGAAGCGGCCCTTGCTGTTCGCGTTCGGCAATGGATAACAGTGTGTCGCCGGCTTTAATTTTGATGACCTTATAGGAGGGCATGCCTGTGTTCTCTCGAACAACCGGTGCCTTTGATGATCCCGGAAGCGTTCCGACGGTTACATCTTCGTACGCGATATAGCCGACAAGGAAGGCGACGAGCAACAAAAACCACTTTTTCATTGTACCCCTCATTGCGTTTTTTATGAAATGTATGCTTGTCCGCCCAAAATATGCGAACAATTCCATAAAACATAACAAACTATTTATATGTTCTTAATATTGGATTGACATAATGGGGATGGAGAGGGGGACAACCATGAGAAAGACATTTGGAAAGATCAGTCTGCAAAATCAGCTAATGATTCTGTTTATCGCTATTTTGATTGCCACAGTCGGAATAGTCGGCGTAATATCGTATATCAAAGCTAAACATGAAACGATGCTGGCAATTGAACACCGCCTTCAACGAGAAACCGATATGATGTATGAATTGGCTCAGCAGTTTTTGTTTATGTACGTAGGAGATCAGAACCGCTTTATGGAACGGGTGAATACAAGCGTCCGCAAGCAACAGGCAGAACTGATGCAGGACGGAATACCAGCCGAATTTTTTCTCGTTACTGAAACGGCCCATCCGTTCCACATCAATCGGCGTTCGCGTCTTATGTTTTCAGAAACGCTCATCGAACATATCAAAAAAGAAAAGAACGGCATTTCCTATACAGTTATAAATGGGAATGATTATACGCTTGTTTATCGAAGCATACAGGAGTTAAAAGGAGTTTACGTCATTGTGGTGCCTACCAGTTCATACATGAACGCCATCCACCAAATGGCTGTTTTCATTTTCACGGCAACGCTCATCGGTGCATGCGTTGCTTCGCTCCTGATTGTCGCGTTTGTACGCACGTTGACAGCACCGATCATCCGGCTTCAGGGAGCGATGAAAAAGGTAGCTAGTGGCGACTTGAGCCCTAGCCCGCTCATTGTTTCCCAAACGCGGGAAATCCAATCATTGGTTGGTAGTTTTCAACAGATGGTTCAAAACATGAGGGAGATGATGTATCACATATGCGTTACAACGGAACAGTTGGCGGATAAAGGGGAACAATTAAAAACAGTGTCTAAAAAAACGATGCAAAGCAACGAGAAATTGATGGAATCGATTGGAATTGTCAAGCGGGGAGCTGAAGAAACCGCTTCTTCCTCCGATTTAACGATTGCTTTTTTTCAACAAATGAAAGAAGACATTATGCAGGTCACGAAACAGATGGAAATGATCGAGGAAAGCTCGCACTATATGAATACAGCTGCCCTTGAGGGAGGGAGACAAACGAAACAAATGACTCAGTTGGTTCAGGAGCTTGAACAGGAATTTGCCAAAATGGCGGAAGCGGTAAGAGAGGTCGAGAATTACTCATCATCGGTCGTCACGGTCGTGCAAGTCATTCGTGAGATCGCTGAGCAAACGAAATGTCTTTCTTTGAACGCGACGATTGAGGCGGCAAGAGCGGGAGAGGCTGGAAAAGGGTTTGCTGTGGTGGCCAAGGAAGTGAGATCATTAGCAGAACAGTCCGGGAAAGCAGCTGAATCGGTTGCCAAAACAATGACGGAGATGGTGGAAGTGATTATAAAAGCTTCTAAGCAATGCACTGACGTTTCAGGGCGTTTTTCTGCCTACATACAGACATCGTATCGATCCAAAACCGCTCTTGATGAACTGCTAAACGAGATTGCTGTTGTTACAGAGAATATTGAAAAAATGAAGCGAAGCATGGCTGAGCTGGCCCAATCGATTCCGGCCATGGAGCAGGCGACGGTTTCGTTCGTATCAACGGCCCAACAAACGTTGGCAAGCGCCGAACAAATGCTGTATTCTTCTCGTACGCAAACAATGGAAATGAACACGATGCATGCGATCGGGTTCGAAATCATTGAGCTCGGCCAAACGCTGAGGAAACGTGTTGAACGGTTTGAAATGAGCGGATAAAAAAGCCACCAAGGCTTCTTGGCGGCTAGTCATTGCGTTGGACGGCTGCAGGGACTTCTTTGGCTGCTAAGAAAAGGACGGCGAGCGAAACGAACCAATGGATAAAGGTGCTATACGGCACGATCGTTTGGACTGTTTCCATTAAAGCAAAAAAGACCGTCGACAGCGTAATCGCATAAGCCGACATGATCCATGTATGACGGTAGCGAAGCTTTTTGTCTAACATGCCGGCAAACATGAGGCCAAAGAAAGCGAGTAAGCAAACGCTGACGAATTTCCCCGCGCAAGCGAGCACATATAAAACAAGCCCGAAAAGCGGAATAAGAACCGGGAGAAGCGACTGCAAGCTGGCAATAAACACGCGCACGTCCTCATCAGTGATGGTTACGTCTGGAAACGTGGCATAGCTGTAGTGCTGCGCCTGATAGCCGGCGACGAGCACAGCCTCATGTTTCAACAAGGCGATGGCATTCGGCAACCGTTCTACTTCCCGTCTCGTCACCTTACCCGTGCTGTCAAAAACGATCGTAAATCCACCTTGGTCAATATGAATCGGTTCAGCCGCTTCTGAGCGAAGCTCGCCGTTTTCAATCGAAAAGGGCGGGAGGTCGTTACGCAACAAAGCGCTTGTCGTGCGAATGCTCTCAGCTAGCGACGTTGAAGCATAGTAAAAAGTTGGGAGAACGGATAAAAGCGTCAGCAAAAACAAATAGCCAATTGTTTTTCCAATTCCTTGAAATCGAAAACGGGCGATGTCTTTGGGGGAATATAGGCTTTTCCATAGTTGGACGAATACATTCATCATGGCCACACCTTTCTTTTTCTCCATTTCCATTGTATATGCCGGAACAGGCGAATTCAACTGTGATCGTTTCCTGTTCATTGGTGGACAGGCAAATTCATTGAAACATTGTGGAAATTTTGGTAAGCTAATTTTACACGGACAGCTTTGCGTCCGCATTACATATTACGAACAAAAGGAGGAGATTTGTATGCCATTTGAACTGCCGGCATTGCCGTATGCGTACGATGCGCTCGAGCCGCATATCGACAAAGAAACGATGAACATCCACCACACGAAGCACCATAACACATACGTGACGAACTTAAATGCGGCGCTTGAAGGGCATGCTGATTTGCAAAACAAGTCGTTGGAAGAGTTGCTCAGCAATTTGGAAGTCCTTCCGGAAAGCATTCGCACCGCAGTGCGCAACAACGGCGGCGGCCATGCGAACCATTCGCTCTTCTGGACGATTTTATCGCCAAACGGCGGCGGCGAACCGACAGGTGAGCTGGCTGAAGCGATCAACCAAAAATTCGGCAGCTTTGCGGCGTTTAAAGACGAGTTTTCGAAAGCAGCCGCTGGCCGTTTCGGCTCCGGCTGGGCGTGGCTTGTCGTCAACAACGGCGAGCTGGAAATTACGAGCACGCCGAACCAAGACTCGCCAATCATGGAAGGCAAAACGCCGATCCTTGGCTTGGACGTTTGGGAGCATGCGTACTACTTGAAATACCAAAACCGCCGTCCGGAATACATTGCGGCGTTCTGGAACGTCGTCAACTGGGATGAAGTCGCGAAACGATACAGTGAAGCAAAAGCAAAATAAGTAAATCTATAACGAAAAAACGGGGCAAGTGATCCGCCCCGTTTTTTTTCATTGGCCGAAAGGTGCATAGCGGCAGCGGAAATGGCTACACTACCGGATAGATGAAAAGGGGAGTTTACGATGTCATTATTCGAAAAATTGACTGGCCAAGAACGGGTGGATCGCGATTTGCTGCTGCTTCTTTGCATCGGCGGGTTTTATGCGCTTGCTGTCTCGCTGTCCAATACGTTTGTCAACATTTATTTATGGAAACAGACCGGTGACTTTCGCGACTTGGCGCTGTATAATTTGGCGGTCGTCACCATGCAGCCGCTGACGTTTCTATTCGCCGGCCGGCTGGCGAAACAGATTGACCGCATTCTCATCCTGCGGCTCGGGGTGTCGTGTTTAGCCGTTTTTTTTGTCGCTGTTTTGTTCGTCGGTCCGCGAGCCCATCAATATTTGCTCGTTCTCGGCGCGCTGCTCGGCGTCGGCTACGGTTTTTACTGGCTCGCTTTTAACGTGCTGACATTTGAAATTACCGAACCGGAGACGCGCGACTTTTTTAACGGTTTTTTCGGAGTGCTCACATCGTCAGCCGGCATGATCGGACCGATTGTCGCCGGCTATATGATTTCGTCGCTCGCCGGCCTAAAAGGGTATACGCTCGTTTTCTCGCTGTCGCTTGGCTTGTTTCTTGTCGCCGTGCTGCTCAGCTTCTTTCTCAAGCGCCGTACAGCGGCGGGAAAATACTTATTTCTTCGCATTTTAAAGGAACGGAACCAAAATGAGAATTGGCGGTTGATTACGAACGCTCATTTTTTTCAAGGACTGCGTGAAGGGTCGTTTGTGTTTGTCATTTCGGTGTTGGTGTATGTCACCTCAAACAGTGAATGGGCGCTCGGCAAGTACGGGCTCGTCAATTCCTTTACATCGTTTGTCGCCTACTATGCCGTTTCCCGTCTGATGAGGCAGGAGTATCGGATGAAAGCCATTTTATTGGGCGGACTGTTGCTCTATGCGGCCATTTTTCTCATCGTCTTTCAGCCGTCTTACCCCCGTTTGATTGTTTATGCCGTCACGATCGCCGTCGCTTACCCGATTTTGCTCGTTCCGTACTCCTCATTAACGTTTGATGTAATCGGGAGAAGCTGGAAATCGGCAGAGGCGCGCGTGGAGTATATTGTCGTCCGCGAGCTGTTTTTAAACGCCGGGCGGATGGCATCGATTTTAGCCTTTTTGGCGGCGGTGACACTGTTTGGGGAAAAGATGGGCATTCGTATGCTCATGTTTGTATGCGGGGCTGGACATCTAGTGATTTACTGGTTCGTCCGCCGCATTCGTTTCACGGATGGACGCCCGGAGCGGGACCGGCCGGAGACGCTCTTGTTTCGGACGAAGCTGGCCGGTGAACGGGGCGGCCCATCGGTGTAAAAAGTTGTCCATGTTTTTCCCTAGCCTTGCCTGCTTTTTTCTTTTACAATAGGGGGAGGGAAAGGAGGAACGGGGGATGAAACGGAAGAAGCGGGCGCAAGTGCCGATCCGGTTAAACATTTTGTTTTTCTTTGTCTTTTTGTTGTTTTCAGTGCTTATTTTGCGCTTGGGCGTCGTGCAAATTGTGTACGGGGAGGACTATCGCCGCGAAGTGGAACGGACGCAGGATGAAGTGGTCAGCACGCCGGTGCCGCGCGGCAAAATTTTCGACCGGTTTGGCCAAGTGGTCGTCGACAATACACCACAAAAGGCGATTACGTATACGCGCTCAAAAACGACTCAACCAGAAGAAATATTGGAAGTGGCAAGGAAGCTCGCTCAATATATTGATATTCCGGATGCTGAAAAAAAAGTGACCGAGCGCGATATGAAAGACTATTGGATTTTGACGCGCCCGGACGAGGCGAAAAGGAAAGTGAGCGAACGAGAACGGAAAACGCTCGCTGATCAAGGCTTGACGCAAAAAGAAATTGACAAAAAAGTATATGAGTGGACGCTCGACCGCATTACAGAGAAGGACTTGGCGCAAATTTCGCCGGCAGAGCTTGAAGTGATTGCCATTAAGCGTGAGATGGAAAGCGGCTATGCGCTGACGCCGCAGACGGTGAAAAGCAAAGGGGTGACTGACCGCGAATATGCGGTCGTCAGCGAACACTTAAGCGAGTTGCCCGGTGTCAACACGACCGTTGATTGGGACCGGAAATACGTCTATGACAACACGTTCCGCTCTGTGCTCGGGAGCGTGACGGAAGAAGATGAGGGCGTCCCGCGCGAGCGGCTCGACCACTTTTTAGCCCGCGACTACAGCCGCAACGACCGCGTCGGCAAAAGTTATTTGGAGATGCAGTATGAAGAAGTGCTCCACGGCAAAAAGGCGAAAGTAAAAAACATCGTGGACAAATCAGGCAACGTCGTCTCGGTTGAGCAAGTGTATCCGGGCGAGCGCGGCAAAGACCTCGTGTTGACGATCGATGCCGAGCTGCAGCAACAAGTCGAGCAAATTATTGAGCAGGAGATTTTGGCCACGAAGCGCAAAGGCCGCTCCCCGCTCTTGGATCGGGCGTTCGTCGTCATGATGAATCCCAAAACGGGCGAAGTGTTGGCGATGGCCGGCAAACTTCTTCAAGACGGCAAATTTGTCGATTTTGCTATCGGCAACATCACATCAGCTTACGCGATGGGGTCGGCGGTAAAAGGCGCGACCGTTCTCACCGGCTTTCAAACGGGCGTGCTCTATCCGAATACGTATATTAAGGATGAGCCGCTTTATATCTACCGAACTCCTGAAAAAAAATCATGGAAAACGATGGGGACCATTAACGAGCTGACCGCTCTGAAACAATCGTCGAACGTCTATATGTTTAAAACGGCGATCGCCATCGGCGGCGGCGTGTATCGCCCGCATCAGCCGCTTGACATCAATCCGGCCGCGTTTACGACAATGCGCCATTATTTCAGCCAATTCGGATTGGGTGTGAAAACCGGCATCGACTTGCCGAACGAATTGGGCGGTTTTCAAGGGCAAAGCAAGCTGCCAGGATTTCTGCTTGACTTGGCGATCGGCCAGTACGATATGTATACGCCGATGCAGCTGGCGCAATACGTTTCGACGATCGCTAACGGTGGCTACCGGATGAAGCCGCTTTTGGTCAAAGAAATCCGCGAGCCGTCCGTTGACGGAAAAGAGCCTGGCCGGATCATTCGGCGGTTTGAGCCGGTTGTTTTAAACCGCGTCGATATGAAAACTGAGTATATTCAACGGGTGCAGGAAGGATTCCGCCGCGTCATGCAAGAGCCGGGGGGGACGGCGTATTCGTATTTCGCCAATGCCCCGTACAAGCCGGCCGGCAAAACAGGGACGGCCGAAGCGTTTTATGACGGACCGATCCAAAGCCGGCGCAACGATCCGACGTACAATTTGACGCTCGTCGGCTATGCGCCGTATAACGATCCGCAAGTATCGTTTGCGGTCGTCGTCCCGTGGGCGACGCAAGGGGAAAGTGATGGCATTAACAACCGCATCGGCCGCCGCATTTTAGATGCGTATTTTGAATTGAAAGTAAAGAGGGCCAATGGAGAGAAGGCGGCTTCAGAAACAAATGAGCAACAATAAACTGGGCTGATTCGACAGGCGGTTTCCCTGTTGAATCAGCCTTTTTATTGAATAAAACAAAGGTGAATAAGCGAATAATAAATACATCCAATTCGCTATTTAACTTGTGCGTGCGGTCAATTTCATTCCTATTTTTCATACAAAAGATAAAGATTTAATTAGGTACCATTTGTCCGAGCCGGACAGTAACGCGGTCGGAATGTTTACACAATCTTAACATTCCGTTTAAACCTCGTTAATAGCCGCCATTTATGATAGGACATGTAAGGAGAAAACGAAATGGGCAGGGGGAAAAACGATGAACAAGTGGAAACGGCTCATGTTATCCGGGGTGCTCAGCGGGGTGATGGTAATCGCTGCTGCCTGTGGCGGAGGCAACGGAGCAGAGGAAAATGACGCCAACGGTGAGTCCGCAGCGAACGAACTGTCGGGCGAAGTGATCATGGATGGCTCCTCGACCGTCTATCCGATTGCGGAGGCAGCCGCTGAAGAATACATGGCTGAACAGCCGAACGTGAAAGTGTCCGTCGGTATGTCGGGAACGGGCGGTGGATTTGAAAAGTTCACGAAAGGGGAAACGGATTTTTCGAACGCTTCCCGTCCGATCAAAGAGGAAGAGAAACAAGCGGCCGCTGCCAACGGCATTGAATTCCAAGAATTTCAACTCGCTTATGATGGCCTTTCTGTCGTTGTCAACAAAGAAAACGACTGGGTTGACTACTTGACGGTCGATGAGCTGAAAAAAATGTGGACGGAAGATGGCACGGTGAAAAAATGGTCGGACATCCGCCCAGGATGGCCGGATGAGGAAATTAAGTTTTTCTCGCCGGGTCATGATTCCGGGACGTATGACTACTTTGATGAAGTGATTTTGGAAGGAAAAGAACTGGTCAAAACGGCTCAACTTGCGGAAGACGACAATATTCTCGTTCGTGGGGTTGAAGGAGATCAATACGCGATCGGCTACTTCGGCTATGCGTATTACTTGGAAAATAAAGATAAGCTGAAAGTGGTTCCGATCGATGGTGGCAACGGTCCGGTCGAGCCGACGAACGAGACGATTGAAACAGGAAAATACACTCCGCTTTCGCGTCCGCTGTTTACGTATGTGAACGTCAAATCGCTGAAAGAAAAACCGCAAGTGTATGACTACATGGAATTCTTGATGGAAACAGCCGGGGACTTGGCGGAAGAAGTTGGTTACGTCCGCCTGCCGGAGGAAAAGTATAAAGAACAGCTTGAAACGTTGAAAGGATTGAAATAGGTTTCGTCAGGCCGGCGACAAGGGATGTCCGTCGGCCTAGACTTGTGACTGCGGCTGGAATATGTCGGAAAGGAGTTTTCGTTTTATGGGGATTCCAACGAAGAAAGAACAGCAGTTATCGGTGCGGGAGATGATTGCCGAAAACCAAACGCGGCAACATTGGCCGAAAAGGATGGAAAAGCTCGCGCCGAAGTTTCTCTTTACATTGGCGGCGCTCTCCGTGCTCGTAACGCTCGGCATTTTGTTTACTCTTCTTTTTGAGACGATCGAATTTTTCCGCCGTGTATCGATTGTTGAGTTTGTCACGAGCAAAGAGTGGCTTCCGTGGAATGAGGAGCATGGATCGTTCGGCGTCGCTCCGCTTGTGACCGGCACGCTGCTGACGACCGGTATCGCTATGCTTTTGGCTGTTCCGGTTGGACTCGCTTCGGCTATTTATTTGAGCGAGTATGCGTCGGAGCGGACGCGCCGAATCATCAAGCCGGCGCTCGAAGTGCTTGCCGGCATTCCGACGATCGTTTACGGATTTTTTGCGTTGACGATCGTGACGCCGTTATTGCAAAAGGTTATTCCGGATTTAGAGATTTTTAATGCGCTCAGCCCGGGGCTCGTGATGGGGATTATGATCATTCCGATGATCGCCTCGCTGTCAGAAGACGCGATGAGCGCGGTGCCGAACTCGATTCGCGAAGGCGCTCTTGCCCTTGGCGCCACAAAGCTTGAAGTGGCGCTTAAGGTCGTGCTTCCCGCCGCTGCTTCTGGAGTGATCGCTTCATTTATTTTAGGCATTTCCCGGGCGGTTGGTGAAACGATGATCGTCGCGGTGGCTGGCGGATCATCGCCGGAATTTACATTTGATGTGACGAAATCGATTCAAACATTAACTGCCTATATCGTCCAAGTGACAACGGGCGACGCCGGTTACGGGACGACGATTTACTACAGCATTTATGCTGTCGGGATGACGCTGTTTGTTTTTACATTGCTTATGAATATATTGGCGCAATACATTTCCCGCCGGTTTAGGGAGGAGTATTGAAAACGATGGAAAACAAAATGGACAAACCGCTCGTTTGGAAGCGAATGAAAGGAAGGCTGGCGCAAAACACCATCCTGCAAGCCATCTTCTTTTTTGCGACCGTTTTTGGACTGATTGCTCTTATGCTGTTATTATCCCGTGTTATTATGCAGGCGATCGGCTGGCTGGATGGCGACTTTTTAAACAGCTTTCCTTCGCGCCGGCCGGAAGAGGCTGGGATCAAATCCGGATTGGTCGGCTCCCTCTGGCTGATGGCAATCGTCGCACCGGTTTCGTTTGTTTTGGGGGTCGGGACGGCCATTTATTTGGAAGAATACGCGCGCAAAAACCGTTTCACCGCTTTTATTCAAACGAATATTTCCAATCTGGCCGGTGTACCGTCGATCGTGTTTGGCTTGCTCGGGTTGACGATTTTCGTCCGTGAGCTCGGGCTCGGGCGCAGCGTGCTTGCAGCTGGATTGACCATGAGCTTGCTCGTTCTTCCGGTGATCGTCGTCGCGGCCCAAGAAGCGATTCGTGCCGTTCCTCAGCAGTTGCGAGAAGCGTCGTATGCCATGGGGGCGACGAAATGGCAAACGGTTTGCCGGGTTGTGCTGCCGGCGGCGCTGCCGGGGATGTTAACGGGGGCGATCTTGGCGCTCTCCCGCGCCGTCGGGGAGACCGCTCCGCTCGTGGTGCTCGGCATTCCAACGTTTATCGCCTACTTGCCGAGCGGCGTGTTCGATACGTTTACCGTTATGCCGCTGCAAATTTATAACTGGACAGGACGGCCGCAGGAGGAGTTCCAACATGTGGCGGCCGCAGGAATTGTCGTTCTGCTCGTCTTTTTAATCGTGATGAATTCGGTCGCGGTGTTGATTCGTAATAAGTTTCAAAAGCGATTTTAACTTCATGACCGGACAATGAGCGAAAGGAGACCGATAAAATGATGGCAACCAAAACAAAAGAGGCAACGTCGACACTGGCTGTTAAGTCGTCGGCGGCGTCGGCAGCTGAGGACGGTGCAGCGAAAGGCGTCGTGTATGAGACAAACGATTTAAACTTATGGTACGGGGAGCACCATGCGTTAAAACATATTCATTTAACGATTTACGAAAATGAAGTGACAGCGATTATCGGACCGTCGGGATGCGGAAAATCGACTTATATTAAGACGTTGAACCGAATGGTCGAACTCGTGCCGAATGTCCGCATTGCCGGCCAGCTGGCCTACCGCGGGCGCAACATTTTTGATCCGTCCTATCCGGTTGAACAGCTGCGCACACAAGTCGGGATGGTATTCCAAAAGCCGAACCCGTTTCCGAAATCGATTTACGACAATATTGCTTACGGTCCCCGCATTCATGGCATCCGCAACAAAAAAGTGCTCGACGAAATTGTCGAAAAAAGTTTGCGCGGGGCGGCGCTTTGGGATGAGGTGAAAGACCGGCTTCGCGATCATGCTTACGGCTTATCCGGAGGGCAGCAGCAGCGCTTGTGCATTGCCCGCTGTTTAGCCATCGAGCCGGATGTCATCTTAATGGATGAGCCGACCTCGGCGCTCGACCCGATTTCGACGCTGAAAATTGAAGAGCTCATCCAAGAATTGAAAAAACAATACAGCATCATTATTGTGACCCATAACATGCAGCAGGCGGCGCGCATTTCGGACAAAACAGCGTTTTTCTTGAACGGGGAAGTGATTGAATACGCAGAGACGAACAAACTGTTTTCAAATCCTGCCGATCGGCGTACAGAAGATTACATTACGGGCCGTTTCGGATAAAAAACAAAGGAGGCGAGCAGGGGGATGCGTGAAACGTTTGCCGATGATTTGCGCTCGTTGCATAACAAGCTGATCGAAATGGGGCGATTAACAGAAGTTGCGCTCCAACAGGCGATTGAAGCATTTCAAACGCAAAACAAACATTTGGCGATGGCCGTCATTGACGGAGACGGCTCGATTGACAAGCTCGAAGAAGAAGTGAACGACTTTGCGTTGTGGCTCATTGCGAAACAGCAGCCGGTCGCGACCGACTTGCGCCGCATCATCGCCGCGATCAAAATCGCGGGCGATATCGAGCGGATCGCCGATTTTGCCGTTAATGTCGCCAAGGCGTGCATCCGCATCGGCGGCGAGCCGTTTGTTTTAGATATCCGACCGCTCGTGTTGATGCATCGTCTGGCCACGGATATGGTCTCAACGGCGATTGCCGCCTACGATCGGGAAGATGCGTCGTTGGCTGCACAAATTGCTGACATGGACCATCGAGTCGATGAGCAGTACGGGGAAATGATGAAATCGTTGCTTGAGGTCGAGAAAACGGACAAAGAGACGTTGGCGCAAATGAATGTGCTTGCCCTCGTCGCCCGATATATTGAGCGGACGGCGGATCATGCGACCAATATTGCCGAGCATCTCGTTTACCTTGTCAAAGGGAAGCATTACGACTTCAATGACTGACAGTATAAAACGAAGGAGGCGTCCTAGCGGGCCGCCTCCTTTTTGGCTGATTATGGGCTGGCAATGAGGCGGCTGATCGCCGCATAATCCATATCGCTGCGCACGTTGTAAGCGCCAGGACGGATCGAGCGCGTCAGCCCATGCTTTTGCAAATAGTCATTGAACGAGCGGGCGCTGTCGATGATGCGGGCGGCCTCAAGCTCTTTGGCGAACGCTTCCGGCGTGTCCCCTTTTTCAATCACAAGGCGGTACACATAAACGGTCTGCACGGATTGTTTAGGCGGCTGATCGGCCGGCGCTTTCGGTTGATTGCTTACGAGCTTGTCGTATTCGTCCTTCGCGACAGCGATGAGCCCGTGTTGTTTGAGAAACGCCTCGACGTCCGCCTCGGTCGGTGCAGCTGGAGGGGACGTGTAATATGCGGCGCCGATGAGCGATGTCGAAACAAGCAGGCCAAAGGCGAAAGAACGCATCGTCCGCTTCCTCATCGCTGCAATCTCCTTATGGCCCGCTCGACCTCGGGAACAGTCAAGCCGGTCTCTTGCGCGATTTCATCGAGCGGAAACCCTTGCTTATGTAAAAACAAGACGCGCCGATCCGTCGGCGACAATGCTCCGCCGCGGCGAGGGGAGGCCGGGCGCCGGCGCTCGGGGATGAGCAGCTCTTCCTCGATGACTTGCAGCCGCTTTTTCATTTGGTACGTTTCTTGAGCGAGTGAAACAGTCAACTGGTCAATTTGTTCTTCGAGCGGTTTTAATTCGTCTTTGGCAAAAAATGAGACGATCAGCAAAAGAATTGATAAGGCCGCCAAGGCGATCATTGCGTATTCTACCATCGTATCTCCCTCCTCTTTTCACTATATCATATCACTCCTTGTTTGTGGCCGGTGTTGTTGAAAAAGATGAAATTTAGAGGTGGAAATCACCACGAAAAAATGCTATCATAGAAAGGTCTGATTATATAAAGCACGTTTGGAGGGAAAAAAGATGCGCGTGAACATTACATTGGCATGCACAGAATGCGGCGAACGCAATTACATTTCGTCCAAAAATAAACGCAACAATCCAGAGCGTCTGGAACTGAAAAAATATTGCCCGCGGGATCGCAAAGTGACGTTGCACCGCGAAACGAAGTAAGCAGTAGGAAGATCATTCCTGCTGCTTTTATCTTTATACAGAAAAGGGGGAGAACGATGGATTGCAAACGGGAACTGCGCCGCCGGATGCTTGATCGTCTCCGGCAGCTCTCGGCGGCTGAGAAGCAGGCATACGACCGGCAAATTGCCGCTTATTTATACCGGTGGCCGCCATGGCAAGAGGCGCAAGTGATCGCCATTACGGTGGCCAGAGAGACAGAAGTGGATACGGTGCCGATCATTGAACAAGCTTGGCGGGAAGGAAAAACGGTCGGTGTGCCAAAATGCGACCCGCTGACGAAAACGATGACGTTCCGGCGCATTGCGTCGTTTGCTCAGCTCGAGAAGGCGTATGCTGGATTGCTCGAGCCGATCGAGGAACAAACCACGGCGATCGACCGTGATGAGCTTGACCTCATCCTCGTTCCGGGTGTATGTTTCACGAAAGCCGGCTACCGGATCGGTTATGGGGGTGGGTATTACGACCGGTATTTGCCGGGGGTGGCGGCGGTGACCGCGGCGCTCGCCTATTCGTTTCAAGTTGTTGAAGACATTCCGGTCGAGGGTCATGATGTCCCGGTGGAGTTTATAATTACTGACCAAGGGGTTATGCATTGTGGGCGATGAATGGTGGTATGCCGCTGCTTCCGCCCTTGCGGCCGGCGGCGGGTGGCTGTTGCGGTTGCTGACCGTCTCGGGGGCGGCGGCGGCCGTTGGCGTTGGCACGCTGGTCGGGTGCGGCTTTTCTTGGGGCGGATTATGGTTGCTTGGTCTCTTTTTTGCCAGCTCCAGCTTCTTTAGCCACGCCGGGAAGCGGAAAAAGGCGAAGATGGCTGGGAAATTGGCCAAAGGCGGGCGGCGCGATGCTGTCCAAGTGTTCGCCAACGGCGGGGTGCCGGCTGTTTTGGCGCTGTTGGCGCTGTTGCGTCCTGACCCGGTTTGGAATGAGCTGTTCGTTGTCGCTGTCGCAGCGGCGAACGCCGACACGTGGGCGTCGGAAATCGGCGCTTTGAGCCGGCGCCCGCCGCGGGCATGGCCGAGTTTTCGTCCGGTGGAAGCCGGCACGTCAGGAGCGGTGACGCCCCTTGGCACGGCTGCTTCCCTCGCTGGGGCGCTGTTCATCGCCGCTGCCGGCGCGCATTTCCTCCACGCTGCACCCTTTTTCACCATTGCGCTGTTTGGCTGGCTCGGCAGTTGGCTGGACACGTGGCTTGGCGCCGCTTGGCAGTCCGTTTATCGCTGTCCGGTATGTGGGGCAGCCACGGAACGGAAACGGCATTGCGGGCGGAAGACGATTCATGTGAAAGGATGGCGCTGGCTTGACAACGATGCGGTCAATGCCCTGTCGGTCGCCGGCGCGGTGCTCGCCGCCACGTTTGTGCTCGTACGCTGATGAGTGCGTTTCATAATTAGAGAGAAAAAGGGAAAAAGAATAACGAACAGCTCATATGATGAAGGGGGAACAACAATGAACAAATGGTCGTACTCGCTGTTGGCCGTTGCCGTCGGTTGGCTTGCTTACCGTTACCGTTATCGGGTGGCCGATTGGGCGTTGCGCGTTCCGCCGCTGCGAAGACAGCTGATCCGGTTTGCGCTCAACATTCCTGCGGTACGCGGCACGCTTGTTTCGCAAATGTTGCGTCCGTGAGGCAACGATGGAACGGTGGGAGGCCGTTTGGTTTGATTTGGACGAGACGCTCATTGACTATGAGCGGACGTTTTGCGCCGCCATCCGCCATTGTTTTCACCATTTTTTTTCGGCCGCTCCTGTTTCGTTTTCCGTTTGGTTTCCGATTTTTAAAGAGGCATGCGACCGGCATTGGGACGACTACGAAGCCGGAACGCTGACGCGGCGCGCTTATCGCCGGGTTCGCTTTCTCGATGCGGCGCGCGCCTGTCAAATCGAAGCGGACGAAGAGATGGCCGACCGGTTTCACGCCTATTTTGACGAGGCAGTGAGCCGATTTGCGGTTGCCTTGCCGGGCATGACCGATTTGCTTGGCCAGTTGCGTGCAGCCAATGTGCCGCTCGGCGTAATTACGAACGGCAGCGGCGCCATTCAGCGTGGCAAACTGGCCGCCTGCGGCCTGCATCGCTTTTTCCGCAGCGATGCCGTGGTCATTTCCGAAGAAGTTGGGTATAAAAAACCGGCGGCGGCGATTTTTCATTATGCTAGAAATAAGCGGCCATCCGAGCAGCTGGTATATGTCGGCGACTCGTGGAAGCTGGATGTAGAGGGCGCGCTTGGCGCCGGCTGGGAGGCCGTGTATTTTCGGCCGCGGCAACCGGCCCCCGTCGGCTCGTCTGTCCCGGTTTGCCGGACGGTCGGCGAGCTGGCCGTCCTGCTGCTCAATGGGCTTGGCCTCGTCGGAGAAAGGGAGAGGGGAACGTGATCGGAACGATGGATGTATTGTTTTGGCAGCTTGTTCATCTTTTGATTCGTGACGGCTACCGCATCGCGCGGATGTCCGAGCGCGGCGATGAAATATGGCTCGAATCGGGCCATTGGCGGAGCCCGACGCTTGTCCGCCTCGTACGTGCCGATTTTGACTGGAGCCGGTCGCTGCGGCTCGATATCGAGTATACATGGCAATTCATCCGGCAAATGAACGGGCGGAAAATCGGCAAAGGGGGTCGCGTCGTCAATGTATATGTGATGGCGTACCCGCCGGTCGACGATTGGGAATTTCTTATCGCCGAGCCGCTTCCGCTTTCCGGGGCGGCGGGTGGCGCGTTTCATACGCTCTTGATTCATAGCGGCAACACGGGCGAGATGCTGCCGCGGCTTGAGGAAATGACCGGCTCCCCGCTCCGCCCGGCGCCGCTCGTGGGGGAAGCCGATCCGTTTGCCGTCGCTGAACGTCTGAAACATGAGGTGCTGACAGAATGGCGCCGCCAGCGGGAGGAAGAGCGGCGCATTTTTGAGTATGGCAAGCCGGTGTTCACCCGGCTGTTGATCATCGTGCAAGTAGCCATGTTTCTCATTCTCGAATGGAGCGGCGGCAGCACGGACCCGAGCGTCTTAATCCGTTATGGCGCCAAGTTTAACCCGCTCATTGAAATGGGGGAATGGTGGCGCTTTTTGACACCGATGTTTTTGCATATCGGATTTTTGCATTTGCTGACTAACACGTTCGCTTTGTATTATTTAGGGTGGACGGTCGAGCGGCTGTACGGTTCGCTTCGATTTTTGCTCATTTACACAACAGCGGGCTTTTTTGGGACGTTGGCGAGTTTTTTGTTTACCCCGTCAATCTCTGCCGGGGCGTCTGGCGCCATTTTCGGATTGTTTGGGGCGCTCCTTTATTTCGGGACGGTATACCGGCACTTGTTTTTTCGCACGATGGGCATGAACGTGATCAGCTTAATTGTTGTCAACTTGCTGTTTGGCCTGCTTGTCCCCGGCATCGACAACGCCGGCCATATCGGCGGACTCATTGGCGGCTTTTTGGCGGCGGGCGCTGTCCATTTGCCGAAGCGCGCCGCTTGGCGGCGGCAGATGAAGGCGTTGGCCGCTGCGGCGCTGTTGGCCGCCGCCGGTTTATGGGCTGGCTTTCGCTAAGGAACTTGGATGAGCATCATTTTTTCGCCGTTTTTCGCCTCAAGCAAGATGAGGATTCGACGGTAATCTTTTTGAATCAAAATGAGCGGCATCGTGCTGCCGATCGGCGAGAGGATGGAACCATCCTCTTTTTTTATGCCGAGAACATACGATTTATAAAGCCCTTCCCATAGGCGGCCGATCATCGTTTGCGTTTTGGCCGTCGATAGGCCGGGCAGCGGCTGTTCTGTATAGGCGACCAATTCCGGCAAATAAAGGGCATAATAGTCGTTCTTAGACAAGGAAAAATATGCGAGCAACTCGTCCGCTTTATGACGCAAAAACTCGTTGGCCGCTTTGTTTAAGACGCGCTGCCATTCACGCTCGGCGTCCGTTTGCGGACGGCGGAACGACGTGAGTGGATAGTATGGCGAATGGATGACATACAAGTACGCGCTTGACATCGTCTGGCTGCTCGTAATGACTTCCCCTTTATGGAGTTCGCCATGATGGAACGTAATCGCCTGGAAAAACCGGCTGTCATGCATCATCACTGTCCTCTCCATCCGAATCTGATCGACATTCGTTTCCCATTTGGATAACACATCGATTAACCGGCCGTCGGCAAACAACAGCGAGACGTCCTGCCGCAAGTAAGCGCGACGGTTTAAAGTGGAGGCGGCTGACCAGCGCAGCGCATAGCGTTTGCGCTCTTTTTTGTCGACGAGCATAAGCGTCGTTTTCGCTTCAGTGAATGCCGCTTCGCGGTCGAGCGGAAAAAATTTGATCGTTTCCACGGTGCGATGGCGCTCCCACCACGAGAAGAGCGGAGCCGCGACGGCTATGGTGATGGCAAGCAGCGCGGCAACGATCATCCATCTTTTCATGACATCCTCCTGGATTGGACAAGGTTGTCACCAATATATGCATGGCAAGGAACATTTATGTATGAATTTCCTTTTGGTTGTCTATGATGGGGAGTATAAAGTGAACGACCTGCAGGGGGATGATGATGGACAAACGCGTGCCAAAACAGCCGGCCTCCCGCCGCCTTCATGACAATGCCAGTTACTTAGCTAGGCGGCTTGGGGTCGGCAAAAGCTTTGATGTCATTCGCCTTGACCTTGAGTATGGCGGCCGGGCCATGGCACTGTTTATGATCGATGGATTTGTCAAAGACGATATTTTGCATCATTTAATGAAATATTTATCCCGTCTTGAAGCGCATGAGCTCCAAGCTCACCCGCTCGAGAAGCTGTTAAAGACGCACCTTCCTTACGTGGAGATTGGGCAAACGGACGATCTCGAAGAAGCGGTCGCCGCTGTGCTTGCCGGGCCGACGGCGCTTGTCGTTGACGGGGTGGAACAGATCATTTTGATCGACGCCCGCACGTATCCAGTGCGCGGGCCGCAAGAACCGGATACCGAACGGGTCGTGCGCGGGGCGCGCGATGGCTTTGTCGAGACGTTCGTCTTTAATACCGCGCTCATCCGCCGCCGCGTTCGCGACCCGTCGCTGCGCATGGAGTATGTGCAGGTAGCGCGGCGTTCAAAAACGGACATTTGTATTTGCTACATCGAGGAAATTGCTGATCCGGAGCTCGTCCGCCGCGTCCGTCAGTCGATTGCCGCCATTGATACGGACGGACTCGTGATGGCGGAAAAAACGGTCGAGGAGTTTATTTCCGGTCGGCATTGGAACCCGTATCCGGTCGTCCGCTATACCGAACGTCCTGACACGGCGGCTGCTCATTTGTATGAGGGACATGTGCTTGTCATTGTTGACGGATCGCCAAGCGTCATTATTACTCCGGCGACGTTTTGGCATCACTTGCAGCATGCCGAAGAATACCGGAACAAGCCGATCGTCGGAGCGTATTTGCGGCTTGTCCGTTTTTTAGCTGTCTGGGCGTCGGTGTTTTTGCTGCCGCTTTGGTACTTGTTCATGACGGAGCCGGAGCTGTTGCCGGGACCACTCCAATTTTTAGGAAAGGCGAAATTAGGCGATATTCCGCTTTTTGCCCAGCTTCTTATGATTGAGGTTGGGATGGATATGCTGCGGATGGCCGCCATTCATACCCCATCTTCGCTGGCCACTGCGCTTGGCCTCGTCGCTGCGCTCATGATCGGCGGCATCGCTGTGGAAGTCGGTCTCTTTTCCAATGAGGTCATTTTGTATTTTTCTGTCGCGGCGATCGGCACGTTTGCCACGCCGAGCTATGAAATGAGTTTGGCGAATCGGCTCGTCCGCGTCGCCTTGCTCATTTTGTCGGGCTTGTTCGGCCTGTTCGGCTATGTGATCGGCATTGCCGTTTGGATCATTGGTTTGGCCCGGATGTCGTCGTTTGGCATTCCGTACTTATGGCCATTCATCCCGTTTTCCTACCGAGGGATGCGCGATGTGCTCATCCGTTCGCCGATGCCGCTGAAAAACCGGCGGCCGGCCATTCTCCATCCGCGCGATCCCGATCGCTAACGCAGGCGCTGCCTCCATCGGCGCCTGCGTTTTTTTGCCTTGACGGCCACCGCGGTTTGCCGCTACATTAGAAGAGGGAAAAGGAGCTTAGAGGACGATGAAGACAGTATATGATGTGCAACAGCTGCTCAAACGGTTTGGCACGATCATTTATGTCGGCGACCGGCTCGCTGATTTGGAGCTGATGGAAGAGGAAGTGAAAGAGCTGTACGAGTCTCAGCTGATCGATGTCAAACAGCTGCAAGCCGCGTTGTTCATTTTGCGGCATGAAGCGCAAATCGAGCGGGAAAAACGAATGGCAAAAGGATGAGGACGAAATGCAACAATGGTTGGCAGGCATTGATCTTGGCGGTACAACGATCAAAATGGCGTTTGTTACAACGAGCGGTGATATCGTGCACAAATGGGAAATTCCAACAAACATTTCGAATCACGGAGAGCATATCGTCGCTGATATCGCCCGGTCGCTCGATGAGACGCTCGCCGCGCTCGGCGAGACGAAAGAGCGGTTGCTCGCGATCGGCATCGGCGCCCCTGGACCGGTCGAAGAGGAAACTGGCATGCTGTATGAAGCCGTCAATTTAGGGTGGACGAATTATCCTTTGAAACAGCAATTGGAAGCAGCGACCGCGCTGCCGGTGGCCGTGGATAACGACGCCAATATCGCCGCGCTCGGTGAGATGTGGAAAGGAGCCGGGGGCGGTGCGCGCCATTTGCTGTTTGTGACGCTCGGCACCGGCGTCGGCGGCGGTGTGATCGCCAACGGCGCCATCGTGCGCGGGACGAACGGCGCCGGCGGGGAGATCGGTCATATGGCGATGATCGCCGATGGCGGCGCGCCGTGCAATTGCGGCAAAACCGGCTGCCTGGAAACGATCGCGTCGGCGACCGGCATCGTGCGGATCGCCAACGAAAAACTGATGGCTGATGAGCGGCCAAGCGCGCTGCGCGGTGGAGAAGTCACCGCCAAGGCTGTGTTTGACGCCGCCAAAGCGGGCGATGCGCTCGCGTTGGAAGTCGTTGATGAGGTGACGCGCTGCCTCGGTTTGGCGTTGGCGAACGCCGCCAATGTGACCAATCCGGAGAAAATCGTCATCGGCGGCGGCGTCTCGAAAGCAGGCGACATACTCGTTAAGCATGTCGCTGTCCATTTCCGCCGTTTCGCTTTTCCGCGCGTCGCCGCTGGGGCGGAGATCGCCTTGGCGACGCTCGGCAACGATGCGGGCGTCATCGGCGGCGCCTGGCTGGCCAAAGCGCTGGCCGGCGCCTAAACAACAACGGGGCTGACCCAAAAGTCCGCCAAAAAGCGGACTTTTGGAGTCAGCCCTCTCTGGTTTTTGTATATTTTACCAAACGGAACAAAATTCCGACTCTGTTCTCCCCCTCATTTACGCCACCAAGGACAATCGCCCTTCTTTCGGTGGTAGTGGTTTTGGTGACTCTATTCTACCAGAAAAAAGGGCGATTCTTCTATATTTGAGGCAAAAAAGTGGGGGCTGATCCCAAAACGCATTCGCGTTTTGGGTCAGCCCCGTTGTTTTCATTTTTTGGCGTCTGCTGACATATGTTGAAGATAGAAGGATGGGAAGGAGAGACGGCGCATGCGCATTCAAGCATGGCCAGGCGATACGCTGGAAAAGTATGGGCGGTGGTTTTGCGTACCGCCCGAGTTAATCGCAGACGCCAATCCGCACGTCGAAAAAGGGGGGCTGCGTCCGGGACAGACGGTCGCTATTCCGGGATACGAGATGATGGATACATGGGAAGCGCTCGCTCACTGTCTGTCGCTGCCGGTCGAGGCGCTGCGGCGGCTGCCGGGGGCGATGGCGGTCATCAACGGAACGGCGCCGCTGCCGAAGCGGATCACTTCCCCAGTTGTTCGCCGCGCTGAGCCATATGATTTTGCTGCTCTTGAAGAAGATATCGAAGCGCTCGTCTGTCGCTATCCGTTTGTGCGCCGACGGACGATCGGCCATAGCGTGCTCGGATTGCCGCTTGTTGAGCTGCAAATCGGCCGCGGACCCGTGCGCGTCCATATGAATGGATCGTTCCATGCCAACGAGTGGATCACAACCGCGGTGGTCATGGCGCTCATTGATGATTATTTGCGGGCGCTTGTCGATGATGCCGCGCTTGCCGGCCATCGGGTGCTTGAGTATTACCATAAAGTCACCCTTTCGATCGTGCCGATGGTCAATCCGGATGGCGTCAACCTTGTGCTGAACGGCCCGCCCGAAGAGGAGCCGCACCGGAGCGAAGCCGTCCGCATCAACGGCGGTTCGCTCGATTTTTCGCAATGGAAAGCAAACATCCGCGGCGTTGATTTAAACAATCAATTTCCGGCCCGCTGGGAAATTGAACAGGCACGCAAGCCGCCAAAAGCGCCGGCGCCGCGCGATTTCCCCGGCTTTGCTCCGCTTACTGAGCCGGAGGCGAAGGCGATGGCAGCGTTGGCGGAAGCAAGCGATTTTGCGATGGTTGTCGCATTTCATACGCAAGGAAAAGAAATCTACTGGGGATATGAAGGATTGGAGCCCCTAGAGGCGGAAGCAGCCGTCAGGGCGATGGCGGAAGCAAGCGGATACAAGGCTGTCCGCTACATTGACAGCCATGCCGGCTATCGAGATTGGTTCATTCAGACGTGGAAGCGGCGCGGCTATACGGTCGAGCTCGGCGAGGGCGTCAATCCGCTGCCGCTCTCGCAATTTGCGCAAATTTACCAAGAAGCCCTTGGCCTGTTTCTGGCCACGCTCAAAATGGCGTAAAAAAACGCAAGAGGCTCGGTTTGCCTCCTGCGTTTTTAATATGTACCGGTCGGAATCCCATGATGCAAAATCGTCATGATCGTAAACCAGCCGAATACGGCTGCAGTTCCAAGTCCGAACAAAAACCCGAGCACATTTTTCTCGCGCAACGTCCGAAGCATTCCATAAAGGGCAAGCAACGTCACGAGCGCAAAAATAATGACTGTACCCATCGTTTTCCCCCCTTATGAAACAGTATGTACAAACGAGTCCATTCTTTTTCATTGTAATCTTTTTTCTTCCGTTTGTCGAGGTCCATTCCCGTTTTATTTTTCCCTTTCATCGTGCGGGAAAAAACAGTAAAATAAAACTAAACATGCATTGGCCATGCTAAATAAAGGAGGAAACGGCTATGGAGTGGACACGCATTCCCGTCGGCCCGATTCAGGCGAACGCTTACCTTTTGTCGGCCGCAGACGGCGCATGCGTCATCGTTGACCCCGGAGCGGAAGGGGCAGCGCTCGTTCGTCGAATCGAAGAAAAACAGCTGACTCCGCTGGCGATTTTATTGACGCACGCCCATTTTGACCATATCGGCGGCATTCCGGATGTGCTCGCCCGCTGGAACATTCCGGTGTATTTGCATGAAAACGAAAAACAGTGGCTGCAAGATCCGGCGTTAAACGGCTCGCTTTATTTTGGCGGCCCCGTCGTTGTCCGCTGCGAACCGACATGCATCACAGGACGAACGACGCTGACGATCGGCCCGTTTATGTTTGACGTCCGGGAAACGCCAGGCCACTCGCCGGGCAGCGTCTCGTATTATTGCGAAGCGGCGCAAATGGTGTTTTCCGGTGATGCGCTGTTTGCCGGCAGCATCGGGCGCACCGATTTGCCAGGCGGCAATCACCAGCAGCTGCTAAATAGCATCCATGATGAGCTGCTCACGCTGCCCGAGGAGACGGTTGTCCTTTCTGGCCACGGGCCGGAGACGACGATCGGCACAGAAATGGATACAAACCCGTTTTTGCACGGGTTTTCATAAGAAAAGCGGCGCCTGGAGCCGACCGTTGTTCAAATCGTGAAAAAACAGGCAGACGCCCGTCTGCCTGTCAAACAGAAAACACCCTTCTTAGCCGCGCCAAGAAGGGTCTTTGGGGGATGTTCTATCCACAATCATGGGAGGGGATATAGTTAAGCTACTACTATAACGATATACGATTATTTTCACTATGTCAATAGTAAAAAACAAAAAACGGAGAAGGAATGAAAGATGGACCGACTGTACAAGGAGGTTGCCGCGGCGCCGGGCGGACGGGTGTCATATGCCGACTACATGCAAATGGCTCTTTATGATGAACGCTTCGGCTATTACATGCGTGAGCGGGAGAAAATAGGAAAGGAAGGCGATTTTTTCACGAACAGCTCTTTGGCAGCGGCGTTCGGAAAAGCGCTCGCCTCGTTTTGGATTCGGCTCGTGGAACGGGGAGGGCTGCCGCCGGCCGTTTGCGAATGGGGAGGCGGGGACGGGCGTCTAGCGCTGGCCGTATTGGAAGAATGGAAGAAAAAAAGCCCGCATACGTATCAAAAGTTGTCGTACATGATCATCGACCAAAGCCCGTTTCACCGCCGACGACAGCAAGAAACGCTGCGTCCGGTCGCGGAAAAAGTGAGGCAATATGACGGCATCCCCCGTTGGCTCGATGAGTGCGGGCCGTTTTCCGGCATCGTGTTTAGCAACGAGTTTTTTGACGCCTTTCCGGTTCACGTCATCACAAAAGAACATGGCGTTTTATACGAATGTTTCGTCGCCGCTCGCGGCGGCCGGCTCGTCGAAGAAAAAGCGCCGCTTCGAAATTCGGACATCATTCGTTATTTGGACGAGCGTAGGTTGGCTCTCACTGAAGGCCAGCGTCTCGAAGTGCCGCTGGCGATGAAACGGTTTTGGCTTGAGATCGGGCCGCTGTTCCGCCAGGCGGTGATGGTGACCATCGATTACGGCTGCACGGATGAACAGCTGGCTGCACCAGCGCGTCGGCACGGAAGTTTGCGCGGCTATTTCCGCCATCAGCTCATTGCTGACCCGCTCCTCCATCCGGGGGAGATGGACTTGACGTCTCATGTGCAATGGGATGCATTTCGTTTATACGCCCGGCAGGCCGGGTGGGAGGAAGTGGCATTCGTCCGCCAAGATCGGTTTTTGTTAGCGGCTGGCCTTTTACACGAATGGGCCGTTTCCGAGAGTGCGGAGTTGTTTTCGGCGGCGAGCCGGCAAAACCGGATGATCCGCGCGCTCATTGCTGATGACGGCATCAGTCGCTTTTTTGATGTGTCCATTCACCAAAAAGGAGCAAAGCTTTCTGCTGCCGACATGTGGGCGGCGCCGGAGTTTTTGCCGTAAAGAAAAACAGGCAGAGGAATCTGCCTGTTTTTATTCGCCCATGCCGGGCACCATCATAAACGTCGTCCAATACGTGAACGCGGCAAAGAAAATCGTTAAATACGCCCCGAAAATATAAATGTACATTCTCTCGGTCAGTTTTAAAAAGCCGAGGAACAGGAAAAACACCGTTTGGCCAAAGAAGATAAGCGATGTCGTATGCATATGGCCGAGGTAAAACATGACAGCGAAAATGCCGGTCCAAAAAGCGAGCACGCGGAACATGCGGTCCATTATGTATCCCTCCTTCTATGCAATCCATTTATCCTTACTTATTATAATGTACAATAGTTGGGAATGTAAATAACGCTTTCGGACAGGCTGTGAGAAAAAGATTGAGCGCCTGCCGCCAAAACGCCGCTCACGCATGAAAAAAGGAGGGAGAAGGGCCGCTGCTACGGGCGGATGGCGATGCGGTAGGCGCAACGGCGGCTGCCATCCATCATATTTTCTGTTTCAGCCATGTTCGCATCGGCAAACAGCGCTTCCACCATTCCTTCTAAAAAAGCATGGTGCATGCCGCAAACGGTGTCAGGCTGCTGTACGGCGATCTCCTTGAACGGACAGTTGAAAATGTCAAGGTAAAGCATTCCTTCGTCTTCTTCATAGTGAAATTGGGGAAGAAACCCGGCCGCCTCTGCCGCTTCCTCCATGATGCGGATTTTTTCCTCCAAGGTAAGCGCGCCCGTTGAACCGTTATGCGGCAAGCGGCTGGCAACGAGTTCATAGCCGAACTGTTTCCCTGTTTCACGCAGCGCTTCAAGCCCGGCCGGACCGAGTTTGGCCATCGTTTGAATGGCGATTTGAGCCAAAAGTTTGTAATCGCGGAACGGAAAGTACAGACCGACGACTTCGTCCGACAACCGGTACAACCGGCTCGGCCGTCCGCCTTTTCCGGTCTTTTGCGTATCCGATACGACCATGCGGACATCTTCCAGCTTTGTCAAGTGAAGACGGGCGACGTTCGGATGGATGTGAAACTTTTCAGCGATCTCTTGAACGGAAACTTCGCGGTGTATTTTAGCCATGTATTCGTAAATATGAAACCTTGTTGGGTCAGACAGCACGTTTGTAATTTTTAACGTTTGTTCCATTACGTTTCCCTCCTAAATAAATCATTGATAACGTTATTATAATGAAATGGGTTGGGGCGAAGAATGATTTTTGTCACTATTGGCAGCAAGTCGTTTAAAGTTCAAAAAATGTTCACGAAAAAAATTTTTTCGGCGGCGGCAGGAAAACGAGCAATGTCCGTCGAAATATAAAGCAACTTGTCGAAAGGAGGAATTTTGCGCTGGATGATATCGAACAAGTAGCGAACCGTCTCCTCGCTGAAGCGGTGCAGCGCCGCGCCTCTGATCTTCACCTCGTCCCGCGCCGCCATGATGCGGCCATTCGCCTCCGTCTTGACGGCACGCTCACCGATGTCGGCGCGCTCCCGAAAGAAACCGCTGAACGCGTCATCGTCCATTTCAAGTTTCTAGCCGGCATGGATATCGGCGAACGCCGCCGACCGCAAAGCGGCGCGATGGAAGTGAATGAGTCCGGGGAAACGGTGTATTTGCGCTTATCGACGCTGCCGACGCTTTACGATGAAAGCCTCGTCATCCGCCTTCTGCCGCAGCGCTTTTCGCTGCCGCTTCGCGAACTATCCTTATTTCCTCAATCCACCGCACGGTTGTTTTCCTTTATGCAGCAGCCGCAAGGGCTCGTACTGTTGACCGGACCGACCGGGTCGGGAAAGACGACGACATTGTATACGCTTCTTGACGTTTGCCAAGCGGAAAGACAACGCAACATCATCACGCTGGAAGATCCGATCGAAAAACGGAATGACCGGTTTTTGCAAGTGCAGATCAATGAAAAAGCGGGCATCACGTATGCGGCGAGCTTGAAAGCTGCTTTGCGCCATGACCCGGACGTGTTAATGGTCGGCGAGATCCGCGACCATGATACGGCGGCGATCGCCGTGCGATCGGCGTTAACAGGACATTTAGTCGTGTCGACCATGCATGCTGCCGATGCGGTCGGCGCGGTGTACCGGCTGCATGAGTTCGGGGTGCCGCCCGGCGATTTAGCGGAGACGTTGCTCGCCGTTTCGGCGCAGCGTCTCGTTGAACTGTGCTGTCCGCTATGCGGCGACGACTGCCATCCGGCGTGTCGCCAGCTTCGACGCAGACGGCGCGCTGCCGTCCATGAACTGCTTTACGGCCCGGCGCTTCTTGATGCCATCCGTTCACTGTCGGACGGAGACGGGCGACGGCTCCGCCGCCATATGACATTAGCCCGCCTCATCCGCAAAGGAATCGCGCTCGGTTATTTGCCGGTTCGCGCGCTGAGACTTGTCGGAGGGGAAGGACGATGAAGGGGAAAATGTGGCCGCTTGCTGAACAGGCGTTGTTTTTTGTCCGGCTTGGCCGGCTGCTCGAGCGCGGCTATCCGCTCGGACAAGCGCTCGAATTTTTAGCCATCCAAGCCCCAATGAAGCGCCGGCTGGAGCTTGAGCGCTGCCTGCGCCAGCTGCGGGCCGGTTTGCCGGTGTTTGCCGCCATCGAGGCGCTGCCGGTTGACCGTCTTGCTGTCAGCCTCCTCTTTTTTGCCGAACGGCATGGCGATTTGCCGCGCGGCATGGCGGAGGCGGGAGCGGCGCTCGCGCAAAAAGCGCACTTCGGTGAACAGCTGCGCCGCTTCGGCCGCTACCCGCTTTTTCTCTTTGTTTTGCTCATCGTCATGCTTCTGTTGATGGAACGGTGGCTGCTGCCGCAATTTGAGCGGACCGCCGCGGCGCTTTCGCCCGGGAATGAACAGACTTCCTTACTTATTGCGTTCATCGCTGATGCTCCGATGGCGTTGGCGGCCATCGCCGCCCTCGCCATCTTCTCCTGGTTGTTTTACGCCGTTTTCTTCCGCCGCTGGCCGGTTGACCGCCAGCTTCAGCTCGCCTTATCCATTCCATGGTGCGCTTCGTTTGTGAGGCTGCTCGTCACATATATCATGGCCCGCCAGCTCGGCCGCCTGCTGCAAGCGGGTTTGTCCGTCTATGAAGCGCTCGGTGTTTTCAGTGAGCCTTTCTCTTGGCCGTTTCTGCAAATGGAAGGCAAGCGAATTCGCGAGGGGTTGGTCAAAGGGATGGCGCTTGATCATCTCGTCAGCGCCGTCCGCTATTACGAGCCGGAGTTGCCGCTTGTCATCCGCCATGGCCAGTCGAACGGCGAACTGGGCAAAGAGCTCGAACATTACGGCGAGTTTTTGCTGCAAGTGATCGAAAAGCGGCTCGAAACGGCGCTGAAGCTTGTGCAGCCACTCTTGTTGTCGGCAGTCGGAGCGCTCATCGTCGGCATGTATTTAGCTATTTTGCTGCCGATGTTTTCGATGTTGAACGGGCTGTAGGCTGCCTAAGGGATAGGCGGCTAAGCTGAAGCCTAATACTGACTATACACTATAAAGGAGGAGTTCTCGTGAACGAAAAAGGGTTTACCCTCATTGAAATGCTCATTGTGCTAATGGTCATTTCCGTGCTGCTGTTAGTGGCGATTCCGAACATCACGAAGCATAACGGCATGATTAACACCAAAGGATGCGAGGCATTTTTGAACACAGTGCAGGCGCAAGTGAAGGCATATGAGATGGAGCATAACAAAATTCCAACCGTGCAGGAATTGCTTGATGGCCGCTATATTAAATCGGACAAATGTCCGAACGGTCACGCGATCGAAATCAATGAGAACGGCGATGTGAGTGAAGTTGGCTCGTAACGGCGGGTTTACGCTGCTTGAAATGCTTGTCGTTTTGTCAATCGCGCTTCTGTTGACAACGTTGGCTGTCCCGGCGCTCGGCGGGGTCGTGCACGAGCGTGAGGAGACGTATATGTTGGCGCTGCTGCGCGCCGATTTGTATGGCGCCCAGCAGCATGCCATTGCCAAGCGGAGGAAAGTGTCCGTGTTTTTCACCGAAGGGCGCGGCGAGTATCAGGCAGTTGACACACATAGCGGCCAACGGATCGTCGCCCGCACGCTCCCGGCGCCATGGCGGTTTCAGCTCGGCACGCTGCGCAACCCGCTCATCTTTACTGATAACGGCAATATCAAGCAAGGCGGGACCGTTTGGGTGAAAAGCAGCAAAGGCAGTTATAAAGTGACGTTTTTGCTTGGGAAAGGGCGGTTTTATGTGCAAAAAATGTAGCGGCGGATTTTTGCTCGTCGAGGCGCTGTTCGCCTTGGTATTGCTATGGACGGCGGCTGCTGTCCTCCTGCCCTTATATATGCAAATCGCCATGGAACGGAACAACCTTGCGCTCGAGGAAAAAGCGCGCCGGCTGTTAACCATCGCTTTATATGAAGAGCCGCTTGTCGGCGATACGGCGGTGGCGGATGGGCGAACGGTGTTTCATGTGCAGGCGCGCGATGAAGGGGGGCGGATGTGGAAAGTATGCGTGCGCTGGAACGACTACGTCGGCCGCGAGGTGGAACGGTGCGGGTACGGCAAGCGGTAGCAGGGAGAGAGTCGGGATTTACGCTTTTGGAAGCGCTGTTGGCGCTGGCGGCCGCGTTGACCGTTGCTGCGGTCATCCCGGCGCTGCTATCCGTCCGCCCGCTTGGTGCTGATGTGTCAGTTGATGGGTTTACGCACCTTGAGTGGCGCTTGTTTTTGCAGCAACTGCAAATCGAATTGCATGAAACGGAACGATGGTCGACGGACGGGGCGACGCTTTATTTGCAAAAATGGAATGGCGACAAGGTGAGCTTTTCGTTAGTAAAATCCAACATCATCCGCCAAGTGGACGGCACTGGCAACGAAACAGCACTTCGTCATGTGCGTGCTGTTTCATACAGTACGGGCATCCGTGGTCTGTTTGTGCAAGTGACAGCTACCGATGGAATAGTTTATGAAGCGTTTGTGGCGCGGGCGTTTTAGTGGGAGGATTTTTTACTGAATGGCTAGCGGCTCTTAGCAGCCGTTATACCTCCTTTCGCTCGCTTGGGCGACGAGCTGCATTGACTTTTGAGAGGAAAGGACGGAGGAACAAAGAAAGGAGTAGAAGGGGAGAGATGGGACGTCAGGACGGCGTCGTTTTTCCGCTTGTAGCGGTTGTTGCTTTGCTGCTCGCTTTTTCCGTCACGCACATCGTGCTTTTGTATGAAGTGGAACAACAGGCGGCGCATGCCGCTCGGCAGGCGGCCGAAGCCGATGAGCTCGTGCAGATGGCCGTGTTTGACGTGAAAGAACAAATCGCGTCGTCGGACCCGTCGACAGTGGTGCACGAAGGGGGATGGACGTACCCGCGCGGAACGGCCGCCTACCGTTGGGAAAAAGTAGGGGAAACGAGTGTCCGGGTCTCCCTATCTGTTCGCTCTTCGTCCGGGCTTAGAAGGAGCGCTGCGTTTACAGTGATGATTCCGTCACTCCATATCACCGAGTGGAGCGAACAAAACGATTAAAAAAGGAAAGGGACGGAAAAACTAAAAGAAAAAGGGGGGACTCTAATGGCGGTCAATGATTATGTCAAATTTGTCACCCAGCAGTTTGTCGCTTACACGGATATGCCGAAAGAGGAGCGGACGCGGCGGCGAAGTGAGCGGAAACAAGAGCAGCCCCCGCTCTCTTACCGCCTGTTCGGGCTGATGCCGCTTTCGCTCCGCCTGTTGTTGCGGCGTCGCCCGTGACGAACGCCCGCTGGCCTTGTCGGCCGGCGGGCGTTTTTGGCTTAAATGGAGCCGGTTTGCCCGCTTATGGAGCCGCTATGAGGAGCGCGGCATTAAATAGAACAGGCCGCCGTTAACGACGGAAACGGTGATGCGCGGCTTGTATTGCTTTTCAAGCGCTTCTTTCTCGCGATAATAGCACTCCGGCTTTTCTTCGGCGTCTTTATAAAATTCATCAAGCAGCGCCAAATCATCGGCCCAGCGCTGGTGCGCTTCGGCAGCCCATGTGTGGTCGTCGGCGGCGATGCGGTCGCGAATATATTGTTCAAGGCGGCTGATGCCGCTTCGCGGCTTAATGAGCGGGGAGATCGTGAAGCAGTAGTCCGGGATTTTCGGCGTCAGCCGCCGCTCGCGCAGCCGTTCATGAAACGATTCGATCATTGTTCCGCTGATGAGATGAATACCAAGTGAAACGATCTCATCTTTTTTTCGGTCGCATTCATACGAAATCACCACGTTCATGCCAAGCCATGGGTGAAGGGCGGCGTTTCCGCTCAAGGGGGCGTCTGGCTCCTCATACAGACGGATAAAGCTCCCTCGTTTTTGCGCCGAGCGGAACAGCTGGTGCAGCCGCGGCGCTCCGAAATGAAGCCGCTCGCCTTTTAGCTTGTCCGTCTGCTCGCTCGGGCGGGTGATCAGCGTCAGCTGCATTGGCTGCGGAACGCCGCCCGTCCGTTCGATGTAATGCCAATAAAACGGCCGATTCATCAGCTCTTTATCCATTTCTGCCGTCAGCTGGATCGTCATATAGTCGTCGTTTGCTTCCAAAAAGGTGCAGCCGTTCGCTGCAAAGTAACGCTCGACAAAACGGCGGATTTCATGTTGCTGCATGCCGTTCGCCTCCTTCTTTTCCGAGCTGTTCGGCCAGCTCGATCATCGCCATGATGTTTTCCATTTTAATTTTCATTTCCCCTTCGCTCCGCGAATGGACGAGGGCGTCTTCAAAGTAATGTTCAAGGTTGGCGAGGTTCATTTTCGCCAAGATGTCGTCCAATTCGCCGACGACCCGTTCAAATAAGCGGATTTTTTCGTACAGAAGCGTTAAAATATGTTCTTCAACCGTCTGCTTGACGGCGAAGTTGTAAATGTGGACGTCATCGGTCTGGCCGAGCCGGTGGACGCGGCCGATCCGCTGTTCGAGGCGCATCGGGTTCCACGGCAAGTCGTAGTTGATGACGTGGCGGCAAAACTGCAAGTTGATCCCTTCGCCGCCCGCTTCGGTGGCGATAAACACTTGCGCATGATGTTTAAACAGCTCTTGCATCCAGTCTTTCTTGCCGCGCCGGAAGCCGCCGCGAAACGGGACGGACGAAATGCCGTGCTGCTTTAAAAACCATTGCAAATACAGCTGCGTCGCCCGGTATTCGGTGAAAATAATCACTTTGTCATTGATCGAGCGGATGAGTTCGAGCGCTTTTTCCGCCTTTGAGTTCGTCGTGACGGCGTTGATTTTTTCAAGCACATGTTCAAGCGCTTCCGGAACCGCCCCTTCACATTTGTCAATCATATTTTTGACGGTCAAAAACAACGCTTCGCGGCTGCTGCATGCCTCACGAAGCAGCGTAATGAGGGAAAACGAACCGGCGAACGATTCATGGCGGAGCGCCTTTACCGCCTCGTACAGTTCGCGTTCCTCAGCGGTAAACTCGATCAGCACCGGCTCGACGTGGCGTTTTGACCATTCGATCGGCGTGTCAGCGCGGCGGTTGCGAATCATCACCTTGTTGACGAGCGCTTTTAAATGGTCGTTTGTTTGTACGGCCCGCGTTTTGCCGTACGTTTTCGCAAACTGTTCGGCGTTGCCTAAATGGCCGGGCTTCAGAAGCGAGATGAGATTGAAAATTTCTTCGATCCGGTTTTGGATCGGCGTCGCCGTCAGCAGCAAACAAAACTTCTTTTTTAAATGTTGCACAAACTCGTAGTTTTTCGTTTTGTTGTTTTTCAGCTTGTGCGCCTCATCGATGATGATCATATCATACGGCTGCTCGTAAATGATGTCGCGGTGCGGCGGTTTTTTCGCCGTATCGATCGATGAGACGACAATGTCGCATTGCTCCCAGACATAGCTCTTTTTTTGCTGAACGGCCGGGATGAAAAACTTTTCGTTCAGCTCTTTCACCCATTGCGAAACAAGGGAGGCGGGAACGAGAATAAGCGCTTTTTTGACGAGGCCGCGAATCATATATTCTTTAAGGACGAGCCCTGCTTCAATCGTTTTGCCAAGCCCGACTTCATCGGCCAAAATCGCCTTGCCGTTCATCTCCTCGACGACGCGGCGCGCCACTTCAAGCTGATGCGGCAGAATGGTTACATGCGGCAAATGTTTCGGCGCCTGCAAGCCGTGAAATTCCGGCACGCTTACATGCCGGGCGGCCTCTAACGCCAGTTCGTACATTTCCCAGCTTGCCCACGGGCCGTCTTTTTCGACGCGCTCAAGAAATTCCTCCTTCCACGTTTCATCCATTTTCATCTCGATGTCCATGGCCATCCCCTTCCCTTGTTGCGAATATTTATATTGATCGCAGATGATACGTTAAGCAGAAAAAGAACATTTTTGTAGTTAATTTCTATAAAAGTTCGTTCATTTCCTATTGCCCTTTTTGCGTAGTTAATGGTAGTATAAATTTAGAACATTCGCATGAATGGTGGATAAGGGCGTTTTTTAGTATGCCCGCTTTGGAAAAATTTATTGACCGGCGGATGACGGCAAGGGGAGAGACTACGGAATGTAGCGCCGAAGGAGCAAGCGGAAACGCGAATCTCTCAGGCAAAAAGACTCTTGCTTGACGCAGCTCTGGAGAGCGTCTGCCCATAGGCGGACCACCCAAGAGGAAACCGATCGGCCCGCGCGAACCGCTCACGGCTGCGCCGGCCTAAGGCCGACGGGAAACTTTCAGGTGCCAGGACAGAGCCCCACCTTTTATATAAAGGGTGGAGTCTGTCCTTTTTTGCGTCACAGATCAAAAGGAGGGAATCGGATGCTGAAGCGCACGCCGCTCTTTCCGGTATACGCCCGTCACGGCGCCAAGATGGTTGAATTTGGCGGCTGGGAAATGCCGGTGCAATTTTCGAGCATCAAAGAAGAGCACGAAGCTGTAAGGACGCGTGCCGGACTGTTTGATGTCTCCCATATGGGGGAAATCACCGTCCGCGGCCGCGGCAGTCTTGCGTTTTTGCAAAAGCTGATGACGAACGATGTTGCCAAGCTGCGGCCGGGACGGGCGCAATATACACTCATGTGCGATGAAAACGGCGGCACGGTTGATGACTTGTTGATTTACCAAAAAGGGGAAGACGACTATTTGCTTGTCGTCAACGCCGCAAATACAGAAAAAGATTTTGCGTGGCTAAGCGAGCACGCAGATGACGGCGTCAGGCTCGAGGATGTGTCGGCTGAAACGGCTCAACTTGCTTTGCAAGGACCGGCGGCCGAACGCGTGCTACAAAAATTGACCAATGTTGATTTGTCGGCGCTGCGTCCGTTTTCGTTCCAAGACGATGTGGAAGCGGCCGGCGTAAAGGCGCTCGTCTCGCGCACCGGCTATACCGGTGAGGACGGGTTTGAACTGTACTGCCAGGCGGAAGACGCCATCACCCTATGGGAGGCCATCTTGACAGCCGGGGCTGAGAACGGCGTTCTCCCGTGCGGGTTAGGGGCGCGCGACACGCTTCGGTTTGAAGCATGTTTGCCGCTTTACGGCCAAGAGCTGTCGGCAACGATCTCGCCGCTTGAAGCCGGGCTCGGCTTTGCCGTTAAAACGGAAAAAGAAACGCCGTTTATCGGCCAAGCCGTGCTGAAACGGCAAAAAGAAGCCGGCCCGCCGCGTCGGCTTGTCGGGATCGAGATGATCGATAAAGGCATTCCGCGCCACGGCTACCGCGTGTTTGCCGCCGGTGAAGAAGCCGGATTCGTCACGACCGGCACGCAGTCGCCGACGTTGAAAAAAAACATCGGGTTAGCTCTTGTCAAAGCGGAAGTGGCCGCGATCGGCCAAGAAGTAGAAGTGGATATCCGCGGCAAACGATTGAAAGCCACTATTGTACCGACCCCGTTTTACAAGCGGGCCAAGTCATAAGTAAGGGGGAAGGAAAACTGTGCTCCACCGTTATTTGCCGATGACGGAAGAAGACAAGCAAGAAATGTTGAAGACGATCGGTGTTGCCTCGATCGATGAGCTGTTCGCCGACATTCCGGAACAAGTCCGCTTCCGCGGCGAGCTGAATGTGAAACCGGCGAAATCGGAGCCGGAGCTGTGGAAAGAGTTAAGTGCGCTGGCGGACAAAAATGCCAATGCGAAACAACACGTTTCCTTTTTAGGCGCCGGAGTATACGACCATTATATTCCAGCCGTCGTCGACCACGTCTTGATGCGTTCCGAATTTTACACGGCGTATACGCCGTACCAGCCGGAAATTTCGCAAGGCGAGCTGCAGGCGATTTTCGAGTTCCAAACGATGGTGTGTGAGCTGACCGGCATGGACGTCGCCAACTCATCGATGTATGACGGCGGCACGTCGCTCGCAGAAGCAGTGTTGCTGAGCGCCGCCCATACGAAACGGAACAAAGTGCTCCTCTCTAGCGCCGTCCATCCGCAATATCGCGAAGTCGTGCGCACGTATGCAAAAGGACAGCAGCTTGAGGTGAAAGAAATTCCGTATAACGGCGGTGTTACTGATCTTGAGGCGCTCGCAGCCGAAATGGGAGACGATGTGGCGTGCGTCGTAATCCAATATCCGAACTTTTTCGGCCAAATCGAGCCGTTAAAAGCGATCGAGCCGCTCGTTCATGAAAAGAAAAGTTTATTCGTTGTCGCCAGCAACCCGCTCGCCCTCGGTGTGTTGACTCCGCCTGGGGCGTTTGGCGCCGACATCGTCGTCGGCGATATGCAGCCGTTTGGCATTCCGATGCAGTTTGGCGGCCCACATTGCGGCTATTTCGCCGTCAAAGCGCCGCTCATGCGAAAAATTCCGGGCCGTCTTGTCGGACAGACGACCGACGAGGACGGGCGCCGCGGATTTGTCTTGACGCTGCAGGCGCGCGAACAGCACATCCGCCGCGATAAAGCGACATCGAACATTTGCTCAAACCAAGCGTTAAACGCCTTGGCTGCTTCAGTGGCGCTCTCGGCGCTCGGCAAGCGGGGCGTGAAAGAGATGGCGGCGATGAACATGCAAAAGGCGCATTATGCGAAAAGCGAGCTCGAAAAACGCGGCTTGCTGTCGCCGTTTGCCGGTCCATTTTTCAACGAATTTGTCATCCGGCTCGGCCAGCCGGTCGATGATGTCAATGCCCGCTTGCTGAAAAAAGGGATCATCGGCGGCTACGACCTTGGCTTTGATTATCCGGAGCTCGTCAACCATATGCTTATTGCTGTCACGGAACTGCGGACGAAGGAAGAAATCGATCGGTTCGTAAACGAATTGGGGGATTGCCATGCATAACGATCAACCGCTTATTTTCGAACGGAGCAAGCCAGGACGAATTGCCTACAGCCTGCCGGCGCTTGATGTTCCGGCTGTTGATGTGAGCGAGCTTGTGCCGGCGGATTATTTCCGCACCGAGGAGCCGGAGCTGCCAGAAGTGTCGGAACTCGACTTAATGCGCCATTATACGGCGCTCTCGAAGAGAAACCACGGCGTCGATTCCGGGTTTTACCCGCTCGGGTCGTGCACGATGAAATACAATCCGAAAATCAATGAAAATGTCGCCCGTCTCGCCGGATTTGCCCACATCCATCCGCTGCAGCCGGAGGAAACGGTGCAAGGAGCGCTTGAGCTCATGTACGACTTGCAAGAGCACTTAAAAGAAATTACCGGGATGGATGCGGTTACGTTGCAACCGGCCGCCGGCGCTCACGGCGAGTGGACCGGGCTGATGATGATCCGCGCCTATCACGAAGCGAACGGCGACTTCGGACGGACGAAAGTGATCGTTCCCGACTCGGCGCACGGCACGAATCCAGCGTCGGCAACCGTTGCCGGTTTTGAAACAGTGACGGTCCGCTCGACCGCTGACGGACTTGTTGATTTAGAGGATTTAAAACGCGTCGTCGGCCCGGATACAGCGGCGCTCATGCTCACAAACCCGAACACGCTCGGGCTGTTTGAAGAGCAAATCGTCGAGATGGCACAAATCATCCATGAGGCGGGCGGCAAGCTGTACTATGACGGCGCGAACTTAAACGCCATTCTCGGCAAGGCGCGCCCGGGCGACATGGGCTTTGACGTCGTCCATTTGAACTTGCATAAAACGTTCACCGGCCCGCACGGCGGCGGAGGTCCAGGTTCCGGGCCGGTCGGGGTGAAAGCCGATCTCATCCCATTTTTGCCGAAGCCGGTCATTGCCAAAGGGGAAAACGGCTATTATCTCGATGATAACCGCCCGCAGTCGATCGGCCGCGTCAAGCCGTTTTACGGCAACTTCGGCATTAACGTCCGGGCGTACACGTACATCCGCTCGATGGGGCCGGACGGCTTAAAAGCGGTGAGCGAGTATGCCGTCTTAAACGCCAACTATATGATGCGCCGGCTTGCCGACTATTACGATTTGCCGTATGACCGCCATTGCAAGCACGAGTTTGTCCTCTCCGGCAGACGACAAAAGAAGCTCGGAGTCAGAACGCTCGATATCGCCAAGCGGCTGCTTGATTTCGGCTTCCATCCGCCGACGATTTACTTCCCGCTCATCATCGAAGAGTGCATGATGATCGAGCCGACCGAGACGGAATCGAAAGAAACGCTCGATGCGTTCATCGATGCGATGATTCAAATTGCCAAGGAAGCGGAAGAAAACCCGGAGATCGTCCAAGAAGCGCCGCATACGACCGTTGTCAAGCGGCTCGATGAAACGACCGCGGCGCGCAAGCCGATTTTGCGCTATCAAAAACCGAGAAACTGATCACTGATACCGACAAACGGCTCGTCCAACAATGGGCGGGCCGTTTCGTTTAGGCCGGCTGCGCCGCTATTGCAGCGTTGACAGAAAAGTTTAGTTAGTTTATCATATAAACTAATGGCAATGATCCATCAATAAGGGGGAGTGAGACATGCAATACCGGCAGTTAGGAAATACCGACCTTCGAGTGAGCGAACTCAGCTTCGGTACGTGGGCGATCGGCGGCTCGTGGGGGAAAGTCGACGATCAAGAATCGTTGCGCGCCCTCGCCTACGCCATCGAGCAGGGGGTTAACTTTTTTGATACGGCTGATGTGTACGGCAACGGCCATAGCGAAGAGCTGTTGGCGAAGGCGACAAAAGGGAAGGAAGACCGCATCTACATAGCGACGAAGTTTTGCCGCGCCGGCGATATCCATGACCCGGACAACTATTCCGAAGCGTCCGTGCGCGCATATTGTGAGGCAAGCTTGAAACGGCTCGGCCGCGAGGCGATCGATTTGTATCAAATTCATTGCCCGCCGTTTGCCATTTTAAAGCAAGGCGCCGTGTTTGAAGTGTTAGAGAAGTTAAAGCAGGAAGGAAAAATCCGCTATTACGGCGTCAGCGTCGAAACGATGGAAGAAGGGCTGTACGTCATCGAGCATTCGCAGGCAAGCGCGCTGCAAGTCATCTTCAACATTTTGCGGCAAAAGCCGCTCGAGCGCCTGCTTCCGGAGGCGAAACGGCGCGGCGTCGGCATTTTGGTCCGCCTCCCGCTCGCCAGCGGGCTGCTGACCGGCAAGTTCACGAAGCAAACGACGTTTGCTGAGGATGACCACCGCCGTTTCAACCGCAACGGTGAACAGTTTAATGTTGGGGAAACGTTCGGCGGTTTGGAGTTTGAAAAAGGGGTGGAGCTCGCCGACAAGCTGCGTTGGATTGCCGATGGGCGCGGCAGCATGGCGAAAGCGGCGCTCCGATGGGTCATTGATCATGAAGAAGTGACGTGCGCCATTCCGGGCTTTAAAACGGTGAAACAAGTCGAAGAAAACTTGGCGGCGCTGGCGGTGCCATCGTTCAGCGAAGAAGAAATGGCGCGGCTTCGCCAGTTTTATGAAACCGAAGTGCATCCGCACATTCGCGGGGCATACTAAACAAATAAGATAAAAAGGATGACTAGTCACGTGCGGACAGGAAACATTACTCTTGTCAAAAAAATGAATAAACAGCTTGTGTTGAAACTCATTCGCGACCAGCACCCGATTTCGCGCGCCGACATTGCGAAAACGACTGGCTTGAACAAAGCGACCGTTTCCGCCCTCGTCGACGAGCTGATCGCTGAACACTTCGTTCATGAAAGCGGCATCGGTGTTTCGACCGGCGGACGCCGGCCGCTCATGCTCCGCTTTAACGCCGATGCCGGCTCGCTCGTCGGCGTTGAGCTTGGCGTCAACTATTTATACGCCGTCTTGACGAACTTAAACGCCGAAATCATTTGGGAGCAGCGGCGTTCGTTCCGCCCGGAGGAGGGACAGGAGGCAATTGTCAGTGAAATGATCGAGTTGATTGAGGCGGCCATCCGCCGGGCGCCGGCGACGCCGTACGGCGTGATGGGAATCGGGATCGGCGTCCCCGGCGTCGTGCACACAGAAAGCGGGACAGTCATTTTCGCCCCGAACTTGCGCTGGGATGATGTCGCCCTCGCTTCGGCTTTGCAAAAACGGTGGCCGCAATATCCGGTCATCGTCGAAAACGAGGCGAAGCTGGCGGCACTTGGGGAAAAATGGTTCGGCGCCGGCAAGGAATTTGCCCATTTTGTTTATATTAGCGCCGGCATCGGCATCGGCGCCGGCGTCGTCTTGCATCATCAGCTGTATCGCGGGGTGAACGGGCTGGCGGGGGAAATCGGCCATCATACGATCGACTTAAACGGCGCTCGCTGCAACTGCGGCAACATCGGCTGCTGGGAAATGTACGCGTCGGAAAAATATATCAAGCGCCGTTTGGCGGAAGAGGGGCGTACAGAATGGCTTGACGACCGCTTTTCCATCGCGGCGATGGCGCTGGCGGCCGAAAACGATGCCCAGCTGGCGCGCATTTTGGAAGAAACGGGCCGCTATCTCGGCATCGGGCTGCTGCAGGTGATTTATGCGTACAACCCGGAGGCGGTCATTATCGGCGGCCCGCTTGCTCAGGCCGGTGATTTCGTGCTTGATGCAGCGCGCAAAGAGGTGAGGGAGCGCATTCTCGTCAAAAAAGAAAGCGAGCCGTATATGATTGCCTCGGAGCTGAAAGAAAAAAGCTGCGCCATCGGCGCGGCTGCGTCGGTGTTAGAAGCGGTCGTTCTGCCGCCGGAATTTGAGCCGGCGCTCTAGCCGATGCCAATGAAAAGAGGCGCCTGCTGTTTCTAGCAGAGCGCCCTTTTTTAATATCTAGGCATTTTTCTTTATTTTTCCTGTCCATTTTTTGAATCCGCCTTTTAAATGATACAAGTTGCGGTATCCTTTCCGGTAGAGCATTTGCGCGGCCCGCCCGCTGCGCAGCCCATTTTGGCAATATAAATAAATCGGCTGATCTTTGCGCAGTTCTTTCATGCGCATGCGCAGCTGGGTAAGCGGAATGTTGCGCGCCCCTAAAATATGTCCAGCCGCAAACTCGTCCGGTTCGCGGACATCGACTAATTGCGCTTTTCGGTAGCCGGCGCGGAACTCTTCTTCCGTCAATGCTTTGACAATTCGGCGTTGCCATAAATAGGTGATGACGGAATACACGATGATTGCGCCAAGAATGATGAGCAATGCTTCCACCCGTTAGGCCTCCTTTCCCTTCGTCCACTATTCCTATTATATAAAGTTGCCGCTTAGAAGCAAAGTATTTTCCTAATGGCATTTTTCTTCCCTTGGCAGGCGTTGTTTGCTAAACTAGTAAAGGCGGCAGAGAAGGCGGTTTAGCGTGACTTATGGACAAGCCGCCGCAACGCCCGATATGGCATGTTTGAAATCGTAGAGAAGGTGAAACGATGGCAAAAGAAGTATGGCGCTTTATCGATTCTGGCGACCGTTCACCGTCGTTTAATATGGCGCTTGATGAGGCGCTTTTGGATTGGCATAGCGCGGGGAAAATTCCGCCCACCGTCCGTTTTTACGGTTGGAATCCGCCCACATTGTCAATCGGCTATTTTCAAAAAGTGGAGAAAGAAATCGACTTAGAAGCCGTCAAGCGCCACGGCCTCGGCTTCGTCCGCCGTCCGACCGGAGGGCGCGGCGTCTTGCATGACAAAGAATTGACGTACAGCGTAATCGTTTCAGAATCGCATCCGGATATGCCGCAGACGGTCACAGAAGCGTACCGTGTCATTTCCCAAGGCATTTTAGAAGGTTTCCGTTTTCTTGGGCTTGACGCGTATTTTGCCGTGCCGAAAACGGAAGAAGAAAAAGCGGATTTGCGCAGCCCGCGTTCCGCCGTTTGCTTTGACGCGCCGTCGTGGTATGAGCTCGTTGTCGAAGGGCGGAAAGTGGCCGGCAGCGCGCAAACGCGGCAAAAGGGCGTCATTTTGCAGCACGGCTCGATTTTGCTTGACTTGGACGAAGAGCTGTTGTTCAGCTTGTTTAAATACCCGAACGAACGGGTAAAAGAGCGGCTTCAGCGCAATTTTAAAAACAAGGCGGTCGCGATCAACGAGCTGACGGAGCGGACGGTAACGATCGAGGAAGCGAAAGAGGCGTTTTACAAAGGGTTTGAAAAGGGCTTGGACATCGTGCTGGAGCCATATATACTGACGGCTGAAGAGTTGGCGTATGTCGAGGAATTGGCGCGGACAAAGTACGAAAGCGACGAATGGAACTTTAAGCGCTAGGCAGCAACATGGAAAATCGTTCATTTTTCGGCAAAAACGGCACCATTCATCCGGTTTTCTCCGCTTTTCGCCGTTTTTTGCCTTTTTTTCTGCTTGACAAAAACGAAATCATTTGTTCTCAATCACAATATATAGTATGATTTTCGCAAAAAATCATACTATATATTGTTTTTTTCTGATTGATATGGTAAGGTAGAGAAGACAGGACAACTTTGCCAAAACGTGAGAGATTATATAAAAGAGGAGAGATAGGAGAATGACGGTGGCGTCGTCTGAAAAAATGAAAATCAATATGGAAAAGCTAAACGAGGATATTCGCTTGTTTCCGCAAGTGCATCCGATTACGCCGGATATGCACATCACCCATAAAGGCGTGTCCCGTTTAGTGATGCTTGACCGGTATTCGTTTAAGGATACGGAAAAGCTGACGCTCACACCGGGCGATTTTGTCGTGTTGACGATCAAGGAGGACCCGAAATTTCCGGCCCGCGGGCTCGGCTTTATCGTCGACATCGACTGGGAGGCGAAAAAGGCCCATGTGTTGATCGAGGACGAGTACCGGCATGTGCTCGAAGGCGAAGAGGCAGAAACCGGCATTGTCTTCCGCTCGCTCGACATTATCGACAAGCCGCTGGAAATTTTTTATGAACAAATTGCGAAACGGAACGCGACTGGGCTTGCTGCTGTAGAGGAAACGGCGGAAAAGCGCAGCGAGTGGTTCCACAAGTTTTATGAGGAGCTCTCGAGCATGAATTTTGTCCCGGCCGGCCGCGTGTTGTACGGGGCGGGTTCGGGCAAGGAAGTGACGTATTTCAACTGCTATGTGATGCCGTTTGTGAAAGATTCGCGGGAAGGCATTTCCGAACACCGAAAGCAGGTAATGGAAATTATGAGCCGCGGCGGCGGGGTTGGCACGAACGGTTCGACATTGCGGCCGCGCCATACGCTCGCGCGCGGGGTAAACGGCAAATCGTCCGGGTCGGTTTCGTGGTTGGATGACATTGCCAAGCTGACCCACCTTGTCGAGCAAGGTGGCTCCCGCCGCGGCGCCCAAATGATCATGCTTGCCGACTGGCACCCGGACATTATCGAATTTATCGTCTCGAAAATGCAAAACCCGCGCATCTTGCGCTACCTGCTCGAGAATATGGAAGATGAGGGCATCAAAAAAGCAGCGCGCGACAAACTGAAATTCACGCCGCTCACCGACCGGGAACGGGCGATGTACGAAGCGATCGTCCGCTACAAAAACGAACCCGGCTACGGCGGCTTTACCGAAGAAATCATTAAAGACGCCGAAGAAAAACTGCGCACCGGCGGTACATATACCGTCCATAATCCTGACTTTTTAACCGGTGCGAACATTTCGGTCTGCCTGACAAAAGAGTTCATGGAGGCGGTCGAAAACGACGATGAGTATGCACTCCGCTTCCCGGATGTAGAAACCTATTCCGAAGAAGAAATGCGCATTTACAACGAAAAATGGCATGAAGTTGGCGATGTGCGCGAATGGGAAAAAATGGGCTACCGCGTCCGCGTCTACCGAAAAATCCGCGCTCGCGAGCTCTGGAAGCTGATTAACATTTGCGCGACGTACTCAGCCGAGCCGGGCATTTTCTTCATCGACAATGCGAACGAAATGACGAACGCCCGCGCGTACGGACAAAAAGTCGTTGCGACTAACCCATGCGGGGAACAACCTTTAGCGCCATATTCTGTCTGCAACCTCGCCGCCATTAACTTGGCAAACATGGTCGATAAAGAACGGAAAGTCGTCGACTATGAAAAACTGAAACGCACGGTTGAGATCGGTGTGCGGATGCAAGACAACGTCATTGATGCTACGCCGTATTTCCTTGAGGAAAACAAAAAGCAAGCGCTCGGTGAGCGCCGCATCGGCCTTGGCGTCATGGGGCTCGCGGACTTGCTTATTTATTGCGAAAAAGAGTATGGCTCTGAAGAAGGAAACGAACTCGTGGATGAACTGTTCCGCACGATCGCCACGACCGCCTACCGGGCATCGATTGAGCTGGCAAAAGAAAAAGGCAGCTTCCCGTTCCTTGTCGGTGAGACGGACGAAGAAACGCGCCGGCTGCGCGAAGCGTTCATCAATACCGGCTATATGAAACGGATGCCGGAAGACATTCGCCAAGCTATTTTACAATACGGCATTCGCAACTCCCACTTGCTGACGGTGGCGCCAACGGGATCGACCGGAACGATGGTCGGCGTCTCGACCGGGCTTGAGCCGTACTTCTCATTCGCATACTACCGGAGCGGCCGCCTCGGCAAGTTCATCGAAGTGAAGGCCGATATCGTCCAAGAATATTTAGACAAGCATCCGGAAGCCGATCCGAACCACTTGCCGCATTGGTTTGTGACAGCGATGGACTTGCCGCCGGAAGCGCATGCTGATGTGCAATGCATCATCCAGCGCTGGGTCGACTCGAGCTTGTCGAAAACGGTCAATGCGCCAAAAGGCTACACGGTCGAACAAGTGCAAAAAGTATATGAGCGGCTGTGGCGCTGCGGCGCGAAAGGCGGCACCGTCTATGTCGACGGCAGCCGCGATGCGCAAGTGTTGACGCTGAAAGCGGAAGAAAACACGGTTGAAGAGCAGCTGGAACTCATTCCGGAAGAAACGGAAGAACAGGCGAAGAAACGCACCGTCGTTCTTGTCGATACGATTCAAGATGTGCGCGCCACCGATGTGACGATCGGCTCGGAAATCGGCAACATTTGCCCGATCTGTCGGGAAGGGACGGTCGAAGAAATCGGCGGCTGCAATACGTGCACGAGCTGCGGTGCTCAGCTGAAATGCGGGCTGTAACCGGTTAGGGCCGGAAAACGCTGGTTTCCATTGGGAAACCGGCGTTTTTTTACATAAAACGGGGGAGGAAAAATATAGTGATAAAAGGGAGGAGAAACGAAAGGGGGAGTCGTGATGATTATTCATGTCGTCCAGCGCGGGGAAGCGCTTTGGCAGCTGGCCCGCCGCTACGGCGTCCCGCTCGAGCGGCTGATTGCCGCCAATGAGCTAGACGACCCAAACCGGCTCGCCATCGGGCAGGCGGTGGTCATTCCGGTGCCGTATCGCTATCATACCGTCCGTGCAGGGGAAACGTTATGGCAGATCGCCCGCGCGTATGGAGTGACGGTCGAAGCCATCGTGCAGGCGAACCGGATCGCCAACCCGGCGCTCATTTATCCCGGCGCGCTGTTGTTGATTCCGGCTCGCATTCATACGGTGCGCACCGGGGAAACGTTAGGGCAAATTGCTGCCGCTTATCAAGTCAGCGTCCAGCAAATCATCGAGTTCAATCCCATCGCTGATCCGAATGTCATCACTCCCGGACAGCGGCTCGTCATTCCGCCGGCCAAACCGCTCATCGAGGTGAACGCCTTCACGATCGACCAAGGGGAGAAAGGGGCGGAGCAAGTGCGCGAAGTCGGCCGCCATTTGACGTACGCCGCCCCGTTCGCCTATACGATCCGCGCTGATGGCGGACTGAATCCCATCAATGATGTGGCGATCATTCAGGCCGCTTTTGCCGCCCGTGTCGTGCCGATGATGACGATCACCAACTTTACGTATCAGGATCCGGGTTCAAGATTGGCGCAGACGATCTTGGCTGATGCCACGCTGCAAACACGATTGCTTGAGAACATCATTCAAGTGATGCGGGCGAAAGGATACCGGGCGCTGAATGTCGATTTTGAAAATGTCTACCCGTCCGACCGCGAGCGGTACAATGCGTTTTTGCGGCGGGCGGCGGCTCGGCTTCACGCGGAAGGATATTGGTTATCGACATCGCTCGCTCCCAAAATCAGCGCGGAACAAAAAGGATTGCTGTATGAAGCGCACGACTATCCAGCCCATGGGCGCATCGCCGATTTCGTCGTGCTTATGACGTACGAGTGGGGCTATCGGTTTGGGCCGCCGCAAGCCATTTCGCCGGTGAACCAAATTCGGCGCGTGCTTGATTATGCCGTGACCGTGATTCCGCGGGAGAAAATCATGATGGGATTTCAAATTTATGCCCGCGACTGGGTGCTGCCGCACGTGCCAGGGCAAGAGGCGGAAACGTTCAGCCCGAAAGAAGCCGTGGCGCGCGCCATTCGTTACGGAGCGTCGATCCAATACGATGCGGCGGCCGCCTCGCCGTTTTACCGCTACACGGACGAACAAGGCCGCCAACACGAAGTATGGTTTGAAGACGCCCGCAGCGCGTTGGCGAAATTTGACTTAGTGAAAGAATACGGATTGCGCGGGATCAGCTACTGGGTGCTCGGGTATCCGTATCCGGAAAACTGGGTGCTGTTGGAAGACAATTTCCGCACTCGGAAACGGGGATAAGCTGGACGGCTAGAGCGTATGCGCCGGTTATTGGGCATGCGCTTTTCTTTTGTATTTTGAAGTTTGAGCGGTTTTTCAGTGGGGAAATGGCGAGTCTTATTCGCATATATTTTTACCTGCTATATTTTTACCTGCGTATTCGATGACTACGTTTGCATCGTGTAAAACATGCGGTGATCGCTGGCTAGTGAAATAACGTCGCGGCTCTTCCCTATGGGCTTCACAGTGCAAACGAGGGAAGAAAAAAGCGTCCTAATTAGGACGCTTTTGTACCCACTCCTGCGTACTTCTTCTCTGTTTCGGCAACGATTACGGCGCAAGCGGCGTCACCGGTAATATTGACAGCAGTGCGAGCCATATCCAAAAGCCGGTCGATGCCGATGATCAATGCGATTCCTTCGACAGGAAGGTTGACGGAATTCAACACCATCGCCAACATCACTAATCCGACACCAGGTACACCGGCCGTTCCAATGCTCGCCAATACAGCCGTTAATACAACTGTTGCCAATTGCGAGATCGTGAGGTCGATACCGTAAGCTTGAGCGATAAATATAGTGGCGACCCCTTGCATAATGGCCGTGCCATCCATATTGATGGTTGCTCCTAATGGCTGCACGAAACTGCTAATATGTTTTGGCACCCCAAGTTTCGTTTGAGCGACATTCATCGAAATCGGCAGCGTTGCGTTGCTGCTTGATGTACTGAACGCCACGCCCATCGCTGGAGCGAACTGTTTAAAAAAGGAGAATGGATTGCGTTTAGCAAACAGGTAGAGCGATGAGCCGTATGTGAACAGCATGTGGATGATCAAACTGAAAAGAACGACGGACATGTACATTCCCATCGAGCGGATGGCGTCCGTTCCTTGGCTGCCGACGGCGGAGGCGATTAAGCCGAATGCACCGTACGGGGCAAACCGCATAATGACAGTGACCAAATACATCATCACTTCATTGCCTTGCTCGATGAGTTTGAACAAGCCAGCTGTTTTTTCTCGCAACATGGAAAGCGCAAACCCAACAAATATGGAAAAAGTGATAATTTGCAGCATGTTTCCTTCTGCAAATGCCTGAACGGGGTTTTTTGGAATAATGTTTAATAAAGTTTCTGACACAGGTGGTGCCTCTTTTGGTTCAAATTGAGCCTGACTGGTGTTAAAGTCGCCGACGCTCCCAGGTTTGGTTACTAACGCCAATGAAATGCCAATGGCAATGGCGATGGCTGTAGTGATGAGGAAATACGAAATGGTTTTTATTCCAATTCGCCCGAGTTTTTTTGGGTCTCCTAATCCGGCTGTCCCTAATACGATGGAAAAAAAGACAATGGGCACGACGATCATATTAATTAAATTTAAAAAGAGTTTCCCAAGCGGTGTAAAAACATAGGCGTTTACTGTATCGAATGGTTGAGGGAAGAAAAGGTTGAATATTAGTCCAACGATGGATCCAAGTATCAGTGCAATAATGATTTTTAACGATAGCTTCATACAATCCCTCCAATGTTTTTAACAAAATGTAATGTTATTGTATCTTACATTTCGTACCTTAACAAGGTAGAATTTTTTATTTAGATTAGAATCATGTTTAGCAAGCAGTTGATCCAGGTGCAACCGAAAAATGATGTCAACTGAAAGAAGCGTGCGATTTTCCTCCATCTTTGAACCATACTAACATCAAAATATGGACAGCTTGGAGGGAAACGAGTGAAACCGTTTGTGCCCAAACTTGTGTATTTCGAGCCGGAGGCGCTGTCGTACCCGCTCAAGTACAGTATTTTACGTAAAGTCCTCTTCATGGTATAATGGGATTGATTGCTATTTTTTGACCTGCCGGGAACGCTAGCGGTGTGTATGGGCTGGGGAAGGATGGCAGGCGAATGTGGCAGGAGGGGACATGCGTTGCCGACACCAAGCATGGAAGACTATATCGAACAAATTTATTTATTGATCGAAGAGAAGGGCTATGCCCGCGTCTCTGACATCGCTGAGGCGCTATCCGTTCATCCCTCCTCAGTGACGAAAATGGTGCAAAAGCTCGATAAGGATGAATATTTAGTGTATGAAAAATACCGCGGCCTCGTCCTGACGCCGAAAGGGAAGAAAATCGGCCAGCGGCTCGTTTACCGTCATGAGCTGCTTGAGCAGTTTCTCCGCTTGATCGGCGTCCACGAAGAAAACATTTACCGCGACGTGGAAGGGATTGAACATCATTTGAGCTGGAACGCCATTGACCGGATCGGCGATTTAGTGCAATATTTTCAAGAGGACGAACGCCGGGTGGAAGCGCTCCGCAATGTCCAAAAGCGCAATGAGCAAGGAGAGTAAGCCGCTGCTTGCTCTTTTTTGTTTTCCGTACTAAACGCCTCTCGTTCTTCTTACATATGTATAAACGGCGAGAAAGGAGAGGCAGCGGTGGACATTGACATCGTCTTTTCCGGCGGTGGGGTGAAAGGATTTGCCTTGCTTGGCGCGTACGAAGCCATTGAGGAAAAAGGGCTGCGCTGGAAGCGGCTTGCTGGGACGAGTGCGGGGTCGCTGCTGGCGGCGCTGCTCGCGGCAGGCTACAGCGCCCGCGAGGTTATGCACTTGCTTGAGGAGTTGGAATTTGAGCGGTTGTTGGATGAACGGGCGTCATGGATTCCTTTCCCGGTCTGGAAGTGGGTGCGCCTCTACTGGCACCTTGGCCTCTATCAAGGAAAAGCGCTTGAACGGTGGCTTGAGTCGGTGCTTGCTGCCCGCGGGGTGCGGACGTTTCAAGATGTGCCGGCCGGCAGTTTGTATATCGTCGCTTCCGACGTCACAAACGGGCGCATCGTCGTGCTGCCGGACGATTTGAACGCGTACGGCATTGACCCGAGCTCATTTTCGGTCGCCAAGGCGGTGCGGATGAGCGTTAGCATCCCGTACTTTTTCGAACCGGTTCGCCTCCGCGGGCAAAACGGCACGTCTCTCATCGTCGACGGGGGGGTGCTCAGCAACTTTCCGCTTTTTCTCTTTGATGAGGAAAAGAAAACGAAAAAGCGGCCGGTGCTCGGGATCCAGCTGAGCGCCAAGCCGGGCGAGCGGCCGAAACGAAAAATCACCAATGCGTTAGATTTGTATGAGGCGCTGTTTGCGGCGATGAAAGAGGCGCATGATGCCCGCTACATTTCGCGCCGCCATGAAAAAAACATTGTCTTTTTACCGGTGGAAAACGTGATGTCGACCGAGTTTTCCGTCGACCTCGAGGCGCGCCGGCGCCTCATCGATTACGGGCGCGAGCGGACGCGGCAGTTTTTGCGGCAATGGGCGTACTAGGCAGGGAGCGGCGAAGGCTGCAGCACTTGCGGTGCGAAAAAGCGAATAATGCGCGTCAAGGAGCGCCGCCTGCCTCACGCGGACGGCGGCAAACAAAAAAGAATCAAGCTAAAACGAAGCTCGATTCTTTTTTTTGCCTTTTTTTCCGTCAATCACGGTTAAATGCGGGGTCGCGGTCCGCTTTTTCAGCGGCCGTTTCAGTTTTGCCGGCTTTGGCTGCTTGCGCCCGGAGCGGGGATGGAGCTTTTTCGACTGCCGCACCGCTTTTAAGTACGACCACCGTTCTTTATCGGTGCGGCGTTGGTACACGAAACGGTAAAAGAGATAAATCGCGGCTACAAACAGCGCAACAAACAACAGCTGACGGAACAGCACCGTCGGATGGGCGAAAAGAGTATAGACAATGCCGAGCGTTCCAAGCAAGATCATGAGCCCGACGAGCGGGTGAATGGCCCTGCGCCGCAATGAATCCACCCCCTTGAATCAATTACTGCACTGCTTTTTTCGCTTCGGCTTCCGCTTCCAAATGAAGAAGCCGCTGAAATGAGGCGATGGCCACTTCCACTTGATCATCGTCCGGTTCTTTTGTCGTCAGCCGCTGCAGCCATAGCCCGGGGTAGCCGAGCCAGCGCAGCAGCGGAACATCCCTCAATTTATTTGTAAACTGCAATACTTCAAACGAAACGCCAAGCACGACCGGAATTAAAGCGAGCCGGTTAACCATCCGCAGCCAAAGCGGATCGGTCGGCACGAACAAATAAAGGAACAAGCCGACGATGACGGTAAATAAAATAAAGCTGCTGCCGCACCGATAGTGAAGGCGCGAGGCGCGCTGGACGTGCTCGACGGTCAGCGGCCAGCCTGCTTCATAAGCGTTGATCACTTTATGTTCCGCGCCGTGATATTGGAAAACGCGCTTCACAAGCGGCGTTAACGAAATAAAGTAAATATAGCCGAGCAATAGAGCCAGCTTAAAAACCCCTTCAAGCAAAATTTGCCCTATCCTCCCAGGAACGAGCGGTTTGAACGAGGCGGCGGCGAGCGCCGGGACGAGCGTAAAAATCGTTTTGGCGAACAAAAACGACAGCACACCGATGGCTGCGGCGCCGAGAATAAGCGTCAGTTTGGAGCTGCGCTCCTCATCCGCCTGCTCCTCCCCTGGAGCCACCTCATACCGTTCGCTCGCAAACTGTAAATGTTTTGCCCCGTTCGCGCTCGCTTCGATAATGGCGATGATGCCGCGGACAAACGGGATTTTCTTAAAGGCGGCCAGCGTCGGATTGGCGCGGCGCGGCAAGGAAAAGTATTCAATCGTTCCATCATTGCGGCGAACGGCGGTGACAGAGTGCGTTTTGCCGGCAAACATCACTCCTTCAACGACCGCCTGGCCGCCGTATAACGGTTTATCCATTGTTTTCATCAAGCAAACACCAACCTATTTTTATGTTTATTATTTTATTCTACAAGAAACGTTCGGAAACCTCTAGGTTGATGTTACTGTTATGATTTCCAAAAAATCCATTATTTACACGGAAGTAATCATTTTTTTCGCTTGATTCATGGGGTGGCCGGCTGTAGGTCATACTAACGGACAAGGAGGTGCAGCATGATGGCGGAACAAAAAGGAAAGCTCGAGCAGGAGAAAAGAGAGCGGCCCATGACGCTCTTGCAAAAAACGCTCATTATCGGGTTTGTCGGCGGGGTGTTTTGGAGCTTAATCGGCTATTTGGCGTACTTTTTCAACTTTAGCGAAATCAGTCCAAACATGGTTTTGATTCCTTGGGTGGCCGGCGACTGGAAATACGGAAAAACAGGCAACTATGTAGCCATCGCGTTGATCGGTGTCATTTCCATTGCGGCGGCGCTCCTTTACTACGCGTTGCTGCGGAACATTCGCGGCATGTGGGCGGGCATTTTATACGGTGCGGCGCTGTGGGCGGTTGTTTTCTATTTGTTCAATCCGTTGTTTCCGAATGTTCAGCCGGTCGCTGATTTAGAGCCGAATACAGTGATTACGACGCTTTGCCTATACATTTTATACGGCGTGTTCGCCGGCTATTCGATTTCCTTTGAGACGCAGGAAATGAACCGGCCATCCCAAAGCGCCGGGAAAGAGGCGGCGAAGGAAGGAAGCTGACGAAGCGTCCCTATGTTGTTTGAGCAAAGGGCGCGCCTCTCTGTCAAACCGACGTATAGCGAAACTTTCCTCTCTATGGTAAAATAAAGAAGGTTTTCACAAGGTTTGGTATTGCGTGATGGCTGGTGACAAGCGGCCGTATGAAACCGGCGCATCGTGCCGCCTTTGGCGCGGTCGCGGCCGAAAAGCCCCCTTCATGGCCAACCGACAGGCGGGGGCAAATTCCATGGGAAGAGGAGAATGAGGGATGGAAAAGCTGGAAAAACTTCGAACGCTTCTTGAGGAGCGGCATATTGATGGTCTTTTAGTGACAAACAGCTACAACCGCCGCTACATCACGGGGTTTACCGGCACGGCTGGCGTCGCGCTTGTCAGCCGCGAAGGGGCGGTGTTTATTACCGACTTCCGCTATGTCGAGCAAGCATCCAAACAAGTCGAGGGCTTTGAGATTGTGCAACATAGCGGGCCGATCGTTGAAGAAATCGCGAAACAAGTAAAGCGGCTTGGCATCGGCAAACTTGGATTTGAGCAGCAAGACGTCACGTACGCAGCATACAAAGCGTATGAGGAGGCGGTCAGCGCCGAGCTTGTGCCGACGTCGAACGTAGTGGAAACGTTGCGCTTGATTAAGTCGGAAGCAGAGATTAAGATATTAAAGGAAGCAGCAGAAATCGCCGATGCGGCATTTGCCCATATTTTGTCGTTCATCCGTCCGGGCGTCAAAGAAATCGAAGTGGCGAATGAGCTCGAGTTTTTTATGCGCAAGCAAGGAGCGTCTTCTTCTTCCTTTGATACGATCGTCGCGTCCGGCTACCGCTCGGCGCTGCCGCACGGGGTGGCGTCAGAGAAAACGATTGAGCGCGGTGAGCTTGTCACGCTTGATTTCGGGGCTTACTACAAAGGATATTGCTCCGATCTCACAAGGACGGTCGCCGTCGGCGACATCAGCGCCGAACTGAAAACGATGTATGATATCGTCCTTGAGGCGCAGCGGCGCGGCATGAGCGGTCTTAAGGCAGGCATGACCGGCAAAGAGGCGGATGCGTTAACGCGCGATTACATCCGTGAAAAAGGGTATGGCGATTATTTCGGCCATTCGACCGGCCATGGCATCGGCCTTGAGATTCACGAAGGGCCGGCGCTTTCGTTCCGTTCGGATGTCGTGCTTGAGCCAGGCATGGTCGTCACTGTCGAGCCGGGCATTTACATCCCGGGGCTTGGCGGGGTGCGCATTGAAGACGATGCGGTCATCACCGCTGACGGGAACGAGGCGCTCACTCATTCGCCAAAAGAACTAATCATTTTATAATGGATTGCGTGAGGAGGATTTCGGTCAATGATTTCAGTGAACGATTTTCGCACAGGGCTTACGATCGAGGTCGACGGCGAAATTTGGCGCGTCCTTGAGTTCCAGCATGTCAAGCCGGGCAAAGGGGCGGCGTTCGTCCGTTCGAAGCTGCGCAATTTGCGCACCGGCGCCATTCAAGAGCGGACGTTCCGCGCCGGTGAAAAAGTAAACCGGGCGCAAATTGATACGCGCAAAATGCAATATTTGTACGCCAACGGCGACCAGCACGTCTTTATGGATATGGAAACGTACGAACAAATCGAGCTGCCGGCGAAACAAATCGAGCATGAGTTGAAGTTTTTGAAAGAAAACATGGAAGTGTTTATCATGATGTATCAAGGCGAAACGATCGGCGTCGAGCTGCCGAACACCGTCGAATTGAAAGTCGTTGAAACAGAACCGGGCATCAAAGGCGACACAGCTTCCGGCGGTTCGAAACCGGCCAAGCTCGAAACCGGCCTTGTCGTTCAAGTGCCGTTTTTCGTCAATGAAGGCGACACGCTCATCATTAACACAGCTGATGGCACGTACGTTTCGCGGGCGTAAGCGGCTGAGAAGGGACAGCACCTCTCCGGAACTTTCCGGACGGGTGCTGTTTTTTATGCGTGAAATGGCTACCGCTTCGCTGTCCGTCCTCATTTTCACCGCCAAAAACTTCTTCTGAAACGGCTTGTTCCCGCATACGTTTGTACTAATCAATCCCATTTCAAAACAGGAGGGACACATGAAACATTGGCTGCGATCGATCGATCCATCCGTCTTGGCGATGGCCGGCATGCGGATGTTGTCGGCGCTCGTTGAACTCAGTGCGGCGCTGTTGATGCTGGCGTTCAACGACGTCAAAAAAGCGCTCGCCATTAACGCTGCGCTCGCTGTCGTCGGTCCGACCGTCATGATCGTGACGATGGCGATCGGACTGCTTTCGCTCGCGGACGAGCTTTCGTTTTCCCGGCTTGGGCTCGTCGTGCTTGGGGTGGCGATCATTTTGTTTGCCATTTACAAGTAAGGAATAAACGGCATATTCCGCCCATACATATGAACTAGTCCACAGGAAAAGGGGGAGGGCCATGGAAGCGGTATGGGGAATTTTGCCGAAAACGATCGCTGCAGCGGTGCAGCAGCTCCCTTCATGGCGTCACGGCATCGAAGAAATCCGCATCCGCGTTTCCCGTCCGCTTGAGGTGATCGCCAACGGAACGGCCCGCTTATTGCCGTATGAAGTGACGAAAGAAGATGGCGTACAGTTGCTGAATAAATTGAGCCGTTATTCGATTTATGCCGTCGAAGAGGAGCTCAAACGCGGGTTTATGACGATCGAAGGGGGACATCGCGTCGGGCTCGCCGGCAAGGTCGTCACGGAAGGCGGCAAGGTGAAGGCCATTCGCGATGTCGCCTCTTTTAATATCCGCATCGCCAAAGAGCAGGTCGGCATCGCCAATCCATTGATTCCGTACGTATATGAAGGGCGCTGGCGCCACACGATGATCATCGGTTCACCGCAAACCGGAAAAACGACGCTGCTGCGCGATGCAGCGCGCCTCATCAGCAGCGGAACAGAGCGCATCCCGGCGCAAAAGGTGGCGATCGTTGACGAGCGTTCGGAAATCGCCGGCTGTGTGAAAGGAATTCCGCAGTTTTCATTCGGTCCGCGCCTTGATGTGTTGGACGCGTGTCCGAAAGCGGAAGGGATGATGATGATGATCCGCTCGATGAGCCCGGATGTCATCATCGTCGATGAAATCGGGCGCGAAGAAGACAGCGAAGCGGTGCTCGAGGCGGCGAACGCCGGCGTCTCTGTATGGACGACCGTGCACGGCCGCAGCGTCAAAGACGTCTGGCAGCGGCCGACGCTCGGCCCGGTGATGGAACAAAAAGTATTTGAACGGTTTATTGAACTGACGAACATCCCTCGTCCCGGCGCGATCCGGCGCATTCTCGATGCCAGCGGGGCGGTGCTGTATGAACGGGCGGTGGTGAGCCGATGAAATGGCTCGGTGCCTTGTTGATTCTTGCCGCTTCGACATGGACGGGATTTGCCGCCGCCCGCATGTTGTATGAGCGGCCGCGCCAGCTCCGCCAGCTGAAAGCAGCGCTTAGGGCGCTCGAGGCGGAAGTGATGTACGGGCATACGCCGCTCGCTGAAGCGTCGGTGCATATCGCCCGGCAAACGGCTGCTCCGATGTGCGAGCTGTTTTTTCGGTTCGCCGAGGCGCTGCGCACCGAGGAGACGAGCGTGGTGGAGGCATGGGAAAAAAGCTTGCAAGCCCTATGGGGGAAAACGGCGCTAAAACAAGGAGAGTTGGAAGTGATGAAGCAATTTGGCGCCACGCTCGGCCAGTATGACCGGCTCACGCAGCAAAAACAAATCGCCTTGGCGCTCGCCCATCTGGAGCGGGAGGAAGCAGAAGCGCTCGACAACCAGGCGCGCTACGCCAAAATGGCGAAAAGTTTAGGCGTGTTGGCCGGGCTACTGCTCGTCATTTTACTCATGTAGACAGGAGGCAGGACGAATGGGCATCGATGTCGATATCATTTTAAAAATCGCCGGCGTCGGCATCGTCATCGCGTTTTTGCATACGGTGCTCGATCAGATGGGGCGGAAAGAATACGCCCAATGGGTGACACTGCTCGGCTTTATTTACATCTTGTTTATGGTCGCCTCGATTGTGAGCGATTTGTTTCAAAAAATTAAAGACGTCTTTTTGTTCCGCGGGTAGGGGGGATCGGCCATTGACATTTTGCAAATTGTCGGTCTCGGGTTGATTGCGACGTTTTTGGTGGTATTGCTGCAGGAGCAAAAATCGAACCTCGCTTTTTTATTGACCGTTTTTGTCGGTTGCACCATTTTTTTGCTGCTTGTCGACCAGATTAGTGAAATTTTGCTGATGCTGCGGGAAATGGCGGAAGGCGCCCATATCCAAATGGTGTACTTGGAAACGATGTTGAAAATTATCGGCATTGCCTACATTGCCGAGTTTGCCGCACAAATTTCCAAGGACGCCGGCCAAGGAGCGATCGCCGCCAAAATTGAGCTCGGCGGCAAAATCGTCATTTTGGCGCTTGCCGTTCCGATTTTGACCGCCATTATTGAAGCGGTCATTAGCCTGATTCCGGCAGCGCGATAAGGAGGGGACGAATTGAAGCGGACAGCGTTCCTCATTGCCGGGCTGCTGTTTCTCTTTTTTTGCCCGTTGGTCGTACAAGCCGCAAGTTACGAGCCGTCCGTCAGCGAGCAGCTCGCCCGGCTCGACGTGAGCGACATCCGCCGCTATTGGGAAACGATCGTCAACGAATACGGCGGCTTTTTGCCGGAAAGCGAAAAAGGACCGATCACCGATTTTTTAAGCGGCGATAAGCAATGGTCACCGGTCGAATGGCTGAAGGCGCTCGCCCGCTACTTGTTTTACGAACTGCAAGTAAACGGCAAGCTGCTCGGCACGCTCATTTTGCTTGCTGTGTTCAGCACCGTGCTGCAATCGTTGCAAAATGCGTTCGCCCAACAGGAAGTGAGCAAAATCGCCCACGCGGTCGTGTATATGGTGTTGTTGTTGATCGCCTTAAACAGCTTCCGCCTCGCAGCCAGCTATGCGCTTGAAGCGGTGCAGACGATGAGCCATTTCATCATCGCCCTCATCCCGCTGCTGCTCGCGCTGCTTGCTTCCTCCGGCGGGATCGTATCGGCGGCGTTTTTTCACCCGATCATTTTGTTTTTAATGAACACGACCGGCACGGTCATCGAATATGTCACATTGCCTCTTTTGTTGCTGGCGGCGCTGCTTTCCGTTGTCAGTACGCTCAGCGACCGGTACAAGGCGACCCAGCTCGCCGATTTGCTGAACAAAGTCGCGCTTGGTTTGCTCGGCATCATTTTAACGGTTTTTCTTGGCGTCATGTCAGTGCGCGGGACGACGGCGGCGGTGGCGGATGGCGTCGCTTTAAGAGCGGCGAAATTTGTCACCGGCAATTTCATCCCGGTCGTCGGCAAACTGTTTACCGATGCCGCCGATACGGTCGTCGCCGCCTCCATGTTGCTGAAAAACGCCGTTGGGCTAGTCGGGGTAGCGATTTTGTTAATGATTGCCCTCTTTCCAGCGGTGAAAATTTTCGCGATCGTCATCGTCTACAAACTATCGGCCGCCTTATTGCAGCCGCTTGGCGGCGGGCCGGTGCTTTCGTGCCTTAACATCATCAGCAAAAGCATCGCCTATGTGTTGGCGGCGCTGCTCATCGTATCGCTCATGTTTTTCCTCAGCCTAACGGTCATGGTCATGGCCGGGAACATTACGATGATGGTCCGCTAGGGGGAGACGGTATGCAGTTTGTCATTGAATGGGTTACGAACATCATTTTGTTTTTGCTGTTTGCCATTATCATCGACTTTTTGCTGCCGTCCGGGACGATGCAAAAATATGTCAAAATGGCCATCGGACTCATGCTGCTGCTTGTGATGCTCGGGCCGGTGCTCCGGCTCGCCTCGATTGACCCGGAACAGCTCGTCGCTTCGGCACTCGCCCGTTTTTCCGATGGCCAAACCGGCGATGAAGCGATAAAAAATCAAATCGAGCAGCAGAAAAAAGAAATACAAGCTTCGCAACGCGCATATATTTTAGAACAAATGGCTGTCCAGCTGGAAAACGACGCAAACGAGGAGTTGATGGGGAAGTATGGATTGAAGGCTGATGTCAATGTTTACGCCGATAACAAAGAAGGTTGGCGCATGCCGGATGACATCAAGACGATCGAAGTCGTACTTTCTAAACAACAGCCTGCCGGGGCGGTGGAGCCGGTCATCATCGATACGACGAAGCCGCCGGTTCCGCCTGAGGGCGATGCTTCGCTGGCCGAAGAGGTGCGCACCTTTCTCGCCGGCAAATGGGAAGTCGATGAAAATAAAATTGCCGTACAGTTTAAGGGGAGGGAATAGGGGGGATGCTCCAATTTATGAAACGGCTCTTTTCTTCGCCGTCAAAAGAAGGGGACGGGGAAGGAGCCCGAAAAAAAATGCCGTTTTCCTATGTTGTCGCACTGTTGTTGGCCGGCGTTGCGCTGATGGCGGTCAGCCACTTTACAAAAAGCGAGGAAGATGTTCCGGCAGCGCCTTCCGCCGGGCAGTCAGACGCTCCGTCCGAGCCGGCGTTTTTGTCAAGCAAAGAGACGAAAGAAAAAGTGATCGCCGCCTATGAGGAACGATACGAAAAAGAACTGAAAGCTGCGCTCGAAACGATCGAGGGGGTCGATGACGTCACTGTCGTCGTCAATCTCGATTCAACAGAGCTCAAATTGTTCGAGAAAAAGCGCTCCACCCAGCAACAAACAACAGAGGAGAGCGACAAGGAAGGCGGAAAACGGACGATTAAAAACGAGTCAACAAATGAAGAAGTGATCATTATTCGCAACGGCGACGAAGAAACGCCGCTTGTTGTCGCCACGAAAAAGCCGGACATCCGCGGCGTGCTTGTCGTCGCCAAAGGGGCAGACAATTTGCAAATTAAAAAATGGATTGTCGAGGCTGTGACGCGCGTGTTAAACGTCCCAAGCTATCGCGTCGCTGTCTTGCCGAAAAAATGACCGGGTAAGGGGAGGAGATCGGCATGTTGAAAAAACAAACCGTGTGGCTGTTGACGATGTTAAGTTTGGTGGTCGTGCTGTCGGTCTATTACGTGACGGCGCCGAAAGAAATGGGGGACAGCCCGGCGTTTACCACCAATGAGAAAACCGATAAAACAAAAGAACAGCCAAGCGTCGCCGTCGAAGAAGCGGGGGCGAAAGACAAGCCATCCACAGCCGGCGAAACAGGCGATGATTTGTTTATGGCGCTGCGCATGAAAATTGAAGATGAACGAAGCCGGCTGCGCGATGAGCTGAACGCTATTGTCGCCTCGGCGAATGCGACGGCGGAAGAGAAAAATGAGGCGTTGGATAAAATTGAACAGCTGCAAGCGCTGTCTGAAAAAGAAGCGACGTTGGAGACGCTCATTAAATCAAAAGGCGGCTATGAAGATGTGCTCGTGCGGGCCGATGACGACCAAGTGCGCGTGACGATTAGAGCGAAAGAAAGCTCGGCCAAATCGGCAAACGAAGTCATTCATATGGTGAAAAAAGAAATTCCGGACGCCGAATATGTGACCGTTGAGTTTCAGCCGGCCGGATGAACGCGCTGCTCTGTATGGGAGCAGCTTCTTTTTTGTATAAAAATCTTTTGTTTGTTCTGCGGTTGTGTGTATAATCGTTATGAGCACGTTTTATTACCGTCCGCTAAAAACGGGTTGCCTGACAATTGAAGAAAGGTGTGAGATCGATGAAAATTCAAGAAATCCGTGAATTGATTCGGTTGGTTGACCAATCCTCGATCGACGAATTTGTATACGAGCAAGGCGAAACGAAAGTACATATGAAAAAAGCTGCGGCGGCCGCTGTAGCCGCGCCGACGGTAGCCGTACAGGCGGCGCCTGCTGCACCGGCGGCTGCCGAACCGATGCCGGCGGCTCCTCCGGTCCAAACAGCCGCTCCGGAAGCGCCGGCGCCGGAAACGGAAAAACCGGCCGCTCCGGAAGTCAAGCAAGCGTCAGAAGGCAACTTGCACCAAATTACATCGCCGATGGTCGGCACGTTTTACGCCGCTCCGGCCCCGGACAAGCCGCCGTATGTGAAGCCGGGCGATCAAGTGAAAAAAGACACCGTCGTTTGCATTATTGAAGCGATGAAGCTGTTTAACGAAATCGAAGCGGAAGTCGATGGCGAAATTGTCGAGGTGCTCGTGCAAAACGGCCAGCTCGTCGAATACGGCCAGCCGCTATTTTTGGTCAAGCCTGAATAAGGGAGAGAACGGACAATGATCAAAAAAGTGTTAGTGGCAAACCGCGGGGAAATTGCCGTCCGCATTATCCGCGCTTGCCGCGAGCTCGGCATTGAGACGGTCGCCGTTTTTTCGCAAGCCGACCGCGACGCCTTGCACGTGCAGCTCGCGGATGAGGCGTACTGCATCGGGCCGACCGCTTCCAAAGACAGCTATTTAAATTTCACGAACATCATGAGCGTGGCCACGCTGACCGGCTGCGACGCCATCCATCCGGGCTACGGGTTTTTGGCCGAGAATGAGGCGTTTGCTGAGCTGTGCCGTGAATGCAATGTCACGTTTATCGGCCCGAGTCCGGAAGCGATTACAAAAATGGGCATTAAAGACATCGCCCGCGAGACGATGCGCGAAGCCGGCGTGCCGATCGTGCCCGGATCGCGCGGCATTATCGAAAGCCTCGATGAAGCGCGGGCCATCGCTGCAGAGATCGGCTACCCGGTCATCATTAAAGCGACGGCCGGCGGCGGCGGGAAAGGAATTCGCGTCGCCCGCAACGAGGAGGAGCTCGTCAAAGGCATCAACATCACCCAGCAGGAGGCGGCAACGGCGTTCGGCAATCCGGGCGTTTATATTGAAAAGTATATTGAAGATTTTCGCCATGTTGAAATTCAAGTGCTGGCCGATTCGTACGGCAATACGATCCATCTTGGCGAGCGCGACTGCTCGATTCAGCGCCGGCTGCAAAAACTTGTGGAAGAAGCGCCGTCGCCGGCGCTCGATGACGAGATGCGCCAAAAGATGGGCGAAGCAGCGGTCAAGGCGGCGAAAGCGGTCAACTATACCGGCGCTGGTACGGTTGAATTTATTTTCGACCATCGAAACAACGAGTTTTATTTCATGGAGATGAATACGCGCATTCAAGTTGAGCATCCAGTCACCGAGTTGATTACTGGCGTCGATTTAGTGAAAGAGCAAATCCGCATCGCGTCCGGCGAAAAGCTGTCGCTCACCCAAGAGGACGTCGCCTTTAACGGCTGGGCGATCGAATGCCGCATCAACGCAGAAAATCCGGCGAAAAACTTCATGCCATCGCCGGGGAAAATCGCCATGTACTTGCCGCCGGGCGGACCGGGTGTGCGCGTCGATTCGGCTGCCTACCCGGGCTACACGATTCCGCCGTATTACGACTCGATGATCGCCAAATTGATCGTCCACGCGCCGACGCGCGAAGAAGCGATCGCTCGCATGAGACGGGCGCTCGGCGAGTTTGTCATCGAAGGCATTCATACGACGATCCCGTTTCACATAAAATTAATGGAACATGAGAAATTTCAAAGCGGTGAGTTTAATACGAAGTTTTTGGAGTTATATGATATTATGAAGGCGGAATAGGAGGTGCCCTATGTCTGAGCATGTGTTTGACCCCGGCCAAGAGTATGCGGGCCTTGGCAAAGTCGAAATCGCGCCGGAGGTGATTGAAGTGATCGCCGGCATCGCGGCGAGCGAAGTCGACGGCATCGCGCAAATGCGCGGCAATTTCGCCGCCGGTGTCGCGGAACGGTTCGGCAAAAAGCATCATGGCAAAGGCGTCAAAGTCGACTTGCGCGACGACGGTGTCGCGATTGATCTTTACTGTCTCGTCCAATTCGGCGCGTCGATTCCGAACGTGGCGAAAAAAGTGCAAGAAAACGTGCGCCAAGCGCTTTGGAACATGACCGGCTTGGAAACGAGCGAAGTGAACGTCCACATCGTCGGCATCCAGTTTGAGACCGGAAAACCGGAGCAAGATGCGGTGGAGCAACGGTAACGCAACAAAAGGCAGCTGCTTTCGAAGCAGCCGCCTTTTGTTTTTTTCGCCAAAGTTTGTTATTGTAATGAACGAGGCCGTTGGCATGGCTAGCGGCAGCGAACCGGCATCGCTAATGATTTGTGGGAAAGGGCTGGCTTTTTCCGAAAAATATGATATGATTTCAGTATAAATGTTCGTGTTTAGGAAGGGGGAAGGTAATGAAGCGGCATGAAGCGCGAGAAAAGGCGTTGCAGGTGCTATTCCAAATCGATGTAGGTCACATTCCTCCTGATGAGGCGCTCGGCAATGTGGCAGGTAGCGGCGAAGTGGACCCGTTTTTGCGCCAGCTCGTATTCGGCGTCGTCGAGCACCAAGAGGAAATTGACGAGCTGTTGCGCGCAAATTTGGAAAAATGGACGCTCGAACGGGTCGCTAATGTTGACCGGGTCATTTTGCGCATGGCGACGTATGAAATGAAATATATCGATGAGGTGCCAGTGAGCGTCAGTATCGATGAGGCGGTTGAGCTGGCGAAAAAATTCGGCGATTGGAAATCCGGGAGCTTTGTCAACGGTGTGCTTTCAAAAGTGAAAGCGGCGTTGCAAAAATAACGCCGGCAAGCAGTGAAACGAAGCTTACGTTCACCTAGGCCCGGGCGAATTCGTATCGACCGATGAACGAGGAGAGGGGAGCAAGACACAATGACAGCACAAATCATTAGCGGAACGGAATTGGCAAAAACGATCCGCGCTGAATTAGCGAATGAAGCAGCAACGTTAAAGGCAAACGGCATCGAGCCGGGGCTGGCCGTCATCCTTGTCGGCGACGACCCTGCGTCGCACTCATATGTGAAAGGAAAACAAAAAGCGTGCGCCGAAGTCGGCATTCGTTCCCTCCTTTACACGTTTCCGGCTACGGTCAGCGAGGAAGAGCTGCTCGCTAAAATCCGCGAGCTGAACGCCGATCCGACAGTGCACGGCATTTTAGTGCAGCTGCCGCTGCCTAATCATATTCGCGAATGGTCGGTGATTGAAACGATCGCCCCAGAAAAAGATGTCGACGGGTTTCACCCGATCAACGTCGGAAAAATGATGATCGGCCAGCCGGCGTTCCTCCCGTGCACCCCGCACGGCGTGCTGGTGATGGTTAAGTCCGCTGGCATCGACATCGCCGGAAAGCACGTTGTTGTCGTCGGCCGCAGCAACATCGTCGGCAAGCCGGTCGGTCAGCTGTTTTTGCGTGAGCATGCGACCGTCACCTACGCCCACTCGAAAACGCCCGATTTGGCCGCCATCACCCGGCAAGCCGACATTTTAATCGTCGCCGTCGGCAAGGCGCGCCTCATCGGTCCGGAGCACGTCAAGCCGGGAGCGGCCGTCATTGATGTCGGCGTCAACCGGCTTGAGAGCGGCAAATTGTGCGGCGATGTCGATTTTGAGGCCGTAAAAGAAGCGGTCGGCTACATCACGCCGGTGCCGGGAGGGGTCGGGCCGATGACGATTACGATGCTGCTGCACAATACGATGGAAGCGGCTCGGCAGCTCGTCGCGAAGTGAGGGAGGTTTTCGTGGAAGTAAAATATGTGACCGTCGGGGCGCTGACCAAATACATTAAGCGCAAATTTGACGTCGACCCACATTTGCGCGATTTATGGATAAAGGGCGAGATTTCAAACTTCAAGCAGCATTCGCGCGGCCATATGTATTTTACGTTAAAAGACAGCCAGGCGCGCATTCAAGCTGTCATGTTCGCCGGCTACAACCAGCATTTGCCGTTCCGCCCCGAAGACGGGATGAATGTGCTCGTACGCGGGGAAATTTCCGTCTATGAACCGAACGGCAACTATCAACTGTATGTGAAAGAAATGCAGCCGGAAGGCGTCGGCCGCCTATATTTGGCGTACGAACAGCTGAAGCAGCGGCTTGAAGCGGAAGGGCTGTTTTCGCCGGCTTACAAAAAGCCGCTGCCGGCGTTTCCGCGCTGCGTCGGCGTCGTCACGTCGCCGACCGGGGCGGCGGTGCGCGATATTATGACGACGATTCGCCGCCGCTACCCGCTCGCCAAAGTCATTTTATTCCCGGCGCTCGTGCAAGGGGAAGGGGCAGCGCCGTCGATCGTGCGCGCCATTGAGCGGGCGAACGCTTTTACGGAAGTTGATGTGCTCATTGTCGGCCGCGGCGGCGGTTCGATTGAAGAATTGTGGGCGTTTAACGAGGAAATTGTTGCCCGTGCGATTTTTGCCTCCCGCGTGCCGGTCATTTCCGCCGTCGGCCATGAGACCGATTTTACGATCGCCGATTTTGTCGCGGATTTGCGGGCGCCGACGCCGACCGCGGCGGCCGAGCTGGCGGTGCCCCACATCGGGGAGCTGGCTGAGCGGCTTGCCGAGCGGAAATGGCGGCTCATCCGCGCCATGAAGGAGCGGCTTGCCGCCAGCCAAGAGCGGCTCGCCCGGCTGCAGGCGTCGTACGCATTCCGCTATCCGAAGCGGCTGTATGAACAAAAAGAACAGCAGCTCGACGCGCTGCTTGAGCGGCTCGCCCGCCAGCGCGAACGGCTGGTGGATCAAAAGCGCCAGCGGCTGCGCGAGCTGCATCTGAGACTATGGCGCCATCACCCGGAGACGAAGCTCGAGCGGATGAAAGAGCGGCAAAAAGCGGCTGCCGGCGCGCTTGAAAAAGCGATGCGCACCGCCTTAGAGCGCCATGCGTTCCGCTTTCGTTCCCATATCGCGCGGCTTGAGGCGCTCAGTCCGCTCCGTATCATGGAGCGCGGCTACAGCTTGGTGTACAATGAGCGGCAAGAGCTTGTGAAACAAGTCGGCCAGCTCCAGGTTGGCGAGCGCCTGTCCATCCGGGTTCAAGACGGACAAGTCGATTGTCAAGTGACGGGAGTGGAGGAAAAACCGACATGAGTGAAGAAAAAGAAATGACGTTTGAAGAGGCAATGAAACAGTTGGAAGCGATCGTTGAAAAGCTGGAAGAAGGAAACGTACCGCTTGAAGAGGCAATCGCCTTTTTCCAAGAAGGGATGAAACTGTCGAAGCTTTGCCATGATAAACTGCAGCATGTGGAAAAACAGCTCGAGTATATGTTGCGCGAAGACGGCGAACTTGTCCCTTTTTCGCCAGAGGAGGCATGACAGGTGGAGCAGCTTGAGATGGAACGGTTTTTAAACGAGCAAAAACGGGCTGTCGAGGCGGCGTTGTCCCACTACGTGGCGCAGCTTGACGGCCCGGAGACGCTGAAAAAAGCGATGGCCTATTCGCTTGAAGCCGGCGGCAAGCGCATCCGCCCGCTGCTGTTGCTGGCAACGATTCAGTCGCTCGGCCAACCTCCGGCGCTTGGCCTGCCGGTGGCTTGCGCTATTGAAATGATCCATACGTATTCGCTTATCCATGATGATTTGCCGAGCATGGACAATGATGATTTACGGCGCGGCAAGCCGACAAACCATAAAGTGTTCGGCGAGGCGATCGCCATTTTAGCCGGGGATGGGCTGTTGACGTACGCGTTTCAATTGATCGCCGAGATCGATGATGAACGCGTGCCCCTTGTCGTTCGGCTGCAGTTGATTGCAGAGCTGGCGAAAGCGGCCGGCCCAGAAGGCATGGTAGCCGGACAAGTGGCCGATATGGAAGGGGAAGGAAAACCATTGGCGCTCCCCGAACTGGAATACATCCACCGTCACAAAACCGGGAAAATGCTGCAATATAGCGTGCGTGCCGGCGCGCTGCTTGGCGGCGCCGACGCCCGGCAAAGGCGCGAGCTCGACGAATTTGCCGCCCATTTAGGACTCGCCTTTCAAATTCGTGATGATATTCTCGATGTGGAAGGGACGGAAGAAAAAATCGGCAAGCGGGTCGGCAGCGACCGCGAACATCACAAGGCTACTTACCCGGCGCTGTTGTCGCTTGCCGGCGCAAAAGAAAAACTGTCGTTCCATATCGATGCGGCGAAGCGCCATTTGCAGCAAGCCGGCGTTGACGACGCTGTGCTCGCCTATATTTGCGAACTTGTCGCTGCCCGCGACCATTAACCGGAAGGCGGCCGCCTTCGTTCCGTAGTTGTTTCGATTCGGAACTGGGGCGGTTTTTTTGTTTTCCGTTCAACGAGCAAAGACCATCGTCCTTTTCTCGTGTACTTGCCTTTCCTCTTATCTTTGTGATCCTCAACAAAACGGGCGCACACGCTCTCCTTTGCGGGAAAAGTCGATTTTTCGCGATGAATCATGTATAATAATACTTACCTGTACGATAGGAGAACCGGCTCGGAGAACGACCAAATGAAAGCGAGTGATCTTCGTTGGACTTAACGAAAATTGAACATCCGCGCGTGGTAAAAACGATGTCGATTCCCCAGTTGAAACAGTTAAGCGCCGACATTCGGCGATTTTTAATTGAGAAGCTGTCGAAAACGGGCGGACATATCGGCCCGAATTTAGGGGTCGTCGAACTGACGATCGCCCTCCATCGGGAGTTTGATAGCCCGAAAGACAAGCTCATTTGGGACGTCGGACATCAGTCGTACGTGCATAAAATTTTGACCGGGCGCGCCGCCGAGTTTGATACGCTTCGCCAATATAAAGGGCTGTCCGGGTTTCCGAAGCGGAGCGAAAGCGAGCATGACGTCTGGGAAACGGGCCATAGCTCGACATCGCTGTCGGCAGCGATGGGGATGGCGATCGCCCGCGATTTGAAAGGGACGGACGAGTACATTGTGCCGATCATCGGCGATGGGGCGTTAACTGGCGGGATGGCGCTTGAGGCGCTCAACCATATCGGCCATGAAAAAACGGATATGATCGTGATCTTAAACGATAATGAAATGTCGATCGCTCCGAACGTGGGGGCGTTGCACAACATTCTCGGCCGTCTGCGCACCGCCGGCAAATACCAATGGGTGAAAGACGAGCTCGAGCTGCTGCTCAAACGCATTCCGGCGGTCGGCGGCAAGCTGGCGGCAACGGCTGAGCGGCTGAAGGACAGCTTAAAGTATTTGCTCGTTTCCGGGGTGTTTTTTGAAGAGCTCGGGTTTACGTATTTAGGCCCGGTTGACGGCCATGATTTTGATGATTTATTCGAAAACTTGCGCTACGCGAAGAAGATGAAAGGCCCGGTTCTTGTGCACGTGATTACGAAAAAAGGAAAAGGCTACAGCCCGGCGGAGAACGACAAAGTCGGCACGTGGCACGGCACAGGGCCATACAAAATCGAAACCGGAACCTTTGTCAAAACGAAAGAAGCAGGACCGTCATGGAGCGCGTTAGTCAGTGAAACCGTTCGCCGGCTCGCCCGCACCGACCCGCGCATTGTCGCCATTACACCGGCGATGCCCGTCGGCTCGAAGCTGGAAGGGTTTGCAAGCGAATTTCCGGATCGGATGTTTGATGTCGGCATCGCCGAACAGCATGCGACGACGCTCGCGGCCGGGCTGGCAACGCAAGGAATGAAACCGTTTTTGGCCATTTACTCGACGTTTTTGCAGCGCGCCTATGACCAAGTCGTCCATGACGTATGCCGGCAAAACTTAAACGTCTTTTTCGCCATCGACCGCGCCGGACTTGTCGGTGCTGACGGCGAAACGCATCAAGGGGTGTTTGACATCGCCTTTTTGCGTCATGTGCCGAACCTTGTTTTGATGATGCCGAAGGACGAAAACGAAGGCCAGCATATGGTATACACGGCCATCCGCTATGACGGCGGGCCGATCGCCATGCGTTTCCCGCGCGGCAACGGGCTTGGCGTTCCGCTTGACGAGGAGCTAAAAGAAATTTCGATCGGCACATGGGAAGTGCTGCGCGACGGCAGCGATGCAGTGATTTTGACGTTTGGGACGACGATTTCGATGGCGCTTGAGGCGGCTGAACAGCTGGCGAGAGACGGCGTGTCGGTGAAAGTCGTCAACGCCCGTTTTCTGAAGCCGATGGATGAAGCGATGCTTCACGAACTGCTCGCGAGCCGTCTTCCGATCTTAACAATCGAAGAGGCGGTATTGCAAGGCGGTTTCGGCAGCGCCGTGCTTGAATTTGCCCATGACCATGGCTACCACCAGGCGGTCATTGAACGGATGGGCATTCCGGACCGCTTTATCGAGCACGGAAGCGTCAGCGAGCTGCTGCGCGAAATCGGGCTGACGGCCGCCCATGTCGCTGACCGCATTAAAACGATCATGCCAAGAAAACAGAAAAGGGCTTGAGACAGATGAAAGGAAAGAAAGAACGGCTCGATGTGCTGCTTGTCGAACGCGGGTTGGCGGAAACGCGGGAGAAGGCGAAGCGGGCAATCATGGCCGGACTCGTCTATTCCAACGATGTCCGGCTCGAGAAGCCCGGGGAAAAAGTGCCGGCTGATATCCCGCTTCAAGTGAAAGGCAACCCGCTTCCATATGTCAGCCGCGGCGGTTTGAAACTGGAAAAAGCGCTGCGCGAGTTTCACATTAGCGTCAAAGATAAAATTGTGCTTGATATCGGCGCGTCGACTGGCGGATTTACGGACTGCGCGCTGCAGCACGGGGCGAGGCTGTCGTACGCCGTTGACGTCGGCTACAACCAGCTCGCTTGGAAGCTGCGCCAAGACGAGCGTGTTGTGGTGATGGAGCGGACAAACTTCCGTTACGTGACGCCGGATTTGTTCGCGAAGGGGCTGCCGGAAGTGGCGGTCATTGACGTGTCGTTCATTTCGCTTCGGCTCATTTTGCCTGTCGTCAAGACGGTGATCGTGCCGGGCGGCGATGTGATTGCCCTTGTCAAGCCACAGTTTGAAGCCGGCAAGGAAAACGTCGGCAAAAAAGGGATCGTCCGCGATCCGGACGTCCACCGGGAAGTGCTTGAGTCGATCATTCAATTCGCCTGCGCCGAAGGGTTCGATGTCCTCCATTTATCTTATTCGCCGATCACCGGCGGCGACGGCAACATTGAGTTTTTGCTTCATGCCGTCTATCCCGGGGGAGATCGGGAAGGCGAAAACCGTCTTTCAGCGCCGATCGCGCGCATCGTGAACGAGGCGCACGATCGCTTGCGGAATGGGGAACGGGAACCAGATGCTGAATAATATCTTCCGCGGAAACGGACGGAACCCCACAGGCCGGAACGGCCAGAAAACCGGCATCTTTGAAAGCGAGGAGGTGGCCCGATTTGAACAAAGGACAAAGGCATATTAAAATTCGCGAAATCATTATGAACAACGACATCGAAACGCAAGACGAGCTCGTCGACCGGCTGAAAGAAGCCGGCTTTAACGTTACCCAAGCGACCGTCTCACGCGACATTAAAGAGATGCAGCTCGTCAAAGTGCCGATGGCCAACGGCCGCTACAAATACAGCCTTCCGTCCGACCAGCGCTTCAATCCGCTGCAGAAGCTGAAGCGGGCGCTTGTCGACGTGTTCATTAAGTTGGACGGAACCGGCAACTTGCTCGTGCTGCGGACGTTGCCGGGCAACGCCCACGCCATCGGTGTTTTGCTCGACAATTTGGATTGGAACGAAATCGTCGGCACGATTTGCGGCGATGATACGTGCCTGATTATTTGCCGAACGCCGAAAGACGCAAAAAAAGTGTCCAACCAGCTGCTGTCCATGCTCTAACCGAGGACCGGCCCGACGTTCCGCCCGTGCTAGGGAGAGGGAAAACGGGAACGGTCCTTAGTTGTCAATTCGAACGTATGTGCTATAATAAAGATTGCGATGGACAAGGCATGCGCCATTCGAACGTTCAAGGGGTGATGGAATGCTCGCCGAGCTGTCGATTAAAAATTTCGCGATTATTGAATCGTTATCGTTGTCCTTTGACAAAGGGCTGACAGTGTTAACCGGCGAAACAGGGGCGGGCAAATCGATCATCATCGACGCGATTCATCTGTTGATCGGCGGGCGCGGTTCCGCCGAATTTGTCCGTTTCGGCGCGGAAAAGGCGGAAATCGAAGGGCTGTTTTTGCTTGACGATGAGCGTCATCCATGTTGCCAAAAATGCGCCGAGGTCGGCATCGATGCGAGCGAAGGGATGGTCGTTTTGCGCCGCGACATTTTGGCTAACGGCAAAAGCGTCTGCCGCATTAACGGCAAGCTGGTGACGACCGCCGTACTGCGCGAAATTGGAGCGACGCTTGTCGATATTCACGGCCAGCATGAACATCAAGAGCTGATGGATCCGTCCCGCCACTTGCCGCTTCTTGATGAATTCGGCGGCGCGGAGGCGGCTGAAGCGCTCGCACGCTACCGCGCTGTGTATGAACAGCATGAAGCGCTGGCGAAAAAGTTGAAAAAGCTGAGTGAAAATGAGCAGCAAATGGCGCATCGGCTCGATCTATTGACATTTCAGTTGCGCGAAATCGAACAGGCGGCACTCGAGCCGGGAGAAGACGAGCGGCTGATGGAAGAAAAAGTACGCATTGTCAATTTTCAAAAGATATATGAAGCCATCCAGAAAAGCTATGGGGCGCTTGCCGGCGAAGGGCGCGGCCTTGACTCGATTCGAGAGGCGATGAGCCACCTCGATGATGTCGCTGCGATGGATGCTGCGCTGAAGGAAGCGCACGAAACAGTCGCCAACAGCTACTACTTGCTTGAAGAAGTGATGTACAAGCTGCGCGACCAGCTCGAGGAACTTGAATACGACCCGGCGCGGCTTGACGCCATCGAAAGCCGCCTCGCCGAAATTCAGCAGTTAAAACGGAAATACGGTGCAACGATCGCTGATATTTTGCAATATGCTGAGGCGATTGCTGAGGAAATCGAGACGATTGAAAACCGCGAGACGCATGTGCATGAACTTGAGCGGCAGCTTGCGGCGGTGACGGGCGATTTGCTGATTGAGGCGAAACGCGTAACCAACGTCCGGCAGACGTACGCTCGGGAGCTGATCGAGCGCATTCACCAAGAGTTGAAAGATTTGTACATGGAGAAAACGCAGTTCGACATCATTTTTGCGAAGCGTGAAGGACCGCTCGATGCCCCGTTAGTCGACGGCGTGCCAGTCAAGTTTCACGAAGATGGCATCGACGTCGTCGAGTTTTACATTTCGACGAACGTCGGTGAGCCGTTGAAGCCGCTCGCGAAAGTGGCTTCGGGCGGTGAATTGTCACGGATCATGCTGGCGTTGAAAACGATTTTTTCCAAACACCAAGGGGTGACGTCGATTATTTTCGACGAGGTGGATACGGGCGTCAGCGGCCGCGTCGCCCAAGCGATCGCCGAAAAAATTTACCGCATTGCCAGCGGTTCACAAGTGCTTTGCATTTCTCATCTGCCGCAAGTGGCCGCTATGGCGGACACCCATTTATTGATCGCCAAAGAAACGGACGGAACGCGGACGAAGACAGTGGTGAAAAAGTTGGATGAGGAAGAGAAGGTGAAAGAAATCGGACGGATGATTTCCGGCGTCGAAATGACGGAGCTGACAAAACAGCACGCCAAAGAGCTGTTGGAACTGGCGGCCAAAATGAAACAATAACAGTTCGTTCAACGCGATGCCGCTCCACCTGACGATGGGCGTTTCCCCCGCCAGGCCGTCTGATCCGACGGCAGGCGTTTCCTGTGCTGCCCGGATGCAAGGCTATCCATTCCGGGCAGCTTTTTTTATAAGTGCCGCGATTATATTTTCCCCTGTTCAGGCAAAATTAAAACTGTAACCGTTTTTGCATGGTGTAGGCGGGAGCGAGGAGAGTGAACGACATTGAATAAAGAAACGGCGCGAAAAATCGCAGGAGTGCTTCTCCTTGGCATATTGATGGCGATCGGTGTTTCTAAGCCGATGAAGGAATATTGGCAAATTCCAAAGCAGCTTGTATTGTTTGAGGGCGACGCGGTCAAGTTTGAAGCCGCCTCCCTTCCGGTGCAAGCGGCCGCTAATGACCGAAACGCTCCCGAAATGCTCCAAGTTGAGCGAAAAAACGGTTCACTGTCTGTGAAGGCGAAAGAGCATGGACATAAAACAATGGTGCTGCAGGTTGCGGGAATGCCGATTAAGCAAGTGGATGTCAAAGTATTGCCGACGCTGAAAGTCATTCCCGGCGGTCAATCGATCGGCGTGAAGCTCAACACGGTGGGCGTTCTCGTCGTTGGTTACCATCTCGTGGAAACAGACAATGGCAAAAAATCGCCGGGGGAAGCGGCCGGCATCCAAGTCGGCGATATCATTATCGGCATTAACGGCCAAAAAATTGAAAATATGAGCGATCTTTCCCCTTTCATTGAGGAAGCTGGCAAAACAGGAAAACCGCTTCATCTGCAAATTTTGCGCGACCAGCGCTCCATGACGACGAAGCTCATTCCGCTGAAAGACAAGCATGACGATGTGTACCGCATTGGCTTATACATCCGCGATTCCGCCGCTGGCATCGGGACGATGACTTTTTATGACCCGAAGTCGAAAAAATACGGTGCGCTCGGCCACGTCATTTCTGATATGGATACAAAAAAGCCGATTGTCGTCCAAAACGGGCAAATTATGCGTTCGACCGTCACGTCGATTGAAAAGGGGACGAGCGGCAATCCGGGCGAAAAACTGGCCCGCTTTTCCGACGGCGAGGAAGTGATCGGCACCATTACAAATAACAGCCCGTTTGGCATTTTCGGCAAGCTGACAAAACCGCTCCTAGACGGCCCGATTACGAAGCCGATTCCGGTCGCTTTGGCGAGCCAGGTGAAAGAGGGGCCGGCGAAAATGCTGACGGTGGTGGAAAACGACAAAGTCGAGCAATTTGATGTGGAAATTGTCAGCACCATTCCGCAAAAGTTCCCAGCGACAAAAGGGCTCGTCATTCGCGTTACCGACCCGCGCCTGCTGAAGAAAACGGGCGGCATTGTCCAAGGGATGAGCGGCAGCCCAATCGTTCAAGACGGAAAGCTTGTTGGCGCGGTGACGCATGTTTTCGTCAACGATCCGACGTCCGGCTATGGCGTCCATATCGAGTGGATGCTGCAAGAAGCAGGAATCGACTTATATGGCAAACAAAAGAAAGCGAGCTGATTCGGTCAGCTCGCTTTTTGGCTGCCGGCAAATTTTTTTCAAAAAAGGCGGCAAAATTTTTGCCGGTTTGGCATAGATATTTGGTGAAACATCCGTTAAAATGGAACATGTAAAGATTTTTCGACAAACACACATTTTTTGAAAGCGAATATTGTCTAACGAACACGATTTTTGTTATAATTTTTATTTTTCGCTAACTTGTGAAAAATAAAAGGATTTTTTGCCACTGCTGTCGAATGTACGTTAACGGAATGCTACATAGCAAGAAAAAGTGGGGGAGGACGATCATTTTGAGCATTAAAGTGTGCATTGCCGATGATAACCGCGAATTGGTGACATTGCTTGATGAATATATTTCGAGCCAGCCGGACATGGAAGTGATCGGCACGGCATATAACGGGCAAGACTGCTTGCACATGCTTGAAGAGAAGGAGCCGGACATTTTGCTTTTGGATATCATTATGCCGCATTTGGACGGGTTGGCCGTGCTTGAGAAAGTCCGCACCGGCTTTGAGCACCAGCCGAACGTCATTATGCTGACGGCGTTCGGTCAGGAAGATGTGACGAAAAAGGCGGTCGAACTCGGCGCCTCCTATTTCATTTTAAAACCGTTTGACATGGAAAATTTAGTCCATCATATTCGGCAAATTTACGGAAAAACTGCGCCGATCGCCAGAAAAGTCGCTCCGGCGTACCAGACGCGCGACAATAAGCCGAAAAACTTGGATGCAAGCATCACGAGCATTATTCATGAAATCGGCGTCCCGGCGCATATTAAAGGGTATTTGTATTTGCGCGAGGCGATCGCCATGGTATATCACGACATCGAATTGCTCGGTTCGATCACAAAAGTGCTGTATCCTGATATCGCTAAAAAATACAACACGACCGCCAGCCGCGTCGAGCGGGCCATCCGTCATGCGATTGAAGTCGCCTGGAGCCGAGGCAACCTTGAATCGATTTCCTCGCTGTTCGGCTACACGGTCAGCGTCTCGAAAGCGAAGCCGACGAATTCCGAATTTATCGCGATGGTAGCCGACAAGCTAAGATTGGAACATAAGGCGTCGTAACGATGAGAGAAAATCATGGCATGACGTCAGGTGTCCCATGGATGGGACACCTTTTCCTGTTGATGATGCACAATGCGGTTCAAGGCCGGCGATTCGCCTAGTGTGCCAAAGGCGTTTCGTTTTGCCTTCTCTTATTTGTATTTATACCAAGCGATCCAGCCCTTTTCTTGATGTTTGGCTACAAAGATGACTCCTTCCGACAAACTTGCACTAGGCAGCAATTTAGGGAAACGGAGTTTGACGACCCATGAATGTTGGGCGATTGGTTTGCCGCATAACGATTCGGCCATTTGAACATAAGGGGTTTTTGATTCAGCGAGCATCAGCGCTTTTTCCACTTCCCATTCACTGTACTCTTTCCCCGGATAAAGCGAAGGGATTATCGTTTTTAATGCGTGAAGAAGTTCCGGTTTGTCTGCCGAAGAAACGGGCGCGAGTTCCGAAGCATTGGGACACTGTTCGCCTGCATAGGAGTGCGTCGGATAGGCATAGAACAAGATTGAAACAAACGACAATATCAAAAAATAAACCATGAGAAGATGTTTTTTCATCTATCATCACCCCATGGTTTATATTCCCCAAATATGTAAAGAGCTGTAGATGAGCATTTTTCATTACAATAATCTCCATGTCCTTGGGTGAATGGGTTTTGAGCACATCTACTTTACTCAAGGAGTCGGGTTCATGTCTCCTTTTTTGTTTGGTTGTAAATTTATGTTAGCTAATTTGCTCATCTACAGTAAAGAGCATAACTGTTCCATCACGCTGCTCATCGGAAAAGAGTGGAAAAGTTTAAACACAACGGTGATGGCACTCGAGTTTTTCACATTGGGATGCCAAATGGTTAGGATGGGTCATGTTCTTTTTCCTTTTTCTCGAGTTCGAGCAGTTTTTGCATCAAAATGTGCGGGGGCATATGCATCACCCGTTCAATCGGGATTCCGAGCGCTTTAGCTAGTTTTTGCGCCGTTTCCAATGAAATTTTCAGCGGTTGCATCATGTTCACCTCATTTCATCATACATTAGTTTTAGTATAACGAATGATCGTCGGCGTCGGCTAGTCCTGTTGGCCGAACGGTCATTATACACGAAAGGGAGAAGACGAATGACACTGATTTTTGCCCATCGTGGCGCGGCCGGAACTCACCCGGAAAACACGATGGTGGCGTTTCGCGAAGCGGAAAGAGTAGGGGCTGACGGCATTGAATTGGATGTACAGCTCACCAAAGACGGTGAAATCGTCGTTATTCATGACGAGACAGTCGATCGGACGACCGACGGAAGTGGCTGGGTGCATGACATGACGTACCGCGATTTGCGCAAGTTGAACGCAGCGGCGAAATGGGGAGGCCGATACGGACATTGCCCAATTCCTCATTTGGAAGAAGTGCTCGCTTGGCTCGAACCGACAAAGCTTTTCATTAACATTGAGTTGAAAAATAACCGCATTCCCTATGAAATGCTCGAACAAAAAACGATCGCCCTTGTTCGCCGCTATGGGCTTGAGAAACGGACAATTTTTTCGTCGTTCAACCATAACAGCATGCGTTTCTGCCGAACGGTTGCCCCGGAGATCGAAACGGCGCTTCTCTATATGGAGCCGCTCCACGACCCGTGGACGTATGTCAAGGTGATGAAAGCAGACGGGTTGCATCCGTACTATCGGACAGTGACGGCTACATTTGTTGCGAATGCGCAACGTCGCGGGCTGGCTGTTCGGCCGTTTACGATCAATAAGCCGGAAGCGATGAAAACAATGTTTGCCTACGGGGTTGATGCCATTTTTACCGACCATCCTCGCCGGGCAAAGGAATGGAAAGAAAAAACGCCTTAACGAATTGACCGTTAAGGCGTTTTTCGTTTGCGTTGAAAGCGCGCCTGCACTTTGTTTCGTTTCCGGTCGCGGTGCAACAAAAATCCGCCGATAAACGCCAGACCGGCAACAAACAGTGCGAGCCCGCCGAGAAATTGCAGCCATAAGGCGGCAAACGGCGGATCCATCACGCCAAATAGCGCATCGCGCATCCATTTAATGCCGAGCGCTGCCGCCAAGCCGGGAACGACTAAAATGAACAGCGCAATCATTCGTCCCATCGCGATCGCGTTCCTTTCCAAAAAGAAGTGACTTCATCGACTATCATAGCGGTTATCGGCCATTTGTCAAGGAAGGAAAAAACGAGTATGATAAAAATGCCTGCAAAATTTGGCATGAAACAAAGCGTGGTGAACCATAATGAAAAAAGTGATCATAATCGGCGCCGATGCGCGGGGGACGTTGCTGCTCAAACTGCTTCACGAGGCGTCGGGGTTTGCCGTCATGGCAGTCATTGATGTCGATGACGACGCCCCAGGTCTGCAGCTGGCGCGAAAATGGGGCATCGCTGCTGCCAACGACTGGCGCCCATGGATGGACAAACCGCTTGATTTGATTATCGAAACGACCGGCAAGGCGGACGTCCTTAAAGAGATCCGCCAGCTGGCGCCTAAAGGGGCAAACATCGTCCCGAGTGCGGTCGCGAGAATGATGGCTGAGCTTGTAGAAGAGAAAGAAGCGTTGATCGCGGAACTGAAAAGCGAGGCGGCTCGGCGCGCGCTCATTTTTCACTCGTCCCACGATGGCATGATTGTCGTTGATGAATATGCTTACATTACCGATATGAATGAAAGCGCCGCAGAGCTGCTCGAGGTGGACAAGGACAAAGTCATCGGCGAGCATATTTTAGCCGTCTTGCCATCGAGCGGCTTGCCGCGCGTGCTGAAAACGAGGCAGACAGAGTTTCACCAAGAAGTGGAGTTGGCGAATGGGAAAAAGTTGATTACCACCCGCATCCCGATCATCGACGAGAGCGGCCAGTTGTTCGGAGCGCTTGCGGTATTTAAAGATATCACCGAACTTGTCGATTTGGCGGAAGAAATTACGGACTTAAAAGAAGTGCGCATGATGCTTGAAGCAATTATCTACTCATCAGAAGAAGCGATCTCGGTCGTGGATGAAAACGGGAACGGCATTTTGATCAACCCGGCGTATACCCGTCTCACCGGTCTGACGAAAGAGGAGGTGATCGGCAAGCCGGCGACCGCCGACATCGCCGAGGGGGAAAGCATGCATATGCAAGTGTTGAAAACGCGCCGCCCGGTGCGCGGCGCGCGCATGAAAGTCGGCCCGAAAAACCGCGATGTCATCGTCAATGTCGCTCCGATCATTGTGGACGGTGTATTAAAAGGGAGCGTCGGCGTCATTCACGACGTGTCGGAAATCCAACGGCTGACGGCGGAGCTCAACCGGGCGCGGCAAATTATTCGCACGCTCGAGGCGAAATATTCGTTTGCCGATATTATCGGTGAATCGGAAGAGATGAAAGTTGCGATTGAGCAAGCGAAACTAGCGGCGAAAACGCCGGCGACGATTTTGCTGCGCGGCGAATCAGGAACGGGAAAAGAACTGTTTGCCCACGCCATTCATAACGCCAGCGACCGGAAGTATAACAAGTTTATCCGCGTCAACTGTGCGGCCATTCCGGAAACATTATTAGAAAGCGAGCTATTCGGTTATGAAGAAGGGGCGTTTTCCGGCGCACGGCGCGGTGGCAAGCGCGGGTTGTTTGAAGAGGCGAACAACGGAAGCATTTTCCTTGACGAAATTGGCGAACTGTCAGCGAGCACGCAAGCGAAGCTGCTTCGCGTCCTGCAAGAGAGGGAGATCGTCCGCGTCGGCGGAACGAAACCGATCCCGATTAACGTCCGCGTCATTGCTGCAACGAATGTCAATCTGGAAAAAGCGATTGCCGACGGCACGTTTCGTGAAGACTTATATTACCGGCTCAACCGGATGCCCATTTACATCCCGCCGCTGCGCGCCCGCAAAGAAGACATTCCGGCCCTTTGCCGGCATTTGATCCAAAAGCTGAACCAAGATTACGGGCGCAACGTCGAAGGGGTGACAAACGAAGCAATGGCGCGGCTTTTCGCTTATGATTGGCCGGGGAACGTCCGCGAACTTGAAAACGTGCTCGGACGGGCGATGATTTTCATGAAATTTCATGAGGTGATGATCGACGTTACGCATTTGCCGCCGCTCGCCACCCCATCGCCGGCACCGGCACTCCGCATTGAAGCGGAGGAGCCGCTCCGCCCGCTTGATGAGATGGTCGGGGAGTATGAGGCGCGTTTGTTAGAGCGGGCGCTCCGCCGTTATCATGGCAATAAAACAGCGACTGCCCGGGCGCTCGGCATTTCAGTGCGCAACTTGTACTATAAATTGGAGAAATACGGGCTTGACAAAAAAAGCATGCAGTAATTTTCATATAGCGAAAAAGATTGCACAATCTTGCCCGTATCCAACGGCTGTTTTAAAGCGCTTTCATCATTTTATGGTTGGCACAGTTTTTGCGTATAAAAAGTGCCGCACGATTTGCAGAAAAGGTTGGTGCAGACGATGAAGCTAAAATCGCTAATCGAAGAGGCAAGCCAATGCCAGGGCCGGACGGTGGCAGTGGCGGCGGCGGAAGACGAAGAAGTCATCGAGGCAGTGGCGATGGCACTCAAACATCGCCTCGGACGGTTCGTGCTGTACGGGGATCGCGAGCGGGTCGGCCGATTGCTGAAAGAAAAGGGCTGCACGCGCTTTTCCGATGTTGAGATCGTTCATGCGAACTCGGTCGGGCAGGCAGCGGAGCTCGCCGTGCGCGCCGTTCACTTGAACGAGGCTGACGCGCTGATGAAAGGGCATGTGTCGACCGCGACGCTCTTAAAGGCGGTGCTCAATAAAGAGTACGGGCTGCGCGCCGGGAGAGTTCTTTCCCATGTCGCCGTCTTTGACGTGCCGGGGGCGGATCGGCCCATCATCGTGACGGATGCGGCGATGAACATCGCGCCCGATTTGGAACAAAAAGTGCAAATTGTGAATAACGCCGTCAGCGTGGCGCGGTCGATCGGCATTGAGCAGCCGAAAGTGGCGGCCTTGGCGGCAGTGGAAACAGTCAATCCGGCCATGCCGGCAACACTTGATGCCGCCGCGCTCGCCATAATGCAAAAGCGGGGCCAAATCAGCGGCTGCCTGCTTGATGGGCCGCTTGCCTTGGACAACGCCGTGTCCATGACGGCGGCGAAGCATAAGCGGATTGAGAGTGAAGTCGCCGGTTGCGCTGATATTTTGCTCGTTCCCGACATTGAATCCGGCAATATGTTGTACAAATCGCTCGTCTATTTTGCGAACGCTCGCGTTGGCGCGGTCATTGCCGGAGCGAAGGCGCCCATCGTTTTAACATCGCGCGCCGACTCGGCGGAAAGCAAATTGTATTCGCTCGCCCTTGCGATCTGTTCGGCAGCGAAATGAAAAGAAGGAGGCCATCGAAGATGGAACTGTTTAAATATATGGAAACGTATGATTACGAACAAGTGTTGTTTTGTCAAGACAAAGAATCGGGCTTAAAGGCGATCATCGCCATTCATGATACAACGCTCGGCCCGGCGTTGGGCGGCACGCGCATGTGGATGTACAATTCGGAAGAAGAAGCGCTCGAAGACGCGTTGCGCCTCGCCCGCGGCATGACGTATAAAAACGCGGCGGCTGGCCTCAACTTAGGCGGAGGCAAAACGGTCATCATCGGCGACCCGCGCAAAGATAAAAACGAGGCGATGTTCCGCGCCTTCGGCCGCTTCATCCAAGGATTGAACGGCCGCTATATCACGGCCGAGGACGTCGGGACGACGGTTGCTGATATGGATATCATTTACCAAGAGACCGACTATGTGACCGGCATTTCCCCGGAGTTCGGCTCGTCCGGCAACCCGTCGCCGATGACAGCCTACGGTGTCTACCGCGGGATGAAGGCGGCGGCGAAAGAAGCGTTCGGCAGCGACTCGCTCGAAGGAAAAGTCATCGCCGTCCAAGGCGTCGGCAATGTCGCTTACCATTTATGCCGCCATTTGCATGAAGAAGGAGCTAAGCTTGTAGTCACCGACATTAACAAAGAAGCGGTGGCCCGCGCGGTCGAGGAATTTGGCGCGAAAGCGGTCGACCCGAACGACATTTACGGCGTTGAGTGCGACATTTTTGCCCCGTGCGCGCTCGGCGGCATCATCAATGACCAGACGATCCCGCAGCTGAAAGCGAAAGTGATCGCCGGCTCGGCGAACAACCAGCTGCGCGAGGCGCGGCATGGCGATATCATTCACGAAATGGGCATCGTGTATGCCCCGGATTACGTAATCAACGCTGGCGGCGTCATCAATGTCGCTGATGAATTGTACGGCTACAACCGTGAACGGGCGATGAAAAAAGTCGAGCAAATTTACGATAACATTGAAAAAGTGTTTGCGATCGCCAAGCGCGACAACATTCCGACGTACGTTGCGGCCGATCGGATGGCGGAAGAGCGGATCGAAACGATGCGCAAGGCGCGCAGCCAATTTTTGCAAAACGGTCATCATATTTTAAGCCGCCGCCGCGGCCGTTAACGGCGGCCAGGGGCGGTCCTCCGCCCCGCTGGCGGCATACGGAGGGACGACAACGATGCAAGAGCAGAAGTTCCGTATTTTAACGATCAATCCAGGTTCGACCTCGACGAAAATTGGCGTGTTTGAAAATGAACGGCCACTGTTGGAAAAAACGATCCGCCATGATGCGGATGTGCTGCGGCAATACGCGACGATTATCGACCAATATGAATTTCGCAAACAGACGATTTTAGCCGCTTTAGATGAGGAAGGAATCAACTTATCGAAGCTAAGCGCCGTCTGCGGCCGCGGGGGGCTTCTCCGCCCGATCGAAGGCGGAACGTACCGGGTCAATGAGGCGATGCTTGACGATTTGCGCCGCGGCTACTCCGGCCAGCACGCCTCCAACCTCGGCGGCATTTTGGCGCATGAAATCGCTTCAGCGTTAAATATCCCGGCGTTTATTGTCGACCCGGTCGTCGTCGATGAGCTTGAGCCGATCGCTCGGATTAGCGGGTTTCCGCTGATCGAGCGGCGCAGCATTTTCCATGCGTTGAACCAAAAAGCGGTCGCGCGCCGCGTCGCTCGGCAGCTTGGCAAGCGGTATGACGAGTTGAATTTCATCGTCGCCCATATGGGCGGCGGCATTACCGTCGGCGCCCACAAGCGGGGGCGGGTCGTCGATGTCAATAACGGCCTTGACGGCGAAGGCCCGTTCAGCCCGGAGCGCGCCGGAACGGTGCCGGCCGGCGATTTGGTCGCTTTATGTTTTTCAGGTGAATACTACCGTGATGAGATCATGAACATGCTTGTCGGCCGCGGCGGTCTTGTCGGGCATCTTGGCACGAACGATGCGGTAAAAGTGGAAAAAATGATTGAAGCCGGGAACGAACAGGCGAAACTCGTGTATGAGGCGATGGCATACCAAGTGGCGAAAGAAATCGGCGCGGCAAGCGCCGTGCTTTCCGGCAAAGTCGACGCCATCATTTTAACCGGCGGCCTGGCGTACGGCAAATCGTTCGTCGAACAAATCACCCGCCGCGTCCAATGGATTGCCGATGTCATCGTCCACCCGGGCGAAAATGAACTGCAGGCGTTGGCGGAAGGCGCGCTTCGCGTCTTGCGCGGCGAGGAAGAGGAAAAAACATATCTAGGTGAAGCGGCTGCGCCGGTTTCAGTCCGGCGTTGATGCGGCAACGGACAGAAAGGGGAAGGCAAGATGGCAAAGGAATACGATGTCGTCATTCTTGGCGGCGGCACAGGCGGCTATGTGGCAGCCATTCGCGCGTCGCAGCTCGGCTTGAAAACGGCGGTCGTCGAAAAAGGGAAGCTCGGCGGCACGTGCCTGCACGCCGGCTGCATTCCATCGAAAGCGCTGCTCCGGAGCGCCGAAGTGTACGCGCAAACGAAACAAAGTGAGGCGTTTGGCGTCATTGCCGGCGACGTGCGCCTCGATTTCGCCAAAGTGCAGGCGCGCAAGGCGGCGATTGTTGAGCAGCTCCACAAAGGTGTGCAGCATCTGATGAAAAAAGGGAAAATCGATGTATACGCCGGCACCGGCCGCCTGCTCGGCCCATCCATTTTCTCGCCGCTCGCTGGGACGGTGTCGGTGGAAATGAACGACGGCAGCGAAAACGAAATGCTCGTCCCAAAATTTGTCGTCATCGCCACCGGTTCGCGGCCGCGCACATTGCCGGGGCTCGAGCCGGACGGGGAATTCGTGATGACATCAGACGAAGCGCTGCAAATGGAGACACTCCCGTCGTCCATCTTGATCGTCGGCGGCGGGGTGATCGGCATGGAATGGGCGTCGATGCTGAATGATTTTGGTGTTGACGTCACGGTGTTAGAATATGCGGACCGCATTTTGCCGACGGAAGATGAAGATGTGTCAAAAGAAATGGAAAAACTGCTCCGCCGCCGCGGCGTTACGATCATCACCGGGGCAAAAGTGCTGCCGGAAACATTGGAAAAAGGAAACGGAGTGACCATCCAGGCGGAACATAGCGGCGAGCGAAAAACGTTTGCGGCTGACAAGATGCTTGTTTCCGTTGGGCGTCAGGCAAACATTGAAGGAATCGGCCTGGAAAACACCGACATTGTCGTGGAGAAGGGGTATATTCAAACGAACGTGTTCGGCCAAACGAAAGAATCGCACATTTACGCGATCGGCGATGTCATCGGCGGCTTGCAGCTCGCCCATGTCGCCGCCCATGAAGGGATCGTCGCCATTGAACATTTAGCCGGGCACATCCCGGCGCCGATTGACTATACGATGGTGCCGCGCTGCATTTACACCCGTCCGGAAGCGGCGGCGGTCGGCTTAACCGAGCAAGAAGCGAAAGCGAAAGGCTATGACGTCAAAGTCGGCAAGTTTCCGTTTAAAGCGATCGGCAAGGCGCTGGTGTTCGGCGAAGCGGAAGGGTTTGTCAAATTCGTCGCCGACCGGAACACCGACGACTTGCTTGGCGTCCATATGGTCGGACCGCACGTGACCGATTTGATTTCCGAAGCCGGGCTCGCCCGCGTGCTCGACGCCGCCCCGTGGGAAGTGGCCCATGCGATCCATCCGCACCCGACGCTTTCAGAAGCCTTGGCGGAAGCGGCGCTGGCCGTCGATGGCCGGGCGATTCACTTTTAATCTCACCGCGTGAGAGTGAAAGATTGGCAACAAGCAGCTTACATGACAAGCTGCAATGCATTTTTCATTAAAGGAGGTTGTTCCGATGGCGCAAAATCGTCATCAAGCGCTCGGATTAAGCGATGACACTGTGTTGCAAATGTACGAAACGATGCTTCTCGCCCGCAAACTCGATGAGCGGATGTGGCTGTTAAACCGCGCCGGGAAAATTCCGTTCGTCATCTCGTGCCAAGGGCAGGAAGCGGCGCAAGTCGGCGCGGCGTTCGCTCTTGACCGGACGAAAGATTACGTCCTGCCGTACTATCGCGATATGGGCGTCGTGTTGACGTTCGGCATGACGCCGACGGAATTGATGCTGGCCGCGTTTGCCAAAGCGGAAGACCCGAACTCCGGCGGCCGGCAAATGCCAGGCCATTTCGGGCAAAAGAAAAACCGGATCGTCACCGGCTCCTCGCCTGTCACAACGCAAGTGCCGCACGCCGTCGGCTTTGCCTTGGCGGCGAAAATGGAAAAGAAAGATTTTGTCGCCTTCGTCACGTTCGGCGAAGGATCGTCGAACCAAGGCGATTTCCATGAAGGGGCGAACTTTGCCGGCGTTCATAAACTCCCGGTCATCTTTATGTGCGAAAACAACAAGTACGCCATTTCCGTGCCCATTTCCAAACAATTGGCGTGCGAAAACGTATCGGACCGTGCCGTTGGCTACGGCATGCCGGGCTATACGGTTGACGGCACCGATCCGCTCGAAGTGTACCGCGTCGTCAAGGAAGCGGCCGACCGCGCCCGCCGCGGCGAAGGGCCGACGCTCGTCGAAGCGGTGACATACCGCCTGACGTCGCACTCATCGGACGACGACCACCGCGTCTACCGGACGGAAGAAGAGCTTGCCGAAGCGCGCGCCAAAGACCCGATCGTCTCGTTTGCCAACTATTTAAAAGAAACGGGTATCTTAACGGATGCGTTGGAAGAAGACATTCAAGCGCGCGTGATGAAACAAGTAAACGAAGCGACCGACTACGCAGAAAAAGCGCCGTACGCCGAGCCGGAACATGCGCTTCGCTACGTGTATGCCGAGGAGTAAGGGGGAATGGACGATGCCTGTGATTTCGTATATTGATGCCGTGACGATGGCGATTCGTGAAGAAATGGAACGCGACCCGCGCGTGTTTGTATTAGGGGAAGACGTCGGCCGGAAAGGCGGGGTGTTCAAAGCGACGCAAGGATTGTACGAGCAGTTCGGCGAAGAGCGCGTTATCGACACGCCGCTCGCCGAATCGGCGATCGTCGGCGTTGGCATCGGTGCGGCGATGTACGGCCTGCGTCCGATTGCCGAAATTCAGTTTGCCGATTTTATCATGCCGGCGGTCAACCAAATTATTTCTGAAGCGGCGCGCATCCGCTACCGCTCGAACAACGACTGGAACTGCCCGATTGTCATCCGCGCCCCGTACGGCGGCGGGGTGCATGGCGCCCTGTACCACTCGCAGTCGGTGGAAGCGATTTTTGCCAATCAGCCGGGGCTGAAAATCGTCATGCCGTCGACGCCGTACGATGTGAAAGGGCTGCTCAAAGCGGCCATTCGCGACGAAGATCCGGTACTCTTTTTCGAGCATAAACGCGCCTACCGCCTCATTAAAGGGGAAGTGCCGGAGGATGATTATGTGCTGCCGATCGGCAAGGCGGACGTCAAGCGCGAAGGCGAGGACATCACCGTCATCACGTACGGGCTGTGCGTCCATTTCGCCTTGCAGACGGCCGAACGCGTCGCCCAAGACGGCATTTCCGTCCATTTGCTCGATTTGCGCACCGTCTATCCGCTCGATAAAGAAGCGATCATCGAAGCGGCGAGCAAAACCGGAAAAGTGCTGCTCATTACCGAAGACAACAAAGAAGGAAGCGTCATGAGCGAAGTCGCCGCCATTATTGCGGAACATTGCCTGTTTGACCTCGATGCGCCGATTATGCGCCTCGCTGGCCCGGACGTTCCGGCGATGCCGTACGCGCCGACGATGGAAAAGTTCTTTATGGTCAACCCGGAAAAAGTAGAAAAAGCGATGCGTGAACTGGCGGCGTTTTAACAGACGAACAAAAGGCGTCTCCGGCCCTTCGGCAGCGGGAAAGCGCGGGATGTCGGCCAAGGTGCATCCCGCTAAAATGGCCCGAAGCCAACCGTAGGCGGCTGGGGACGTCACGGCAAAGACATTGCAACAGAGATAGGAGGGTATCGATGTGGCCATCGAACAATTGACGATGCCTCAGCTCGGGGAGAGCGTCACCGAAGGCACGATCAGCAAATGGCTCGTTTCCCCGGGCGACAAAGTGAACAAATACGATCCGGTCGCCGAAGTGATCACCGATAAAGTGAGCGCGGAAATTCCGTCGTCGTTTGCCGGCGTCATTCGCGAATTGATCGCCAACGAAGGAGAAACGCTTCCGGTCGGCGCGCCGATTTGCACGATCGAAGTCGAAGGCGAAGTCGCCGCACCAAGCTCGGAAGCGAAGCCGGCGGAGGAAGCGCCGAAAGCGGAAGACAACGCGAAGCCAGCGGCGCCGAAAAAGGCCGGCCGGGCCAACAACGGCCGCTATTCGCCGGCCGTGCTCCGCTTGGCGCAAGAACACGGCATTGATCTCGAACAAGTCGAAGGCACCGGCCTTGGCGGGCGGGTGACGCGCAAAGATTTGCTGAAGCTGATTGAGTCCGGCCAAATTCCGAAAGCGGGAGCGGCACCGGCGGCGGAACAAGCGGCGCCAAAAGCCGAGCCGCGAGCGGAACAGCCGACTCCGGCCGCCGCAACCGTTCAACCGTCTGCCGCGGCCGCACAAACCGCACCAGTGACAGCGCCGCCGAAGCCAGCGCCGCCAACGATCGAAGCGGGAGCGGGCGACATCGAAATTCCGGTCACCCCGGTGCGCAAAGCGATCGCCGCCAACATGCTCCGCAGCAAACACGAAGCGCCGCACGCGTGGACGATGGTCGAAGTCGACGTCACCGACCTTGTCGCCTACCGCGATGCCATCAAAGACGAGTTCAAGCGGCGTGAAGGCTTCAATTTGACGTATTTCGCCTTCTTCGTCAAAGCGGTCGCCCAAGCGCTGAAAGAATTCCCGCAGCTGAACTCTGTTTGGGCCGGCGATAAAATCATTCAGCGCAAAGACATCAACATCTCGATCGCCGTCGCGACCGATGACGCTTTGTTCGTTCCGGTCATCAAGCACGCCGACGAAAAAACGATCAAAGGCATCGCCCGCGAAATCGCCGAACTGGCGGCGAAAACGCGCGCCGGCAAACTTCGTCCGGAAGACATGCAAGGCGGTACGTTCACCGTCAACAACACCGGCGCGTTCGGCTCCGTGCAGTCGATGGGCATTATCAACTACCCGCAAGCGGCCATTTTGCAAGTGGAAACGATCGTCAAACGTCCGGTCGTGAAAAACGGCATGATCGCCATCCGCGACATGGTCAACTTATGCTTGTCGCTTGACCACCGCGTCTTGGACGGCCTCATTTGCGGCCGCTTCCTCGCCCGCGTCAAAGCGATTTTGGAAAACATGAACAAAGACAACACGCCGATTTATTAACGCTTCCCCCATCGCCATCGGTTGGCGGTGGGGGTTTTTGCATGGCGTGATTTCAAACTTCTTTCACAAATGTGAGGTATAATGAGGGCAGAAACGAACGTGCGGAGGAGAAAAACGAGATGAAACGAGCGAGCGTGTGGATGCTGTTAGGTTGCTTCTTTCTGCTAAGCGGCTGTGCCCATCCGTCGTTTCCCCCGGTGGCTGATTCGCTTTCCGTTGTCATCAGCCTCGATGTCAAAGGGGAAACGGTCACCTTTTTGAACGCGAAAAATGGCGGCAAGATCGCCCGTTGGAACATCAACGAACCGTTTCAAGGCGGGGCGTTGAGCGCGGACGGCCGGACGCTGCTTTTGTACGGGCGGGATCTTGACGGCGTTTACCGGTACGACCTCGCGACCGGGAAGCCGCTGGCTGAGTGGAAAACGGGGAGCGGCATTGTGAGTGCTGCTCCATCCCCGGATGGCCGCACGTGGTTTTTTGGCGACAGCGAACATCACGCGGTGCGCGTTGTGAGCCGGGACGGGGAAGAGATCGCCCGCCTTTCGGTCGGACGCTCTCCGATGACACTGCTTGTCAATCGCGCTGGAACGAGGTTGTATGTGATCGATTTTCAAGACGAACGGGCGAGGGTCATCGATGTGGACCGCCGCCGCGTCATCCGTTCGTTTGCCGTGCCGAAGTTTGCCTTAGGCGGAGTGGTGCGCGAGAAGCAAGGGGAGCTGTGGGTCGGCGGGCACGGCAGCGGAAGCCGTGTGGAAACGAATATTCATGTTTACTCGCTGCAAGACGGCCGCTTGCTTCGGACGATCGCCGCGCCGGTCATGCCGGTCGATTTTGTTGAAACAGATCGCGGCGTGTTTGTGCTAAGCCATGGCTCGAATACGGTTTATCGGGTTTTGCCAAGCGGGAAGCGGCTTGACTCTGTCTCTGTCGGCGCCAACCCGTTTGCCATGGAAGCGGCAGGAGGCCGTTTGTATATCGCGAGCTATGACAGCGATGAAATGATCGTGGTCGATGAAGGGACGCTGCGGCCGCTCGCCCGCTGGAAGACGGGCGACGGCCCGCTGCAGCTGCTCATTCGGGAGGGACGAACATGAGCGAACGAACCGTTTTGATCGTCGATGATGAAGAAGAAATGCGTCTGTTGGTCAGCATGTATTTAGAAAACGCCGGCTTTCGCTGCTTGGAAGCGGAAGACGGGGAGGAGGCGCTGGCGCTGCTTTCCCAACATTCGGTCGATGCCGTGCTATTGGACGTCATGATGCCCAAACAGGACGGATTCGCCGTCTGCGCCCGCATCCGCGAGCAGTCGGACGTGCCGGTGTTGTTTTTGACTGCGCTCGGCGAAGAATGGGATAAAGTGAAAGGATTCAAGCTAGGCGGCGACGATTACATCGTCAAACCGTTCAGCCCGGGAGAGCTCATCGCCCGCCTCGAGGCGGTGCTGCGCCGGGTGCAGCGCGGGCGCGAGAACGATGGGCGGTTGCAGTTTGGCGACCTCGTTATCAACGAAAAAGGACGAACCGTGACCGTTGGCGGCGAACCAGTGAAACTGACGTTGAAAGAGTTTGAGCTGTTGCTGTTTTTGGCGAAACACCGCGGGCAAGCGTTCAGCCGCGACGACTTGCTCGTCCATGTGTGGGGGTATGATTACACCGGAAACGCCCGCACCGTTGACACTCATGTGAAAACATTGCGCATGAAGATGAAAGACGCCGGCCGCCACATTCAAACCGTCTGGGGCATCGGCTACAAATTTGAGGGATGAGAAATGAAACGGCTCCGCTTAGGACAAAAAGTATGGCTGGCGATCGGCGCCGCGGTCGTGGTGACGCTGGCGTTTTCCTTTGGCCTTCTCAATTATTTTTACCGAACGGTGTACATGAAAGAAGTCGAGCGGACGTTGATCGCGGAAGGGACGAACCTCGCCCGCGACTATCGGGGCGGGGCGATCGCTCGGGAATTCCGCCAGCAAATCGAATGGTATGACGAAAAATCGACGGCCACCATCCTATTGATCGACAACCCGCGCGAACTGAGCGCCTGCTTTCCGTTTCCGGTCCACTATGACGCGTTAGTCAGCGGCCGCGACCGGGAAACGCTGCTAGCCGGGAAGCCGGTTGTCAAAACCGGCTACGAAAAGCGGTTTGGCCGCCGCGTGATGGCGGTCGCCGTTCCGCTTCTTGATGACAAGCGGCTTATGGGAGCGATTTATTTGTATATGCCGCTCGCCGACGTCCAAGCAGCAACCAAACGGGCAGCCGCCGCGTTTTGGCCGTTGGCCGCCGTATTCGCCGCCGCGCTTTTGGTTGTCGGCCGACGGATGGTGCGGCAACTGGTCGAACCGTTGCAGGCGATGGAACGGGCTGCTGAGCGCATGGCGGAAGGGCGCTACGAAGCGGGCATCCCCGTGCGGAGTGATGATGAAATCGGCCGCCTGGCGAAGGCGTTCAACCAAATGGCCGACGCCATTGCCAAAGAAGACGAGCAAAAGCGCGAGTTTTTAGCGAACGTTTCGCATGAATTGCGCACGCCGCTCAGCTATATGAAAGGGTACAGCGAAGCGCTCCTGGCTGGCCTTGCGAAAACGAAAGAAGAAGAAAAGGCGTACCTTCGCCTCATCCACCGCGAAACGGAACGGATGGAGCGGCTTGTTGGCGACTTGCTCGATTTGGCGCGCCTTGAAGGGCAAAGCGTGCCGCTCGAGCGCGCGCCGGTGGCGTTCGCCCAAGTGATCGAAGATGTCATCGCCATGTACGAACCGATCGCCGCGCAAAAGCGGATCAAACTGTCATGCGATTTGGACTATGACGTCATCGTCAACGGCGACGCCGATCGGCTCGAACAAGTCATGCGCAACTTGCTTGACAACGCCATCCGCTACACTCCGGAAGGCGGCGCGGTGACGGTGCGGCTTTCCCGCCCGTCGGAAGCAGAAGGAGAACTCGTGATCGAAGACACGGGAAAAGGCATCCCGAAAGACCAGCTCCCGCTTCTCGGCCAGCGCTTTTTCCGCGTCGACCGCGCCCGCACTCGCAAAGAAGGCGGCACCGGCTTAGGGCTGGCCATCGTCAAGCAAATCGTCGCCCTTCATGGCGGCGCCATTCAGTTCGACAGCGACCTTGGCCGCGGGACGACGGTATCTGTCCGCCTGCCGCTCGTTAGGGAAGGGGAAGAAACATACGTTCAAGACAAAGGAACGGATGGTGTATCATCAATATAAAAATTCGGAGGCAGGTGGAGGAAATGGGTTCAAGGGAAAAGGAACAGGCCCCGATGACCTACAAAGAGTATGCGACATGGCCGGAAGGAAAACGGTGTGAGGTGTTGGACGGGAATATCATCAGCATGGCGCCGTCGCCAACACCGGAACACCAATCGATTTCGCTCCAGCTTTCGGTCGAATTCGGGATGTATTTCAGAGGAAAGGATTGTCGCGTGTTGGCCGCCCCGATCGACGTGTACCTTTTTGAAGATCATCGCAAGGGATGGATGGATGAAAACGTCCGAAATTGGGTATGTCCCGATCTTGTGGTCATCTGTGACAAAAACAAAATTCAAAAAAACCGCATTGTCGGTGCTCCAGATTTGGTCATCGAGATCTTGTCTCCCGCTACGGCCAAAATCGACCGGATGGACAAACGGATCGCGTACGAGCGGGCTGGGGTGAAGGAATATTGGATCGTTGACCCGGCGAATCAAGTCGTGGAAGTGTATTTGCGTGAGAAAACAGGGAAGTTCGAACTTCGCGGAGTGTACAGCCGCGATGACACCGTTCCCGTTCATGGATGGGAGGATTTGTTCATCGATTTGCGAAACATTTTCCAATGAACAAACGGGTTGACCTTTCCGCTAGGCGGTGATGTTGCCTAGAAGGCTAGTGAAAAACCGCTGTCGCACACCAATCGGCGGCATTTTCATTCAAAAAAGAAAGCTGGTTCTGCAAAGTTTCTCTAATTGAGAAATGGATGGAATCAGTAGCATTTTGCACGAAATCACCAGTCTCCTAGAAGGCCGGTGAAAAACGGCTGAGTTCCTTCATCAATGGGAGAACACGTGAAAGGCAGGACCGATGCACCAAGGTTTTTCTAGTTGAGAAATGACATTGCAAAGCTGGATCCAAGATTAAATCACCAGCCTTCTAGGTTTCACCAGCCGATGTCGCATTCATTGGACGGCTTAACGCAACGAACGCGGAACAAACGCTGCTTGATTTTGATAGCGCTAATCGTCGCATTCATTCGACGGCCTAGCGCAACGAACGCGGCATTGCCGGTTGATGGGGAACGTTCAGGGAACGACTCTTCGGTTGAATCATGTAGTCGGAAACAAAAGCGCACCGTCGCGGTTTGGTGCGCAGCTCTCCTTTGCCAACAGCCAGAAACAAGGTGTTTTGTTCATTGCCCAAACGCGGTCGATGTACTACAATAAACATAGAACCCGTTTTTTCCCACCAAAGCGCGGCTTCATTCGGTTGGCGTGAGGCGCCATCGGGTGCGGCTCGTTTTCAGGCGAAAAAACGAAAGCGGTTTCTTTTTGGCAGAAAGACGCAAAGGGGGATGGGGAATGAGCGATGTCGCGAAGATGAAGGAAGCGGCGTTTCCGGCTCCGCCGATGGAGGAGTGGGAGCAAGAAGCGGAACGGTCGCTGAAAGGCAAGCCGCTCGAGCGGTTGGTGACGATGACGTACGAAAACATAGCGGTGAAACCGCTTTATACGCGCCGCGATGTAGAGGCGCTCGGCCCGCTGGAGCAGTATCCGGGCTTTGGTCATTACGTGCGCGGGGCGCGGCCGGAAGGGTATCGGGGCGAGCCGTGGAAGGTGAGCCAAGAGATTTCGGCGGCAAGCCCGTCCGACTGGAACGAGGCGGTGAAGCATGACTTAGCGCGGGGACAGACGGAAATCCATTTCGCTCTCGGGCGGCTGCCGTTTGCCGTCGAGTCGGTGGAGGATGTGGCCGCGATGTTGGATGGCGTGCCGCTTCACCGCTACTCGCTCCGTGTGGACGCCGGGGCGCGGTCGCTTCCGTTTTTGGCGCTTTTGGCCGCTTATTTCAAGGAACGAGGCGTCTTGCTCTCGAGCGTGCGCGGCGCCATTGGCATGGATCCGCTCGGCGCCTGGGCGGAACAGGGGACGCTCCCGTGTTCGCTTGAGCGGCTGGCTGATGAAATGGCGGAAGTGACGAAGTGGGCGATGGAACAAATGCCGGCCGTTCGCACGATTTTCGTGCGCGGCGAGCCGTACCATAACGGCGGGGCGAACGCCGTGCAGGAGCTCGCGTTTTCGTTGGCGTCGGCCGTCGAGTACATCCGCGCCGGGCTGGATCGGGGCTTGACGATTGATGACATCGCGACAAGGATGCAAGTGTCGCTGGCGGTCGGAGCCGACTTTTTCATGGAAATCGCCAAGCTGCGGGCGGCGCGGCGGTTGTTTGCGCAAGTGATCGAAGCGTTTGGCGGCAGCGAATCATCACGGCGCATCGAACTGCATGTGCGCACGTCGCCCTTTACAAAAACGGTGTACGACCCGTATGTGAACATGCTTCGCGCCGGAGCGGAAGCGTTTGCGGCCGTTGTCGGCGGCGCCGATGGCGTGCACGTGTCGCCGTTTGACGAAGCGATCGGGCTCGCTGATGCGTTTTCGCGGCGCATCGCCCGCAACACGCAGCTCATTTTGCTTGAAGAGGCGCATCTCTCTCAAGTCATCGATCCGGCGGGCGGCTCGTATTATGTGGAGACATTGACGGCGAACCTTGCCGAAGCAGCGTGGAAGCTGTTTCAGCAAGTCGAGGAAAAAGGCGGCATGAAACAAGCGCTTCAGGACGGCTTCGTGCAGTCGGAAGTGGGGGCGGTTGCCAAGCGGCGGCTCGAGCGCGTCAAACAGCGGAAAGAAAAAATCGTCGGCACGAACGTGTACGCCAATTTGGAGGAAACGCCGATCGAAAAGCCGAAGCAAACCGCAGTGAACATGGTGCTGCCGTTGGATGAACAGCGGGCGGCCGACATTCGCCGCACGCTTGTCGGCGGAAAGTGGATGGAAACGATGATTCGTGCGGCCCGCCGTCGAGCAACCGCTCGGGAAATGGCCGCGGCGCTGGTCGATGGGAACGAGGTGGCGGCCATCGCGCCGATTCACACACGGCGTTTGGCTGAGCCGTTTGAACGGCTGCGGAAGGCGGCCGAGGAGCATGCGGAGCGCACGGGAAGCCGGCTTTCCGTTCACTTGATCAATCTCGGGCCGCTTGTCCGCCATCAGGCGCGCGCCGATTTCATCGCCGGGCTGTTTGCGGCCGGCGGGGTGGCGGCTGAGCGAAGCGATGGCTTTGCCTCGGTCGAGGAAGCGATCGAATGGGTGCGGAACACGAATGGGACGCATTATATCGTGTGCGGCGCGGATGACGACTACCCGGGGTTCGTTCCGGCGTTGGCCGAGGCGTTCAAGCAAGCCAAGCCGAACGCGAAGCTGTATGTCGCCGGAAAACCGCCGGAAGAGCTCGAGAACACGTACGCGGATGCGGGCGTGGACGGGGCGATCCATCTCGGTTCGAACGCGTACGATGTGATCGTGGCGTTTTTCACGGAAAGAGGGGTGGCGTTGGATGGCGAAGGACGTTGATTTTACCAAGATGACGCTTTCCGCGGCAGCGGCTGATGTGGAGGAGAAACAGTGGAGAGACGCGGTGGAGCGGCGCGTGCAAGCGTCGATCGGTGAGCTGTTGTTTCAGACGAACGAACACATTGCCGTGAAGCCGCTTTATACAAAAAATGACATCGATGGGCTCGATTTTCTCGATTACTTGCCCGGGCTGCCGCCGTACTTGCGCGGGCCGTACCCGACGATGTATGTCGTGCGGCCGTGGACGATCCGCCAATACGCCGGTTTTTCGACGGCGGAGGAAAGCAACGCGTTTTACCGGCGCAACTTGGCGATGGGGCAAAAAGGGCTGTCGGTCGCCTTTGACTTGGCGACGCACCGCGGCTATGACTCCGACCATCCGCGCGTCGTCGGTGACGTCGGCAAAGCAGGGGTCGCCATCGATTCGGTGCTCGATATGAAAATTTTGTTTGACGGCATTCCGCTCGACCAAATGTCGGTGTCGATGACGATGAACGGGGCGGTGCTCCCGATCATGGCGTTTTACATCGTCACCGCCGAAGAGCAAGGGGTGACGCAAGACAAATTGTCGGGCACGATCCAAAACGATATTTTGAAAGAATATATGGTGCGCAACACGTACATTTACCCGCCGGAGATGTCGATGCGCATCATCGCCGACATTTTCGCTTATACGGCCAAATACATGCCGAAATTCAACAGCATCAGCATTTCCGGCTACCATATGCAAGAAGCCGGGGCGCCGGCTGATTTGGAGCTGGCGTATACGCTCGCGGACGGGCTTGAGTACGTGCGCACCGGCTTGAAAGCGGGCATTGACATCGATTCGTTCGCCCCGAGGCTGTCGTTTTTCTGGGCGATCGGCATGAACTACTTTATGGAAGTGGCGAAAATGCGGGCGGCGCGTCTCATGTGGGCGAAAATGATGAAAACGTTCAACCCGAAAAATCCGAAATCGCTCGCATTACGGACCCATTCGCAAACGTCAGGCTGGAGCTTGACCGAGCAAGATCCGTTCAACAACGTCGTGCGCACGCTCATTGAAGCGCACGCGGCGGCGATGGGGCATACGCAGTCGCTCCATACGAACGCGCTCGATGAGGCGATTGCCTTGCCGACCGATTTTTCGGCGCGCATCGCCCGCAATACGCAGCTGTACTTGCAGGAAGAAACGGGCATTTGCCGCACGATCGATCCGTGGGCCGGTTCGTATTACGTCGAGACGTTGACGAACGAACTGATGAAGCGGGCGTGGGCGCATATTGAAGAAATCGAAAGCTTAGGCGGGATGGCAAAAGCGATCGAAACCGGCATTCCGAAAATGCGCATCGAAGAAGCGGCGGCCCGCCGCCAAGCGCGCATCGATTCAGGGGCGGAAACGATCATCGGCGTGAACAAATACCGTCCGGAAAAAGAAGAGCCGATTGACATTTTGGAAGTGGACAACACCGCTGTGCGAAAGCGGCAAATTGAGCGGCTGAACGAGCTGAAGGCGACCCGCGACAACGAGCAGGTCGAAGCGGCGCTAGAGGCGATTACGAAAGCGGCGGAAACGGGCGAAGGGAACTTGCTTGAGCTCGCCGTCCAGGCCGCGCGCGTCCGGGCCACCCTTGGGGAAATTTCGTACGCCATTGAAAAAGTGGCGAAGCGCCATCGCGCCGCCATCCGCTCGATCAGCGGCGTCTACAGTTCGGAATACAAAAACGAAGCGCAGCTCGAACGGGTGAAGCGACGGGTGGAGCAATTCGCCGAACTCGAAGGGCGCCGTCCGCGCATCTTGATTGCGAAAATGGGGCAGGACGGCCATGACCGCGGGGCGAAAGTGATCGCGACCGCGTTTGCCGATTTAGGGTTTGACGTCGATATCGGCCCGCTCTTCCAGACGCCGGAAGAAACGGCGCGCCAGGCGGTCGAAAACGACGTGCACGCCGTCGGCATCAGCTCGCTCGCCGGCGGCCATAAGACGCTCGTGCCGCAGCTTGTGTCCGAGCTCGAAAAACTCGGCCGCGACGATATTTTAGTCATCGTCGGCGGCGTCATCCCGCCGCAAGATTACGCGTTCCTGTATGAACACGGCGCCGCCGCCGTCTTTGGGCCAGGCACGGTCATCCCGGAAGCGGCGGACAAAGTGCTCGATGAAATTTACGCCCGGCTCGGCTATGAGGACGTGAGCGAATGAACGGCGAAGAGAAACGATGGGAACAGACAAGCGCCCAGAGCGCGGCTTCAGATGGGCCGCCGCGCCGCCCGGAATGGGCGGACGGCGAGAGCGCGTCATCCTACGTGCACGCCGAACGCCCGCCGGCGCCAAAGCGGATCGTGAGGCGGAAAGAGCGGTCGGTGGACGAGTACGTCCAAGGGGTGCTCGCCGGCGACCGCACGATGTTGGCGCAGGCGATTACGTTGGTTGAAAGCAATGCGGCTCGTCATATCGATCTTGCTCAGCACGTGCTTCATGCCCTCCTTCCGCACGTCGGCCGCTCGATCCGCATCGGCATCACCGGGGTGCCGGGGGCGGGGAAAAGCACGTTCATTGAAGCGTTCGGGACGTTTTTGTGCGAACAAGGGCACCGGGTCGCCGTCTTGGCCGTCGACCCGACGAGCTCGTTGACCGGCGGCAGCATCCTCGGCGACAAAACGCGGATGGAGACGCTCGCCCGACATCCGCTTGCGTTCATCCGTCCGTCGCCATCGGGCGGGGCGCTTGGCGGCGTGCACCGGAAAACGCGCGAGACGATGATGCTGTGCGAAGCGGCCGGCTATGACATCATCCTCGTCGAGACGGTCGGCGTCGGGCAAAGCGAGTTTGTCGTCCGCGGGATGGTCGACTTTTTCCTCCTGCTGGCGTTAACCGGCGCCGGCGACGAGCTGCAAGGGATGAAGCGCGGCATCATGGAGCTTGTGGACGCCATCGTCATCAACAAGGCGGACGGTGATAATAAAGAAAAAGCGAAAGCGGCGCAAAAAGAATACAACCAGTTTCTCCATTACCTTCGCCCGGCCACGCCTGGCTGGGAGACGAAAGCGTACACGTGCTCGGCGCTGCTGGGCGAAGGAATCGCCGACATGTGGCGCGTCATCCAAACGTTCGTCGAGACGACGAAGCGATCCGGCGTCTTTTTCGATCGCCGCCGCCAGCAACAAAAAGACTGGATGCACGCCATGATCAAAGAATATATTGAAACGCGCTTTTTCGCCGACCCGGTCGTGAAAGAAAAGCTCCCGATGCTCGAAAACAGCGTCATTTCCGGCGCCAAGCCGGTCACCGCCGCCGTCAAAGAGCTGATCGAGGCGTATGAGCGGAAGCGAGACAGTGAACTATGATATGATAAAGGGAAAGCGAAGGAGGTGTCATGATGTTCCAATTTCAATTTCCACTGTACAATGATTTTGTAGAACAATCCCGCCGTGAAGCAGTCGAAGCCGGATTTGAAGAGCTGCGCACGCCGGAAGACGTCGACGCCGCGTTTCGCCGTCCGGGCACAACGCTTGTTCTCATCAACTCCGTGTGCGGCTGCGCCGGCGGCATCGCTCGCCCGGCAGCGGCCCACGCCGTTCACTACGACAAGCGTCCGGATCATTTAGTGACCGTCTTTGCCGGCCAAGACAAAGAAGCAACGGCCCGCGCGCGCGAATACTTTGTCGGCGAGCCGCCGTCCTCGCCGTCGTTCGCTCTGCTAAAAGACGGGAAATTGTGCGCCATGCTCCACCGCCACGACATCGAAGGGCACGAGCCGGTGGCGGTCGTGCAAAAGCTGCAGGCGCTGTTTGACGAATATTGTGAGGAAGTGTGAATACAAACCCCCGAAGCCAAAAAAGGCGTCGGGGGTTTTTCATCGTCATGATTGTTTGTGATCATGTATATGAAGACTTGGATAAAGGCAAATAGCAATGCATATGGTATAATAACTTTAAAATGGGGTTTTTTTGTGATCAATTTTTTAAAAACTAGAAAAAAGGATCATTATTATGGGATTATGTGATGTTAGCGATTGGACAAAAGATGAAGAGCGGCAAGCCTCTGGTACAAGAGAGAAGTTCTGGTTGATCCATCCAGATAATACCCATCGGTATTTATTTAAAATTCCTAAGGGAAATACCGGAGAAGCGTGGGCGGAGGTTGTCGCATCAAAAATTGGTCAAAGGATAGGGTTAAATATGATGGAGGCCGATTTAGCCGTTTACGATGGAATAGTAGGGGTTTTGTCAAGAAATTTTGTTTTTGATGATGCAGAGTTTTATGAAGGCGGTGATTTATTCTTTACAATTGCGGAAGACTTTGATCGCTACAATCTAAAACATTATCATTTTCTTAATATAATAAAGGTGTTGTCTGAATTTCACCTTGAAAAAGAGTTTGTCCAAATTCCTATATTTGACGCATTAATTGCAAATCAAGATCGTCACTGTGATAACTGGGGGGTTATTGTTCACCACAATGGTTACAAGCTTGCACCTATATATGATAATGGAGCGTCGCTAGGGTATCAATTGAAGGAAGAACGCATTCTAAAAATGTTTCAAGATCAAAGAATGTTTGATGCTTTTACAAATCGGAGCTTCTCTTTAATCGGACTTCCGCACAAAAGGAAGCCTAAATATAAAGAATTACTAAGTTTCATTTATGAATTATATCCAAAGGAAGTGAAGAGGGAAATTGAGCGTATTAGTCAAATAAATATACAAGAAATCATAACTGTTTTCGATGGCATTTCAGACAACATCATGAGTAAAATTTACAAAGAATGGGTATCAAAATTACTACAGCAGCGAAAGGAATGGCTTTTAAATTGGTATATGGAGGTGAGATAAGGTGGTGCGCCCTTTTGTACTATGGTTAATTTGGCAAAATGAATGTACTCGTCAGCGATATCATGTTGGAAATTTAGTGCATGATGGAACAAAGTATGTATTTTATTACGAACACAGCAGGAAAAGAAGAGGATTATTCGAGGCGCTGGAAAACGGTTATAAGCCCCATTTAGCCTTTCGGGATATGGAAAGAAAATATGTTTCAGACAGATTATTTGGACCGTTTGAGCGACGTTTGCCTGACCGACGTCGCCCGGATTTTTTGGAAATTTTGCGCACATATGGTTTGCCACATGATTGTACAGATATGGATTTGTTACGAGCAACGGGTGGTAAACTTGCGACAGATTCTTATGAATTTGTAGCACCAATTTATGTATTGGGAAATCATTTCGATTTTGATTTTTATGTCGCCGGTTGGAGGTATTACGAGGGAGATCAAGTGATTCAAGATCTTAAAGTGGGAGATAAAGTGCATTTTCGGTTAGAGCCGGAGAATAGGCGGGATGCTAAAGCGGTAGAAGTGTTAACAGATAAGGGGTGTAAGCTAGGATATATTCCTGCTTTCTATAGCGAGTTCATGTTTAACCTTATTCAAAACAACGGATGTTATACGGCGAGAATTGAATCAATTCATGTTAAAGCTTTTCCTCAGCGTAAAGTAAATATAAATGTCTACGGCGTACTTCCCATGTCTTGTCAGACGCAAGGTCTTGATATGTTGCATCAAGTAGCGTTACAAGTGACTTAGGTTGTTCTCGCTGTTTTTGAAATGGTTTTTTCAGAATGAATACATCCACAAAATCGAAGCGAGGCTGAAATATATCAAAAAAGAAATAATCGACCGTGACCGATGGAATGAGCCTGACCGTGTTTGAACGGCTGATGGCGTATTTCGCCGGTGAAGAGGACATTCAAAAAGCCGTTTTGTTCGGCTCGCGGGCGCGCGGCACGGCCGCCGCAACTCCGCCATTGATTTGTGCATTGATTATACCGGCAAACAAAAGGGGAAAATCAACGAGGAGATTGACGAGATCGTCGGCGTTTACTCATGCCCCGCACTGTTTTCGCCGCGTTGACGAAGCGATTGGTCGGGCAATCGAGTGCGGGCAGAAGACGATGGATGGAACGGCTGTTCACTGTACTTTTTTTTGTCTAGATCGGTTTGTCCCGCCTGAGCGGACAGCCGTCTTTTTTTGCCCTTCCGCGGCGGTGGGGCAGGGGCTTGGCGATTGAGGGCGCGTGAGCTGAGGTGGCTCGTTTTTCCTTGCATCGAAAGCGCCGTCATCGGTACAATGAAGTCGGCAAACATTGGCAAAGGAGACGGCGCGATGAAAATCGGCTATCGGACGTTGAAAACGGCGGTCGGGGCGGCGCTGGCGATCGCCATCGCTCAGTTGATCGGCCTTCACAACTTCGCTTCTGCCGGCATTATCGTCATTTTGTGCGTTCAAGTGACGAAAAAGCGGTCGCTGGAGACCGCGCGAGCCCGTTTGGCGGCGTGCGTTGTCGCGATCGGGTTTGCGGCGTTGTTTTTTGCCGTCTTCGGCTACCATCCGTGGACGATCGGGCTGCTGCTGTTAGTGTTTATTCCGGTGACGGTTCGGCTGAAAGTCAACGAAGGCATTGCGACCAGTTCGGTGATCATTTTGCATTTGTATGCGGCCAAGGAGATCACATGGGAATGGGTCGTCAATGAGCTGCTGTTGGTCGCTGTCGGCATCGGGGTGGCGCTCATCGTCAACATGTACATGCCGAGCGCCGAGAAGCAGCTTAAAGAGTACCAGCGCATTGTCGAGGATTTGTTTCGCATCATTTTAAAAGAAATCGTGCGCTATTTGCGCACGAATGAGCTCGATTGGGATGGGAAGGAGCTGCCGCTGGCGGCGACGATACTTGAGCAGGCGAAAACGCTCGCGATGCGCCACGCCGACAACCAGCTATGGCGGAACGAAGACGAGTACGTCCGCTACTTCCGGATGCGCGAGCGGCAGCTGGAAATCATCGAGCATATGCTTCCGCTTGTGACGTCGCTGACGTACACGGTTGAGCAGCGGATGATGATCGCTGATTTTATCGACGAACTAAGCGATGCCATTCACCCGGGAAATACAGCCGATCGGTTTTTGCGGCGTCTTTCGGCGATGCGCGAGGAATTTAAGGAAATGCCGCTGCCAACGACGCGCGAACAGTTTGAAGAGCGGGCGGCGCTGTTTCATTTGGTGCGCGAATTGGAGCAATATTTAATCATTAAAAGTGGGTTCCAGCCCGGAAATGAACCAGACAAAAGGCGTCGTTTGTTGCCGCTTGGCTGAACGAAGCGATGTGCATACCCCCGTCTTTGTCGGCGCACACTAAAGCTAAACGTCAGCAAATGGTGGGGGGCTTGATACTTGATATGCGTAAATCGTTAGCACTCTGCCTGCTGCTTAGTGTGCTGTTGGTTGCGCCGTTTCAGACGGCGGCGGAGATAAAGCCGCTTGTGATTGTGAACAAAGCGATCAACAAACTTGCGCTCGTCCGCGACGGTCGCATTGAGGCCGTTTATCCGGTGGCGACGGGGGTGAATGCCGAACTGACGCCGGAAGGGCTGTTTACCGTGACGGTGAAGGCGGAAAATCCGTACTATCGGAAAAAAGACATTCCGGGCGGAGCGCCGAACAATCCGCTTGGCACGAGATGGATCGGTTTTGATGCGCGCGGGACGGACGGGCGCATTTACGGCGTTCATGGGACAAACAACCCAGCGTCGATCGGCGGCTACGTTTCGCAAGGGTGCGTGCGCATGCACAACCGCGATGTCGAGCATTTGTACGAACGGGTACCGATCGGCGCCCGCGTGCTCATTCTCCGCAGCAACGAGTCGTTTTCCGCCATTGCCAAGCGCTACGGCGTCCTCCAATGAAGAAACGCAAGCTTTCTGTTTCGAAGCTTGCGTTTTTTCGCTAAAGAGAGGTTAAAACCACATGCTGATGCCGGCAAGGAGCGTCGTCAGCAGCATGCAAATGAGCATTAAGTAAACGACGAATTTTTGCGTTTTGCGCGACAACGGTTTTTCCTCCTTCCGCCCGCCGTTCTGTTTTTATTGTAACCGTACGCAGCGGAGCGGACAAGAAAAAACAAAAAGAAGGATTTTTTGTCGAAACGGCGAATATACATAACGGTTCCGATTATTTCGCAGCAAAGGGGACGAAACGATGCACGTAAAAAAAGTCGATCATATCGGCATTGCCGTCCGCTCGATCGAGAAAGCGCTTCCGTTTTATACGGATGTGCTCGGGCTGCCGTTTCTCGGCATCGAAGAAGTCGGGTCGGAGCAGGTGAAAGTGGCGTTTTTGCAAGCGGGAGAAGCGAAAATTGAACTGCTTGAGCCGCTGTCGCCGGAGAGCGCGGTCGCGACATTCATCGAAAAGCGCGGCGAAGGGATCCACCATGTAGCACTTGGCGTCGATGACATCACCGAACGCATCCGCGAGTTGAAGGAGCACGGCATCCGTATGATTCAAGAAACGCCAAAACGCGGCGCCGGCGGGGCATGGGTGGCGTTCATGCATCCGAAATCGACCGGCGGCGTGTTGTATGAACTTTGCGAACGGCCGAAAACGGAGGGACATCAATGAGCGACATGTACGATAAAATCAATGAATTATATGACCGCCGACGTGAGATTGAACTGGGCGGCGGCGACGAGAAAATCGAACAGCAGCACGCGAAAGGGAAGCTGACCGCGCGCGAGCGGATTGACTTGCTTTTGGACGAAGGAACGTTTGTCGAACTGAATCCGTTCATCGAGCATCGCTGCACCGACTTTGGTCTCGGCGAAAAAAAAGGGCCGGGCGATGGGGTGGTCACCGGCTACGGGAAAATCAACGGCCGCACGGTGTTTGTGTTTTCGCAAGATTTCACCGTTTTCGGCGGCGCCCTTGGGGAAATGCACGCGAAAAAAATTACGAACATCATGGATTTGGCGGCGAAAACCGGGGCGCCGATCATCGGTTTGAATGATTCGGGCGGCGCCCGCATTCAAGAAGGGGTCTTGTCGCTGGACGGGTACGGGCACATTTTTTACCGCAACGCCATTTACTCCGGCGTCATTCCGCAAATTTCCGTCATCATGGGGCCGTGCGCCGGCGGGGCCGTCTATTCGCCGGCTATCACCGATTTTGTGTTCATGGTCGAAAAAACGAGCCAAATGTTCATCACTGGCCCGAAAGTGATTGAAGCGGTGACCGGGGAGAAAATCAGCGCCGAAGATTTAGGCGGCGCCCGCGTGCACAACACGATCAGCGGCAACGCCCATTTTGCGGCGGCGAATGAGAAGGAGGCGCTCGCCGAGGTGCGGCGGCTGCTTGGCTATTTGCCGTCAAACAATCACGAAAAGCCGCCGTTTGGCCCGATTCCGGACGGGGACGACTACCGGCCCGATTTGGCCGACGTCGTGCCGATTGACGCCGTTCGCCCGTACGATGTGCGCCATGTGATCGCCCACGTCGTCGATGACGGTTCGTTTCTGGAAGTGCAAAAAGATTTTGCGAAAAACATCGTGGTCGGTTTTGCCCGCATCAAAGGTGAAGTGGTGGGGCTTGTGTGCAACCAGCCGAAGTTTATGGCTGGCGGCCTTGACATCGATTCGTCCGACAAAGCGGCGCGGTTCATCCGCTTTTGCGATTCGTTCAACATCCCGATCATTACGTTTGAGGACGTCACCGGCTTTTTCCCGGGCGTCAAGCAGGAGCACGGCGGCATCATCCGCCATGGGGCGAAAATTTTGTACGCCTACTCGGAAGCAACGGTGCCGAAAATTACGGTCATTTTGCGGAAAGCGTACGGCGGCGCGTACGTCGCCTTAAACAGCAAATCGATCGGCGCCGATGTCGTCTATGCGTGGCCGAACGCCGAAGTGGCCGTCATGGGGCCTCAAGGGGCGGCGAACATTATTTTCGCCAGTGAAATCGAAAACAGCCCGAACCCGGAAGCGACGCGGGCGCAAAAGATTGAAGAATACCGGGAAACCTTCGCCAACCCGTACGTCGCCGCCAAATACGGGATGATCGATGACGTCATCGACCCGCGCGACACGAGAATCAAGCTCATCCAGGCGCTCGAGATGCTTCGCCATAAGCATGAAGAGCGGCCGAAGAAAAAGCATGGCAACATTCCGCTGTAAAAACGGGGTCAAGGGGCCCCGTTTTGTTGCTTGGCCTCCATTTTCGCATACGGATTGGCGTCCATCAGGCTCATTCCGCTGCTGCGCCTTCCCATTGCTCACGGATTTTTTTCGTCTGTCGAACCCGGGAGCTCGCGCCCGCGCATTGCGAACGCGGCTGTCAGCGCTGTGCGTGCCGATCGTTCCGGCGTCCGGTTTGGCGTTGAGTGGAAACTTCCGGTATACTTGAAGTGGAATCTATACATAGGAGGAAGAAACGGATGGTGAATGAACAGCGTCTTGTCGACGAATTTTTGGAACTTGTGCAAATCGATTCGGAAACGAAGCATGAAGGTGAGATCGCCAAGGTGCTGAAACAAAAGTTTGAAGCGCTCGGCCTTGAGGTCATCGAAGACGATGCCGCCGCGAAAACAGGGCATGGCGCCGGCAACTTGATTTGCACGCTCGCGGCGACGAAAGACGGGATCGACCCGATTTACTTCACGTCGCATATGGATACGGTCGTGCCGGGCAAAGGAGTGAAGCCGTCGATTCGCGATGGGTATGTCGTCACCGACGGGACGACGATTTTAGGGGCGGACGACAAGGCGGGCTTGGCGGCCATGTTGGAAGCGATTCGCGTGTTGAAAGAACAAAACATCCCGCATGGCGTAATCCAGTTTATCATCACCGTCGGCGAAGAGTCGGGGCTTGTCGGGGCGAAGGCGCTTGACCCGTCGCTCATTCAAGCGAAATACGGCTATGCCTTGGACAGCGACGGCAAAGTCGGCAACATCGTCGTCGCCGCCCCGACGCAGGCGAAGCTGAAAGTCGTTGTGCACGGCAAAACCGCCCATGCCGGCGTGGCGCCGGAAAAAGGAGTGTCTGCCATTACGATTGCGGCGAAGGCGATCGCGAAAATGCCGCTCGGCCGCATCGACGAGGAGACGACAGCGAACATCGGCCGCTTTGAGGGCGGCACGCAAACGAACATCGTCTGCGACCGCGTTGATATTTTAGCGGAAGCCCGTTCCCTCGTTCCGGAAAAAATGGAAGCGCAAGTGGCGAAAATGAAAGAGGCGTTTGAAACGGTTGCCGCGGAAATGGGGGGGCGCGCCGATGTCGAAGTGGAAGTGATGTACCCGGGCTTTAAGTTCAGCGACGGCGACCATGTCGTCGAGGTCGCCAAACGGGCGGCGGCGAACATCGGACGGCCGTGCAAGCTGGAGAAAAGCGGCGGCGGCAGCGATGCCAACGTCATTGCCGGTTTCGGTATTCCGACCGTCAATCTTGCTGTCGGCTATGAAGAGATTCATACAACGAACGAACGGATGCCGATTGAAGAGCTGGTGAAACTGACGGAAATGGTCGTCGCCATTGTCGAAGAAGTGGCCAATGCCGAGTGAGCATCCCGCAAACGGGTGCTCTTTTCTTTTGGCTGCCGTAAACATTCAGCGCCAAATGCCGATAAATAAAGTAGAAACGTGTTGAGATGGGGGCAACCTATTTCGACTTTTTCAGAAAGGGAGGAGCCGGGGAATGGATAAATATGTGGTCTTTCGCGTCGAGCGCGAACAGTACGCCATTTCGATTGCCTATGTCGTCTCGATTGAAAAAGTGACGGCGCCAACGGCAGTGCCGCACATGCCGGACTATATGGCTGGCGTCGTGCGCATTCGCGGCGAGCTTGTGCCGGTGTTGGACATGCGGAAGCTGCTGTACGGCCGCGCCATTGAGGAAACGGATCAGACGCGCCTCATTGTCGCGGCGGTGGACGGTTTGTCCGTCGCCTTTATCGTCGACGAGGCGAAGGAGATCGCCGATATCGGACAGGAAGGCATTCAACCACTTCAGTTGATGTCCTCTGAGCGGACGCCATATTTAGTTGGAATGGCGACGTTGCCTGATCGATTGTTGACCGTGCTCGATCCGCGCGTGTTGTTCAACCATTTGGAGGAGGCGGAAGAGATTCGAGAGCAAGTGGCTGCTGTCCAGCCCGATGAAGCGGTATAGGTGTTTGCCTATACCGTTTTGTTTTCCGCGCATATCCTAACCATGGAAGCAAGCTGACACACCAAGGAGGAGGGGTTTCCATGGTTCGACCGTTCGGCCCATATATGGGCGGCTTTTACCCGCCGTACGTCGGCGGCTACGGCTACCACCCGTACGGCTATCACCATCATCATCATTGGCACGGGGGATATGACGGCTACCACCACTTCCCGTATGGCATGCATTACGGCTATTATCCGTTTTCGCCGTACGGCTTCCCGCATTACGGAGGTTATTAAGCACAGAGGGGCGCCAAGCCCCTTCTTTTGCATGAAAATGGCAGGAGGCGTTTACCGATCATTCATAAATCGGTTTAGAAAAACTTGCAGGCAAGCGGCCCATTATGATATGTTGTTTGGTGAACAAACAAAAATAGAAAGGAACGTTGGCAATGGCGAAACAGCAAATCGGCGTCATCGGACTGGCGGTCATGGGGAAAAACTTGGCGCTCAACATCGAAAGCAGAGGCTATTCGGTGGCGGTGTACAACCGTTCGCACGAAAAAACGGATGAATTTTTAGAAGAAGCGAAAGGAAAAAACGTTGTCGGTACATACAGCATTGAGGAGTTCGTCAACGCCTTGGAAAAACCGCGGAAAATTTTGCTGATGGTGAAAGCGGGAGCGCCGACGGACGCGACGATCGAACAGCTGAAGCCGCATCTGGAAAAAGGCGATATTTTAATCGACGGCGGCAACACGTATTTTAAGGATACGCAGCGCCGCAACAAAGAGCTCGCTGAACTCGGCATCCACTTTATCGGCACGGGTGTGTCCGGCGGTGAGGAAGGGGCGCTGAAAGGCCCATCGATCATGCCGGGGGGACAAAAAGAAGCGCATGAGCTCGTGCGCCCAATTTTTGAAGCCATCGCCGCCAAAGTTGACGGCGAGCCGTGCACGACGTACATCGGTCCGGACGGCGCCGGCCATTACGTGAAAATGGTGCATAACGGCATCGAATACGGCGACATGCAGCTGATCGCCGAAGCGTACTTCCTGCTCAAACACGTGCTCGGCATGGATGCCAATGAACTGCATGAAGTGTTCGCTGACTGGAACAAAGGCGAGCTGAACAGCTACTTAATCGAAATCACCGCTGACATTTTCACAAAAATCGATGAAGAGACGGGCAAGCCGTTGGTTGATGTCATTTTGGACAAGGCCGGGCAAAAAGGGACGGGCAAATGGACGAGCCAAAACGCGCTCGATTTAGGCGTGCCGCTGCCGATCATCACCGAATCGGTATTCGCCCGCTTCATCTCGGCGATGAAAGACGAGCGCGTGAAAGCAAGCAAAGTGCTGGCAGGCCCAGCGGTGAAGCCGTTTGAAGGCGACCGCGCCCACTTCATCGAAGCGGTGCGCCGCGCGCTTTATATGAGCAAAATTTGCTCATACGCCCAAGGGTTTGCGCAAATGAAAGCCGCATCTGACGAATACGACTGGAATTTGCGCTACGGCGACATCGCCATGATTTTCCGCGGCGGCTGCATCATCCGCGCGCAATTTTTGCAAAAAATTAAAGAGGCGTACGACCGCGATCCGGCGCTGCCGAACTTGCTCTTGGATCCGTACTTCAAAAACATCGTCGAACGCTATCAAGATGCGCTCCGCGAAATCGTCGCCACCGCAGCGATGCGCGGCATTCCGGTGCCAGGATTCGCCAGCGCCCTCGCGTACTATGACAGCTACCGCACCGCGGTGCTGCCGGCCAACTTGATCCAAGCGCAGCGCGACTACTTCGGCGCCCACACGTACGAACGCGTCGATAAGGAAGGCATTTTCCATACGGAATGGTTGAAGTAAGCAAAAAACCCTTAGAGCCGCATAAGGTTCTAAGGGTTTTTGGCGCTTGGTGAAACTTCGTCTCAACCGTTTCCATCGCATGGAAGTCGCCCGACATTATCGCCCGGCGGACCTTTCCGTTCACGCTAGGCATCTGATTACGCGCGGCGATAAATGGCATCGCCGACAATAATCGTGATTAAAGAGATCAGCATCGTCAATTTGACCGCTTTGTAGTCTAAAAAGCGCAGCACTTGTTCTTCAAACATGTAGATGAAAAAGAATATGACCATCAGCACGGCGAGAAATAAGGCAAATCGTTTTTTTCGATTCATGAAGAGAAGTTCTCCCGCTATTTCCCTTTAATATATTTACAATGAATTTTTATTAAAAAATTTTCAAAAAACAAGAGCCTTTATTCCCACTTTTCAACCTGTAGATAAGCGAATTCGATACATTGACAACCAAACAAAAAAGAGACATGAACCGGACTCCATGGGTGGAGTCGATGCCCTCTCACCTGCCGACATGGAGGTCCATGCCTCATGGATCGATGAGCACATGATCAAGGAAGGGAGACAACCTGATCCTTTTCTCCCTGGTCCTTAGAGAGAATGTGATAAAATATTAGGTAAAAATAAGTTGCGAAGGAAAGGGGGCAACTATCATGAATAACAGGACAAGAGAGGAACCTGCAGTGTCTTTTCCGGAATTTCTCGAAGAGCTACGTCAAGAGTTACGTGTTCAGCAAAATGGGGGAACTAGTTATCGAAAACAAACGGCACAATTATCATTACAAGTTGCCGAGAAAGCAGGATGTATAGATCCGTTTTTTTTACAGAGAAAGTGCCAAGCGGACAGTTTCTCAATTGCTTTCTAACCTCGATCTTTTTCGTATCGAAGACGTTGATGTTTTGACCGATCTTGCCCCTTTTCCTGTCTTGTTCTGACAAAAGGTAACTGTGTCATCATGGCGCCTGAACATAAGGCGCACGATTATTGTTTGTTTACACGTGGAGGGATTTGTCATGCCATCACAACGCAAATCGATCATTCCCGACGGCTTTTTATGGGGCGGGGCGGTGACGTCGTTCCAGACGGAAGGGGCGTGGAACGAAGGCGGCAAAGGGCTGTCGATCGTCGATGCGCGCCCGATTCCGGAAGGCCATTCCGATTGGAAAGTGGCGGTCGACTTTTACCATCGCTACAAAGAAGACATCGCTTTGTTCAAGGAGCTCGGTTTTACCGCCTACCGGACGAGCATCGCCTGGACGCGCATTTTTCCGGACGGGGAAGGGGAGCCGAATGAAGCGGGCTTGGCGTTTTATGATGCCGTGTTTGACGAGCTGAAAGCGAACGGCATCGAACCGGTTATTACGCTGTACCATTTTGATTTGCCGCTGGCGTTGGCGAAGAAATACAACGGTTTTGCCTCGCGGAAGGTCGTCGATTTGTTTGAACGGTACGCACGCACCGTGTTTGCGCGCTACCGCGGAAAAGTAAACTATTGGCTGACGTTCAACGAACAAAACTTAGTGCTCGAACAACCGCATTTATGGGGGGCGATCTGCCCGGATGATGAAGACCCGGAAGCGTTTGCCTACCGCGTCTGCCATCACGTCTTTCTCGCCCACGCCAAGGCGGTGAAGGCGCTGCGCGAGATCGCTCCCGAGGCGAAGATCGGCGGAATGGCGACGTATTTGACAACGTATCCGGCAACATGCCGACCGGAAGACGCTTTGGCGAACGTGCAGGCGAAAGAGCTGTTCATTGATTTCTTCTTTGATGTGTTCGCCCGCGGCGTTTATCCGCGTTATGTGACGAGGCGGCTAGAGAAAAAGGGGATCCGCTTGCCGCTTGAGGCAGGCGATGAGGAATTGCTGCGCACGCAGACGGTCGACTTTTTGTCATTCAGCTACTATCAAAGCCAAATCGTCCGCCATCAGGAACAGGATGAGCGGATCATCAAAGGTCTTGCGCCGAACCCCCACTTGCCGAAGACGAAATGGGGCTGGGCGATCGATCCGATCGGTTTGCGGATTGCCTTAAAAGACGTGTACGCCCGTTACGAAATGCCGATTTTCATCACCGAAAACGGCATCGGGCTTGAAGAGGAGCTGAATGAGGACGGCATGATCGAAGATGATGAGCGGATCGACTATATGCGCCGCCATATCGAACAAATGAAGCTGGCGATCGAAGAAGGGGTCGAGGTGATCGGCTATTTAATGTGGGGGGCAACCGACTTGTTAAGCTCGCAAGGCGAGATGCGCAAGCGCTACGGCGTCATTTTCGTCAATCGCGATGATCAAAACTTGCGCGATTTGAAGCGCTATAAGAAAAAAAGTTTTTATTGGTTCCAGCGCGTCATTCGCACGAACGGGGAAGAGCTGTAAAAAGAGGCGGGGAAGCCCCCGCCTTTTTACCAGTCTTTAGGGCGGCCGTGGCGAATGTGCAACCGTTTAAAATGTTTGTCCCAAGTCACAACATCTTCTGGGGGATTCGCTTTTGCATGAGCGGCGATATACGCGTCAATGAAATCTACCTTTTTCTCGCCATAATCTCGAAGCGCCTGTTGCACAACATCTTTTTCCTCTGTTTCGATCCCGATCCCGTTGGTAAACTTTAATAAGGCGGCGGAAATGTCGGACGGCGATGCTTGATAGACGGAGGCCAGCACCCAGCAACATTCTGCGACGACGAGTGGATTCAGGCGCAAAATCAATTCCCCTGCTTCTACTTTCTGCAACATGTCCCCAACTTCTTCCGCAAGCTCTTGGGGATGGCCGGTCATGATTCGAATCACGACATTTGTGTCAATCCACAGCTTGCGAGCCACTTAGTTTTCCTCCCCGTCTTTCAATTCTTTTGCTCCCATCGTACGATATACTTCATTTCGGATTTCCTCAACGGGGCGGAACGGCTGATTGGTTTTGAGAATGCCGATTAATTGTGACAAGCGATATTTCTTCGTGACTTCCACTTTTATTTCTCCATCTTGGTTGACAATAAACGTCAGATCATCGCCTTCGGTGAGGCCCAATGTTTTCCGGATTTCAGCAGGAATGACCACTTGCCCTCGGCTGGACAGCTTGCTTGTCGCTTTCATGACGACCGGCGATGGTTGATCCGAAACATTCATTTTCTCCATTGGTGCGTTTCGCTCCTTCCTAAACCCTTTTCATACTTACTTTTATTATACGTCTTATTTGTATGCTTAATCAATCATTGAAAATCATATTATTTTTGGTGTAGTAAGAAATTGTGAGGGGGACAACAACAATGATGAGAATGAATGTTGAACGCTCTTCTACCTACGCTCATGCGTGGAAGAGGGGGCTTCTCGATTTGGAATAATCAAACAGCCGGTCCCATCAAGGGGCCGGCTGTTTTTACGGCTCGCGGTCAAACAGCAAGACGCGCGCCGGGGCGGCATCGGTGCCGACGAGTTTGAGCGGGGCGGCGACCATGAAGTACGAGCCTGGCGGGACGTCTTTTAAGCGCAGCCCTTCGATGACGATGACGCCGGCCGAAAACAGTGTTTTATGGGTCGGGTGGCCTTCTTGCGCCCGTTCGATGCCGAGCGCGTCGATGCCGACGCCGCGGATTGGTTTGGCGGCCAAATAGCGGGCCGCGTCTTCGGCGACGAAAATAAACTCGAAATTGAACGCATCCTCAAACGAATTTTTCGTTTTGAACAAAACGAAGTCGCCTTCCTGAATGTCCAGATGGGCGATGTCGTCTTTCGTGATTCGGTCGTTGACATGCGTCAAATCAAACAGTTTGCACGGGCCGACGAGGCGGTCAAGCGGAATCGTTTCAAATGTCGCGCCGCCTTCAACCATATGAAGAGGGGCGTCAATGTGCGTGCCGGTGTGCACGTCCATGTCAATGCGCGATTCCGTTACATAGCCGTTCGTCACCGTTGTGCGCTTCGGCTGTTTTTCCGGTTTGTTTTTGTAAACCGGCATCCCTTCGTAAATCGGGGCGGTGACATCGTACATGTTCATTGTTTTTTCGCTCCTTTTCGCTTAAGAATAGAGGGGGGCCGATTCGGCCCCGCAAGTAATTGGCTATCAAGTGTCAGGCAGTGGAAAAAGGAAATCGATGGTTGGCGCCGACTCGTTTATTACGGTTTCGGATGCTCAATCGGCCACCAATGGAAGCCGTCTTTTTTAAGCAGTTCGTCGGCCGCCGCCGGGCCCATCGAGCCGGCTTCGTAGTTCGGGAAGTCGGCGGCTTTTGTGTTCGCCCAAACATCGGAAATCACATCGACAAACTGCCATGACGCCGCCACTTCATCCCAGTGGGTGAAGTTCGTCGCATCGCCGCGCATGCAGTCATACAGCAGCTTTTCATACGCTTCCGGCGTGTTGATGCCATCGATGCAGTTGTTGCAATAATCGAGTTGAAACGGGGCCGTCGTTGTCGTCGATTCCCCGGTTTTTTTGCCGTTTAAATGAAGGGTGATGCCTTCATCGGGCTGAATGTGGATGACGAGCAAGTTCGGGGCGATCGTCTCATTCGTCCGGTAATATAAGTTCATCGGCACGTCTTTAAACTGGACGACGATTTTCGTCGATTTTTCCGCCATTCGTTTGCCGGTGCGGATGTAAAACGGCACGCCGGCCCAGCGGAAGTTGTCGATCAGGAGTTTCCCAGCGACGAACGTTTCGGTATTCGAATCCGGGTCGACGTTCGGCTCCTCGCGGTACGCCGGCACATCTTTCCCGCGGATCATCCCACGCCCATATTGGCCGCGCACGAAGTATTGATCGACTTCGTTGTGCGCAATCGGACGCAGCGCGCGCAACACTTTCACTTTTTCATGACGGATGTCATCGGTCGTAAGCCGAATCGGCGGCTCCATGGCCAACAAGGCGACCATTTGCAGCATATGGTTTTGCACCATGTCGCGCAGCGCCCCCGAATGGTCGTAATAGCGGCCGCGGTCCTCAACACCGAGCGTTTCACTTGAGGTAATTTGAATGTTCGAAATAAAGCGGTTGTTCCAAAGCGGCTCGAAAATGGCGTTCGAGAAGCGGATCACTTCGATGTTTTGCACCATTTCTTTGCCAAGGTAATGGTCGATCCGGTAAATTTCCCGCTCGGAAAAAACGCGGCGGATTTCTCTGTTCAGCTTTTGGGCGCTCGCTAAGTCATGGCCGAACGGCTTTTCAATGACAAGCCGTTTAAAGCCGCGCGTATCGGTCAGCCGCTCCGACTGCAGGCGCGATGTCACCGTGCCGAAAAATTCCGGCGCCATCGCCAAATAAAAGATGCGGTTCCCCTCTGTTTGATATGTCTCATCGAGCTGTTCAAGCAGCGCTTTTAAGCGCTGATAGGACTCAGCTTCCGTCACATCAAACGGGTGATAATAAAAATGGGAGGCGAACTTGCCGTCTGCAAGCTCTTGGTTGAGCGCTGTTTCGACGGAGTCGCGCACGTAATGGCGGAACTCATCGGCCGATAACGGGCGGCGCGCGACGCCGACGACGGCAAACCGCTCGTTCAAATGCCCTTTTTCATACAGGCGGTAAAGGGACGGAAACAGCTTCCGTTTTGCCAAATCTCCCGTCGCCCCAAAAATGACGATGATCGATTTCGGGTTCATGTTGTCCACCGTATGTACCTCGCTTTAGCCAAATTTGTCTCTTCAACTAAATCATTGTAGAGATTTGCCGGCCGGAACGCAAACATTTTACCGCTTTTTGGCGCAAAAGAAAGTTGAAAAGCACTCGGCAACATTGTACGCTAACAACAGGCAATGATGACCGAGACAAGGAGTGAATGAGCTTGGAATTGCTGTTTTTAGGCACCGGCGCCGGCGTGCCGGCAAAAGAGCGCAACGTGTCGTCCGTCGCTTTGCAGCTGCTCGAAGAACGGGGGGCGACATGGCTGTTTGACTGTGGCGAAGCGACGCAGCACCAAATTTTGCATACGGCCATTCGCCCGCGCCGCATCGAGCATATTTTCATTACCCATTTGCATGGCGATCATTTATTCGGATTGCCCGGCCTGCTTGGCAGCCGCTCGTTTCAAAGCGGCGAGACGCCGCTGACCGTCTTCGGCCCAAAAGGCGTCCGCCTATTTGTTGAAACGGCGCTTACCGTCAGCGGGACAAGGCTTCGATATGAACTGAACATCGTTGAGATCGACGAAGGCGTCATTTTTGATGATGAGCGGTTTTCCGTCATCGCCAAGCGGCTTGACCACGGCATGCCGTCATATGGCTTTCGCGTCGTGGAAAAAGATTTGCCCGGTCCGCTGTTAGTCGATCGTCTGAAAGCGCTTGGCGTCCGCCCCGGCCCGATTTATCAACAAATTAAGCAAGGGAAAACGGTCGTACTCGAGGACGGCACCGTGCTTGACGGGCGCGAGTTTGTCGGGCCGCCGCAAAAGGGGCGGATCGTCGCCGTTTTAGGTGACACCCGTTTTTGCGAGGCGGCGATTGAGCTGGCGCGTGAGGCCGATGTCGTCATCCATGAGGCGACGTTCGCCGCGGCAGAGCAGCGGCTTGCCCGCGATTATTTCCATTCGACAACAACCGACGCGGCTGAAGTGGCGAAACGAGCCGGGGCGAAGCGGCTCATTTTAACCCACATCAGCTCGCGCTATCAGGGCGAAGCGGCGCTCCAATTATTGGACGAGGCGCGCCGCGTGTTTCCGAACACCGAGCTTGCCGCCGATTTCGCTTCGTTTTCGGTTCCGCGTTAAAACCGCCAGCCGCGCTCGTATTGCACCGGCGCTTCGATTTTTACGCCAAGCTCTTTCGCGGCAGCGTACGGCCAATACGGGTTGCGCAGCAGCTCCCGCGCCAAAAAGACAAGATCGGCCCGGCCGTTATGCAGCACTTCTTCGGCTTGCCAGCCGGAGGTGATCAAGCCGACAGCGCCGGTCGGGATGTCCGCTTCGCGGCGAATGAGTTCGGCAAACGGCACTTGGTAGCCGGGGTAGGCGTCAATGTGCGCCGGCACAACGGCGCCGGAGCTGACATCGACAAGGTCAACCCCTTGTTCTTTCATCCGTTTGGCGTACGGGACATAGTCTTTTGCTGTCAACCCGTCCGGATGGTAGTCGGACGCCGAAATGCGGACGAACAGCGGGCCGTCCCACACTTCGCGAACCGCGCTGATCACCTCGCCCAAAAAGCGGTACCGGTTTTCCGGCGCGCCGCCGTATTCATCTTGACGATGGTTAGAGAGCGGCGATAAAAACTCATTAATGAGGTAGCCGTGGGCCGCGTGGATTTCGATGACGTCAAAGCCGGCTTGTTTTGCCCGCCGCGCACCGTCTTGGAACGCCTGCACCGTCTCTTCGATATCGGCTTTCGTCATTTCTTTCGGCATCGGCGACGACTCATTGAACGGAATGGCGGACGGAGCGATGATTTCTCCCGGCACTTGCGACTTTCTCCCGGCGTGGGCGAGCTGGATGCCGATCGCAGCTCCATGCTCTTTCACGAGCCCAGCGAGTTCGCGAAGCCCATCGATATGATCATCGCTCCAAATGCCCAAGTCTTGTTCGGAAATGCGGCCTTGCGGCGTGACGCCGGTCGCCTCGACAATGATGAGACCAACTTGGCCGACGGCGCGCGCCGGGTAGTGGATTTTATGCCATGTGCGCACCGTGCCGTCTTTCGTCTCGCACGAGTACATGCACATCGGCGACATAACGATCCGGTTTTTCAGCGTCAGCCCGCGGATGGTATACGGCGAAAACAATACCGTGTTCATGGCAAACAGCTCCTTTCCATGCCAATGAATGGTTCATGACTGAATGATAACATGCTGTTTGCCAAAAACAAAATGAAACGGACTGCCGCCTTGTGCGGCCCGGTGCAAGCGGCTGCGGCGTTTGGCGGTGCGCTTTCACAGCCGGTTATGATTCGGCGATCGCAGCGAGCAGGGCGCTGCCGAGCTCTTCGGAGCGGACGGTCGCCCGGCGGATGCAGGCGGCGACAGCCTCTTGAAATCGGTATTGCTCAAGTACTTTAATGCCGGCTTCGGTCGTGCCGCCCGGGCTTGTGACTTCGCGGCGCAGGACGGACGGGTGCTTGTCGGACGCTTTTAACATTTCCGCTGCGCCGATGATCGTCTGCAAAATGAGCGTTTTCGCCACATCGCGCTCAAGGCCGATGTCGGCGGCCGCCTTTTCCATCGCCTCGACCAAGTAATAGACGTATGCCGGGCCGCTTCCCGACAGGCCGGTGACCGCATGCAAATCGCGCTCCGGCACGATAGTGACAATGCCGACCGTTTCAAACAGCTGCTTCGCCGTTTCAAGATGCTGCTTCGAAGCGAAACGTCCGCCGGCGATCGCTGTCGCCGATAAGCCGACGGCTGCGGAGGTGTTTGGCATGGCGCGCACAACGGCGATATCGCGTCCGGCGAGCCGTTCGATCGTCTCGGTTGTAACGCCGGCAAGCAACGACAAAATGAGCTGGTTCGGGCGAATGGCCGGTGCAATCGTCGCCATCGCTTCGGCGACATCTTTCGGTTTCATGGCCAAAATAACGATGTCTGCCTGTTCGGCAGCGCGGCGTGCGTCTTGGGCGGCGCGAACGCCGTACGTGCGCTCAAGCTCTTCAAGCCGGGCGCGGTTTTGGCGGTTTGTCACGACGATTTGCGCCGGATGGCAAAACGTTTTCGTCATGCCGGCGATGAGCGCTTCCGCCATCGAGCCGGCGCCGATGAAGGCAATGGACCGTGCTGTTGTCATCGCATTCACTCCTTTTTCTTGTTATGGGGCAAAAGAAAAAGGTTTCCCGTCCTGCAAAAGGACGGAAAACCTTCGTTTCCGCGGTACCACCTTTTTTGGCTCGTTTGGCCTCAGCCGAACGAACCCGACTCTGCCCCGATAACGCCGGGGAGGCGTTTAGGTTGGCCTAACAGCTCCTAGGGTAGGTTCAACCGCAAAGAGGGCAGCGAAGCCTTCCAGCCGCGGGCTTCGCTCTCTGGCTGCCGTTTCCGGTTTACTGGCCCTGTTCATCGCCGTTTTTGCCGTATCGTGATTTTATTTGTCATTATGCCGCGGGACAAGTGTGATTGTCAAGAGAGGAGCACGAATTTTTTTGCAATTTCAAGCGCACGGAAGAAAAAGGCATGACAAATGGATGAAATCGTTGTAAACTGTAAAATACAATATAATGAATGACCATTCATTTCGCTCCAACGGTTTGAACGGGATGGTTGATGAACTTAAGGGAAAGAAGGGAATGGGATGAACAAGGAACGAGTGCATCGGATCACGGTGCCGACGCCGTTTCCGGTCGGGGATGTGCATATGTATGTGATCGCCGGCGATCGGCTGACGTTGGTCGATGCCGGAGTGAAAACAGAGGAAGCATGGCAGCAGTGTATACAACGTCTTGGCGAGATCGGTTATCGGCCGGAAGATATCGAACAAATCGTCATTACCCATCATCATCCGGATCACGTCGGTTTGCTTGATTATTTTCCGCATGCGCCGATCATCGGTCATCCGAAAGCCGATCCGTTTTTGCGCCGCGACCGCTCGTTTATGGACAAGTACGTTCGATTTTTTGAGGAATTTTTTTCCGAATGTGGCGTCGACCGCCGCTTGTTCAGCCAGTTGTCTAAAGAAGGAAGATCGCTTCGTTACGCGAGCCGGAGAGCGATCGATATCGCCGTCACGGAAGGGGATGCAGTGCCGGGATTACCGCGCTGGCGCGTCATCGAAACGCCGGGGCATGCGCAAAGCCATATTGCGCTTTATCGCGAGGACGACGGGCTGTTGATCGGCGGCGACCATTTGCTTTTGCACATCTCCCCGAACCCGATGATGGAACCGCCGGCTGAAGGGGAAACCGAGCGGCCGAAACCGCTGCTGCAATATAACGAATCGCTCGAAAAAATGTTGCAGTATGACATCGCCCGCTCGTTAAACGGCCATGGCGACGATGCGACTGACATTCCGGCGCTCGTTCGTGAGCGGCTGGCCAAGCAGCGCCAGCGCGCCGAGCGGGTGCTCGACATGGTGAAAGAACGCCCTCATACGGTGTTTGCCGTGTGCCAAAAGCTGTTTCCGACCGCGTACGAACAAGAGCTGATGCTGACGATGTCCGAGACGATCGGCCAACTGGACTATTTGGAAGCGAATGGGTACGTGAGGAAAAAGCAGGAAGACGGTCATTACATTTATGAAGCGGCGGGGGTGTCGGTGTGCGGTTAAAGGGGTGCCGTGTCGCCATTACCGGGGCATCTGGCGGCATCGGCGAGCAAATCGCTTACGAAGCGGCGCGGCAAGGGGCAATGCCGGTGCTGTTGGCGCGCAGTGAAGAAAAACTGAAAGAAATCAGCGTGCGGATTGAGGCACAGACCGGCATTCGCCCCCGGTATGCGCGGCTAGATGTCGGCGATCGGGAAATGGTTGAGACCGTTTTTTCCCGGTTGATTGCGGAGTTGGAAACGGTTGATGTGTTGGTCAATAACGCAGGGTTTGGCGTCTTTCGCTATGTCGAGGACATCGACTTGGCGGAAATGGAACGAATGTTTGCCGTCAATGTCTTCGGCTTGATTGCTTGCACGAAGGCGGTGTATTCTCATATGAAAGAACGGGGGAGCGGCCACATTATCAACATCGCCTCGCAAGCCGGCAAAATCGCGACGCCAAAGTCCGGCGTCTACTCGGCGACAAAACATGCGGTCATCGGATTTACCGACAGTTTGCGCCTCGAGGCGAGCCGGTTTGGCGTGTTTGTCACCGCTGTCAATCCCGGTCCGGTTGAAACCCGATTCTTTGATCTAGCGGATGAAGCGGGCGACTATGTGCGCAACGTCTCGCGCTGGATGCTTCGGCCGGAGGCGGTGGCCAAGCGCGTCGTAGCGGCGATGATGACCCCAACGCGCGAAGTGAACATGCCGGGCTGGATGGATATGGGCAGCCGGTTGTACCGGCTCGCCCCGGGGCTTGTGGAAAAAGTGGCGAAACGAGCGTTTTTCCAAAAGTAAACGGCTGGCCTTAGTGCAGGGCCAGCCGTTTCATTTCCATGAAAATCCTGTGCCGGTGAGCGGTGATTTTCATCCTCGGGTCGCGGGCAACACGCTGCCTATGGACCTTTTCGGTGAAAGAGATATCAATCAAGCGCTCGTAATAAACCGGTAAACGGCATCATGGACGAGCTCATACATGTCGGCGTCTCGATGCTTTTCTTTGGCGGCGGCGATATGGGCGCAAAGGTCGCGCCATTCGTCCTTGCCAAGCGGCATCATCTCATCGTCGTAGCCATAGTGGCGCAAGCAGTTGCGCACTTGTTTTTGCAGCCATCGTTCATCCATCGGTTCCACCGTCCGTTGTGAAACTTGGGCAAGGTTTTGATGTGGGCAGGGACGCCGCTTGTCACTGTTCATCCGTTTCCGGGGACGGAGCGCGGACGACCGACTGAAAACGGCCTTTATGCGAGCCGTCGCAAAACGGCTTGTTGTTCGACAGCCCACAGCGGCAGAGGGAAAACGTTTGCTTCGTTACAAATGGCTTTCCTTCGCCGTCCAAAAGCTCCACATCGCCAGTGACGCGGAGCGAACCGTTGTCGTTGACTTTGATTTGCACTTTTGCCATCGAGTTTTCCTCCCTTTCGTTTTGACAGTCTTGCGTGCCAACAGGTAGAATAATAAAGAAACAAACGGAAAAAGGAGCAACGATGAGCGTGAACATCACGTTTACTGACGCAGCAAAAGAAAAGCTTACCCCTATTGTAGCCCAATCGGGGCGGCAGTTAAAGCTCAAATATGACACCGACGGCTGCGGCTGTTTAGTCGACGGCGTGCCGGCGCTATGGCTCGTTGACGAGGCCGATGAGGACGACCTTGTCGTTGAGACAAACTTCGTTCCGGTGCTTTTAGAGCGGTCGCGGCTCATCTTTTTTGATGAGACGATGACGATCGATGTCAAGCCGGGTACGGCCGCCTTTCAGCTAAAAAGCCCCGGGCAAATGTTAAACGGGCATATGCCGCTTGTGAAGGTGGGATCGGACGATGAACGGTAAACTTCGGCAGCTTGCGGAGACGGCGAAGCAAAAAACTTGGGTGTCATTCACCCATGAAAACGACCCGTACAGCTTGCTGCATTGGTCGGTCGCCGGTCCGTACCAAGACAAAAAGGACGTGTGGCTTTTGCAAAATGAGATGACGTTTGAAACGAAAGAGTTTGCGACGCTTGATGACGCGATCACCTGGCTCGGCGAGCATATGCCGCACATTACCGAGGTGCTGTAAAAACCGTAACCGGGCCGGTTACGGTTTTTCTATTATCTTCCTTATTGCGGGCTGTTTTGCCGCTTTGTCGGATGGATCGCTTTTTCCAGCTCTTCTTTGGCGATTACCGGTTTGACCGTATCGGCGGACGGTTTTCCTTTTTGAGCGCGGTTTTTAGCCATCGGTCATCTCTCCTTTTCCATATCGTTTAGTTGTATCGTTTGACAAATAAGCGGCTGTTATGCAAGGAGGTAAAAATGGTGAAAACATATGCGGGGCGGAAAAAAGAGCGAGAGCAGTCGACGGTGACGCTCGCTGACCGGCTTGGCGCCGACATCGAAGCGAAGCTGCTTGCGAAAAAGCGGGCGCTTGCCGAGGAACAACAGCGGCGCCGGGCGGCAGAAGAAGCGCGGCGCCGCGAGGAAGCGCGCCGGCGCGACGAGCGGAAGTCGTTTGCCGAGCTGCTCGAAGAAAGTGAGCTTGACTGGCGCAAGTTTAAATAAAGGGGGAAACGATGGATGAGGCAAAAAACTGCGGCGGCGAGTACAGCGACTTCTTCGTTATTCATGACAGCCGCGGTCGTCGCCTTGGCTGCCAATTTGCGCGCACCGATCACCACGGTCGGCCCGCTTGTGCCTGAACTGCAGCGGGAGCTCGGCCTTTCCTATGCCGCCGCCGGAGCGCTGACGACGATTCCGCTGTTGGCGTTTGCTTTACTGGCGCCATCGGCCGCTCTGTTTGCCCGCCGGATCGGGATGGAGCGGACGCTATTTTATTCGCTCGTCGTCTTGCTTGTTGGTGAACTCATCCGCCCGCTCGCAGGCAGCTCTTGGCTGTTTATCGGCACAGCGCTGATCGGTGCGGCGATCGCTGTCAACAACGTCCTTATGCCGGCGCTTGTCAAAGACGCGTTTCCTGGGCGGGTCGGCTTAATGATGGGGGTCTATACGGTGACGATGAACGTCAGCGCCGCTTTTGCTTCCGGTCTTGCTGTTCCGCTCGCTGATGAGTGGGGGATCGGCTGGGAAGGAGCGTTTCGCTTTTGGGCGTTGCTTGCTCTCATCGCCATTGTCATTTGGTTGCCGCAAATCCAGCGCCGGAAATCCGCTGCTGCTCCATCAGGAAGTCGGCGCTCGTCATTTTGGCGTTCATGGCTCGCCTGGCAAGTGACGCTGTTTATGGGGCTGCAATCATTTTTCTTTTATTGCGTCATTACATGGCTGCCAGAGCTTGGGCAAGGAAAAGGAATGGCAGCCGATACAGCCGGCTGGCTGTTGTTTTTCTTTCAGTTCGCCCAGCTACCGATGATGTTCTTGTCTCCGCTGTTGGCTGAGCGGATGAAAGATCAGAAAGTGTTGATCGCCTCATCAGTGCTGTTGAAAGTGGCGGGGACGGCCGCTTTATTGGTCGGTCGAGGATGGTGGCTATGGGCGGGGGCGTTCTTTGCCGGTGTCGGTGCCGGCATGTCGTTTTCCCTCGCCATGATGCTGTTTACGCTGCGGACGCGCCGCCCGCTCGAGGCCGCTCAGCTTTCTGCTATGGCTCAGTCTGTCGGCTATTTGCTGTCGGCGGCCGGCCCGCCGCTGTTTGGCGCGTTGTATGATGCAGCCGGTCATTTCATCCCTCCCCTCGTTTTATTGCTAATCGTTTGCGCGGCCATGATGGTGTTTGGCTTGGGGGCAGCAAGGGACAAGTATGTAGATGATGAGGTTGCCTGACGAGAAGGGAAAAAATGATGAAAAAAGAGCCCGCAAGCGGCCATGTTGGCGCTGTGGGCCCTTTTCTTTACCGGTGCATTTCATAGATCGAGCGCTTCGTCACTCGTTTTAACCATTCGTATTCGTCAGCGTCAAGCGGCGGCGCGGATGCGGCGGCGATGTTTTCCTCAAGCTGCTCGAGCCGGCTCGCCCCCGGAATGGCGGCGGCGACGATGGGATCATACAGACAAAACTGAAGGGCGGTTGCGGTCATGGAACGGTGGCTGCCCGTTTTCTCTTTCAGCTTCGGGATGAGTGTTTGCAGTTCGCTGTACGAGTAATCGAGATAGCCGTGTTCTTTCACCGCCGCCTGCGCCGCTTCGATTGGGCGGTCGGTAAGCAAGCCTTTAGCGACCGGGCCGCGGGCGATGACGCTGATGTTATGTTCGCGCAAGAGCGGGAACCACTCTTCCGGGCGGCGGTCAAGCAGGCTGTATTGCATCATGACGCTGACGATGTTCGAACGTTTCACATATTCGCGAATGACGTTCGGGCGGATCGAGGAAATGCCGTACCAGCGGATGACGCCTTCTTGTTTTAACTCCTCAAACGCTGCAATCGTCTCGTCGATCGGATCGTCGATCGTGCCGCCGTGGAGCTGGTATAAATCAATGTAGTCCGTTTGCAGGCGGCGCAGGCTGTCTTTGACCGCTTGTTTGATATGTGATTTGGACGGATCCCAATCCCAGCCGCTTCCGTCTGCGCGCCAACGGTTGCCGACTTTGGTCGCGATGATCACTTGATCGCGTTTTCCTTTCACGGCTTTGCCGACAAATTCCTCGTTCAAGCCGCGGTCGTATAAATCCGCTGTATCCAAGTAGTTGATGCCGCGCTCCAGCGCTTCGTGAATGAGGCGGATCGCCTCGCGTTCGTCGGTACCAAGCGACATGCAGCCGAGCCCGATTTCGCTCACATACAAATCCGATGTGCCGATGCGTCGTTTGTTCATTGCATTCCGCTCCCTTCCTGCATCTTCATTGTACAACAGGGGCGAAAAAATGGCCAAGTATGTAGTACAATGGAAAAGAATTGATCAAACGATAGGGGAGAAGAACAATGGATCAGTTGTACGAAAAAACCGTCCGCCGGGAAAAACTGTTCAGCGGCCGCATCATCGAACTGTATGTTGAAGACGTGGAGCTGCCAAACGGGAAAACAAGCCAGCGCGAGGTGATTAAACATCCGGGGGCGGTGGCAGTATTGCCGCTCTTGCCCGATGGAAAGATCGTCCTTGTCCGCCAGTATCGAAAAGCGCTCGAGCGCGCATTGGTTGAAATTCCGGCGGGCAAGCTAGAACATGGGGAAGAGCCGCTCGCTTCCGCGCGCCGCGAACTCGAAGAAGAGACCGGCTACCGTGCCCAATCGATGCGCCATCTCATTTCGTTTTATACATCGCCCGGATTTGCCGATGAGCTCATCCATTTGTACGTCGCTGAAGGGCTCGAACAAGTCGAAGATGGCGCCGGTTTGGATGAAGATGAATTTGTCGAACTGTTGGAAGTGACGTTAGAGGAGGCGTTGGATATGCTTGAACGACGCGATATTTACGATGCGAAAACGGCGTACGCCTTGCAATATTTGCAGCTGCGCCGCGCGCTCGGGGAACGGCATGCTTAACGAAAAAACCGATGGCGGCCTCGGCCGCTATTACGCTGATCTACATATTCATATCGGCCGCACCGCCTCCGGCCGCCCGGTGAAAATTACGGGGGCGCGGACGTTGACGCTCGCCAACATTTTGCATGAAGCGGCGCACGTGAAAGGAATTGATTTGGTCGGCGTCATTGACAGTCATGTGCCGGAAGTGCTCGATGAGCTCGAACGAGCAATGGACGGACACGGATGGCGGGAACATCACGGGGGCGGCATTGACGCCGGGAACGTGACCTTGCTGTTAGGCAGCGAAATCGAAGTGTACGACGACCGTTGCCACGGACCGATCCACGTCCTCGTTTTTTTGCCGACCGTTCAAGCGATGCGCGCCTTTTCCACTTGGCTTGGCGAACGGGTGAAAAACGTATCGCTCAGTTCGCAGCGCATTTACGCTTCAGGACGCGAGCTGCAAGCGACGGTGAAGGAACAGGGCGGCTGGTTTATTCCGGCGCATGCGTTCACCCCGTTTAAAAGTTTGTACGGAAAAGGGGTCGAACGGAGCTTAACGGAAGTGTTCGACCCCGATCAAATTGACGCTGTCGAGCTGGGATTGAGCGCTGATACGGCGATGGCTGACCAAATCGCCGAGCTGCACCGTTATCCGTATTTGACGAACTCTGATGCCCACTCATTGCGAAAAATCGCCCGCGAATATGAACAAGTGCGGCTGGCCGCCCCGACGTTTGCCGAGCTGGAAAAAGCGTTTCGGGGCGAGGACGGGCGCGCGATCGTCGCCAATTACGGCTTGAATCCAAAGCTTGGCAAATACCACCGGACGGTGTGCGAACGCTGCCTGACGCCGGTCCCGCCTGAGGCCGAGCGCTGTCCGGCGTGCGGCCACCATCGCTTCATTAAAGGGGTATCAGACCGGCTCGAGGAGTTGAAAACGGCGGAGCACGGACCGAAGCGGCCGCCTTACATATATCAAGTGCCGCTTGAATTTATCCCCGGGCTCGGCCCGAAGGTGTACGAAAAGCTGCTCGGCCGTTTCGGTACGGAAATGCGCGTGCTGCATGAGGCGGCGGAGGAAGAGCTCGCCGATACGGTCGGGGAAAAGCTCGCCCGGCTGATCGTGCTCGCCCGCAGCGGCGCGCTCGCCATCGAAGCCGGCGGCGGCGGGAAATACGGAAAAGTGCAGGAGAAATGAGCGCGGAGAAAACGCCGCGGGGAAGACCCTGCTCGACAAACGAGCGGCCGTTTGCCGTGCGCAGGCGGAGCGATGGTGATGAAAAGCGGGATTGCCAGCGGGCAATCCCGCTTTTTTGAAAAACAGTCATATACGAAGCGGATGGACATACAATCTACTAAGAGACAAATGGGAGGACGAAGCACGATGAGAACCCATCCGTTGAAATCGGCCATCGCCATTCACTTGCGCGAACACGCCTCACTATACGTGTTTGTGATCGTCCTGTTTTTAATGGGCGTTATTTTCGGCGCTATTGTCGTCAACAGCCTCGGCTTCAGCCAAAAGCAAGACTTGTACTATTACTTGACGCAATTTTTTGGACAAGTATCGAAAGACAATTTGGCGAGCGCCCATGATATGTTCCGTCAAAGCTATATGCATAACGTCAAATACATCGCCCTCATGTGGGTGCTCGGCATTTCCGTCATCGGACTGCCGGTCATTTTGGTTTTACTGTTTTTAAAAGGCATTGTCGTCGGCTTCACCGTCGGCTTTTTGGTCAACCAAATGAGCTGGCAAGGATTTGTATTGTCGTTTGTATCCGTCATGCCGCAAAACTTGATCGTCATTCCGCTCATGCTCGTGATGGGCGTGATGTCGATATCGTTTTCCTTGCGGATGGTGCGCAATCAGTTTATGAAACGGCCGCACGAGCCAGTGTTCCCGATGGTGATGCGCTATGCCGCGGCGATGGCCGCGGCCGCCTTCGGGCTGCTTGTCTCTTCGGCGGTGGAAGCGTACCTTTCGCCGGTATTGATGAAGCAGACGGTCAAATGGGTGATCAACTTAATAACAATTATTATATAATAATCATTATTGTTCTCTTGTAATAGTTATTTTACTTTGATACTTCCCTCGTACATTTGTTATAATGGGAGGTGAATGGCGAGGGAGGAATGAAAACATGGAAGATCGTTTGGAACGGATTAAGAAGCAGCTGCACTCGGCTGGCTATAAGCTGACGCCGCAGCGGGAAGCGACGGTAAGGGTCCTGCTCGAACATGAAGAGGATCATTTAAGCGCCGAAGACGTCTACCTCCTCGTAAAAGAAAAATCCCCAGAGATCGGCTTGGCGACTGTTTATCGGACGCTTGAGCTGCTAACCGAGCTGAAAATTGTCGATAAAATCAATTTCGGGGACGGGGTATCACGTTATGACCTCCGCAAGGAAGGGGCGGCGCATTTCCATCACCATCTTGTTTGCCTCGAATGCGGCTCGGTGGCGGAAATTCAGGAAGATTTGCTTGAGGACGTCGAAGCCATTGTCGAACGGGAATGGAAGTTTAAAATTAAAGACCACCGCTTGACGTTTCATGGCATTTGCCACCGCTGCCAGCAAAAACATGAAGAAAAATAAAACCTTTTCCAGTGGGAAAGGTTTTTTTGCGTATAAATAGGGAAACAAATGGCATATCCTCATACTAGCAAGTGGGCAAGCAGCCGATGGGGAGGGTGCCATGAAAACGGTTTGGCAAATGGTGAAAGTATTTCTTTTGTTTACGGGATGCACCATTTTATTTTATTATAGTCTTGTATGGTTTCATCGCGAGTACGAATATTATCACCGATACGATGAACCGGGAGGATCGGCGGTGAAAGTATCGACGACCGAAAGCGCGCCTCCGGACTGGCTCAACCGGCTATTATTTTTTTATCGCGACGGGGAGTAGAGAACATTGGAACATGAATTAAAGGATTTTCTGCACTATTTGACGGTAGAGCGGAACTTGGCGCACAATACGATCATTTCGTATGAGCGGGATTTAAAGAAATATGTCCGCTACTTGCGCCACGTCGAGCAGCTTGAGGCGCTGGGCGAAGTCGGACGCCTGCATATTCTCCATTTTTTAAAGTTTTTAAGCGAGCAAGGGCAGTCAGCGAGGACGATTGCCCGCTATTTGGCGTCGATCCGTTCGTTCCACCAGTTTTTGCTGCGGGAGAAAATGGCGGCGCAAGACCCGACCGTCCATATCGAAACGCCGCAGTTTGAGCGAACGCTGCCCAAAGTGCTGTCCGTAGAAGAAATCGAAGCGCTTATGGCGGCGCCGCAGACGAATACGCCGTTCGGTTTGCGCGACAAGGCGATGCTGGAGCTGCTGTATGCGACCGGCATGCGCGTCAGCGAGTTGGTGCAACTCAACCTCGGCGACGTGCATTTGACGATGGGGTTTGTCCGCTGTTACGGGAAAGGGCGGAAAGAGCGGATCGTGCCGATCGGCCGGATGGCCATTGAAGCGCTTACCCGCTATTTGGAGCACGGGCGCCCGCAGCTTGTGAACCCGCACAAGCGGGCGACGGAGGCGCTGTTTTTGAACCATTACGGCCAGCGCTTAACAAGGCAAGGGTTTTGGAAAATTTTAAAACGGCTTGCCAAAGAAGCGGGCATTGAAAAAGAGCTGACGCCTCATACGCTCCGACACTCGTTTGCGACTCATCTGCTTGAGAATGGGGCTGACTTGCGCGCCGTTCAGGAGCTGCTTGGGCATGCTGACATTTCAACGACACAAATGTATACACACGTGACGAAAACGCGCCTCAAGGACGTGTATAAACAGTATCATCCGCGCGCCTAGCCACGGCGGTCGCTGTACGCTAGGCGCGCTCCTATGGATCTAGTTGTCAGACTTCTGACCAATGTAATGAAGGCGTGTTTTGCCGGAAATAGGGGAACGATAGGAAAGAGACACGATTTTTATTGGAAGCGGGAGGAATGAATGTGAAAGCACCATACCGGCGCGTATTTTTAATTGTGCTCGATTCGGTCGGCATTGGCGAAGCGCCTGATGCCGAGAAATATAACGACAAAGGGGCGGACACGCTCGGCCATATCGCCGAACATCGCGGCGGCTTGCACATGCCGAATATGGCCAAGCTTGGCCTGAGTCATATCCGCGAGATTCAAGGGGTGCCGAAAGTTGACCATCCGCTCGCCTACTATACCAAAATGAAAGAGGCATCTGCCGGCAAAGACACGATGACCGGCCATTGGGAGCTGATGGGTCTTCGCATCGACAAGCCGTTTCGCGTTTTTCCGGATGGGTTTCCGGACGAACTCATTGCCGAACTCGAGCGGCGCACCGGGCGGAAAGTGATCGGCAACAAGCCGGCGAGCGGGACGGCGATCATCGAAGAACTCGGTGAGGAGCATATGAAAACGGGGGCGATCATCGTCTATACATCAGCCGACTCCGTCTTGCAAATCGCCGCCCACGAACAGGTCGTGCCGCTTGACGAGCTGTACCGCATTTGCGAAATCGCCCGCGAGCTGACGCGCGATGAGCCGTACATGGTCGGGCGCGTCATCGCTCGTCCGTTCATCGGGACGCCGGGCCGCTTTGAACGGACGCCGAATCGGCACGACTATGCGCTCAAGCCGTTCGGCCGCACGGTGATGAACGAACTGAAAGACGCGGGGTATGATGTCATCGCCATCGGGAAAATTGCCGATATTTACGACAATGAAGGGGTGACACAGTCGCTGCGGACAGCGTCGAATATGGACGGCATGGATAAGCTCGTCGACACGCTCGGCATGGATTTTACCGGGCTCAGTTTTGTCAATCTCGTTGACTTTGACGCCAAATACGGCCATCGCCGCGACCCGCAAGGATACGGCGATGCGCTCGAAGAGTTTGACGCCCGGCTTAACGATGTGCTGCCGCGGCTGACGGCGGATGATTTGCTCATCATCACGGCCGATCACGGCAACGATCCGGTGCACCACGGGACGGACCATACACGCGAATATGTGCCGCTTTTGGTGTACAGCCCGCGCTTTCAAGGCGGAAAGCCGCTCCCGATCCGCGAAACGTTCGCCGATGTCGGGGCGACGATCGCCGATAATTTTCACGTCCGTATGCCGCCTTATGGAACAAGTTTTTTAGCGGAATTGGCACAATTGTAACCGCCGCCATGGCATGATGAGAACAGGATGTGAGGGGGAACAAGGAATGGATCGACAAGCGATTGAAAAAGCAGCTGATGTTTTGCGCCAGCGTATGCCGGCACCGCCCGCCATCGGCTTGATTCTCGGTTCGGGACTCGGCGTGCTCGCCGACGAAATCGAGGAGGCGGTTCGCATTCCATATGAGGAAATTCCTGGATTTCCGGTATCAACGGTCGAAGGGCACGCCGGCCGGCTCGTGTGCGGCCGGCTTGAAGGGGCGTCGGTCGTCGCGATGCAAGGACGGTTTCATTATTATGAAGGATACTCGCTTCGCGAAGTGACGTTCCCCGTCCGGGTGATGAAGGCGCTCGGCGTCCGCGAACTGATCGTAACGAACGCCGCCGGCGGTGTGAACGAGCAGTTCCGCCCCGGCGATTTGATGATGATCTCCGACCATATCAATTTGCTTGGCACAAATCCGCTCATCGGCCCGAACGACCCGGAGCTTGGTCCGCGCTTCCCGGACATGACCGAAGCGTACAGCCGGCGCCTGCGCCAGCTCGCCAAAGACGCGGCGGCAAGGCTCGGCATTCGTTTGCACGAAGGGGTGTATGTCGCCAACATCGGCCCGTCGTACGAAACGCCGGCAGAAATTCGTATGATCCGTGTGCTCGGCGGCGATGCGGTTGGCATGTCCACCGTCCCGGAAGTGATTGTCGCCCGCCATGCCGGCATGGAGGTGCTCGGCATTTCGTGCATTTCCAACTTAGCGGCTGGCATGACTGATGCTCCTCTCCATCATGACGAAGTCGTCGAAACAGCCGAGCGGGTGAAAGCCGACTTTTTGCGGCTCATTAAAGCGGTTGTCGCCGAGCTGGCGAAATAAGAAGAAAAGGTGATCGGGATGAGAATGGTCGATTTGATTGCCAAAAAGCGCGATGGGCAGGCGCTGACGAACGAAGAAATTGAATGGATCATCCGCGGCTATACGAACGGGGATATTCCCGACTATCAAATGAGCGCGTTGGCGATGGCCATTTATTTTCGCGGCATGACCGATGAAGAGACAGCGGCGTTGACGATGGCGATCGTGCACTCCGGCGAGGTCATCGATTTGTCAGGCATTCGCGGCGTGAAAGTCGACAAACATTCAACAGGCGGCGTTGGTGATACGACAACGCTCGTGTTAGGCCCGCTTGTCGCCTCCGTCGGCGTGCCGGTGGCGAAAATGTCCGGGCGCGGTCTCGGCCATACGGGCGGCACGATCGACAAGCTCGAGTCCGTGCCCGGATTTCATGTGGAAATGAGCAAAGACGAATTTCTCCGGCTCGTCAATGACAATAAGATCGCCATTATCGGCCAAACCGGCGACTTGACGCCGGCGGACAAGAAGTTGTACGCGCTCCGCGATGTGACCGCGACTGTCAACAGCATTCCGCTGATCGCTTCCTCGATCATGAGCAAAAAAATCGCCGCCGGGGCTGACGCCATCGTCTTGGATGTAAAAACGGGCGCCGGGGCGTTTATGAAAGAACTCGACAGGGCGCGCGAACTGGCCCGGGCGATGGTCGATATCGGCAAGCGTGTTGGGCGGCAGACGATGGCTGTCATTTCCGATATGAGCCAGCCGCTCGGTTATGCGGTTGGCAACGCCCTGGAAGTGAAAGAGGCGATCGCTACGCTGAAAGGGAACGGGCCGCGTGATTTGACGGAGCTTTGTTTGACGCTTGGCAGCCATATGGTTTACTTGGCAAGGAAGGCGCCGTCGCTCGATGAGGCGCGCCGCCTGCTTGAAGAGGCGATCCGCGATGGGGCCGCCATCGCGGCGTTCAAAACGTTTTTGGCGGCCCAAGGCGGCGATCCGTCGGTCGTCGACGATCCGGGCAAGCTGCCGCAAGCGGCGTATACGTTTGCCGTTGCCGCTAGCGAGGACGGTTATGTTGCCGAGATCGTTGCGGATGAAGTCGGCACCGCCGCCATGTGGCTCGGCGCTGGTCGGGCGAAAAAAGAGGACGCCATCGACTTGGCGGTCGGCGTCGTGCTCCATAAGAAAGTGGGCGATCGTGTGCAGAAAGGGGAAGCGCTCGCCACGATCCACAGCAATCGGCCGGACGTGCGCAACGTCGAAGAAAAGCTTGCCGCCGCCATTCGGCTCTCGCCGCAGCCGGTCGCTCCGCCGCCGCTCATTTACGAGACGATCGTGTAAAAAAAGGTCGTTGCGATGTACAAGAAAAGACGCCGTCGCTCATGGAAAAACGCTCGAAACGTTTGTTTCGGGCGTTTTTTATTTTAGCCCGTTTGTATAAAAATATCTCTGTTGGAAAAAATGTCATGTATAAAGAATGGAGGTTTGGGAGATGAAAACGATAGTCATCCGTCTGCTTTTATTGCCGCTGCTTCTTTTCCTTCCCCTTTCCGTGTATGCTGAGGAGAAAGAACCGAAGGGGGCAAAGGCTGAATTGGCTGACGAGGCGAAGTCGGCCATCCTAATTGAACGCGACACCGGCAAGATCCTATATGAAAAGAATCCCCATGAAAAACTGCCGCCGGCGAGCATGACAAAAATTATGACGATGTTGCTGATCATGGAGGCGATCGACGAAGGAAAGCTCTCCTACGATGAGAAAGTGCGGGCAAGCGAGTATGCCGCTTCGATGGGCGGATCGCAAATTTTTCTTGAGCCAGGCGAGGAAATGACGGTCGATGAACTGCTGCGGGCGATCGCCATCGGTTCGGCCAATGACGCTTCTGTCGCCATGGCCGAGCGGATTGCCGGGTCGGAAGAAGCGTTTGTGGAGATGATGAACGAAAAAGCGAAAGAACTAGGCTTAAAGGATACAAATTTCGTCAATACGACCGGTCTGCCGGCTGAGGAACATTACAGCAGCGCCTATGACATGGCGATGATGGCGCGTGAACTATTGAAATATGAGGACATTACAAACTATACGAGCAAATACGAAGACTATTTGCGCGAAAATACGGATAAAAAGTTTTGGCTTGTGAACACCAACCGGCTTGTCAAGTTTTATCCGGGTGTTGACGGGCTGAAAACCGGCTTTACGAGCGAAGCGGGATATTGTTTGACGGCGACAGCGAAAAAGAACGGCATGCGCGTCATTGCCGTCGTTTTTGGAGCGCCGACGCCGAAATCGCGCAACGCGCAAATTACAAAAATGCTCGATTACGCGTTTCACCAATATCAAGCCCATCCGGTGTATAAGCGCAACGAAACAGTCGCCCGCGTCGATGTCAGCAAAGGGAAGCAAACGTCGGTCGCAGCCGTGACGTCGGAGCCGGTGTCGGTGCTGACGAAAAAAGGACAGTCGATCGAGCAAATCGAAAAAGTGATTAAAGTGAAAGATCGCGTGAAAGCGCCGATTCGAAAAGGCGATGAGCTTGGCGTCCTTATTTTGAAGCAGGATGGAAAAGAGATTTTGCGCAGCCCGATCGTCGCCAAACAAACGGTGGCAGAGGCTAGTTTTTGGGATTTGTTCAAGCGTGTGTTCGGCCGTTTCGTTCAGGCGGGGTAATGTCAATTTTTGCTGCCTTTCCACTCTCTTTGGCGAACGGCCACTAGTTTTGTCGGGCGGCAGGATTTCCGGCGGGCGGCAGCGAAACTTCTCCGTATCCTGAAATGGACAAGGAGGAACACGCTGTGAGTCTCGCGATCAACCTGGAAGTGAAGCAAGACGTGCTCATCGTTCGCCTCTCTGGAGAGCTTGACCACCATACAGCGGAGGAATTGCGCGAGCAAGTGACGGACGTGCTCGAAAACCGGACAGTCCGCCATATTGTGCTTAATTTAGGACAGTTGACATTTATGGACAGTTCCGGTCTCGGCGTCATTTTAGGGCGCTATAAGCAAATTAAAAACGTCGGCGGGCAAATGGTCGTTTGCGCTGTGTCGCCGACGGTCAAGCGCCTGTTTGACATGTCGGGGCTGTTTAAAATCATCCGCTTTGAAGCGGATGAACAATTTGCTTTGCAGGCATTGGGGGTGGCGTAAATGCGCAATGAAATGCACCTCCAATTTTCCGCCCGCAGTGAAAACGAGTCGTTTGCCCGCGTGACGGTGGCGGCGTTTGTCGCCCAGCTCGACCCGACGATGGATGAGCTGACGGAAATCAAAACAGTCGTCTCGGAGGCGGTGACAAACGCCATCATTCACGGCTACAACAATGATCCGAACGGCATCGTCTCCATTTCCGTCATCATCGAAGACGGTGTCATCCATTTGACGGTGAGAGATGAAGGGGTCGGCATCGCCAACATCGATGAAGCGCGCCAGCCGCTGTTTACGACAAAGCCGGAGCTCGAACGGTCAGGCATGGGCTTTACGATTATGGAAAACTTCATGGATGAAGTCGTTGTCGAGTCGGAAGTGAACAAAGGGACGACCGTTTATTTGAAAAAGCATATTGCCAAAAGCAAAGCGTTATGTAACTGAGGGAGACATGCCTATGGATGTCGATGTCAAGCAAGATCAGTCGCCAATCAAAGACCAGGAGATGAAGGAGCTGATCCGCCGCAGCCAGGAAGGCGACCAAGAAGCACGCGATGAAATTATCGAAAAAAATATGCGCCTCGTCTGGTCGGTCGTCCAGCGTTTCTTAAATCGCGGCTACGAACCGGACGACTTGTTCCAAATCGGCTGCATCGGCCTGTTAAAATCGGTCGACAAGTTTGACTTATCGTATGACGTCAAGTTTTCGACGTACGCCGTACCGATGATCATCGGGGAGATCCAGCGATTTCTCCGCGATGACGGTACGGTGAAAGTCAGCCGTTCACTGAAAGAGATGGGCAATAAAATCCGCAAAGCGAAAGACGAGCTGTCAAAAACGCGCGGGCGGGCGCCGACGGTCACCGAAATTGCCGACTATTTGGGCATTTCACCGGAAGAGGTCGTTCTCGCCCAAGAGGCAGTCCGCTCGCCGGCGTCGATCCATGAAACGGTGTACGAAAACGACGGCGATCCGATCACGCTGCTCGATCAAATCGCCGATGCCGACGAGGCGTCATGGTTTGACAAAATCGCCTTAAAAAAAGCGATCGAAGAGCTCGACGAGCGCGAAAGGCTCATCGTCTATTTGCGCTATTACAAAGACCAAACCCAGTCCGAAGTGGCATCAAGACTCGGCATCTCTCAAGTGCAAGTATCCCGGCTGGAAAAGAAAATATTGCAGCACATAAAGGAAAAAATGGACGGGTAGTCCATTTTTTCCGCATTGGGCGGGAAAAAGGGGACGGGTAGTCCATTTTTTCCGCATCATGCAACAACTGAAAAAATTTCCGTCAAAAGAATGGGGATTGTTCGGCCCATTCTTTTCTATTTTTATGAAATTGATGGTGAATGCCGACAAGCTGCATGATCCTTTTTTCAGCCAAACAAACTAAAGAAAAACAAAATGGGGATAAAGGTGTGGGACAGATGGCAAACACCGTGTTCATTAAGCCGCGCCATCGCGTGCAAGTAAAGCCGGAGGCGCTCGTCACGTTGGGGCAGGTGGCGCAAATCGCCGCGATGGATGGCCGGCTCATTCGGCGGCTGAAGGCGATTCCGCTTTATCGCATTCAACCGAGCGACAAAAATATCGTCATTATCGATATGATGCACATCGTCCGGGCTGTGCTCGATGTCGACGAGTCGCTCGATGTGCAGATGGTTGGCCCGTCGCAGACGATCGTCGAAGTTGTGTATGAAAAACGGCGGTTTTCGACGGCTTCTTTTATTCTTGTTTGGCTTCTTTTGTTCGTCGGTTCGGCGATGGCCATCATGAACTTTCACGAAGATGTAAGCATGCAGCAAGTGCATCGCCATCTGTATGAAATGATGACCGGCCAATCGGTCGACAAGCCGCTGCTTTTGCAAATTCCGTATTCGCTCGGGCTTGGCATCGGGATGGTGTTATTTTTCAACCATTGGTTCCGCAAGCGGATTAATGAAGAGCCCAGCCCTCTTGAAGTCGAAATGTTCAACTACCAGCAGGCCATTGACCAGTACGTGATTTTGCATGAAAACAAAGAAAGCATGAGACATCTTGACGACGCTTGAGATTTTGCTGGTAGTGTTCGTCGGCTTCGCTGGAGGGCTGGCGGTCGGAACCGGATTTGTCGCTTTTTTAGTCGTGCTTGGCGTCATTCCGCGGTTGACGCAGCTGACGAAAACGGTGAAATGCATCCACGCGTACGAGTGGAGTGCCGTCGCCGGCGCCATCGTCGGCGGATGGATGAGTTTGCGCCATTCTGTCTGGCACTTGTCGAAATATTGGCTGGCGCCGATCGGATTGTTGCATGGCATCTTTATTGGGATGCTCGCTGCGGCGCTGACGGAAGTATTGAACGTTTGGCCGATTTTAGCGAAACGCATCGGTGTTGACGATAAAATTGTCATTTTATTGATGGCGATCGCCTTCGGCAAAGTAGCAGGCTCATTGTTCCATTGGCTTTATTTTGCCGATTACTTTCACTGAAAAAGGGGGACGAAAACGTGGGATTAAAAGCCGATTATCTCCGTGAGGTGAAGGCGTTTCAGCCTTCCCCCCCATACGCCGCCAACGCGGCCAAGGCGTTTTTTGCCGGCGGGGCGCTTTGCGCGCTGGCCCAATGGCTTGCTGAGTGGCATGGCCGCCTGTTTGCCGCTTCGCCGTTTGCCGCTCAATTATGGGCGGTGACGGTGATGGCCGGATTGGCGATCGCGCTGACAGCCGTCGGTAGATATGACGATTTCAGCCAGTTCGCTGGTGCGGGGGCGACGATGCTCATGACGGGGCTGGCCAACGCCCTGGCCAGCGCGGCGATCGAGCACCGGAGCGAAGGATGGACGGCGGGAGTGGCCGGGCAGATGTTGAAAGCCGGGGGGGCAACCATCATTTACGGCGTGATCGTTGCTTACGTGCTCGGCCTCTTTTGGCCATAACGAAAAGAGGGAAGGACATGAAGCGTGTCGGGAAGCAGACGTGGGTGTTTGATGAGGAGATTTACATCAGGGCCGCTGCCACCGCTGTCGGTCCGCTCGAGGCCGATGGGCCGCTTGGCCGCTATTTTGACATTTCCTATCGCGACTTATATTGCGGCGAAGAGACGTGGGAGCTGGCCGAGCGGCGGTTGATGAGCGAGGCGGTTGCCCGCTGTCTGCAAAAGGCCGGCATCTCTGCCCGCGATGTGGATTTGTTTTTAGCCGGCGATTTATTGAACCAAAATGCGACGTCCAACTATGTCGCGCGCGGGCTGCCGATTCCGTTTTTATGCCTGTTCGGCGCCTGCTCGACGTCGATGCAGACGCTGGCGGCAGCGGCCGCTTTGGTCGGCGGCGGGCTCGCCGATACGGCGCTTGTGGCGACGAGCAGCCATAACGCGACCGCAGAGCGGCAATTTCGTTATCCGACCGAACTTGGGGTGCAAAAGCCGAAAACGGCAACCTTTACCGTCACGGGAGCCGGCGCTGCGCTCGTCGGCCGCACCCCGGGGCGATGGCGCATCCGGGCGGCGACGATCGGCAAAGTGATCGACGCCGGGGTGACGAATCCGCTCGATATGGGGGCGGCGATGGCTCCGGCAGCGGCGGATACGATCGAGCGGCATTTCCGCGATTTAGGTGCATCGCCGCGCGATTATGACTTGATTGTCACCGGCGACCTATCACGCGTCGGCAGTGTGATCGTCCGCGAGCTGCTGGCTGAATCCGGCTATGATATAAGCGACGTCTATAACGACTGCGGATTGATGATTTACCGCCCGGATCAAAAGGTGTTTGCCGGCGGCAGCGGCTGCGCCTGTTCGGCGGTCGTTACGTACGGCTATTTGCTCAACGAGCTTGACCGCGGCACGTTTCGCCGGCTGTTTGTCGTCGCCACCGGGGCGCTTCTTAGCCAAACGATGGTCCAGCAAAAACAATCGATTCCGGCCGTCGCCCACGGCGTCGTCATTGAAGCGGCCAAACGTGAGCCGGGTTCGCTGCCATAAAAAGGCTTTCGTGCCTGAGCAAGGGGGAATGCAATGATGGAATACGTCCGTGCCTTTTTGGCCGGCGGGCTGCTATGCGCCCTCGCCCAGCTTGCCATCGACCGCGGCAAATGGACGCCGGCCGGCGTCGCCAGCGCGCTTGTCATCTTGGGCGTCCTCCTTGGGTTTAGCGGCGTATACGACCGGTTTGCCGCTTGGGCTGGCGCAGGGGCGACGATGCCGCTGAGCGGATTTGGCTATTTTTTGGCGAAAGGCGTGATTGTCGAACCGCGGCCGGACGGCCTAGTCGAGACCGGAGCGGCAGTGTTTCGCTTTGCCGGTGCTCTATTCGCCTTTATCGTGGCTGGCTCGTTTTTCGCTGCGCTCATTTGCAAACCGAAAGGGTAGAGATCATGAAAAAACGACGGGTGATTCTAGTGACCGATGGGGACGAATTCGCGTGCCGGGCGATCGAGCGGGTGGCCGCCGATCTTGGCGGCCGCTGCATCTCCCGTTCGCAAGGCAATCCGACGAAACTAAGCGGCGAACAGCTTGTGGAGCTTATTTTGCAAACGCCGCATGACCCGGTGTTTGTCATGTTTGACGATTGCGGCGCCATCGGGGAGGGATCGGGCGAAGAGGCGCTCCGTTACGTAGCAACGCATGAGCAAATTGAAGTGCTCGGAGCGCTGGCGGTTGCTTCCAATACGCACCAGCACGAATGGACAAAAGTGCACGTCAGCATCGACCGTGACGGCTTGATTACAGAATACGGAGTCGATAAAGAAGGCGTCCGCGATCTCGACGTCGGACGGATTAACGGCGACACCGTCTACTGTCTTGACCGGCTCAACATACCCCTTGTCGTCGGCATCGGCGACATCGGCAAAATGGGATACCGCGACCATGCGAAAAACGGGGCGCCCATTACGCGCAAGGCGGTCGAGTTGATTCTTGAAAGGAGTGATGGCCATGCCGGAAAAAGGGAAAAAGGAAACAGTGCCGATCGCGGAGAAACTCGTTGACAACGCCAAGTTTTTACAAAAACGAATCGGCGTCGGCACAAGCTTTGATTTAGGTGTGCGGAAAGTTCACGTGCTAAACCGGGAAGTACATATTTATTACTGCAACGGTTTATGCGACACCCAATATATTATCGAATTGTTAAAACAAATCGTGCGCGTCAATGACGATGAGCGCCAAGTCGCCCAAGCGCGGCAAATTATTGAGAACCGGCTCGTCCACCAGCAAGTGAGTCCGGTGACAAGCCTTGACGAGGCAGTCGATAAGCTGCTGTCCGGGTTGATCATCGTCTTGATCGAAGGCGAATCAACCGGGTTTGCCGTCGACGTCCGCAGCTACCCGGGCCGGCAGCCGCAAGAACCGGATACGGAAAAAGTCGTGCGCGGCGCCCGCGACGGGTATGTTGAAAACATTATCGTCAATACGGCGTTGACCCGGCGCCGCATCCGTGATGAACGGCTGCGTCTTGAAATTTTGCAAGTCGGGGAACGATCGAAAACCGATATATGCATCGCCTATATTAAAGATGTCGCCGACCCGGGGCTTGTCGAGCTTGTCAAAAAGGAGTTGAAACAAATTAATGTTGACGGGCTGACGATGGGTGACAAAACAGTGGAGGAGTTTTTAGTCAAGCAAGGGTATAACCCGTACCCGCTCGTCCGCTACACGGAGCGGCCGGACGTTGCGGCGACGCATTTGCTTGAAGGGCATGTGCTCATTATGGTCGACACGTCGCCAAGCGTCATTATTACGCCAACGACGTTCTTCCACCATGTCCAGCACGCAGAAGAGTACCGGCAGTCGCCGGGGGTCGGAACGTTCGTCCGCTGGGTGCGGTTTTTAGGCATTTTGTCGTCGCTGTTTTTGCTGCCGCTTTGGGTGCTGTTTGTGCTCGAGCCGTCGCTCTTGCCGGAATCGTGGGCGTTTATCGGGCCGAACAAACAGACGAACATTCCGATTGTCATGCAAATTTTGCTCGCCGACTTCGGGATTGAGTTTCTGCGGATGGCAGCGATTCATACGCCGACGCCGCTGTCGACGGCCATGGGCTTAATCGCTGCTGTTTTGATCGGGCAAATCGCCATCGATGTCGGGTTGTTTGTACCGGAAGTCATTTTGTACGTCGCGGTGGCGGCGATTGGCTCATTTGCGACACCGAGCTATGAGCTCAGTATAGCCAATAAGATTTCCCGCTTGGCGCTTGTCATATTGGTCGCCTTATTTAAAGTGCCAGGGCTCGTGATCGGCACGACCGTTTATTTGCTTTGGTTAGCGAGCATCCGCTCGCTGAACACGCCGTACTTATGGCCATTTATTCCCTTTGATCCGGCGGCATTTATGCAAATTGTCGTCCGCCGTTCGGCCGCTGGAGCGAAAGTGCGCCCGAGCATCGTCCATCCGCAAGACCGGCAAAAGCAGCCATCGTGACGCGAATCGCTCCCGTTTTCCTTTTCAACGTTTAACGTCATTCTCGAAAGAAGTCTCCCTCCTCAAGGAATGTGCAGGGCGGACGCCCAATGAGCAGGAAGGAAAGAAATGTCGGTGGGCCATCGCCAACAAATTGGATCGTTGATGGTTCGAACGGACACCTTCGGAACGAAGGGAAGCGTAAATAGTTCTTGTGAGTGGCTTACCGTTCAACGAACACGCACAAGTTACTTGAAGCCCCCACCCCTAAGCGAAGCGCAGGCGGTGGGCAGCTCATGCGGCCGTTTCCGTTGGCATATGTTGACGGCCGCTTTTCTCGTGATGGCGCTATTGCAACTTGTATATAATTATGATAAGTTATATTTGATGTTCCGCACCTTAGAAAGTGCGGGATGGGCGGGCCGCCCGCTCCGTTCGGACGCGCCCGGGTGCATGGCTGTATAGAGCGGCCCGTTGCGTGGCAGAACCGATCGCTCTGCGGCTTTGTTCTTTCAAGGCAGTTGCCGATCGCGAACTGTCTTTTTGCTTTTTTGCGCCATTTTGATGAGGAATGAGGGATTTTCATGTTTTTTCATGGGACGAGCCGCGTCAATGAAAAAGGGCATTTGGAAATCGGCGGCGTCGACACGGTCGAGTTGGCCGAGATGTACGGCACGCCGCTTTATATTTATGACGTTGCGTTGATCCGCGCGCGGGCGCGCGCGTTTAAAGAAGCGTTCCGCCGCCATGGCGTGCGGGCGCAAGTGGCTTACGCGAGCAAGGCGTTTTCTTCGATTGCCATAGTGCAGCTCGCCGCTGAGGAAGGGCTGTCGCTTGACGTCGTGTCGGGCGGGGAGCTGTATACGGCGATCGCTGCCGGATTTCCGTCGGAGCGCATCCATTTCCATGGCAACAATAAAAGCCGGGACGAGCTGGAGATGGCGCTCAAACATGGCGTCGGCTGCATCGTCGCTGACAACTTTTACGAGCTCGAGCTCATTGAACAACTGGCCGTTCCTTCCGGCCGGGCGGTCCCGGTGTTGCTCCGCGTCACGCCGGGCGTCGAGGCGCATACGCACGATTATATTTTAACGGGTCAGGAAGACTCAAAGTTTGGCTTTGACTTAAACAACGGCCAGGCGGATGAGGCGTTCCGCCGTGTGATGGGATCGCCGGCGTTTCAGCTGCTTGGCGTTCACTGCCATATCGGTTCGCAAATTTTTGAAACGGCCGGTTTTGTGCTTGCTGCACAAAAAGTGTTCACAAAGATGGCGGAATGGAACAAGGAGCACGGGTTTGTCCCTTCGGTCATCAACCTTGGCGGCGGCTTTGGCATCCGCTATACGGAGGAGGACGATCCTATTCCGGTGTCAGCGTACGTCGATTGCATCGTCGAGGAAGTGAAAAAGCAGGCTGAAGCGCATCGGCTTCCGCTGCCGGAAATTTGGATCGAGCCGGGCCGTTCGCTCGTCGGCGATGCGGGGACGACGATTTATACGATCGGCTCTCGCAAAGACGTGCCGAATGTCCGCACATATATCGCGGTCGACGGTGGAATGAGCGACAACATTCGTCCAGCGCTGTACGGGGCGAAATACGAAGCGGTGATCGCCAACCGGGTGCTAGGCGAGCGAACAGAAACCGTGTCAATCGCCGGGAAGTGCTGCGAGTCGGGCGATATGCTCATTTGGGATCTCGCGCTGCCCGAGGCGAAGCCAGGCGATTATTTGGCCGTCTTTTGCACCGGCGCCTACGGCTATTCGATGGCGAACAACTACAACCGTCTGCCGCGCCCGGCAGTTGTCTTTGTCGAAAATGGCGACGCCCAGCTCGTTGTCAAACGGGAAACATATGAAGATTTAATCCAGCACGATTTGCCGTTCAAGGCGAAGGTGAGAAAATAAAAAAGCCCGCGTGAAGCGGGCTTTTTTATTGGCTCGAGGAGAACGCTGATTTGATGGCATTCCAAATCTCTTTTAGAATGTCAACAACATGTTGGATGAACGTTTTTCCTTCTTCCGACTGCAAAAATGCCGACAGTTGTTCTTTTGCTTTGCTGAGCTGGTCATTGACTTGATCCCAGTTGATATCCACGTTTTGCATTTTGTGGAAGAGGGAAATGAGGCTGTTGATTTCGTTTTCGCTTAGCGTAATGCCAAGGTCGTTGGCGATTCGTTCAATCAAGGCGCGCAAATCGGCGTCCGTTTGCGGCGGATTGTTGGCGATTTCTTCTTTGATTTTCGCCAGCAAGGCGACCGCCTTGTCCGGACCGATCGAGTCGGCCAGCTTCGCCGTTTGCACCATTTCTTCGTTCGCCACTTTTTTCACAGCATCCGGAATGGCTTGGTCAGAGGAAATTTCGTACGCCTTCATTAGCCCGGTCAGCGCGGCGGTGCCCGACACCGGGAACGGGGCGGTGACGTAAATGTCGGCGTCTTTCACCCCGGCGGTAATTAAGGCGTTCGTATACATTTCTTTCGTCACCCATGTGATGTTATGCGTCTCGACATTCAGTCCGGAGCCCGGTTCGCCGATCGTAATCATCGACGATGAGATGGCGCGCGTACCGATTTGCGCTTTCGGGATGAGCCCATCCAAATATTTATGCTCTTCAGCGTTTGAGACGGTAACCGTCTGTGCCCCGTCCGGCGCTTTCATTTCTTCGAGCACTTTTTGCTTTTGCTCGTCTGTCAAGTTTTCCCCGAGCGTTACAATGACGTCGCCCGGTGCGGCATCGGCCGTCGCCATGGCCGGAAATGCCAGCAGCATGACCGCCAGCAGCGATGAAGCGATCGTTCGTTTCACGCAGCTCCCCCCTGTTCATAAAAAGTGCACTATCATTATACCGTACGCCCGCCTGTTTTTCTATCGAAACGGCGTTCCGCCTTCGCCGCCAGACGGCGCACAAGGAGAAAGTGAATCCGCAAAATAAGGAACAAAAGCGGGTACAAAGCCGCTGAGTAGGAAAGCTTCCAGCCGCGGTAGTACAGCAGCCCCGTCCGCAGCGCGGCAATTTCATAGAGAACGGAAAAGAGCGACCACCCGCCGATATAGGCGGCTTGCTTCCAAACCGGCTGCCGCAGCGGGTAAACGTTTAAAAACAGAAGATTGACGATGGCGTAAACAAAAGTCATAAACAAATATGCCAGCCCGTCAACCCCGGGATAAAAATAGCCGTATAAATGGTATTTGAGATCGAGAAATAAATCGGCAGAGAGGCCGAGACAGATGGCAAACAGCGAGGTCGTGTACATTTCAAGCACTGAAAGCTGTTTTGGCATGATGATAAACAAAACGAGAAATACAATCACGGTTACCGCCATCAACAACATCACCGGAAGCCCCCCTTGATCGTTCAACCCCGCCTATTATTATCACTAGTATGCCCATTTGTGCTTCATATCAATATATTATATTAAAAAAACATTGGATGTGTGGGTGAACAGGCATTTTTGCTTTCTTTCCGTTGGACAATCATGGTATGATAAAGACGGTTCAAGCGTGACAAAGGAGATGAAGCGTGATGGCGAAAAAAGGTTATATTTTGATGGAAAATGGCGGGAAAATTGAATTTGAACTGTTTCCGAATGAGGCGCCGGTGACGGTGGCTAACTTTGAAAAATTAGCGAACGAAGGATTTTATAACGGGCTGACGTTCCACCGTGTCATCCCCGGGTTTGTCAGCCAAGGCGGCTGCCCGCGCGGCAACGGTACGGGCGATGCCGGCTATACGATTCCGTGCGAGACGGACAACAATCCGCACCGGCATGTCACCGGGGCGATTTCGATGGCGCACCGCGGCCGCGATACCGGCAGCTGCCAGTTTTTCATCGTCCATGAACCACAGCCGCACCTAGATGGGGTGCATACCGTCTTTGGCCAAGTAACGTCCGGGATGGACATCGTCAAGGCGATGAAAAACGGCGATGTGATGAAGGAAGTGAAAGTGGTTGACGAACCGTAAGCAGCGGACGGAAGATGACGAGCGGACAAGCCGAAACAATTGGCGGTTGTTTTTCTTCCTGCTGGCGGTCAGCTTGTTATGGGGAGCAGCATATTGGCTTTGGATCGCCAAGTGATGATGCAAGGCTGCCAATGTGGTATAATAGAACATAATCATATCGCTATGCATCCTTCGGGGCAGGGTGAAATTCCCGACCGGCGGTGATGAGGCCGATGCCTCTCAGCCCGCGAGCCGTATAGGCACGATCCGGTGCGATTCCGGAGCCGACAGTATAGTCTGGATGGGAGAAGGATGAGAATGTGCGCACGGCTGTTTTAAGCCGAGCGGTGCCGGCAGAGGAGGCGTCTGCCGTCCGGCCCGCATGGCAACAGCCTCCGTTTCCGTACGGCAAACACAACCTTGATTAACGAACGAATGTTCTTGTTTGCTGTTATGCGCATCATGGATCATTCTCTCACGTCTCAAAGCCCCGGAGCGTCTCCGGGGTTTTTTATTTTATAGAGGAAAGGTGGGTATGGTGTACAACGATGAATATTACATGCGGTTGGCGCTTGATGTAGCTAAGGCTGGGATTGGTCAAACGTCCCCCAATCCTGCTGTCGGCGCTGTCGTCGTGAACGGCGGCATGATTGTCGGACTCGGCGCCCACTTAAAGGCGGGGGAGCCGCACGCCGAGGTGCATGCGATTCGCATGGCCGGCGAAAAGGCGCGCGGGGCCACAGTATATGTGACGCTTGAGCCGTGCAGCCATTACGGCAAAACGCCGCCATGCGCCGATTTGCTCATCGAAGCCGGCGTCCGCCGCGTCGTCGTGGCGACGACCGACCCGAATCCGCTTGTCGCCGGAAAAGGAATTGACAAGCTGCGCCGGGCGGGCATTGACGTGGATGTCGGAATATTAAAAGAAGAAGCGGATGAGTTAAACCGCATGTTTTTCCATTATATTGTGACGAAAACGCCATTTGTGACGATCAAGTATGCGTGCAGCCTCGACGGCAAAATTGCGACGGCGACAGGGGAAAGCAAATGGATCACATCGAACGCGGCGCGTGAGGATGTCCATCGTCTCCGCGCCCAGCATGACGCCATTTTAGTCGGCGTCAACACCGTGATGGCCGACAACCCGAAGCTCACCGTTCGCATCGGGGAACAGCGGAAAAACCCGCTGCGGATCATTTTGGATACAAACTTGCATACGCCGCTTGATGCCCATGTTGTTGCCGACAAGGAAGCGGAAACGTGGATCATCACCGGCAACGGCGTCGGCCGGGAAAAGATGAAGGCGTATGAGCGGCTTGGGGTGCGCATCGTGCCGATGGCGAGCGCGCGCGTTGATGTGGGCGATGTGCTCCGCCTGCTTGGCGAGCAGCGCGTCACGTCATTGTTTGTCGAGGGCGGCTCGCGGGTTCATGACAGCTTTCTTCGCACTGGGGCGGTCAATGAAGTCGTCGCCTATATGGCTCCGAAACTCATCGGCGGCCGCGAAGCGCCAACGCCCATCGGCGGTTTTGGCTTCTCGCGTCTCGCCGAGGCGATGGAGCTTGACATCCGGCGGGTGGAAACGGTCGGTCCGGATATCAAAATCGTCGCTGTACCGAAAAGAAGGGGGAGAGCATGATGTTTACCGGTATTATTGAAGAAATCGGCGCGATTGAACAAATGAGGCAAACGGGCGACGCCATTGTGATGACGATTGGCGCCAGGCGGGTGCTTGAAGACGTCCAGCTCGGCGATAGCATCGCCGTCAACGGCGTCTGCCTGACCGTCACTTCATTTACGGATCGGCAGTTTACGGTTGATGTCATGCCGGAGACAGTGAAGGCAACAGCGTTGTGCACATTAAAGCCGGGGGCGAAGGTGAACCTAGAGCGGGCGATGGCGGCCGGCGGTCGGTTTGGTGGCCATTTCGTTACCGGACATGTCGATGGCGTCGGACGCATCGTCCGGCAATGGCCGAAGGCGAACGCCGTCTATTATGAAATCGAAGTCCCGCCCTCACTGCGTTCATATATGATTGAGAAAGGGTCGGTGGCCGTCGATGGGACGAGCCTGACGATTTTCGGCTTGAGCGAGCGCACGTTTACCATTTCGCTCATTCCGCATACGCGGGAGGCGACGATTTTAGGCGAAAAACGGCCCGGCGACCTCGTCAATATTGAGTGCGATATGATCGGCAAATACGTCGCCGCCTTTCTCGCAGCGAAAGAAACGCCGCCTTCCGGATTGACGATTGGGTTTTTGGAGCAGCACGGCTATAAATGAGTGGGAAAAGGGGGTAAATGACCATGTTTGATGCGATCGAAGCGGCGCTTGCCGCGCTGAAAAACGGTGAAGTGATCATCGTTTGCGATGACGAAGACCGGGAGAATGAAGGGGATTTTGTCGCGCTGGCCGAAAAAGCGACGCCGGACGTCATTAATTTTATGATTACGCACGGCCGCGGGCTCGTCTGCGTCCCGATTACGGAAGAATTGGCGGCGCGTCTCGGGCTTGAGCCGATGGTCACTCATAATACCGATGCACACGGCACGGCGTTTACGGTAAGCGTCGACTACAAAACGACGACGACCGGGATCAGTGCTTACGAGCGGGCGGCGACGATCCAGGCGCTGCTTGATCCGGACGTAAAGGCGAGCGATTTCAAACGGCCAGGGCATATTTTTCCGTTAATAGCAAAAAAAGGAGGAGTCCTGCGGCGCGCCGGCCATACGGAGGCGGCGGTCGATTTGGCCCGCTTATGCGGAGCGAAGCCGGCCGGCGTCATCTGCGAGATTATTAAAGAAGACGGGACGATGGCGCGCGTTCCTGATTTGCGGGATATTGCCGATCAGTTCGGACTAAAAATGATTACGATTAAAGATTTAATCGCGTACCGAAGCCAGCGGGAAAAACTAGTGAAACGCGAAGTGGAAATTTCACTGCCGACCGAGTTCGGCGAGTTTCGCGCCATCGGCTATACGAATGTTTTAGATGGAAAAGAGCACGTCGCCCTCGTGAAAGGCGAGATCGTTCCGGACAAAGCGACGCTCGTGCGCGTCCATTCGGAATGTTTAACCGGCGATGTGTTCGGTTCGTATCGGTGCGATTGCGGCCCGCAGCTGCATGCGGCACTGCGGCAAATTGAAGCGGAAGGGAGCGGGGTGCTGCTTTACATGCGCCAGGAAGGGCGCGGCATTGGCCTCATGAACAAGCTGCGCGCCTACAAGCTGCAGGAGCAAGGGTATGATACCGTCGAGGCGAACGAGAAGCTCGGCTTTCCGGCCGATTTGCGCGACTATGGCATCGGGGCGCAAATTTTAAAAGATCTCGGCGTGACGAAAATGCGCCTGCTGACGAACAATCCGCGCAAAATCGCCGGCTTAAAAGGGCACGGACTCGAAGTCGTCGAACGCGTTCCGCTTCAAATGCCGCCGAAAAAGGAAAACGAAAAGTATTTGCGCACGAAATATGAAAAATTAGGGCATATGCTTCATTTTTGATGAAAGGGGAACGAACCATGAACGTCATCGAAGGAAATTTCGTCGGCACCGGGCTGAAAATCGGCATCGTCGTCGCCCGCTTTAACGAATTCATCACCGGCAAGCTGTTGTCCGGGGCCATTGACGGCTTGACGCGGCATGGCGTCAGCGACAGCGACATCACGGTCGCGTGGGTGCCGGGCGCGTTTGAAATTCCGCTTGTGGCGAAAAAAATGGCCGAATCGAAGCAATTTGACGCTGTCATTACGCTTGGCGCCGTCATCCGCGGCGCGACGAGCCATTTTGACTACGTGTGCAGCGAGGCGGCCAAAGGCGTCTCCCACGCGGCGCTTGCAAGCGGCGTTCCGGTCATTTTCGGCGTTTTGACAACCGATACGATCGAGCAGGCGATCGAGCGGGCCGGCACAAAAGCGGGCAATAAAGGATGGGAGGCTGCTGTTTCCGCGATCGAAATGGCGAATGTCTTGCGGACGCTTGCGTAATTTGCGTAAAAAGGCATGAAATGGTTCACAATATCGGTGAGAATGTTTATAATACGTATAGAGAAAATGACAAACACTTTTCCTTTTCGGAAAAGCGCTTGTCGATAATGAGGGATTTTTATGTTGATCCGTTACCGAAAAAACTATGAGAAAATTGCCATGGGACTGCTGTCGTTTATGCCGACGGAAAAAGACTTGAAACGGCTGCAGCAGACGATCAAACAATATGAAACGAACAGCGATTGGCAACTGTTTTTATGGAAAGAAGGGGATGACATCGTCGGCATTATCGGTGTCCTGCTGCGCGCTCCCGATGTTGTGCAAATCCAACACATCAGCGTCAACCCGTCACACCGCCACCAAGGGATCGGGAAACAGATGGTCAAGGCGTTAAAAGAGGCGTACCCTGACCGCCGGCTGTGCGCCAATGAGTGGACTGCCTCGTTTTTCGATAAATGCCAAACGTGCTAGCTGAATAAAAACTCGGCGCGGCGCCGCGCTTTTGCGGGCGGCGGAGGGGGGAGCTTATTTCCCCTCCGCTTTGGCCCGCTTTTTTTGTTCGCGGGCGGCGATGATGTCGGTGCGGTCGCGCCGCCGGTGTTTGTCGATCACGTCCATATTGGCGGTGTCGCTTGCCTGCCCCCAAACGAGCTGCCGCTCGGCACAGGCGGCCTGACATTGCTCATAGAGCGAGCGGTCAGCAATCGGCAGTTCGATGCTTTCATACGGTTCGCCATGGGCGATGCGCCTGGCTGTATCATCGAGCAGGGCGGCGAGCGCCCGATCATCGAGGCCGAGTCGGCGAATCATCCCGCGCGCACCCTCAAGCAGCACCCGCGCCCGTTTCACAAGGCGCAGCGCCCCAGAGGTGTTGCCGCGCCGATAATGGTAGAAGGCGACCGCGATTTGGATCAGCACAAGCCATTCCATTGTTCGGCCGTCTCGTTTCCACTGTTCCTCTAAAATTTCATGGCATTCAAAATAGTCGCGGTCGCCATGGAAATGGACTAAATAATCAATATACGCCTTCGGATACATCAGCCATCGTTCCTTTCGCAAAGGCCTGACTAGCTTGAAAGCGGCCCCGCCGGCGGGGTGAAGTTGACGCCGCCTTGTTCCCTGCCTGACGGCAGCGGCTGGCATGCCGAAGGGAAAGCTTCCTTCTTCATTATACGCCGCCGCGGCCCCAAGGGCAAAAAAGCGGCCGCTTTCCGTTCGCTTCATCGTTTGATTATGGTACAATAAATGTACCGCAACCGAGGACGGGACGCACGGACGATGGCTGTGGAAAAAATGGTGGGATGGATGTGCAATTGCCGTACAGTGTCAAAATTGAAGCGTTTGAAGGGCCGCTTGATTTGCTTTTGCATTTAATCAATCGCTATGAGATTGATATTTACAATATTCCGGTAGCGCAAATTACGGAACAGTATATGGCGTACATTCACGCCATGCAAGAGCTCGAGTTGGATATCGCCAGCGAATATTTAGTGATGGCGGCCACACTGCTGGCGATCAAAAGCAAAATGCTGCTGCCGGCGCCGGAGGAAGAGGCCGACGGCGACATCGAGTTTGTCGAGGCGGACGATCCGCGCGAAGAGCTGATGCAGCGGCTGCTCGAATACAAAAAGTTTAAAGAAGCGGCGCGAGAGCTGAAACAGCGCGAAGAAGAGCGGGCGCTTTTATTTACAAAGCCGCCAAGCGACTTGAGCGCGTATGCCGATGAAAAAAAGGCGGCAGTGCCGCTTGACGTCAACGTATACGATATGCTGGGCGCCTTGTCGAAACTGCTGCGCCGCAAAAAGCTGCAAAAACCGGTGCGGACGAAGATCACCCGGCAAGACATTTCCGTCGAAAAGCGGATGGCGGAAATTTTGCATGAGTTGAGACAAACAAACAGGCGGAAACACTTTTATGAGCTGTTTCCGGCTTATGACCGTTCGTCTATCGTCGTCACTTTTTTAGCCATTTTGGAATTGATGAAGCAAAATAAAATTATCATTGAACAAGAGCGGAATTTCAGTGATTTGTTTATTGCGGCCAAACACCCGGCCGTTTAGGGCGCACCGGTTTGGCTGCGGCGGTTCGCGGCAGCGGGCCGCTTTCCTTTTGCGGCGCCGCCGATTGGGTAAATAGCGCAAACAATGTTCTGCTGGCATAGTGGACAGGCGGTGCGCGCCGCCCGCGTAGAACGGCTGCCGTCTTGGCGGCCAACGGAAACGGACAGAAAGGGGGACTGTTGCGCCAGCTAGGAACGCTTGGCGCGGCGAAGCGCGATGGAACAACAGGAAACGGTAAAAAAAGACGGTGCCGGCGCGGGGCGCCCGGCGAAGGCGATCGTTGAAGCGCTGCTGTTTGCTGCCGGCGACGAGGGGCTGTCGCTCGCCCAAATCGCCGCTGTGCTCGATGTCGACGAATCGGAGGCGAAAGCGGTCGTTGCGGCGCTGCGGGAAGACTACAGCCGGGAGGAGCGCGGCATTCAGCTCATAGAGCTGGCTGGCGTGTTTTTGCTGGCGACGAAAAAAGAGCACGCCCCGTATTTAAAAAAGCTCGTTGAGGCGCCAGGGGCGTCGTCGCTGTCGCAGGCGGCGCTTGAGACGCTGGCCATCATCGCCTACCGCCAGCCGATTACACGCGCTGAGATTGAGGAAATTCGCGGCGTGAAAAGCGACAAGCCGCTCCAGACACTAATGGCCCGGGCGCTCATCAAAGAGGTTGGGCGCGCCGAAGGAACCGGGCGCCCGATTTTGTATGGCACAACAGCGGAATTTCTTGACTATTTTGGGCTGAAAACGCTCGAGGAGCTGCCGCCGCTGCCTGAATGGGCGGATGATGGCGAGCTCGAGCGGGAGGCAGATTTATTTTTTGAAAAATTGGCGGAAAATTTGAGCGACGAAAAGCCGTAATATGGTAAACTAAAGAAAAAACGGCTGATCGGGAAGGGGGGCGCTCATGAACGTTTGCCGCTTGTACGGCGAAGAGCTGCAAAAATCGCAGTCGAATACGTTTGAAGACTATTTTAACCGCTCAGAAGTCACCTATCGTGACGGCGGTGAAGAGCGGACGCTGTCCGTGTTGTATTTGCGCCATTTTGAGGCGACGCTGCTTGATGTGCTGCCATACGAAGGCGATCCGCTGTTTACGGTTGCCGGACGCGACATTCATTTACGCGACATCGTCGCCCTCGTCTGTTTATGGCAAAATCCGGCCTATCGGCAGCGCCGGCGCGTCTATATTCATGACGAGGATGAGCTGCGCCGCTATTTTGCCGCCGTTGATGGCCAAACGTTGCAGGCGTTGGTGAGCGAATGGGCGGCCACTGGCGCTTGCCGCCTGCCGCTGCCATCGTAACAGAAGACGGGTGCGGGGCATAGTTTTTTACACTTCGACAGAACGCGGCCGCCGGGCGTTGTTTGCCAGTCGCCGGGCGCGATCAGTGATTTTGCGGAAAAGCGGTTCCTTCGGGCGAACCGCTTTTTCTCATGCCGGCTATTCCGTCCGCGGCTTGGTCGGGTCGCACGCCGGTGGCTTCACCTCGCCGGTAGTCTCGGCCAGCTTTTGCAAATAGTAACATTCTTCGCGCGCCATATGGTCGGCCATGAGCGGCGACAGCACACCAAGCACTTCATTGTTTAATTCCATCTCCTCGAGTTCGTGCAAAAAGCTTTGGAAAATGGCCATTTCCAGCTCGATTTGACGGTGGAAGCGGGAAAGCGCCGGAAACTGATGAACGTTAGCCCGCAAGTAGCCGGCCATCTCAATGGCTTTCAGATAAAAGGCTTCCCATTCCTTCGTGAACGTATGGCTTTGCTGCTTCAGCTGCTTTTCCGTATGGTCGAGCCGGTCGTGAATGGCCCCGGCATGGCCGGCGGCGTCAAGCAGCCAAAGCAAATCGTGATGAAGCGGATGAACGCGCGGCGGCCGCTTTCCTTGGGCATAGCAGTCAGCGAGGCGCAACCATTCATCAAGTTCGTTCACCATATGGTTCAAAAACGTCGGCGGCAATGAAAAGCGAAACGACTCGGTTACATGGCGCCGCAGCAAGTGGAGTTTGAACGCCCGCAGCCGTTCACCCGCTTCTTTTCCGCGGATGATAAGCGCGGACCACGCCGCGGCGGCTTCCGGCCGGCGCGCTTCGGCGAGCAAGTCGTCAAACAGGCGCTGCAGCTGTTTCGCTTCATTGATTTCTGCCCGCTCGCTTTCGGCGAGCGCTTCAACAATAAACCGGCAATGGTCGCCAAGAATTTGCATCCAAAAACGGAGTTCAAAAAGCGCTTCTTGCTCAATCGGTTGGCTCATTCGTTTTTTCGCAGAGCGCGTCGCACAGGGGAATGCGACGATTCTGCTTTTCCCTCCTTGCTATGTTTTGCCTATGTTGATCATCTCGCTCCTATATGTATGTGCGGTTAGGAATTTGGGTGAATGCGGACAAGAACGATTTTCCCAGGCCGGCATACGATATGGCGAAAAAAGCAGGAGGAGGTTTTTACCAAATGGACGACCAAACGTTATTCGCCCGGTATGCGGCTGAGGTGAACGAATGGGGAGAACAGGTCAAGCAGGTGCTGGCGCTGCGCGGGGCAAGCACTGATGGCGCTTCGGCGCTGCTGAAGTTTATCGCCGAACATGACGGAGCGTGGACGGAAGAGGCAATCCGCGAACTCACGCGCCTTGTGGATGACGTGTACGCCGCTGCGCTTCGCCATTATGCCATCGAAGCGGCTGAGTGGGGGAGACAAATGGAGCACGCCCTATCCGCGCGCGGAGCGGCGGATGACATCGGCCTTTCTTCTTTGTTGGCGCGCATTGAAGAACACGACGGCGAGTGGACGGAGGAGGAGATTGGTCAACTGCAACGCCTTGTTGACGATGTGTATGTTCGAGCCGTTCGCCTTGTCGAACCAGTAGCCGGCGGACAGGAGGAAAACTCGCCGCGGCGGGAAGAAGCAGCCGTTTTGCTTGAGCAGGAAGGCGGCGGAGAACCAAGCGTCGAGGAGATCGTCACACACGGGGGAGATACCGAACAAGAGCCGGCCGCGGCGGCGGAACGGGCGGAGCCGATTGCATCCTCATCGGCGGATTCCGCTGATGGCGGGCAGTTGCACAAGGAAAAGACGATTGACGAAGAGCAGCGGCAAGAGGAAGGCGAGGCCGATGGTGAACGGCAGCGGCCGATCCCGCCTGGCAAGCATGTGCTGCCGCCGCTGCCGTACAGCTACAATGCGCTTGAGCCTCATATTTCCGAAGAAATTATGCGTCTCCACCATACGAAGCATCATCAAAGCTACGTCGACGGCCTGAACAAGGCGGAGCGCATGATGGCTGAGGCGCGCCGTACGAACAATTTTGAACTGTTGAAACATTGGGAGCGGGAGGCGGCATTCAACGGTTCCGGCCACTATTTGCACACCATTTTTTGGTATAACATGCACCCGGAAGGCGGCGGCGAGCCGCGCGGGGAGCTACGGGCGCAAATAGAACGCGACTTCGGCAGCTTTGCCGCATTCCGGCGCCACTTCACCGAAGCGGCGAAAAGCGCCGAAGGGGTTGGCTGGGCGCTGCTCGTTTGGGCGCCGCGGGCGCATCGGCTCGAAATTTTGCAGGCGGAAAAACACCAGCTCATGACGCAATGGGATACGATTCCGCTTCTTGTGCTGGATGTATGGGAGCATGCGTACTACTTGCAATATAAAAACGATCGGGCGGCGTATATCGAACATTGGTGGAACGTCGTCAATTGGCGCAACGTTGAAGCGCGCTTCAATGAAGCGCGGAAGCTGCGCTGGCAGCCATTTTAAACAGGCGGGGGGACCCCCGCCTGTTTTTTTGAGGGGTAAAAGCCGGCTCCTTGTCTAGGAGGGCGTTTTTGCCGAAAACGCGATGCGGTTTGCTCTAGGTGTTGCACGTGTAGTCCCATCCTTCATCTGGCGGAAGCCTGCGAACGCTTCTACGGCCATATTTTTTCATCATATTTGTCCGAGCGGCGCATACACTTGTACAAAGCATGGTTCCCATGCCCAGCCTGTTTCCGTTGCGGAGTTTCCTCTGCTGCGCTCATTTCAGCCTAATTGGAAAGGAGGAACAGGCGATTCCTCCCTGTTTGCCGAAGGAGGGGGATCCTCGCCGATATCGGATGAAGAGGTGGAAGCGGCTCGTTTGGCTCATTGCGCTCATTGCGGGGATCACATTCTGTGTTCCGGGGCAGCTGCACGCCATGGACGGGGTGAGCGCGAAAAGCGCGATTTTAATAGAGCAACATTCCGGGCGGATTTTGTTTGCAAAAGACGCCTATACAAAACGGCGTATCGCCAGCATTACGAAAATTATGACCGCCATTTTGGCGATTGAGTCCGGGAAGCTTGATGATACAGTGACGGTCAGCGCCCGCGCCGTCCGGACGGAAGGGTCGTCAATTTACTTGCGCCAAGGGGAGAAAATGAAGCTGCGCGATCTCGTGTACGGACTGATGCTTCGTTCCGGCAATGACGCCGCGGTCGCCATCGCTGAACACGTCGGCGGCAGTGTCGAGGGGTTTGTGTTTTTAATGAACGAAAAGGCGGCTGAAATTGGGATGCGCGATACGGAATTTGCCAATCCGCACGGGTTGGATGATGCGGAAAACCATTATTCGACCGCTTACGACATGGCGCTGTTGATGCAATATGCGATGAAAAATGAAGAGTTTCGCCGCATTTCCGGAACAAAAGTATACCGCGCTCCTGCCCCGCCTGGTGAAGACGGGGCGCGTGTATGGCGGAATAAAAATAAGCTGCTAACAAGCCTTTACGAATATTGCACCGGCGGCAAAACCGGCTATACGAAGCGGGCGCACCGCACGCTTGTGACAACGGCGTCGAAAGATGGGGTCGATTTGATCGCGGTGACGTTGGACGCTCCGGACGACTGGAACGATCATATCGCCATGTATGAGTACGGGTTTTCCAACTACCATATCGCAAAAGTCCGCGGCGAGCGGGTCGTGAAGAAAATTTCCGACCCGTTTTACAGGGGGCGGCTGCGGGCAGCCCGCGATTTGCAATATCCGGTGACCGAACAGGAGACGGGAGAGCTGCGGGTGAAAGTATATTTGTTGAAGCCGCGCGCTGAATGGAAGGAAACCCCAAGCCGCGCGCCGACCGTAGTTGGAAAAGCGGTGCTTTATTTGAACAAACAGGCGGTTGATGAAGTGCCGATTTTTTATGAGCCGGAGAAAGGCAAAAGCAGCCGGGGGTTCTTTTGGCAAGTATTTCGGTTTTTAGGTGTGAGAGGCGATGGTTAACCTCATTTGGGTGATGATGGCGGTCATCGGCATCGCCTTTGCTGCGGCCAACGGCACGATGGAGGAAGTGAACAAGGCGGTGTTCGAAAGCGCCAAAGAAGCGGTGACGATCAGCATCGGCATGATCAGCATTTTAGTATTTTGGCTTGGATTGATGGCGATCGCTGAGCGGGCTGGCTTGCTTCATAAAGTCGCGCGCCTGTTCATGCCCATTGTGCGCCGCCTGTTCCCGGAAGTGCCGCCCGGCCATCCGGCGCTCGGCTACATCGTCTCGAATATGGTCGCCAATATGTTCGGCCTTGGCAATGCAGCGACGCCGATGGGCATTAAAGCGATGGAGCAGCTGAAGCGGCTCAACGGCGACAGCGACGAGGCGAGCCGGTCGATGGTGACGTTTTTAGCCATTAATACGTCAAGCATTACCCTCATTCCGGCGACGGTCATCTCGATTCGGATGACGTACGGTTCGGCGTCGCCAGGCGAAATTATCGGCACGACAGTCGTCGCCTCGACGGTTTCGACGATCGGGGCGGTATTGATTGACCGGTATTATTATTGGAAACGGATGCGGAAAGGCAGGAAGCCATGATGGCCATCGTCCAGCTTCTTTCAGTTTGGCTCATTCCGGGGCTCATCGCCTTGATTTTGCTCTATGGCACGGTGAAAAAAGTGCCGACGTACGAGGCGTTTGTCGAAGGCGGCAAAGAAGGGATCGAAATTGCGTTTTCGCTCATTCCATATTTAGTCGGCATGTTAGTATCAGTCGCCATTTTTCGTGCATCCGGGGCGCTTGAGGCGCTGATGGCGACGATCAAGCCGCTCGCTGCGGCCATCGGGCTGCCGGCCGAAGTCGTTCCGCTCGCCGCGATTCGCACGATTTCCGGCACGGCTGCGCTCGGCATGACGACCGATTTAATTGCCACATACGGCCCCGACTCGTTTATCGGACGCCTCGCTTCCACAATCCAAGGCAGCACCGAGACGACGCTTTATGTGCTCACCGTCTATTTTGGCGCCGTCGGCGTCAAAAAAATGGGCGACGCGTTAAAAGTCGGCGTTTTGGCGGACATTCTTAGCTTTATCGTCTCCTTTTTCATCGTCTTGCTTGTATTCGGGCGCTGACCGCGTCCTTTTTTTGTTTTCCCGCCATCCGGCGGGTTTTTGTTTGAGAGACGCTTGCCGATCCGTTGAGCGTTCCCGGCCTGTGCTCGCGCTTGGAAATGGGGGGATGTCCGGCTCGAGATGATAAAAATAAAAGCGGCATGCTTGTATCTGTCTAACGGAAAGGGTAAGATGATGAAAGAGGTGAGAAGCAAATGGAACGGTTGCAAAAAGTGATTGCCCGCGCCGGCATCGCATCAAGGCGCAAGGCGGAAGAAATGATTTTGCAAGGGCGGGTGAAAGTCAATGGCCGCGTCGTCACCGAACTCGGCGTCAAAGTCGGACCGAGCGACGATGTGGAAGTCGACGGCATCCCGGTCGAGCGCGAGGAGCCGGTCTATTATTTGCTCTATAAGCCGCGCGGCGTCATCTCGAGCGTCAAAGATGAGAAAGGGCGCAAAGTGGTGACCGACTTTTTTAAGGATCTCCACCAGCGCATTTACCCGGTCGGGCGGCTTGACTACGATACGTCCGGCCTGCTCTTGTTGACGAATGACGGCGATTTTGCCAATTTGCTGATGCATCCGCGCTATGAGATCGAGAAGGTGTACGTCGCTAAAGTGAAAGGCATCCCGACGCGCGAGCAGCTGAAACAGCTCGAGAAAGGGGTGCTGTTGGAAGACGGCATGACGGCGCCAGCAAAAGTGAAACTGCTCTCAGCTGATCGGAAAAAGCGGACGGCGATTGTCGAAATCCGCATTCATGAAGGGCGCAATCGGCAAGTGCGCCGCATGTTTGAGGCGATCGGCTGCGAGGTGCTGAAGCTGAAGCGGGAGCGGTACGCGTTTCTCGATTTGAAAGGGCTGCGCCCCGGCGAATACCGCGAGCTGACGCCGCATGAAGTGAAGCTGCTGCGCGCGATCGCCCAATCCGGGGGAAGAAAATGACGAAGATTGTCACATAACGTTCATATCCTTGCGCATAAACGAGCGAGGGACTTTGCTATAATGGAAAATGGGAGATTATGAACTGCCACGTCGGCCCCTGCGGCATCGGCCGCAGGGGGAAGAGAAACTGAAGGGGGTTGAGCGATGAAAAAACAACAGCGCTTAGTGATGAGGACAGCGATTTTGCTCGTGCTGCTGGCTGCGCTCGGCTATACGATTTACGCCAATTTTTTCACCGAGAAAAAGGCGGTCGCTGTCGGCTCCACAGCGCCCGATTTTGTGCTCGCTGACTTAAAAGGGCGTGAACACCGTCTCTCAGACTATCGCGGCAAAGGCGTTTTTTTGAACTTTTGGGGAACGTGGTGCAAGCCGTGCGAGCGGGAGATGCCGTATATGAACGAGCTGTACCCGGTTTACAAAAAACAAGGGGTTGAAATTTTGGCTGTCAATGTCGGTGAACCGAAGTTGAGCGTTGAAAAGTTCGCGGAACGGTTCGGCCTGACATTTCCGATTGTGATCGACCGTCAAGATCAAGTGTTGAACGCCTATAACGTCGGGCCGCTGCCAACCACGTTTTTGATTGACAAAAACGGCGAAGTGAAGAAAATCATCACCGGCGCGATGACAAAAGCAGACATTCAGCGCCATTTGGAAAGCATCAAACCGTAAGGAGTTTTGCGCCATGGAACACGTCAAATGCGAATGCGGCCATGTCAATCCGCACGGCACGGCGTTTTGTGAGTCGTGCGGCAAGCCGCTTGCCGATTTGGGAGAAAAACTGATTTTGGACATGCGCTACGAAGGAAGCGCGCGCCGGTCACAAACGTACAACCGAACGATCGTCGACCAAATTTGGGCGTTTTTCTCGTCGGTCAAAGTCGGGGTGGCGCTCATCGTCATCACGCTCATCGCTTCGGCCGTCGGTACGATTTTTCCGCAAGAAATGTATATCCCGCCGAACGTGAATCCGGCTGAATACTACGAAGAGCAGTACGGTTGGGCAGGGAAGCTGTATTATGAGCTCGGCTTTAACAACTTGTACGGCTCATGGTGGTACATTTTGCTCATCGCCTTAATCGGCGTTTCGCTTGTCATTTGCAGCTTGGACCGGGTCGTTCCACTTTACCGCGCCTTGAAGCGGCAAGGGGTGAAGCGCCATCCGCGCTTTTTAGAGCGGCAGCGGCTGTTTGGCGTTTCGCGCGTCGGCGATATGGACAAGGCGGTCGCTCTGCTGAAAGAGCGGCTCGCCAAGCAACGATACCGCATCCGCGAAGAAGGCGGCCATCTGCTCGCCGAAAAAGGGCGCTTTTCCCGCTGGGGACCGTATGTGAACCATGTTGGCCTGATCATCTTCTTAATCGGGGCCATGCTTCGCTCGGTGCCGGGCATGTACATTGATGAGGTGATGTGGATTCGCGAAGGGGAAACGAAAGAAATCCCAGGGACTGACGGCCAGTACTTTTTAAAAAGTGAAAAGTTTATTTTTGACACGTACAAAAAAGGCGAAGACAATGAAGTGTTTAATGCCGCCATCGACCGTGTCGGCGATGGCATGATTGCGGAAAACTATCAGACAAATGTCGTCTTGTATAAGCGCGTCGACCCGACAGTCGCCGGCGCCAAACCGAAGCTCGAAAAGGTGAAAGAATATTCGATTCGCGTCAACGAACCGCTGAAATTCAACCATTACGCACTCTATCAAGTCGATTTCCGGCTGAACGAGCCGAAAACGATGTCGTTCCAACTGGCGGATAAACAGTCGGGAAAAACGTTCGGCACGGTAGCGATCGACTTGTACGATCCAAAAGAAACGTACGACCTCGGACGGGGGTATCGCGTCGAGCTATTAAGCTATTTTCCTGACTTTGAGTTTGACGAAGACGGCAACCCGTCGACAAAATCGCGCGTGCCGAACAATCCGGCGTTCGTCTTTAAAATGTATGCGCCGGATCGACCGGAAGGGGAAGTCAGTTTCGTCGCCATCCAACAAACGATCGAACCGTTTGGCGACAACAAATATAAAATGGCGTTTGCGGGGCTTGAGACGCGCAACGTCTCTGGCTTGACCGTCCGCCGCGATTTCACGCTTTGGATTTTAGGGGTGGGCGGCGCGATTTTCATGATCGGGCTCATCCAAGGAATGTATTGGAATCACCGCCGTATTTGGGTGCAGCGGGTGAACGGCGAATTATGGATCGCCGCACATACGAATAAAAACTGGTTCGGCTTGAAAAACGAGCTGCGCCGCCTGCTTGACGGCACCGGCTTAACGATGCCGGCCGATCGGCTCGAGGAAGAGAAAAAAGCCGGACAAGGAGGACAAGCGCATGGCACAGCTTAGCAGCACATTGCTATATATTTCGTTCGTTTTCTATTTGATTGGCACGTTTCTTTTCGGCGGCGCCATTCGCGACAAACGGAAGGAGCGGCAAGGAAAAGACCGCTGGTCGCAGCTTGGCATTGCCGTGACGATCATCGGTTTTCTCACCCAGGTCGGGTATTTCATCACGCGCTGGATCGCTGCCGGGCATGCTCCGGTGAGCAATTTGTTCGAGTTTATAACGTTTTTCGGCATGATGCTTGTCGCTGCTTTTATCATTGTTTATTTCATTTACCGGTTGAGCGTGCTCGGCCTGTTTGCGCTGCCGGTCGCGTTGCTCCTTATCGCCTATGCGAGCATGTTTCCGCGGGAAATTTCGCCGCTCATTCCCGCCTTGCAAAGCGATTGGCTGCACATCCACGTCACGACTGCGGCGGCCGGGGAGGCGATTTTGGCCATCAGCTTTGTCGCCGGACTCATTTATTTGATCCGTGTCGTCGACCAGTCGAAACCGTCGAAGCGCACGTTTTGGCTCGAAGCCGTCATGTTTTGCTTAGTAACCACGCTCGGTTTCGTCATCGTTTCGACAGCGTTCGGGCTTTCTGGGTATGAGGCGAAATTTTCGTGGATTGACAAGAACGATCAACCAGCGGAAGTCGAGTACCATATGCCGGCGCTCGTCGGGCCGCATGAGGGCGAGCTCGCCAAAGACAGCGCCGGCCGCATGAAGCCGCTTGTTGAGATGCCGGCGATCATTAACGCGAAAAAGTTGAATACCGTCATTTGGTCGTTGATGGCGGGGGCGGTCTTGTACATCGCGCTTCGCCTCGCATTGCGCAAACGCATCGCAGCGGCGCTGCAGCCGCTTGTGAAAAACGTCAATTTGGATTTAACCGATGAAATTTGCTATCGAGCTGTAGCGATCGGATTCCCGGTGTTTACGCTCGGGGCGCTCATTTTTGCCATGATTTGGGCGCAAATTGCTTGGACGCGTTTTTGGGGCTGGGATCCGAAAGAAGTATGGGCGCTCATCACCTGGCTGTTTTACGCCGCCTTTTTGCACCTTCGTTTGTCAAAAGGCTGGCATGGTGAAAAGTCGGCATGGCTCGCCGTCATCGGCTTTGCCATTATTATGTTTAACTTAGTGGCGGTCAACCTCGTCATCGCGGGGCTGCACTCATATGCCGGGACATGATCGCAAGGCAAACGGATGCCCTATTGGCGGGCATCCGTTTTTTCAGTAAACTAGAAAGTGGAGACTGTTTCCATCTTGTAAGGGAGGGTATTTGGCATGGAAAAACAAGAAAAGCCGATCCGCATTTTAGTGGTCGATGATGAAGAACGCATCCGTCGACTCTTGAAAATGTACTTGGAACGGGAAAACTATGCGATCGACGAAGCCGGCGATGGCAATGAAGCGCTTGAGAAAGCGCTGGCGAACGACTACGACGTCATTTTGCTCGATTTAATGCTGCCGGGCAAAGATGGAATTGAGGTGTGCAAAGAAATTCGCGAGCAAAAAGCGACGCCGATTATGATGCTGACGGCGAAAGGCGAAGAATCAAACCGCGTTCAAGGGTTTGAAGTCGGCACCGATGATTATATCGTCAAGCCGTTCAGTCCGCGCGAAGTCGTGCTGCGCGTAAAAGCGCTGTTGCGCCGCGCAGCGAATGCCGCCTACGCGCCGGTGGAGACGACGGCGAAAGACGTGCTTGTGTTTCCGCATTTGACGATTGACAACGATGCCCACCGGGTGACGGTCGACGGCAAGGAAGTCAGCTTAACGCCGAAAGAATATGAGCTGCTTCTCTTTCTGGCCCGCTCGCCCGACAAAGTGTTCGACCGCGAACAGCTGTTGAAGGAAGTATGGCATTACGAATTTTTCGGCGACTTGCGCACGGTCGACACCCACATTAAACGGTTGCGCGAAAAGTTGAATAAAGCGTCGCCGCAGGCGGGAAAAATGATCGTCACCGTCTGGGGCGTCGGCTACAAGTTTGAGGCAGTGAGCGACTGATGTGGCTGTTTCGCAGTGTCGTCGGGAAGCTATGGTTTACGATTTTGCTGCTCGTTTCGTGCGTGCTGTTTATTTTAAGCATTTTGCTTATTAAATTTTTGGAAGATTATTATGTGCAGGAAGCGGAAAACGACTTGACCCGCCTGGCGACAAAAGTGGCCGAGGTGATGCACGATTACCGCGATGAGCAGCTTGCCCGCTCGATCGCTTGGACGCTTGTGGACAATCGAACGAAAGCCGTCATCGTCGCCGATGAGTCGCACTATTGGTATTCGCCTGGCGATGCTGGTTTGGATAATATGCCACTGTCGTCGATCCGCCAAGATCGGGACTTGCGGCGTGTGCTGACAGATGGGAAAACGGTGAAAAAGCGTTTGTATATGCTGGAGCGGCATCCAAAAGAAAAGCTGCCCCGTGATATGATCATTGTCGGCGTGCCGATGTCGATGCCGGATGGCAGCCGAGGAGCTGTGTTTATCTATCAGTCGCTCGAGGCGATCGCCGACGCGACGGAGCGGACGAAAGAGTTAATTTTTCTCGCCGCGTTTATCGCCATTGTCATGACGACGTTTTTTGCCTTTTTCTTGTCGACGCGCATCACCGCTCCGCTCCGGAAAATGCGCCAAGCCGCGTTCGAAATGGCGCGGGGCCATTTCGATATGAAAGTGCCGATTTTAACGAACGATGAGATCGGTGGGCTGGCGATGGCGTTCAACCAAATGGGACGGCGTCTGCAGTTTAACATCAACGCCTTAAACCAGGAAAAAGAACAGCTCGCCAGCATTTTAAGCAGCATGGCCGACGGCGTGATTACGTTTAGCCGCGACGGGGAAATTTTAATTACGAACCCGCCGGCGGAGCGGTTTTTGCAGGCGTGGTATTTCGAGCAAGGAAACGACGCGGAAACGATAGCGCCGCTGCCGCCGCAGGTAAAAGAACTGTTCGCCCGCGTCGTCCGCGAGGAAAAGGAGCAATCGACCGAGGTGACGATGCAAGGGCGGACATGGGTCATTTTAATGACGCCATTATACGGAAAAACGATGGTGCGCGGCGCGGTCGCCGTTTTGCGCGACATGACCGAAGAGCGGCGGCTTGATAAGCTGCGCAAAGATTTCATTGCCAACGTCTCGCACGAGCTGCGCACGCCGATCGCCATGCTGCAAGGCTACAGCGAGGCGATCATCGACGACATCGCCGCCAGTGAGGAAGAGAAGAAAGAGATGGCGAAAGTCATTTACGACGAGTCGCTGCGCATGGGCCGCCTTGTTAACGATTTGTTGGACCTCGCCCGCATGGAGGCGGGCCATATCGAGCTGCAATATGAGCGGGTCGAGCTTGTCCCTTACGTGGAGCGGGTGATCCGCAAGTTTTACGGGCTGGCGAAAGAAAAGCAAATCGAGCTGACGGCCGAGTTTCGCGACGAGAACATCGAAATCGCAATCGATCCAGACCGGATCGAACAGGTGTTAACGAACTTGATCGATAACGCCATTCGCCATACGGAGGCGGGCGGCACGGTCCGTCTGATTATCGAGCGAAGCGGCGACGGCGTAACGATTCACGTCCAAGACTCCGGTTCCGGCATTCCGGAGGAAGATTTGCCGTTTGTGTTTGAACGGTTTTACAAAGCCGATAAAGCGCGGACGCGCGGCCGCTCAGGCACCGGACTCGGCTTGGCTATCGCTAAAAACATCGTTGAAGCGCATAAAGGGCTCATTACCGTTCATAGCAAACGGAACGAAGGAACGACATTTTCGTTTTATTTGCCGGCCCGCGAACCGAAAAGGGCGTAGCGCCGTTCAGGGGGGGCGGATGGACGCCTCTTTTTTTTTTTGATACTTCTCATTTTTAGTGGTCTAGACAACTAGAACATATGATGTTATGATCATCATAGAAAGAGAGGGATGGCTATGAAACGGCGGCTGTTAAAAAACGCTGTCGTGTATGCGGAAACAAGGAAAATGGACCAAGGATATGTGTTGATCGAAGGAGAGAAAGTGGCTGATATCGGTCCGATGTCACGATGTCCAACCGATATTGAGGCGGAAGTGATCGAGCTTTCTTCACGATTTTCCGTCATACCAGGATTAATTGATGTTCACATTCACGGAGCAGCCGGGGCGGATGTGATGGATGCGACGCCGTCAGCGCTCCATGCGATGGCTAACGCCTTGCCGGCGGAAGGAACAACAAGCTTCCTGGCGACGACAATGACGGCGCCAAGCGAACAAATCGAAGCGGCGCTTATGAACGTAGCGCGCTATATGGAGCAGGCGAACGGCCCGGGGGCGGCTGAAGTGCTCGGCGTTCATTTGGAAGGGCCGTTTTTGTCGCCAAAGCGCGCCGGGGCGCAGCACCCGCGTCATCTCGCCGACCCGGACGTTTCGCTGTTTCGGCGTTGGCAAGAAGCTGCCCGTGGCCATATCCGCCTTGTGACGCTCGCCCCGGAGCGGGACGGGGGGCTTGATCTTGTCGCTTATTTAAAGAAAACGGGGGTCGTCGCCTCGATCGGCCATTCCGACGCCGTTTACGACGAGGTGAAAGCGGCGGTCCATGCAGGGGTGACGCATGCGACCCACCTGTTCAATGGGATGCGCGGCATCCATCACCGTGAACCGGGTGTCGCCGGTGCGGTGCTTATGTTTGAAGAAGTGATGTGCGAGCTGATCGCCGACGGGTTGCACGTTGCGCCGCCGATGGTTCGCTTCGCTTACCGGAATAAAGGAAGCGAGGGGCTTATCTTAATCACCGACGCCATGCGGGCGAAATGTCTCGGCGATGGGAAGTATGATCTCGGCGGCCAAGAGGTGGAAGTCTGCGGCGGGGAGGCGCGGCTTGCCGACGGCACGTTGGCGGGAAGTGTGTTAAAGCTTGCTGATGCCCTTCGCCGTGTGATCGACTGCACCGGCTGCACCCTCGAAGAAGTGATCCGCATGGCGAGTTGGAATCCGGCGAAACAACTCTGCGTCCTTGACCGGAAAGGGAGTCTGCGGCCGGGCAAAGACGCCGATGTCGTCGTGCTTGACGAACAATACGAGGTAGCGATGACGTTTTGTCGCGGCGCGCTCGCTTACCGGAAACAAAGGAAAACACAAGGGGCAGGGAGGGACGGCCATGAAGCTCATTGAGGCTGCGGATTATGCGGACATGAGCCGCCAGGCGGCGAGAATGATTATCGAACAAGTCAAGGAAAAACCGACGGCGGTTCTCGGGTTAGCAACCGGTTCGACGGTGCTTGGCGTGTACCGTGAACTTGCTGCCGATCATCGGCAGCACGGAACATCGTACCGGCTCGTGCGCACGGTGAATTTAGATGAGTATGTCGGGCTCGGCCCAGATCATCCGAACAGCTATCGCCATTATATGAATCACCACTTGTTTGCCCAATTGGACATCCCGCTTCACGAGACGCACGTGCCGGACGGCTTGGCCGCTGATTTAGGTGAGGAGTGCCGGCGCTATGAGCAGCTGATTGATGCGCTAGGCGGCATTGATTTACAGCTCTTAGGCATCGGCCGCAACGGCCATATCGGCTTTAACGAGCCGGGGACGCCGTTTTCGTCGACGACCCATGTCGTTGAACTGGCCGCCTCGACGCGCGAAGCGAACGCCCGCTTTTTCCCGTCGCTGGATGACGTGCCGCATTACGCCATTACGATGGGGATCGCGACCATTTTGCGGAGCCGCCGCATCGTGCTGTTGGCATCAGGGGAGGAAAAAGCTGCGGCGCTCGCTCGGCTGTTCGAAGGCATCGTTTCGCCCGAGCTGCCGGCTTCGGCGCTTCACCTCCATCCGGACGTGACGATCATCGCCGACCAAAAGGCGCTGTCACTCATTCCGAAGGAACAACGGCAGGTGGATGTTCCATGATTGATAAACAATCCCCTGTACCAATCTACTACCAGCTCGAGCAGTATATGAAGGAGAAAATTGAAAAAGGGGAGTGGCAGCCGGGGGAGATGATCCCGTCGGAGCGCGAGTTGGCGGAAACGTATCATATTAGCCGGATGACCGTTCGCCAGGCGGTCAACAATTTGGTCAACGACGGCTACCTCATTCGCCGGCGCGGAAAAGGGACGTTTGTCGCGGCGGAAAAAATCGAGCAGCCGTTGAAAGGACTGACGAGCTTTTCCGAAGATATGCGGGCGCGCGGCATGGAGCCGGACACCATCGTTCTTGGCTTTGAAACGGTGCCGGCTTCCGGGAAACTGGCTGAATGGCTCGCTGTTAAGGAAGGGGACGCTCTTTACGAAATTCGCCGCCTCCGTTTAGCCGACGGTTCGCCGATGGCGCTGGAGACGCTCTACATTCCCGTCCATCTTGTTCTCGGGCTGACGCGTGATGTTGTAAGCGGTTCCGTCTATGAATTTATCGAAAAAGAAAAAGGGATGATCATCGGTTCTGCTGTTCAAACACTGGAAGCATCTGTCGCCCGCAAGCTGGAAGCCGAGCATTTGCAGGTGAAAGAAGGGGCGCCGGTGCTGCTGCTTGAGCGCCGCACATACCTTGATGACGGCCGGCCGCTCGAAGTCGTCAAATCGGTGTACCGCGGTGATCGGTACAAATTCATTGTTGAAATGGAACGGCGAAAATAAAAAGGGAGGAATGAATGGTTATGTTAGGATTTTTGCAGCGTCTCGGAAAAGCGTTAATGCTGCCGATTGCTGTTTTGCCGGCGGCTGGATTGTTGCTTCGGCTCGGCCAGCCTGATTTATCTTAATTAGGCGAGAAGACTCCCACTTCAACGAAGCGAAGCGGAGTAAGTGGGAGATGAATCGCCTTAACTATATTTTGCTGAAAATAGGATAGATTCAGTAAAATATAGTATCATATAGTTAGATGGGAGGTGAAAACATGTATTTTTGTATCAAACAACAGCTAAATGGTTTGACCAAAGAAGAATACTTGACTCTTCGAGAACTGTGCCATATTGCCAAGAACATGTACAACGTCGGATTGTACAATGTCAGACAATACTATTTTGAACACAAGGAATTTCTTAATTATGAGAAAAACGATCATCTTGCAAAAACTAACGAAAACTATAAGCTGTTAAACAGCAACATGGCACAGCAAATTTTAAAAAAGGTCAATGAAGCCTTTAAATCTTTCTTTGGTTTGATCAGTCTTGCCAAACAAGGAAAATATGACTACACGCAATAATAAAGTGAATGATTATATCAACAAGACTTGCCGTTACATCATTAACTACTGTATTGAAAATCAAATTGGCAAACTTGTCATTGGCTATGCGGAAACATTACAACGCAATATTAATCTAGAAGGCCGGTGAATTAATGGGGCATAGACTTCCCACATGTCGAATTTTGGAGGCCATTCTCCCCGCCGTTTGGCGCCAAAGGATGGGAAGACGAGCAGGACTTCCTGCTCCCAATTCCGGTTGTAAAGCTGTAGACCTGAGTGTCTTATGCTCTAGCGGCGAAGTGGACACGCCTCAAAGAATAAGGATTGCTTGAAGCAGTCAAACTTCTTTGGAAGCCCCCACTTCAAATTTTCGCTAGAAAATTAAATGGGGGTAGTTCACGGCCGGCTTCTTCCCGATCATGATGTTTGGCCTGCCCGCGGCAGCGCTGGCGATGATCGCGGCGGCGAAAAAAGAGCGTCGCAAAGCGGTCGCCGGCGCGCTCCTTGGCGTGGCGTTGACGTCGTTTTTAACCGGGATTACGGAGCCAATTGAGTTTCTATTCATGTTTTTATCGCCATTGCTCTACGTTGTCCATGCCGTGTTGACCGGCTTGTCGCTCGCAGTGGCGACAATGCTTGACATCCACCACGGGTTTACGTTCTCGGCCGGGGCGATTGACTTTTTCTTAAACTACGGCATTACCCGTGGTGCTAGATAAAATCAGACGAGCATAAAAATAGTCCTTGTATGAAAATCTCCTTTTAAAATGAAAGTGCTCACCTAACATTAGAAAGGAGAAATCCCATACAAGAGCGTCTTCATTTTACAACGGATCAAGCGGAAATTCAAAAGCAATATACGGCGATCTTGTTCTTGGTATCAGCGCAACTGTCTGGCGGCTCTAAATGTATTGTAGCGCTGAAATCGTCATTTGTTAAAGCAAGGAAATGGGTCATAATCGCCATTCATATTCTTGGAAAGTTGTTTTGTTTTACTTCGGAACGAGCAGGGTATCAGTATGTCATTGGAAACTTATTCACTAGGGAGATGTTCCCTGAACGCTCTCGATATAACTGTTGTTGTCGGTTGCTCCGTTTTTCCGTTAAATAGAGTTTTTCTAATAGATCCGTCACCAACTAGCGAGGCACGGACAACATCATGCCTATGCTGTTGTGGAGATCTTGTCCCTCTTGCGCTGTGTCATCACGTGAGGCGTTAATGTTCAACTAGCACCACGGATTTTCCTTATTTTTTTCAAGATGGCAGTATAGATGGGGCAGCTGCTTTTTTTCTGCAGGAGAGGGCTAGGATCATTCCGCGATGTAGGAGGAGAGCTTGATGGATAAACACCAACAAGCCATTATCACCGTTTCAGCCTATATTACGAATGACACGGGAGAGGTTTTACTTGTTAAAAGCTATGACCGCTCCGATACGTGGGAAATGCCGGGCGGACAAGTTGAACCAGGCGAGCCGCTCGATCGGGCCGTTCATCGCGAGGTGTATGAAGAGACTGGCGTTGACATCCGTCTCATCGGGGTCAGCGGCGTGTATTACAATGAAACTAAAAATATCATAAACATTGTATTTAAAGCGACATATGTGAAAGGAAACGTTTCTCCCCAGCCTGAGGAAATTCAAAAGGCGAAGTTTGTGTTGATCGATGAGTCGAATATTGATGAATATGTGACATGGCCGCATTTGAAATCGCGGGTGCTCGATGCGATGAAAAGGGAATGCTCTGTTCCGTATGAAACATGGGTTATGAATCCATCTCGATTGTCTGCAAGAGTGGGAAGGTGACGACTTCCCTCCAACCTGCTGTAAATTCATAGTTGTCAAATGCTAAACGCTGCATTATTATAAAAATGTCCATATCCGACAAATTCATCAACTCGCAGCAAGGTGCCGAAACGGCTTAATAGGGAATCCGGTGGGAATCCGGAGCTGTCCCCGCAACTGTCAATGCGGACGAAATGAAATCGCCACTGTACGGACAGATGGCTTGCGCTGTTTTCCGTACGGGAAGGCTTCAGAGTAGGATGAAGCATGAGCCAGTAGACCTGCCTTGCTTGCCGCAGTTTCCGAATCTTCGGGGGGTGAGACGCGGAAACAGTCGTACAGGGCATTGTTGTGCCCATTGGCGGTCTGTTTCGCGCTCATTCCCAGATTTAGGCGGAATGGGCGTTTTTTATTGTACATACATCACTGAAGGGGGAATGACGGATGAAACGTTGGACATGGCCGGCGGTGGTGGCGGTGTTCTTCCTTTTGGCCGCCGTGCTCGTCGGCTGCGGCGGGGCGAATGGCAGCACCGAGCCTGCGAAAAAAGAAGAACCGAAAACGGAACAAACGGCGTTTCCGGTGACGGTGAAAGACGGGCTTGGGGAAGAGGTGACGATCAAAGCAGAACCGCAAAAAATCGTCTCGCTCATTCCAAGCAATACGGAAATCGCCTACGCGTTGGGACTTGGCGAGAAAATCGTCGGCGTCAGCGATTTTGACAATTATCCAGAGGATGTGAAAACGAAAACGAAAATCGGCGGCATGGAATTTAACGTCGAGAAAATTATTTCTCTGAAGCCGGATCTTGTTCTCGCTCACGCATCAAGCGCCCATAACTCGAAGGACGGCCTGCAGCAATTGAAAGACGCCGGCATCACCGTGCTCGTTGTCCATAACGCCGCGTCGTTTAACGATGTGTATGCGTCGATTGAACTCATCGGCAAGGCGACCGGAACGGCGGACAAAGCGGAGCAAGTCATCAATGACATGAAGGCGAAACTGGCGGAGGTGAAGGAAAAAGCCAAACAAATTCCGGCTGACAAGCAGGCGAATGTCTGGATTGAAGTGTCGCCGCCGCCGCAACTGTATACGACCGGCAAAGGAACGTTTATGGACGAGATGCTAAAGGTAATTTCTGCTAAAAATGTTGCCGGCAGCTTAGAAGGCTGGCCGATGGTGACCGAGGAACAAGCGGTCGCATACAAGCCGGATGTCATCATCACGACATACGGCGGGGCGAAACAAGTGCTTGAGCGCGCCGCTTGGAAGGACGTGCTGGCCGTGAAAAACAAGCGGGTGTATGATGTCAACACCGACCTAGTGAGCCGGCCGGGTCCGCGTCTTGTCGAAGGGGTCGAGGAACTTGCCAAAGCCATTTACCCGGATGTGTTTAAGTAAAACGTGGATATATATCGTGGCCGCTGCTGCGGCTGTCTTTTCACTGCTCGTGGGGATATCGACCGGGTCGCTGTCGATTCCCTTTTCTTCTATTATCGGCATTCTCGCCGCCGAATGGTTCGGGATGCCGCTTCCAGCCGGCATTCCGGCGGATTGGGTGCCGATTGTGATGGCGATTCGCCTGCCGCGCGTGGTGCTTGCCTTTTTGGTCGGGGCTTCCTTGGCGCTGGCCGGAGCGGCGTTTCAAGGATTGTTGAAAAACGCGCTCGCCGACCCGTATACGCTCGGCGTCTCGTCCGGCGCGTCCGTCGGGGCGGTGCTCGTTATTTTTCTCGGCTGGCAATGGCCGCTGCTCGGCACGTTTACGCTGCCGATCGTGAGCGTTTTATGCGGCATGGCGACACTTGCCGCTGTCTTGACGTTCACCCGCATGGTTGAACGACGAATGTCGGTCGAGACGATCATTTTAGCCGGCATTATTTTCGGCGCCTTTTTCAGCGCCTTCATTTCGCTCATGATCGCCTTGACGGGCGAGGAGCTGCGGCAAATCATCTCCTGGCTGATGGGGAGCGTGGCGATGCGCGGATGGAAGTATAGCGGGCTATTGTTGCCGTTTTTTCTCGTTGGTGCGGCAACGCTTATCGCCAACGGCCGCGAACTGAACGCGTTCGCGTTCGGCGAGGCGGCGGCGCTTCACGTCGGCGTCGATGTGACACGCCGCAAAATCATCATTTTAACGGCGGCCGCGCTGCTCACCGGCGCGGCAGTGTCGGTGTCGGGAACGATCGGCTTTGTCGGGCTTGTCGTTCCACACATGGTCCGGCTTGTGTGCGGGCCGAACTATCGGGTGCTTTTGCCGCTGTCGCTCTTGTACGGCGGAGCGTTTCTTGTGCTTGCCGATGTGGCGGCACGGACGATCATTGAGCCGCGCGAGCTGCCGATCGGCGTCATTACATCGCTCATCGGCGCCCCGCTGTTTGCCGCCCTATTTTTCCGAAAAACGAAACGAAAGATGGGATGACCATGCTCGACGTGCGTGCCGTATCGCATCGGTACGGACAGAAACAAGTGCTTGACGGCGTGACGTTTTCCGTTGAAAAAGGGGAGCTGTTCGGCATTTTGGGGCCGAACGGGAGCGGGAAGACGACACTGCTCAAATTGATCAGCAAAGAGCTTCCGCTTGCAAGCGGCGAGATTGCCATAAGCGGTCGGCCGCTTTCCGAGCTGTCGGCCAAGCAATGGGCGCGGTTGGCCGCCGTTTTGCCGCAAACGGCGGAAACGGCGCACGGCTATATGGTGAGAGAAACGGTGGCGCTCGGCCGCTACGCCCATCAGCATGGCTTGTTTCCGACGTGGACGGCAGAGGATGAAACCGCCGTTCAAGAGGCGCTTGCCGCTGTCGGTTTGGCCGGCAAAATCGATGTGCCGCTCGAGCGGTTAAGCGGCGGCGAGCGGCAGCGGGCTTATTTGGCTCGGGCGCTTGCCCAAGAGCCGCAGCTGCTCTTGTTGGATGAGCCGACCAACCATATGGATATAAGCGGGCAAGTTCGTCTTCTTGACCAGCTCGCCCAAGCCGCGCGCGCACGCGGCTTGACGGTGGTCGCTGTCTTTCACGACATGAGCGTTGCCAGCCTGTATTGCGATCGAGTGCTCGTTTTAAAAGAAGGAAAAACAGCCGCGCTCGGCGCGCCGGCGGACGTCATGACGCCGGAGCTGCTGAATGACGTGTTTGCCGCCCCGGTCGTGCGCCAAGCACACCCGGCGGCAGCGAAGCCGATGTTTTCGTTTGTGCCGCAACATCAACGCGAGAAAGCGCCGTCCATCGGCGGGATGCGCCCGTCTTTTCTCGATGACGCTGTCGTTCTCGCCGCTCGCACCCCCCTGCGCGTGTTATCCTCAGCGCTTGTCGGTGGCGGGTTTCAATGGGCGACCCATTTCGTCAACCGCCATGTCGGCTTGGACTACGATTGCCGCGATGCGGAAGGAGACATGCGGCGTTATTTGGAACAGCACGGATTTCCCGTTGCCCGGACGATCGGCATGATGACCGCCGTCGATGTGCGCGATGCCGTCTGGCGTCAGAAAGATGGGGAAGCGTTTTCGGTTGCGGTCATGGTGACGGCCGGCGTCGGCAATGCGGTTGACGCCGCCCGGGCGTGGCAGCATCAGCCGATTGTGGCGAAGCCGGGGACGATCAATATGGTCGTCGTCATCGACGGGACGCTGACTGAGGCGGCGTTCGTTCAGGCGGTGATGACAGCGACGGAGGCGAAGACGAAAGCGCTGGCCGACCGCTCGGTGTACGACCCGGAAACGGGAACGGCCGCCACCGGAACGTCGACTGATTCGCTCGCAGTGGCGGCGACGCAAACCGGACGGACGTTCGCTTATGCCGGGACGGCGACCGAGCTTGGCCGCGCGCTCGGCCGGCTTGTGTATGAGGCGACGGCCGAGGCGCTCGACCGCTATGAGTGGCGGAGGGGAAAACGATGACCCATCTGGCGGCGTTGACGTTGGCATTGTTTCTTGATGCGCTGTTTGGCGACCCGCGCTGGCTGCCGCATCCGGTGCGCGGGATGGGAGCGCTCATCGCCTATTTTGATCGGCGTTGGAATCAAGGAGGCGGCCGCCGGGCTAAAGGAGTGGCGGCCGTGGCCGCCGTGCTGGCTGTCGTCTATGGATTGTCTGCGCTCATCGTTCATATCGGCTACGCCTTATCAGTATACATTGGCGCAGCGGTCGAAGCAGTGCTGATTTTTACAGCCATTGCGACAAAAAGCCTTGCTGAGGCGGCTGAGGATGTGCGCCGGCCGCTTGAAGCGGGCGATCTTCCGGAGGCGCGCCGCGCGCTGTCGATGATCGTTGGCCGCGATACCGAACGGCTCGATGAAGCCGGCATCACCCGCGCCTGCGTGGAGACGGTGGCGGAAAACACGAGCGACGGCATTACCGCCCCGCTCTTTTACGCAGCCATTGGCGGCGCCCCGCTCGCCTTATTGTATCGGGCGGTGAACACGTGCGATTCGATGATCGGCTACAAAAACGAGAAGTATCGCGAATTTGGCTGGGCGGCCGCCCGGCTCGACGATGTGCTGAACTATATTCCGGCGCGGCTGACGGCACTCGTAATGGTTTTTGCCTACGGCGGCCGCCGCCTCCGCCGCTCTTTGGCCGTGTTATTTCGCGACGCCCGGCGCCATCCGAGCCCCAACAGCGGCTGGCTTGAGGCTGCGATGGCTGGATTGCTCGGTGTTCAGCTGGGCGGGACAAACACATACGGCGGCATCGTCTCCGAGCGGCCGACGCTCGGAGACCCGGACGTCTCGCTTCGCTCTGTTCATATTCGCCGAGCGGTCGGCATCATGGCCGGGACGGTGCTCGCTTTTACGCTGCTGCTATGGATCGGGGGGATGATCATTGCATTGGCCGGCGCATGGGGCGAATCCACACGCGCTTTATAAGCGGTGCGGACTTACGCCTCCAGCTGAGTACATTGATTTCAGCGTCAATACGAACCCGTACCGGCTGCCGCCTTCCGCCTGGCCGAACAGCAAAGAGTGGATCCGCTGGGCTAGTGAGTATCCTGACTTAGAAGCGGAAGCGCTCGTGGCGCTGATCGCCAGGCAGGAAGGGATTGAGCGTGGGCAAGTGCTCATGACGAATGGAGCGGCTGAGGCGATTTATTTGTTGGCGGCCTTGTTTGCCGGCCGGCGGGTCGGCGTGTTGGAGCCGACGTTTTCTGAGTATCGGCGCGCCTGCCTCGCCTACGGTTGCGAGGTAGCGGCGTTTATGGCCGCGGAAGAACGCGGCTTCTCCTATGATATGGAAGAGGCGGCAGCGTGGGCGGCGGGGCGGGACATCGTGTTTTTATGCCATCCGAACAATCCGACCGGGACGGCGGTGCCGGAGCATGCACTTCGGTCGTTTATTGATGCGGCCGGCCAAGCCGGTACGTATATCGTTGTCGATGAAGCGTTTTATCCGTTTTGGTGCGGCGGGTTTACCGCCGTGCGCTGGCTGGACCGCCACCCGCGTCTCATTGTGCTCCGATCATTGACGAAAATCCATCATTTAGCAGGGGTGCGCCTCGGCTATGTCGTTGCCAATGAGGAGATCGTTGCCGCGTTAAAAACGCGGCAACCGCCATGGAGCGCAAGCCAAGTCGCCCAGCAGCTGGCAATCCGCTTTTTGCAAATGGAGCCGTTTGTAGAGTGGACAAAAGAGCGGCTGGCTGCCGAGCGGGAGCGGGTGTTTCGTATGCTTCCTGCCGGACGGTATGACGTCTCGCCGTCGGTCGTCAACTTTTACTTGCTTCGTCCGCGGTCAGGGCGGACGGAGGCGCTGCTCTTCCATTTATTAAAGAAAGGGATTGTACCCCGGCATACGATGAATTTCCCAGGGCTTGACGGCCGCTACGTGCGGCTGGCGGTCAAAACACAGACCGAAAACGACCGGCTTCTCGAAGCCTTGATGGGGTGGGATGGATGATCGTGTTTGTGAGCGGTGCGGTGCGCAGCGGCAAAAGCGAAGCGGCGGAAGCGTGCGCTAGGTGTCTCGCCCACGGCGGCCGGCTCCATTATCTCGCTACTGCACGGGCGGCGGATGCAGAAATGGCGGCGCGCATCCGCCGCCATCAAGAGCGGCGCACTGCCAGCGGAACGCATTGGACGGTGTGGGAAGCGCCGGCACGCCTCGGCCGACTTGCCCGGTCGCTTCATCCTTCCGACGTTGCGCTCATCGATTGCTTAACCGTGTGGCTGGCGAACGAGCTGTTTAGCGGCGACAGCTGGCGAACGGAGGAGACGTCATTCGCCATCGCCCGCCGGCTGCTCGATGACGTGCGGCGCTTAGCGGATGCCTGCCGAGCCGTTGTCATCGTTTCAAACGAGCTGTTTTCCGGCGGCGTACCGGCTGATCCTGGCACGTTTCACTATATGAAAACGCTCGGGTGGCTTCATCAACAGCTGGTCGCGGAAGCGGCAGCCGCCGCAGTCGTTGAATGCGGCCTCGTTCGGGTGAGAAAAGGGCGGTGGCCGCAATGAAGCAGATGTGGAACGGTTGGCTGTTGGCGCTGCAGCTGTTTACCGTCATTCCGATTCGGCGCTCTATTGAATGGAATGCCCTTCATGTCCGTTGGCTTGTGCGCTTCATGCCGCTTGCGGGGGCGGCGATCGGGGCGCTGGCTGCGGGAGCATATGCTTTATGTTTTCTATTTTCGTTCGGCTCGCCGGCTTTTCTGGCGCTTCTCATTCTTTGGCTTGGCATTTGGATGGCCGGCGGGCTGCACGCCGACGGTTGGATGGATGTGAGCGACGCCTTTTTCTCGTATCGCGACGCCAAACGGCGGCAGGAGATTATGTCCGATTCGCGCGTCGGCGCCTTTGCCGTCTTGTCGCTCGTCTGTTTATTGTCGTTTCGTTGGCTGTTTTTGTATGAGGCGATTGCGGCGGGGATTCCGCCGATGTTGTTTGTTGCCGTGCCGCTGTTGTCGCGGACAGGGGCCGCCTGGTTGCTTTGCGTCGGCAAGCTGGTGAAACCGACAGGAATGGCGGCATCGGTGCGCGAATATAGTTCATGGCGCGATGCCGTCTGGTCGCTTGTGCTCGCATTCTTCTCCCTTTCGCTTCTTTCGTCGATCGGGGGCGTCCCCGTATGGATCAGTGCTGCGCTCGTTATGGCAATGGCGCTTTTGGCGCTAGCGACCAGGCCATGGGCGGAAAAACAGTTCGGCGGCGTCACCGGTGATGTGCTCGGAGCGCTCATTGAAGGAGGGGAGACGCTGTTATGGGGCGTCGTTTGGCTATTACACTCATCCGTCATGGGATGACAGAGTTGAACCGCCAACGGGCGTATATCGGCTGGACGGATGCGCCGCTGGCTGCCGCTGAGCGCGTTCGGCTCCGCCACCTAAAGCCAAAGCTGCCTATGGCGGTTGACCGGGTTGTTTCAAGCGATCTTTGCCGCTGCCAGGAGACGGCGGTTTTGTTGTTCGGCGGCCGCCCGGCGGACTGGTGGACAAGCGGGTGGCGCGAGCTGTCGTTTGGCGTTTGGGAAGGAAAAACGTTTGCCGAATTGGCTGAAGAACCGGCGTACCGCCAATGGCTTGAGGCGCCGTTTTCCATAGCGCCGCCCGGCGGGGAAAGCTATGCCGGTTTTCAGGCGCGCATCACACAGGCGCTCGCGGAGACGATCGCTTTGGCTGAGCGAAGCGGCGCCCGCCATATCGCCGTCATCACCCACGGCGGCCCAATTCGCTTCATGCTCGAGCAATATGCGCCGGTTTCGCGTCCGTTTTGGGAATGGGATGTGCCGTTTGCCGGCGGGTATACGCTCGATTCCACGCTCGAGCGCTGGAAAGGGGGAGAGCGATGCATTTCGTTGTCGGCGGTGCGTTTCAAGGAAAACGAAAATGGGTGCGGGAACGGTACGGAATAAGCGATGGTGTTCATATGGTATGGCATGACGGCTATCAAGAGCCATACGGGCTGCCGGACGGCATCAAGACGGCGAAAACAGTCGTCTTTGATGGGCTCGAAGCCGCCATTCGCCGCTTCCCGGATGCCGAAGAATGGGAGCGATTTTTCTGCGCTTGGAAGCAATGGGAAGACGAAGTGGCCGGCCGCACGGTTGTCTGGGTCGGGACAGACGTAACGCAAGGCGTCGTTCCGACCGCTCGAGAGGATCGGCGTTGGCGCGACGCGGTCGGGATATGCTATCAGCGGCTGGCCGCCATATGCTGCCGCGTCGACCGAATTTGGTGCGGGCTGGCAGAACGATTAAAATAAGGGGGAGAGGACGCATGAAGCTGTACACGCGAACGGGAGATCAAGGAAAAACGAGTTTAGTCGGCGGGCGCGTCGATAAAGATCATTTGCGCGTCGAGGCGTACGGAACGATTGATGAGGCGAATTCGTTCATCGGCTGGGCGCTTGCCTTATTGGTGGATGATGCGCGTTTTCACGATCTTTGCGGTGAGCTGCAAAAAATCCAGCACGAGCTGTTTGACTGCGGCGGGGATTTGGCCATCGTCAACGGCAAGCTGCCGTATAAAGCGACCGAGGAGATGGTCGCGTTTTTAGAACAGCGCATTGACGCGTACGTGCAAGAGGCGCCGCCGCTGCAGAAGTTCATTTTGCCGGGCGGTTCAAAGGCGGCGGCTGCGCTTCATATGGCGCGCACGGTGACAAGGCGGGCGGAACGGTGCATCGTTTCCTTGCAAAAAGCGGAACCGATCAATGATGTTGTGCTCAAATATATGAACCGCTTGTCGGATTATTTGTTCGCCGCCGCCCGGGTCGTGAATGCACGCTTAGGAGTGGGCGACGTCGAGTATGAGCGGAGCGCCATTGTGTTCCGCGACAAGGAGGAAGGGCAATGAACCGCCGCTTTGCCTGGCTGGCTGTTTGCCTGGCCCTTTCTGTCATCGGATCGTTCATCAAGCTGCCGACGTTTGTCGGCAGCATCGCTTTAGACAGCGCGCCGGCGCTTGTTGCCGCCGCTGTTCTCGGCCCGCGCGCCGGAGCAACAGTCGCCGGGCTTGGCCACTTCGTTTCCGCCTACGTCGGCGGCTGGCCGCTCGGCCCGTTCCATTGGATTGTCGCTTGTGAAATGGCGGGGCTTAGCGCCTTGTTTGCCGCACTGTATGGGCGGGGCTGGCGCTTCAGCGGAGCCGCTGCCTTTTTTGTCGGCAATGTGTTCTTGGCGCCGCTGCCGCTTGTCATTTCGTTCGGCTGGCCGTTCGTTGTGGCAATCATTCCGCCGCTGTCGGCGGCTGCGGCCGTCAATGTGTTGATCGCCATGACGGTGATGCCGTCTGTCGTCCGCTTGGCGGCGAAAGCGGGGGTGAGGGCGCCGCATGCGTGATGTGCTCTTTCTCCCGTTTGACGATGGCGTTGAACTAGCGATCGCCGCCGACGGTTCAGCGGCGGTCGGGGAAAAACCGGGCGACGCTGTTTTTGCTCCGGCCGAGACAACGGCCTATTTTGCCGCCCGCGTCGCCTTGATGGAGTTAGCGGGGGTTGGGGCGGAAGCGAAGGCGGTTGTGCTGCAAAACTTTATCGCCGATGAATATTGGGAAGTGCTTTGCCGCGGCATCAAGCGGGCGGGCGACGAGCTGGGGCTTAATCTTCCGATTACGGGCAGCAGTGAATCGAATTTTGCCACCGTGCAGTCAGCGCTTGGGGTGACGGCGATCGGAACGGTGGCGAGCGGACAAAAGAGAATCGGCATCACGCCGGAGGCGGCCCAGTTTGCCGTGGTCGGCCGCCCGCTCGTCGGCCCAGCCGTGTTGGCGCACCCGGAATGGATTGCGCCGCTTTCACTCGTTGCCGAGCTTCTGGCCTCCCCGTATGTTTACGAGTTGATTCCTATCGGCTCAAAAGGTATTTATTATGAATGGACGCAGCTGTTGGCCGCCAACGGTCGCCGGTGGCGCGCCTGCGCATGCCCGCTGCCGCTTTTTGCTTCCGGCGGTCCGGCGACCTCTTTGCTTATCAGTTATGATCCAGCCGGGGAGCAAGTATTAAGAAGGATGGCTGGCCGTCTCTTTTTTCCGCTGTTTGCCGAGCCGTAACCGCCTGTTGTTTTTGGCTAAAAAAACAGTTTCCTTTTCGCTTTTTACCCGTTATCATGAAGATAATGGGATTTTTTTGGCTGCGGTCCGCGGAAAGAATAGGGGGAGAGGGACGATGGACCCCGTCTTTGAACAGTTGTATGAAAAGTATCACGACGATTTGTTTAATTTTTTGTTTTACATGGTGCGGAATCGAGAGCATGCCGAAGATTTAGTCCAAGAAGTATACGTGAAAGTGCTGCGTTCGTATAAGCGGTTTAAAGGGCAATGCAGCGAAAAAACGTGGCTGCTGTCCATTGCGCGCCATGTGGCGATCGATTTTTTCCGCCGGCAAAAGCATCGGCGCAAATGGGCCGGTCCGCCGGAATGGAGCGAGGAGTCGATCGGCGCCGATGAACCGATGCCGGAGGAGGTCGCCATTCAAAAGGAGGAAATTCAGCTCATGTATCGCTGTTTGGCGCGCTGTACGGTCGATCAGCAGCTTGTGCTCGTCCTTCGGTTCATCCAGTCGCTGTCGATCGCGGAAACGGCGGCGGCGCTCGGCTGGACGGAGAGCAAAGTGAAAACGACGCAACACCGTGCGTTAAAGGCGCTGAAGCAATATATGGAGGAAGAGGCAAAACGGGAGGGGTGGCAACATGAAAAAGCTCAACTGGAATGAGCGGTGCATCCAGCACGGCCTTGAACAGCTGCCCGTCGTCAAAGACCGCCGCGCGAAAGAGGATGTTTACGAGCGGCTAGAGCGCGCGCGGCGGGCGGCGCGTTGGAAGCGGCGCTGGCTTCCGGCGGTCGCGTCGGCAGTGGTGCTTGCTGCAGCTGCGGTTGCCGGCCCCCGCCTAATCACTCCGGAACGGGCGGACAAACAGGAAGCCACTTTATCTGCCGCAAAGATGCCGCGGGAAAAGGACGCTTCATTCCGCTCCGAAGCAAGCCCAGAAGTGATGATGGCGGCTGATGTGGCGCCGCCCGTGGCGAATGAAGCAGCCGCCGCAGCGGTCATCGCCTTGCCTGACCCGAAAATCGGCATGGTGGTGCCGGTGACCGTCCCGCTTTTCGGCCGTTTTGCCCCGAAAGAACAGGTGGCGGCCGCGCTCGATGAGCTTGACCGCTCTCCGCTGTGGGGCTCAGCCCAATGGCTTGACGGCGTAACGATGGCGCCGGAAGCGGGCGACGGGCGCGTCTGGACGGTGCACGTTCCGGCCCGTCATCGCATATTTGCCGCCAACCGTGAGGAGCAGCGGCTGTTTTTAGTGGCGGTGGTGGAAACCGTGCGGCAAATGGGCGGGCGGTATATCCGCTTTTTCACCGGAGCGGAAGAAGGCCTTGAGCTGTCGGCGTCCGGGCAGCTGAAAACGACAAAAGTAAATCGGCAAAAACGAATTTATTATATGAACCGCCTCTCTTCGTTCGGCCATGCGGTGCTGGTTTCGGCCCCGAGCGACGCCCGCTCGTTTCCCGAGGCGGTGGAGCGGATGAAAAAGCCGGGCGGCCGCGGATTTGAGCCGGCCATTCCGCCGGAAGTGGAGATCGACCGAGTCGACGTCAACGGGCGCCATGCCGCCGTCTCGCTTCGCTTTTCCGCCTTGGTGGACATAGCGGATGAGACGCGCATGGCAGAAGCGATTTTGTTGACGGCAAAAGAGTTCGGCTTGCGAGAGGTGACGTTGGCGGCCAATGGCCGCTCGGCCATCGGCCCGTATCCGCTTGGGGAGCGGATCAAGGTGCCGGCCGGTCCGAACGCGGAACTGTTGACAGCAGGCAGGCGATAGCGGCCGGTGCCGCCTCCTGGCTACTTTCCGACGATGTCATTTTGTTACAGTTTTGTTAATGTCGTCGCAGTGTTGTTCTATCGATGATCGTTTTGACATAAGACATATATGGCACGAAGAAGGGAAGGAGGGATGAGAATGGATGATGTCATGAGACGGATTTTAGCGGTCGCCGGTGTGGCGGTATGCGTCGGGCTGTTGTTTCTTGTCGGCGCTAACGGATGATTGGATGAATATTCGCAAAACGGTTGTCCTCTTTCGCGGTGATGCGTTATAATGAGAAAAACATCAGGAGAGGAGAACGGCAGATGTTGACCGACTACCATAACCATCTCGAGCGGGGGACGCTGACGCTTGGTTATTTGCGCCAATTTACGGATGAGGCGGCGAAAAAAGGGATTGAGCATTTTGGCATTTCTGAACACGCCTATCATTTTTACCAAACGAAGAACATTTTGTCCAACCCGTGGGTGGAAGCGCGCCGCTGCTACGATATGGACGATTACGTCCGGCTGTTCCACGAAGCGTGGGATGCCGGCATCGATGTGAAAATGTCGATCGAAATGGACTATACGCCAGGCAAGCATGAGGAGATGGCGGCGTTCATCCGCGCGTACGATTTTGACTATGTCATCGGCTCCATTCATTGGGTTGACGATTTCGGCATCGACTTAGTCGAATATCGCCGCGAGTGGGAGCGACGTGATTTGTACGATACATACCGCAAATATTTTGATCAAGTCGTGACGCTTGCCGAATCGGACTTATTTGACATTATCGGCCACCTCGATTTGGTGAAAATTTTTAAATATGTTCCAGAAGATGAAGAGTTTTTGCTTGAACAATACGACCGGGCGACAACGGCGCTCGCCAATTCGAAAACGTGCGTCGAAATCAGCACGGCCGGACTGCGCAAGCCGGTCGGCGAGCTGTACCCGGACCCGCGCCTGCTGAAAATGTGCTATGAAAAGGGCATTCCGATCGTCTTTTCCTCCGACGCGCACGTGCCGGAACATGTCGGCGCCGACTTTGACAAGGCGATCGAACTCGCCCGCAGCGTCGGCTACACCGAGCTGATGACGTTCTCGAAAGGAGAACGGAAAGCGGTGCCGCTCGGTTGAACGGAATGAGATAACGAACGAAAACCATGCAGGTTTCCGATCGGCGAAGCCTGCATAGTTTTTAGGGCCAAGCGGACTAAACCGCGGCCTGCCTATGCAAGGGAGGCACCCATTTTTCACCGGTTAATGCTGCGAACGAACAAAAAACGCAGGCTTCCGATTTTGAAGCCTGCGTTTTTTATGACTACGCCTCAAGCCGTTTGACGGTCTCAATATCATCAATTTGCGCCAGTGCGTTTAACACCGCATCATCCACCGGTTTGTCAAGCGAGAGGATCATCATCGCTTTCCCCCCCGCCTCCTGCCGCCCGACTTGCATCGTGGCGATGTTGACATCGTGCGCCCCCAACACGTTCCCGACTTTGCCGATCATTCCCGGCCGGTCTTGGTGCTGAATGTACAACAGATGTCCTTCCGGGGCGAAGTCGATGGCGACGCCGTTGAAGTGGACGATGCGGTCGCCGTAGTTCGGCACGTGCGTTCCTTTGATCGTGAACGTTTTGTTCTCGCCATGGACAGTGAGGGAAATGCAGTTTGCATATCCGTGCGTTTCATCGGAAAATTTTTCCCCGTACGTAATGCCGCGTTCTTTAGCGACCATGGCGGCGTTCACCTCGTTGACCGTAGAGGCGACGCGCGGCCGCAGGAAGCCGGCGAGCAAGCTGCGCGTAATGTACGTCGTTTCCAAATCAGCGACCGTGCCGGCATAGGTGACGGACAGCTCTTGCACCGGGATGTTCATAAACTGCGACGCGATCAAGCCAAGCTTCCGGCCTAAATGATAGAATGATTGAATTTTTTCATAGACGTCTTTTGACAAGGCCGGCAAGTTGATCGACGACGTGACCGGCTGCCCTTCGAAAAAGTGGAGCAACTCTTCAGCGACTTGAGTGGCGACGTTCAATTGCGCCTCAACCGTCGATGCCCCTAAGTGCGGCGTCGTGATGACATTGTCAAACGCCAAAAGTGGGTGATCGCCCGGCGGTTCTTGTTCAAAGACGTCAAGGGCAACGCCAGCGACATGGCCGCTTTCTAAAAATGGGATGAGCGCCTGTTCGTCGATGATGCCGCCGCGGGCACAGTTGACTAAATAGACCCCTTTTTTCGTTTTCGCCAAGTTTTCCGTGCCAAGGAGCCCCCGCGTTTCTTTTGTCAGCGGCGTATGGACGGTGATGATGTCGGCGGAAGCCAGCACTTCATCGAGCGAATGGATGGAGACGCCGAGTTTTTCGGCCCGCTCTTTCGTTAAAAACGGGTCATACACGTGCACGGTCATGCCAAACGCGCGCGCCCGTTTGGCGACTTCCGATCCGATGCGGCCGAAGCCGATCACGCCGAGTTTTTTGCCGAACAGCTCGTTGCCGACAAACGCTGAGCGGTTCCATTCCCGCGATTTGACGGAAATGTGCGCCTGCGGAATGCGGCGGACAAGCGCTGCCATCATCGCGAATGTATGTTCAGCAGCGGAAATCGTATTGCCGTTTGGCGCATTAATAACGACGATCCCGCGTTTTGTCGCCGCGTCGACATCAATGTTGTCAACGCCGACACCGGCGCGGCCGACAATTTTCAACTTCGTCATTTTCTCCAATAATTCTTCTGTCACTTTCGTCGCGCTGCGTACGAGCAAGGCGTCAAACGTGTGTAATTCGTCTTCAACTTCGCCAACCTTTTTTTGCACGATGTCAATGTTTGCTGATGTGCGCAGCGGCGTCAAGCCTTCTTCACTAATGGCGTCGGAAACGAGTACGCGAAACACAGTCGGTGCCCCTTTCTTTTTCGAAGATGTTAAATTTCTGATAATTTAACATACTAAAACGGTTTCTGTCAATGGGATCTGAAGAAGTTATACAAATGAAAACGTTTTTTTATAAAGGAATGTTCGGATTTAGAAAAAGAAAAACGCCCATATCAAAAGATATGAGCGAGATAGTTCGGAAATAAACGGGGATTCGCCGTCTCCGTCCTGTTTGGCGTCTAGTGCGGATTACTCACTTTTTTTCTCATTGTAGCGGGCGATGCACTCGTCGATCAGCTTCGCGGCGGCTTCCGGCCCTTCCCATGTGCCGATTTCCGTCCGTTTGCCTTGCAAATCTTTATAGCGTTCAAAGAAGTGGGCGATTTCTTTCAGTTTATGCTGCGGCAAGTCTTCGATTGAGCGAACTTCATCAAAACGAGGATCTTCAACCGGTACGCCGATGAGTTTCGCATCCTCTTCGCCGCTGTCGATCATGTTTAAAAAGCCGATGACGCGCGTATCAATGACGCAGCCCGGGAACGTTGGGTTCGTCGTAATGACTAAAATGTCGAGCGGGTCGCCATCAAGCGCCAGTGTGTTTTGCAAGTAGCCGTATTCCGCCGGGTAAAACATCGGCGAGTACAAGACGCGGTCGAGCTTGAAAATGCCCCGCTCTTTGTCGAACTCGTATTTGTTTTGGCTGCCGGTCGGAATTTCGATAAACGCTTCGACAATTTTATTTTCGAATGCCATAACCCGTTCCTCCTTTTTTGCTCGTTATGTATGCACGAAAACTTGTCCGCCGGTCGGCGGCGGACAAGACAATCTTATTTTAGCATGTTCGCCCAAGATGCGCTACTTATGGAATGGCATTTTTCGCGCCGTTGCTAAAAAACCCTCTTGCCAATCGGCAAGAGGGGGGATTTCAGTCGAATTTATTCGGATCGCCGTCAAACGGCTCATCAGCGACTTTGATCGACTCAGTCGGACAGCCTTCAAACGCGTCCATCATATCGTCAATTAAAATATCCGGCACTTCGACGATTCCTTGGTTGTCATCAAGGGTGACGTAGGCGATGCCGTCTTCGTCGTAGTCGTAAATGTCCGGAGCTGCTGCGCCGCATGCGCCGCAGGCAATACATGTTTCTTTATCGACGATCGTATACTTTGGCATAAAGATCTAACCTCCCCAAGTTTATTGGAAACGGACGGGCCATCTCCGTGTTGCCTGCTCGGAAATGAACTTTCACTTTTATAATAAGACCGTTCGTCCCGCATTTCAATAAAAAAATTGCTCCCCTGTATTTTTACACATATGCATGTCGTTTATTTTCGTTACCTAAAAGACCGATGATTTCAGAGGAGAGACTGCTCTCACACAGTTTTTTTCAAATTGAGAAATCTTGCGGCGACGCAACTTTATTCCTTTCCATTTCTCGCAAATCGAGCAAATCCGCTGTTTTTCACCATCCCTCTAGGTAGGGGAACGATGATTTCGCAGCCGATATGGGGCAAAGGAGGTGTTTTTTCAAATAAGAGCCCTCACTACGTTTAAGAACTGATGGAGAAAGAAACCGGCCAGTGTTCGCCAGCCGTTTCGATGCCAAATTGCCTATTTTTCATGCCGACCAACTGGGCGATTTTTGTTACAATAGAGGCGAGGGAGGAACAAGTGATGCGGCATGGTTATGCCTCGTTTTTGCTTGCCCACTGCTTGCGCCGCTTCAACGGCGAACGGACGCTGGCAGCGGTATACCATTTATTTTCTGGGAAAAAGTCGGCGCAAACGTTGCAAGACAGCAAATGGTTTCGGCTCGAGCCGTTTTTTGGCACGTGGAAAGATGTGACGGTGGCCGAGCTTGACACGGCTGCACAGGTGCTCGCCGAACAGCGGTTGGCCGCGCCCGGGGACAACCGAACGTACAGGTTGACAGAGGCCGGGGAGCGCTGGCTTGACGGACAGGAAATGCTGCTTCCCCGCCATTTGAACGGCTGGCGTTATCATGAGATCGATCAGCTGTTTTGGCAGCGCCTCTCTCTCGTTGGCCAAACGTTATCCAACCTCGTTTACGGGCAGCGCTTTGCACCGATTTGCCGCGATGAGCGAACGCTCCTATGGGTGAAGCAATATGTGCTCGCCAACGGCTCACGACAAGCGCTCGCTGCCGCGTTTTATAACGAGTTCATCCGGCTGCTTCGGGCTGTCTCCGAGGAGGAAGCGACGGTGTTTACATTGCGGCTCACAAGCGCTGCGCGCATCGGCTGGACGGCGGAGCAAATCGCCGCCTATTTGCAAACGGATGCGCTTTATGTGCAGTTTCAATTTCGCAACGTTCTTCATTATATGATGGCGGAGGCCGAAGCCGGACGCGCTCCGCTGATGGCGGAGATGATGGCTGGGCTCGTGCCGGTGCAGCTGACGCAATCGGCGCAAAAAACGTACGAATGGCTGAAGAAAGGAAAAACGATCGAAGAAATCGCCGCCCTTCGCCGTCTAAAGCGGAGCACGATTGAGGATCATATTGTCGAAATCGCCGCCAACGTGCCCGGCTTTTCGATCGCTCCGTTTGTGGCGGACGAGAAGGCGGCTTCGATTCAAGCGGCGGCGCGGGCGCTCGGAACGCGCAAGTTAAAGCATATTCGCGACACGCTCGGCGGCGCGGCGAGTTATTTTGAAATTCGCCTCGTGTTAGCAAAGGAAGTGGGACGTTGGATGAATTAATAAAAATCTTGCATGCGCGGTTTGGACATGCCTCATTCCGCCCAGGGCAGCGGGAAGTGGTCGAAGACGTGCTCGCCGGACGCGACGTGTTGGCGATGTTGCCGACCGGAAGCGGCAAGTCGCTTTGCTACCAGCTGCCGGTGTATTTGCTCCCCGGAAGCGTGCTTATCGTTTCGCCGCTTGTCTCGCTCATGGAAGATCAAGTCGAACAGCTGCGCCGACGCGGGGAAAAGCGGGTGATTGCTTTCCATAGCTTGCTCGATGCGGAAGAAAAATGGCAGGCGCTCGCCTCGCTGCCCGATTTTCGTTTCATTTACGCTTCGCCGGAAATGCTGCAATCGGCTAAATTTTTGGCGGCGCTCGGGCGCGCGCGCATTTCCTTATTTGTTGTTGATGAAGCGCATTGCATTTCCCAATGGGGGTATGATTTCCGCCCCGACTTTTTAAAACTCGGGGCGGTCCGGCGCGCGCTCGGTTCTCCGCCGTGCCTGGCGCTGACGGCGACGGCGCCGCCGGAGGTGCGCGATGATATCGTCCGCACGCTCGGGATGGAGCGCGCCCGCCTTCATATTTATTCTGTTGATCGCCCGAACATCGCCTTAAAGGTCGAGCATTGCTTATCGGCTGAAGAAAAAGCAGCGCGCTTAGTTGAATATGCGGGGCGGCTTGAAGGGCCGGGAATCGTTTACTTTTCAAGCCGTCAATGGGCGGAAGAAATGGCCCGCCGCCTTGAGGGAAGCGGGGCGGGGCGGGTGGCGTACTACCATGCCGGCATGGATGGGGAGCAGCGGCTGCTCGTGCAGCAGCAATTTTTATACGGCCAGCTCGATATCGTTTGCTGTACGAGCGCGTTTGGCATGGGCGTGAACAAAGAAAACGTCCGGTTCGTGCTCCATTTTCATATGCCGGCTCAGCTCGAGGCGTATGTGCAGGAAATCGGGCGCGCCGGACGCGACGGGGCGCCGAGTCTAGCCGTGCTGTTTTACGCTGATGGCGACCGGGCCATCGCCCAGGCGGTGGCCGAAGCCGAGCTTCCCGATCCGCACGAGCTGCGCGAATGGTGCCGGCGGCTGCCAGAAGACGCCGCTGCCGATCAATGGAAGGCTGCCATCGAAGCGAGCGGATTTACGGACATACAAAAACGGCTTGTGGCGTACTGTTTAGAATGGGGACAAACAGCGGCGTCCGAACGGATCACGGCTGAGGCGAAGGAGCAACTGTATGAAAGAATGGCCGCGGCCATGGAGGCGCGGCGGCGCTGGAAGCGAAAAAAGCTGCAGGAAATGGATGACTGGGTGCACACCTCTTCCTGCCGGCGTGCGGCGATCGTCCGCGCGTTCGGGGAGGAGCTGACGGACAAGCCGGATGTGTGCTGCGATGGTTGCGGGCTGCGGCTTGATGCCTATATGCGCGCCGCCCGCCATCCGGCTGCGGCGCCGATCGGCCACTGGCGCGAAGAGCTATGGCGGATGTTTTTCAGCGGGGGGCGGCAAGATGAGGCGGCAAAGTGAACAAATTCAACATATGACGGACCGCGAAGTGCTTTTTCATCTTTATTTGACGCAAGGGCTGCTGCTTGCCGTTGCCGGCGTCGCCTCGCTATTTTTGTTCGATTGGGCCGAGTGGCGTCGGCTTTGGCGGCTCGATCTGTCCGATGTGCTGTTATACGGGGTGGGCGCGGCGGCGCTCGTGTTGGCGGCTGATTTTTTGGCGATGCGCTATTTGCCGGAAGACTGGCATGATGACGGCGGGGTGAATGAAAAAATTTTCCGCGGTCGCTCCATTTTGCATCTCTTTTTTTTATGCGGGCTGATTGCCGTCACCGAAGAATGGCTGTTTCGCGGCATCGTGCAGACACATTGGGGGCTTTGGGCCGCGAGTGCGATTTTCGCCGTGCTGCACGTCCGGTATTTGGAAAAGTGGTTTTTATTCCTCATGGTCATCGTGCTTAGTTTGTTTCTAGGCGTGCTGTACGAACGGACTGGCAGCTTATGGGTGACGGTCACCGCCCATTTTTTGATCGATTTTGTGCTTGCTTTACATATTCGTCTAGGCGGAGAGACAGAGGAGGAAGGGAAGTGAAGCGATGGAAGGAGCATCGGGACGCCTGGCGCGGAAACAACGGTTGGCGTCGGGCGCCAATGCGCCGTCGTCACGCCTAAAAAGACGACGGCAAAAAGAAGAGCAAAAGCGAAAATACATCCCGGCCCGCCTGCTGGCGTTTTTGTTTTTGGCGCTGCCGGCGGCGGTACTGGCTATCCACCACGTCCGGTCGGAGTCGGGAACGGTTACAGTCGTCCGCCATGAGGAAAACAGCAGCCGCGAGACTGTGCGTATCATTCAGGTCGACGACGTCAAGGCAGCTAGTGAAACAGCGAAACGGGAGCGGCCGGCGGACCGAAAGGCGGTTGATGAAACGGACGACAAGATCATCACCCACGTTGTCGCGGCGAACGAAACGCTATACAGCATCGCCATGAAATATTACGGCACGTCAAGCGCTATGGAGCTTATCAAAAAGGAAAACGGCTTGGCAACGAGCCGGCTTGAGCCGGGGCAAACGCTGCGCATCCCGCTTCATGAAGAACGTTGAGTCCGTCTGGCCTCGCCGCCAAAAAACTGGCGGCCGGTGTTTTTCCCTTTGTTCTAACGCCGCTTAACGCGGCATATGATGGACAATAGAAAAGGACAAGGGGGAGAGCACGATGGCCTATTTTCCGAGCGAATTTTCCCTCGATGAAGTGACAAAAGAAATGTTGCTTGCGGTTATTGAAAAAAAGAAAAAATGGGAGCGGCTCGAAAAGCGGACGACCGTTTTGCAAGCCGCCTCATTTGTCGGCTTGGCGGCTTTCCTTCTTTATGTGATTGCCAACGCGGCGGTCGTGGCGACGTGGAGCGGGCGGTTTGCCTGGTTTTTTGCCGCGCCTGTCCACATTCTTATCCTGCTTCTTTTGTGCACCGTTTATTGGGCCGCTGTCTATTACAAAGGAAAAAGTGAAAAGGCGGAAGATGATTTTCACGCCCTCCGTTGCGAAATTATTCAAAAAAGCATCGATTTATGGAAAGACGAAGAGCAGTGGAACGGGCGTCACCGGCTGTTTGAGTGGCTGAAGCGGGAATACGACATTAACCTATATTATGAGCATAGCTGAATGGGTTTTCCATTCCGTAGCGTTCGCGTAAGCGGCCTGTCTATGCTTCCAGATGGACGCCTCAGGCGGCTTGTTGCAGCCGTGCGCGGGGAAACTTTTGTGCTTCCTTCCGTTTTGAAGGAAAGATCGAATCCGCAGTCATGGTTATCCCCCGCTTTTCTTCTGCTTTGCAAAGCGGGGGATGTGTTTAGATGAAAATTAAAAGACTTTTTTATGGTTGCGCTCTTCTTTTAAAATCTCGACCGCTTCGCGGAACCGCTGCGCGTGAACGATTTCCCGCTCGCGCAAAAAGCGGAGCCCGTCGTTTAAGTCCGGATCGTCGCTCATGTTGATGATCCATTGATACGTGGCGCGCGCCTTCTCTTCAGCGGCGATGTCTTCGTACAAGTCAGTGATCGGATCGCCTTTCGCCTGAATGTACGTCGCCGTAAACGGATTGCCGGCGGCGTTATGGTAAAAGAGGGCGCGCTCATGGTCGACGTAATGCGGCTCAAGCCCGACTTCTTTCAGCTGTTCCGGCGTCGCGTCTTTCGTTAGTTTGTATACCATGGTGGCGATCATTTCGAGATGGGCGAGCTCTTCTGTGCCGATGTCGTTTAGCAATCCGATCACTTTCGATGGCAGCGTATAGCGTTGGTTTAAGTAACGGAGCGCCGCGGCGAGCTCCCCGTCCGCTCCCCCGTACTGTTCGATCAAATATTTTGCCAGCCTCGGGTTGCACGTGCTGACGCGGACCGGGTATTGCAATTTTTTTTCATAAATCCACATGATCCGTTCCTCCTTGCGCTCGTGATGGATCAGCTACACTTGCCAAGGCCATGGCGTGTCGTCCCAGTTCCACGGATAGTTGGAATAGCTATGGCCAAACTGCTCGAGCGGGCCGTAGGCGGCTTCAAACTGCTTTTTCAGCTGCTTCCGCTTTTGGGCGAGTTGGTTAAATTGTTGAATCGCCTGGTAATCGGTTGGATGAGTGTCTAAATAAAGCGTGAGCTCAACGAGGGCAAAGTCGACAGCCTGCAGCTCTTCGAGCTGCTCATAATACTCCTTTGGCATTTGTTTCATGAGCCATCACCTTTTGTTTTCGTTTCGTAAGGGCTGTAATAGGGGTCGTAAAACACTTGCCAAAGCGTTCCTTTCATTAATGCTTCGCGAAGCGGAAATTGCGGCAAGTTTGGCGGTTGGAATCCGACGTACAAGTTCGGCGCGGTGACGTACGTTTTGACACGGATCGGCGGGCACGGGTCAAACGGACTAATATACGGTTCGTACTGTTTTCGTGTCGTAAACATCAAACCCCCCCTTTTTTGGCAAAGTTCAGTCTATATGTATGATAGAGCGGTATCGTTCATGCCTGTTTGCCACGACGAATGATAGGAATAAAATTAAGGAGGAAAACATGGGCCGCCTATCGATGACAGCCATGGCCGCTGTTTTGTGCACTTACTTGTTTTTTCGCTGGCTGCCGCCGCTTGAACCGTTTTCCTTTGCGCAGTTTTTGACGGGGCTGCTGTTTTCCCCGCTTCGGACATGGCTTGCGTTCGCTTGTTTTTTGCTTGGCGCTGCTGCCAATGGGGCGCTTATCCGTACGGCGATCATCGGGAGCGGGCGTCTGCTGTCCGGACGGCGGTTCCGTGTTGGTGAATGGTTGATGAGCATGGCGGCGCTCAGCCATTTTTATTGGGCGTTTCAGTTTCATTGGCAAACAGCGGCGCTTTTTTTCGTTTTTTCCTTCTGTTATGGTATGATGACGATGAGAGAACGCCGGCTGAAAGAAGGCGGCCGGCTTTAGCAGGAGGAAGTATGGTCATCGGGGGAATGATCACGAGCGTTCTGTTTTTGCTTGGCTATATGTGGAAAGAAGCGCACAGCAATCGGGTTCGTCACGTGACGTTGTCGTTTCCTCATTTTCCCATTCACTGGCCGCCGCTTACCATTTTTTTTATTTCTGATATTCATCGGCGGATCGTTTCGTCACGCATGCTTGAGAACGTGAAAGGAAAGGCTGATCTCGTCGTGATTGGCGGAGATTTGGCCGAAAGAGGGGTACCCGAAGCGCGCGTCCGCGAAAATGTACGCCGGTTGCAAGCGGTCGCTCCCGTTTATTTCGTCTGGGGAAACAATGATGACGAAGTCGATTACGATCTTCAATCATTGCTCGAGGAAGAGCGCGTCCATGTGCTCAAAAACAAAGCGAAAGTATGGGAGCACGGCGGTGTGCCGGTCGCGCTCATCGGCGTCGGCGATGTAAGCCGGAAGGAGGCGGATATCGATCGAGCGCTCGAATGTGCTCCACCCCAATCATTTCGGATTTTAGCTTGTCATAATCCGGCGATCATCGGCCGCCTGAGAGATGAACAGCGCATTTCGCTCGTGTTGAGCGGCCATACACATGGCGGGCAAATCCGGTTGTTTTCGCTTGGATTGTATGAGAAAGGAGGGCTCAAATGGCACGGAAACACTGCGTTGTTTACGAGTAATGGCTACGGGACGACCGGGGTGCCGCTTCGCCTCGGAGCGCCGGCAGAGACTCATCTCATCACGATTGTGCCCGGAAAAACGACAACCGAGAAAAAATGCTTGTCTAAAACCGGAGAAACGATGTAAACTCATTAATAATAACAAATGAACCAATTGCGAGTTGCAACATACAATAACGGTAAGAGATGGCTCTGTAGGTAAGGAGGGGTGCCGATGCGTCTTGAGCGCTTGACCCACAACAAAATTAAAATCTTCCTGACATTCGATGATTTGCTTGATCGCGGATTGACAAAAGACGATTTATGGAAAGACACGTTTAAAGTCCATCAGTTGTTCCGCGATATGATTGAGGAAGCAAGCGAAGAGCTCGGCTTCGAAGTGAACGGATCGATCGCGGTCGAAGTGTACTCTTTACCGGCACAGGGCATGGTCGTTATCGTCACGAACGAAGGCGACTACGACGACATCGAAGAAGAATTTGCCGATGATTACATTGAAATGCAAGTAACGCTCGATGAGAGTGATGACATATTTTACGAATTCCAAACGTTCGAAGATGTCATTCAGCTCGCCCATCGTTTGTGTGCGGTCGGATGCCTTGATGGCACACTCTATTCGTACCAAGGCCGCTTTTACTTGCATGTTGCCGAAGAACCACCGATTCCGCTCGACAACTTCGTCGCCTTGCTGGCCGAGTTCGGCAACCCGGCTACGATAACGATACACCGTGTGCAAGAATATGGAAAACGATTAATGGAACGCCGCGCCATTGAGCAACTCGTTCATTATTTCCGGGCCGACTAAGCATAACTAGACTCCTTTATATGGACAAGGAGTCTATTTTTTCGGGTGAAACGCCGCCTGGAGCGTTCGGCCCGTTTCACCATTTTTCCTTTGCAGACGCCAAGAGAAGGTGTATACTATGACATGGAAGGCGACAAACTATTATAGCGAGCTTATAGGAGGTTTACGTATGGCAGCCGATAAGCATACGGAAGACAAGGAACAACAATACGACGTGCTGGCGTCGACGCAAATTGTTATACATAGAGCATTGGAAAAGCTCGGCTACCCGGAAGAAGTGTACGAGCTCTTGAAAGAGCCGATCCGCGTGCTGACCGTCCGCATTCCGGTGCGCATGGACGACGGATCGGTGAAAATTTTTACCGGCTATCGGGCGCAGCATAACGATGCAGTCGGCCCGACGAAGGGCGGCGTGCGCTTTCATCCTGATGTCACCGAGCGTGAGGTGAAAGCGCTGTCGATCTGGATGAGCTTAAAATGCGGCATCGTCGATTTGCCGTATGGCGGCGGCAAAGGCGGCATCGTCTGCGACCCGCGCACGATGTCGTTCCGCGAGCTTGAGCGGTTAAGCCGCGGGTATGTACGCGCCATCAGCCAAATCGTCGGACCGTCCAAAGACATCCCGGCGCCTGACGTGTTTACGAACTCGCAAATTATGGCATGGATGATGGATGAGTACAGCCGCATCCGCGAATTCGATTCGCCGGGCTTTATTACCGGAAAGCCGCTTGTGCTCGGCGGTTCGCACGGCCGGGAAACAGCGACGGCCAAAGGGGTGACGATTTGCATCCGCGAGGCGGCGAAAAAACGCGGTTTGTCGCTTGAAGGAGCGCGCGTCGTCGTTCAAGGATTCGGCAACGCCGGCAGCTATTTGGCGAAGTTTATGCATGACGCCGGGGCGAAAGTCGTCGGCATTTCCGACGTATACGGCGCGCTGTACGACCCGAACGGGCTCGATATCGATTATTTGCTCGAGCGGCGCGACAGCTTCGGTACGGTGACGAAGCTGTTTAAAAACACGATTTCGAATAAAGAGCTGCTTGAGCTCGATTGCGACATTTTAGTGCCGGCGGCCATCGAAAACCAGATTACGGCCGAAAACGCCCCGCGCATTAAGGCGGGCATCGTTGTCGAGGCGGCGAACGGCCCGACGACGCTCGAGGCGACAGAAATTTTGACACAACGCGGCATTTTGCTTGTCCCGGATGTGCTCGCCAGCGCCGGCGGCGTGACGGTGTCGTATTTCGAATGGGTGCAAAACAACCAAGGCTATTATTGGACGGAAGAAGAAGTTGAACAGCGGCTTGAGAAAGTGATGGTCAAGGCGTTTAACAATGTCTATGACATGGCGCAAACGCGCCGCGTTGACATGCGCCTTGCCGCCTACATGGTCGGCGTCCGTAAAATGGCGGAAGCGTGCCGATTCCGCGGCTGGGTGTGAACGCGGCGAGCGCTGACGTTTGCAAGCTTTCGCGAAATCCCCTATCATAAGATAGGGGATTTTTTGCTTCGTGCGAGGTGACAAAAACATGAGGGAAGAAACCATCATCATCGTCGGCGGCGGACCATGTGGACTGGCGGCGGCGATCGCTTTACAGGATGCCGGGTTTTCGCCGCTTGTGATCGAAAAAGGAAACATCGTCCATGCGATTTATCGCTTCCCGACGCATCAAACGTTTTTCAGCACGAGCGATCGGCTCGAAATCGGCGGTGTGCCGTTTATTACAGAAAATCGGAAGCCGACGAGGAGCCAGGCGCTCGCCTATTACCGCGAAGTCGTCGTCCGTAAACAAGTGCGCGTCAATACGTTTGAAGAAGTGAAAACGATCAAGCGGCAACAAGACGGGGCGTTTTTGGTTGAAACGTCAAAAGACACGTATCGTGCCCAATACGTCGTGGTTGCCACCGGGTATTACGACCATCCCAACGATATGAACGTGCCGGGGGAAGAGCTGCCGAAAGTGATGCATTATTTTAAAGAAGCGCACCCGTACTTCAACACCGACTGCGTTGTCATCGGCGGGAAAAATTCGAGCGTCGACGCGGCGATGGAGCTTGTCAAAGCCGGGGCGCGCGTCACGGTGCTATACCGCGGCGGCGGGTATTCAAAAAGCATCAAACCATGGATTTTGCCGGAGTTTGATGCATTGGTGCGCAAAGGCGTCATCCGCATGGAATTTCACGCCCATGTGAAAGAAATTACGGAAGATGCCGTCGTTTACGAAGTAAACGGGGAAACGAAAACGATCAAAAACGATTTTGTGTTCGCGATGACCGGCTATCATCCTGACCATCGCTTTTTAACGAGCATCGGCGTTCACGTTGATCCGGAAAGCGGCCGGCCGCATTATGACCCGGACACGATGGAGACGAATGTGCCAGGGGTGTTTATCGCCGGGGTGATCGCCGCTGGCAATGATGCCAATGAAATTTTTATCGAAAACGGCCGTTTTCACGGAGATCATATCGCTGCCTGCATCGCCGAACGCGAGCGGGAAGCATCGGCCCGGAAGCCGTTGTAACCCCCGTCTAGGCGCGGCAAAATCAGATGGGCATCATGTTTGAAATCGAAAAGCGAAGGTGACGGATGTGACGAAACGGAAGGTAGTGCTGCTGACGACCGGCGGCACGATCGCCAGCAAACGGAATGAACGGTCCGGCCGCTTGAACGCCGGGGCGTTAAGCGGCGAAGAGCTCGCTGCGATGTGCCATTTGCCGGAAGAGATCGAAGTCAAAGTTGAGAGCGTGTTCCAGCTGCCGAGCATGCATTTGACGTTCGCGCATTGGATGGAGTTAAAAAAGCGGATTGAGGCGCATTTTGCCGACCCGTCTGTTGATGGCATCGTCGTCACCCATGGGACCGATGCGCTTGAGGAGACGGCGTACTTTCTTGATTTGACGGTGAATGACCCGCGCGCAATCGTCGTCACCGGCTCGCAGCGGGCGCCGGCCGATTTAGGAAGCGATGTGTATATCAACATCCGCCATGCCATTTACGCTGCGTGCGCGGAGCCGTTGCGCGGAGCGGGGACGGTCGTCGTGTTCAACGAGCGCATTTTTGCCGCGAAATACGTGAAAAAAGAGCACGCCTCGAACATTCAAGGGTTTAATGCGTTTGGCTTCGGCTATTTAGGCATTATTGACAACGATGAAGTGCATGTGTACCAAAAGCCGATCCGGCGTGAATATTACGAACTCGTGCGCCCGCTTCCGCCCGTCGACATTGTGAAATGTTATTTGGAAGCGGACGGAAAGTTTATTAAAGCGGCCCGTGAAAGCGGCGTTGCCGGCATTGTGCTCGAAGGAGTCGGCCGCGGACAAGTGGCGCCGAACATGGTCAGTGAAATCGTCAAGGCCATCGAAGCCGGCATAAAAGTCGTCGTGACGACGAGCGCCGAGGAAGGAGCGGTGTACACGACGTACGATTATTTAGGGAGCGCCTATGATTTGCATAAAAAAGGCGTGATTCTCGGCAGCGACTACGATGCGAAAAAAGCGCGCATCAAACTCGCCGTCGCCCTTGCTTCCGGCGCGGCCCTCGACGGCTTGTTTGCCTATTAGGCGAGGAGCTGTCCGGCAATTTCTCTTTTTCGCTTCCTAGTTTCGTGGTACGATAGAGGTAAAACGACAGAGAAACGGGGATCGGTATGTTTTCGCTCATTTCTGCCGGCGTCGCCCCCGGGGTGGCGCTGCTCAGCTATTTTTACTTAAAGGACGAGTATGAGGCTGAACCGCTGTCCTTTGTGTTGCGCATGTTTTTTTTCGGCGTCCTCCTCGTTTTTCCGATCATGTTCATTCAATACGTGTTAGCGGAGGAAAACATCATTTCATCGCCGGCGGCTGAAGCGTTCCTATCTGCGGCGCTGCTTGAAGAGTTTGTCAAATGGTTTATCATCTATTTTTTTGTGTACGACCACGATGAATTTGATGAGCCGTACGACGGCATTGTGTACAGCGCCAGCGTCTCGCTGGGCTTTGCGACGCTCGAAAACATTTTATACTTGCTGGCCAACGGGGTGGAGACAGCCGTCGCCCGGGCGCTGTTGCCGGTGTCAAGCCATGCGCTGTTTGCCGTCATTATGGGGTTTTATTTCGGCAAGGCGAAATTTGCCGGCCGAAAGCGCCGCTATTATTTATGGGCGTCGTTTTTGCTGCCGTTTTTTCTCCACGGCATCTATGACTGGATTTTGCTGGCCAACAAGCAATGGGGCTATTACATGGGGCCGTTTATGCTCGCTTTATGGTGGGTGGCGCTGCGCAAAGTGAAGCAAGCAAAAGGGTACGCCCGCTGTCAAGTGACGCCGTCAGCGAAAGCGGTCGTTCGAAAAGTAGAACTTCCTTAAAAAGGTGCGATTGTGGCTGCTGCAAGGCGTTGAAACGCGAAAAGGGGCATCCGAAAGCCGAACACGCGGCTTTCCGGACGGCCCTTTTTTCTTTTTTCTGCATAAAGAGGGAAAACAGGAGGAAAATAAGGATAAAAACGGCGATGGTCGACGGGAGGTTTGCATATGGTAAGGAAACTCATCATGTTCACCTTAATCGGCGCGTGGATATGCCTGCATCCAGCAAGCCATGCTGCCGCCTTTTCCCCGCAAGTGATCCAGCGGGGGGCGGTTGGGGATGATGTCATTGAACTGCAGGCGCGGCTGCAATATCTCGGTTTTTACAACGGCAAAATTGACGGCGTATTCGGTTGGCGCACGTATTGGGCGCTGCGCAATTTCCAATACGAATACGGCCTGCCAGTCGATGGGCTGGCCGGGGCAGAAACGAAGCAAAAGTTAGTGAACGCCTCGAAATACTACGAGGAGTTTGTCAAAAGACAAATCCGCCAAGGGAATGATTTCACCCATTACGGCGGCATTCCGCTCAGCCAGCAAGTGAAAAAGCGCGGCGGAGGAGGAGGGGGAACGGCGAAAACGACGGCGTCGAACGTGCCAAAAGGGTTTTCGCAAAACGATATTCAGCTGATGGCGAACGCAGTGTATGGTGAAGCGCGCGGCGAACCGTACATCGGACAGGTGGCCGTGGCCGCCGTCATTTTAAACCGGCTCGAACATCCGTCGTTCCCGGATACGGTCGCTGGAGTTATTTTTCAACCGGGTGCGTTCACCGCGGTCGCTGACGGACAAATTTGGCTGACGCCAAACGAAACAGCGCGAAAGGCGGTGCTTGATGCCATCAACGGCTGGGATCCGAGCGGCGGGGCCATTTACTATTTCAACCCGGCGACGGCGACGAGCGCTTGGATTTGGAGCCGGCCGCAAATTAAGCGGATCGGGCAGCATATTTTCTGCAAATAAAAGGAGGGAGACGGAATGGTGCGAAACATATTGCTCGCGGCGCTCGCGCTCGCTGTCATCGGCACCGGCTATTGGGGCTACCGCGAGCACTTGGAAAAAAACGCGATTTTAATCCAAGCGGAAAACAACTACCAGCGCGCGTTCCACGATTTGGCCTACCAAATCGACTTGCTTCATGACAAGCTCGGCGCCACGCTGGCGATGAACTCGCATGCGTCATTGTCGCCGGCGCTGGCTGAAGTGTGGAAAATTGCGTCCGAAGCCCACTCGGACGTCGGACAGCTGCCGCTGTCGCTCTTGCCGTTTAACAAGACGCAAGAGTTTTTATCGCAAATCGGCGAGTTCAGCTATCGAACGGCGGTGCGCGATTTAGAAGAGGAACCGTTGACAAAGGAAGAGTACAAGACGCTGCAGGCGCTGTACAAAAATGCCGGAGCGATTCGCCAAGAGCTGCGCAATGTGCAACATTTAGTGCTTGAAAACAACTTGCGCTGGATGGATGTTGAGCTGGCGCTGGCAACGAACGACCAAAAAGGCGACAACATTATTATTGACGGCTTTAAAGCGGTCGAAAAAAATATCGATACGTTCTCGAGTTCGTCGGAGTTCGGCCCGTCGTTCATCGGCCTTGCCAATGAAGAAAAAGGGTTTGTCCGCGCGCAAGGCCAATCGATTACCAAGGCGGAAGCGAAACGAATTGCCCGCGATTTCCTCGGTCTAAAGGGGACGGAGGAGATCAAGGTGACGGAAAGCGGCAAAGGAGCGGACGACCGCTTTTACAGTTTGACGATTCACGATCCGAAAACAAAGGGCGACATTTATATGGACATTACGAAAAAGGGCGGCTACCCGATTTGGGCGCTCAACAGCCGGCCTGTCGGCAAGCCGAAGATCAGCTTGCATGAAGCGGCCAGCCGCGGGATGGCATTTTTAAAACGGCATCAATTTACCGGGTTTGAGCTGTACGACAGCACGCAATACGATAATGTCGCCGTGCTTACGTTTGTCAAAAGTGAAAACGGCGTTCGCATTTACCCAGAAGCCATCCAAATGAAAGTGGCGCTCGATAACGGCCGTGTCGTCGGTTTTACGGCGCGCGATTATTTGTCATCGTCAGTCCCGCGCCCGCTGCCAAAACCGAAACTCACCGTCGAAGCAGCGAAGAAAAAGGTCAATCCGCAGTTGAAAGTAATGGAGCAGCGTCAGGCCATCATTATGAACGACTTGCAAAAACCGGTGCTTTGTTACGAGTTTTTAGGAACGCTTGGCGACGAGACGTACCAGCTGTTTATTAACGCGTCGACCGGCCTCGAGGAAAAAGTGGAAAGGCTCGAAAGTGTCGAGCCGAACTACGGGTGAGAGGAAAGGAGGGAAAGCCAAGGATAGGGCTTTTCCTCCTTTTTCATTCCCACCGGTCTGGAGCGTGGGTTGTATGGTATAATAGCCGTGTGAAACGATACGGGCCAGCGGCAAGCATAGATGATTCGCCAGCTGGCCGAAAAGGGGAAAAGCAAGATGATGATGAAGATCGGGGATCGGGTTCGCCTCGAGCCGCTCGACGGTTCGACGCGGCAATACCGAAGCAAAACGCTCGCCATCGTTGACGGGGCGATCCATATTAGTTATCCTGTCGACGAACAGAGCGGAAAAACCGTGTATTTGTTAAACGGCATGCAATTTAAGGCGAGCTTTGTCGGCCAGGACGGGGGATTATACATGTTTGATACGGAAGTGAAAGGGAAAGTGCGCGACCCGTTGCCGATGGTCGTCTTGGCTTATCCGGGCGACGAAGATGTCATACGCATCCAGCGCCGCCGATATGTGCGGGTGAAGGCAAACGTCGATGCGGCTGTCCATCCGCTTGACGGTGGATTCGCTCCGTTTGTGACGATGACGGTCGATATGAGCGCCGGCGGAGCTGCGCTTCTCATCCCGCCGGCATGCGCTTCGCTTCTTCACCCCGGCATGGCGGTTGAGCTTTGGCTTGTGCTAACCATGCGCTCCGGTGAATATTACTATATGAAAACGAAAGCGACGATCGTCCGCATGACTACTGATGAGCGCGGCATTGCGAAAATGTCGGTTGAATTCACCGACCTCCTTCCCCAAGACCGCGCCCGGCTCATCCGCTACAGTTTCGAGCGGCAGCTTGACGAAAAGAAAAGGGAAAACGAAGAGAATAAATGAGCGGGGCGTGTGGAATACTGCTAGAAAAAACGGAAGGCAGGATGTTTGTGCCATGAAGCGGATCGAGCAGCTGTTATGGAAGCTCGTTGTGATCCAAGCGATTTGTTTGCTGATCGCTCAATGGCTCGTGTTGTATACGCCGGTGGCGTTTTATATCGGCAAAGTGTACGAGTATGAAGGGGTAGCCAAGCCGGAAAAAACAGAAACGATTGAGACGGCCGTCGACCGTTGACGGCAAATATGGTACAATGAACATGAGAACATGCAGGGTTTTCCTGCATTTTTCTTTGTGCAGCCATTACATGATTCGATGAAGCAGGAGGAGTTATGGAACGACGAATTAACATCGCGATCGATGGACCTGCGGCAGCAGGGAAAAGCACGGTCGCCAAACTCATTGCCAACCGCCTTTCGTATGTATACATCGATACCGGTGCGATGTACCGCGCGTTAACGCACCGGGCGCTTCAATGCGGCGTCGACATCCATGATGAACAGGCGCTGTTGTCATTGCTCCGTGATACATCGATTGAACTGAAGCCGTCGCCGCACGGGCAATTGGTGTTTGTCAACGGCGAGGACGTCACCGATATCATTCGCGGAGAGGCGGTGACAAATGCGGTATCGTTCGTCGCGAAACACCCGCTTGTGCGCGCGGAGATGGTCGCCCGCCAGCGCGCCCTGGCCGAAGGGGGAGGCGTTGTAATGGACGGGCGCGATATCGGGACGAACGTGCTTCCGAATGCCGAGGTGAAAATTTTCTTAAAAGCCTCGGTCGAGGAGCGGGCGCGGCGTCGGCACGAAGAAAATATCGCCCGCGGCTTTCCATCTGACCTCGAAAAGCTGAAAGAAGAGATCGCCCGCCGCGACCGGATCGATTCAGAGCGGGAAACGGCGCCGCTTCGCAAGGCGCCGGACGCGGTGGAAATTGACACGACGTCGCTGACGGTCGAGGAAGTGGCGGCGCGCATTATGGAAATTGTCAACGAAAGGATTGGATGAGGGTGGATTTTTATTCGGTGGCTAAAGGAGCGGTAAAAAGCATATTGACTCCTTTGTACCGCATTCAAGTCACAGGGCTTGAGCAATTTCCAAAAGAAGGCGCGGTGCTTCTTTGCGCCAACCATATCAGCAACTTAGATCCGCCGGTCGTCGGCATTACGGCGCCGCGGCCGGTCCGGTTTATGGCGAAAGAAGAATTGTTTCGCACCCCGGTGGTGAAAACGCTCGTCAAAAACTTGCGCGCGTTTCCAGTGAAGCGCGGCATGAACGACCGCCAAGCGCTGCGCACAGGGCTTGAGGTGCTGAAACAAGGCGAAGTGCTCGGCATTTTTCCCGAAGGGACGCGCAGCAAGGACGGCCGGCTGAAACGGGCGCTGCCCGGCGTCGGTTTTTTCGCCTTGCGCACTGATGCGGCTGTCGTCCCGTGCGCCATTATCGGCCCATATCGGCCGTTTGTGCCGCTCAACGTCGTCTACGGGGCGCCGATTGATATGGCGCCGCTGCGTGAGCGGAAGGCCAGCCCGGAAGAAGCGGCCGATTGCATTATGGAGCATATTCGCCGCCTGCTTGAGCAGCATCAGTAAGCATTATAGTACATGTTGATTGAGAAAATATGGTATACTAATTAGAAAAGCGTCCTTATTTTTGCCGACAGCCGGCCGCGGCCTCGGCGCGAGGCGCGCTTTTGCAGGATCGTCAGTCGATGAAGGAGGGGTTTTTACGATGACAGAAGAGATGAATGTGCAAGTGAATGTGTATGAGGTGGGCGACATCGTCCGCGGCAAAGTGGTGAAGCTCGAAGACAAGCAAGTGCTTGTTGAGGTGGAAAACAGCAAGCAAAGCGGCATCATTCCGATCAGCGAGCTGTCCAACTTGCATATCGAGAAGCCGAGCGATGCGGTCGCCGTCGGCGATGAAGTGACGGCCAAAGTGAAAAAAGTGGAAGAAGGCAAAGACGGGGAAGAAGGGCTGCTCATTTTATCAAAAAAAGCCGTCGACGCCGAGCAGGCATGGGAGGAGCTTGAGCGCAAGTTCGCAAGCGGCGAAACGTTTGAAACGGTCATTAAAGACATCGTCAAAGGCGGGCTTGTCGCCGATGTCGGCGTGCGTGGCTTTATCCCGGCCTCGCTTGTCGAACCGCATTATGTCGAGGATTTTTCCGACTACAAAGGAAAAACGCTCGCTGTCAAAGTCGTTGAACTCGACCGCGAGAAAAACCGCGTCATCTTATCGCACCGGGCGGTCGTTGAGGAAGAGCAAGAGCGCCAGCAAAAAGAACTGCTTTCCCGTCTTGAGCCGGGGCAAGTGCTGGATGGCGTCGTCCGCCGCATTGCCGATTTCGGCGTCTTTGTCGATGTCGGCGGGTTTGACGGACTCGTACATATTTCCCAGCTTTCTCATACGCGTGTCGCCCATCCGTCCGAGGCGGTGAAAGAAGGCGATGCGGTAAAAGTGAAAGTGTTGGCTGTCGACCCGGAACAAGGCCGCCTGTCGCTGTCAATTAAAGAAGCGTTGCCGGGTCCGTGGGAAGGCATCAGCGAGAAGGTAAGACCGGGCGATGTCGTCAAGGGTACGGTGAAGCGGCTCGCTTCATTCGGCGCGTTTGTGGAAATCTTCCCGGGTGTCGAAGGGTTGGTTCATGTGTCGCAAATCGCCAACCGCCGCATCGGCTCACCGCATGAAGTGCTGAAAGAAGGCGATGAAGTGAAAGCGAAAGTGCTCGATGTGAACGAATCCGAGCATCGCATTTCCTTAAGCATCCGCGCACTGCTCGAGGAGGAAACGGCCGCTCCGGCGGAAGATTACAGCCAATATACGAAAACGGCGGAAACGCGCGGCTTCCAGCTCGGCGAAGTCATCGGCGAGCAGCTGAAAAAATTAAAATAATCCATCGTCAGTCAACCCCATTTTGGTGGCACTTGCCATCAAAATGGGGTTTTTTGTTTTGCCCGTCCAACACTAGCAAAGATCAATGACTTTCTAGCAACATGGCCGAGCCGCCCTGTCTCCAAACAAAATGAAAGTAAGAGAGGCTAATCTAGTTTGAAGCGGCCATTATCATTTTGTCCCATTGCTTCTTCTATTGATTGCGAAATGGCAAAAACGGGCGGTTTTTTCAAGACAAAATGGGAAATAACGAAGGTGTCCCTGCCGTTTTGGGACACCTTTGTTGGTGAACTACCCGCCACCTACGCTTCGCTTGGAGGTGGAGGCTTCAAGCGACTTGTGCGTGTTCGCCGAACGGTAAGCCACACACAAGAACCCTTTACGCTTTCCTTCGCTCCGAAGGCGTCCGTTCTAACCATAGATGACCACATCAGTTGGCGATCGCCAACCGACATTCATCTCCCATCTACTCATTGGGCTTTGCCCTGCACATTCCTTGAGGAGGGAGACTTCTGTCGGAAATTACGTTAAAATCCGTTCCGTTCGCGCGCTTCTTCCGGCGTATCGAGCCGGCTTGCCCCTTTATAGGAGAACGACTGGTCACGGTCTGACTGAACTTGCCGCGACTGTTTCAGCTTTTTCTCCTGCCGGTCTTTTCCCACCAAACCCCGCTCCTTTCTATGTGAGTATCATTTGTTACTATGGCTGGGCGCGGTTTTTTCTATGCATGTTTCGACAATGGAAAACGCCGATTCATCGCCTGCTTTCGTCCTGAAATAAGGGAGGATCGTGATTTAAGGAGAAATACTGCTCTCCAACAGTGTTTCTCAAACGGAAAAACCTTGCAACGTCATCCTTTCGTTCGTTGTGATTTCTCACCAGTCAAGCGAATCTGTTGTTTTTCACCAGCCTGGAAGGCGTTCCCGATTAGAAGAGGATAAAACATGGCATAATGAACATAATAAGGAGTGGAAAAGATGGAAGGGATGTATTTTTATTTCTTTTTTTGGTCGTTATGGCTTGTGGCAACGTTTTTTATGAAAAAGACCGCCGCCCGAACGAAGCTGGCGGTGTTCGCGCTTGTCATGATCAGTTCGGCCTCGCTGACAGCGGAAGTTGGCCGCATTCATATGGCGTTGTCCTTTTTTGTGCTTTTTTTCTTTTCTTGTTATACGGCGGTCGAGCAGAAGCCATGCCGCCCGCTGCTGATGGCGTTATCGGCGTCCGGCTTGGCGTTTGCTTACGCCGCCTTCCGTTTGCTCGCCTTGTTCGATCCGGTTTGGATTTGGCTCGATGGCCGGTGGATGCTCGCCTGGTGGCTCGCTCTCGTCAGTTGTCTGTTCCACCGCCGCCTTGCCGCCCGCCTTCTTTGTTTGGCGCTCGGCAGCTGTCAAGGGGAAGCGGTGTACGCCGCGGCCATTCACCGGATGGCGCCCGACTATGTGCTCGGTTCGTTTTCGTTTTTAGACGCGACGGCAATCGGTGCGTCATGTTTGCTCGCTTGGGAAACGATTCGCTTCTTCGCGCTTCAACTTGAGGAAAAACGGCCTGTAGGAGGGACGAGGCAGCCGTGAACGAATATACGTTTCCAATTTTATACGGCGTCGCCGCCGGGGTGTTGACACGCCTTTATTTGTTGCGCACTGATTACCGGCAATACCCGACATACTTGCACGGCCGGACGATCCATATCGCGTTGGGGGTCATCGCCGCCGGCTTAGGCACGGTCGCCGTGCCGGCGATTATGGAAAAAGAATTTGCGGCCATTACGTTTTTGGCGTTGGCGGCTTCGCAGTTTCGCGATGTGCGCAACATGGAGCGCAACACGCTGAATGAGCTGGATCAGTATGAACTAGTGCCGCGCGGAAAAACGTATATTGAAGGCATTGCGATTGTCTTTGAAGGGCGGAACTATTTAGTCATTTTCGTTTCCTTTTTATCCACGCTCTTTTATTTAGTCTGGAACGTTTGGGCTGCGCTCGTGGCCAGCGCCATCGGCATGATGGTGGCGCGGCGGTTTATGAGCGGAAGCCGGCTGAAAGATATCGCCGATGTGAAATATGTCAAACCCCATTTTGAGGGGGCAGGGCTGTATGTCGACAACATCTACATTATGAACATCGGCTTGCCGGCGCGGAGGGAAGAAATTTTGCGCTACGGGATGGGCTTTATTTTGACGCCGAAAAACTTCAACGCCCGAACAACGATCGCCAACCTCGGGCAGCGGCAAGCGATTTTGCACGATGTATCGACAGCGCTCGGCATTTATCGGGACTCGGGAACGCCGGCGCTCGTGCCGCTTGCCAAGCGCGATTTAAACGATGGACGCGTCGGCATTTTTATTTTGCCGCAAGTTGAGGATGTCGAGAAGGCGAAGGCGGTCATTGAAAACGTCCCGGTGCTTGAGAGCGCCATTCGCATGCCGGCGAAACGGCGGTGGAAACGGAGAGGGGGCGGCGGTGATGACGCATGAAAAAATGATTTTGGCCATCATTACGACCAACGGCGAAAACGTTGCCGGCGGCGCCCCGATTTTTATTTGCCGCACAAGGGAGGAAATGGAGCGGATCGCTGCCAATTTAGAGGCCATTTTAGACGGCATCGCCCATGAACTGAGCGACGGGCTGCTTGTGATCGTCAAGCATTAAAGCGGTTGTTGGACGTTTCGCTTTTTGATAAAATAAAGCAGTTGTAGCATGTCCTGGTTCATCGCCAAAAGTTATCCTTGATGTGTAAAACGAGGCACGTTCATGCCCCTTCAATGGACAAAACGCGCAAAAGAACGAGGGAGTTTGCCCCCGTAGCTTTAACCGTAAAAGAAATAGACCGTCAAGTGCACTTTGCGGTGATGAACCGATGCCCTAGGAGAAGGGCGTTTTTTTCAAGAGCAAAGCGAGGCAAAAATGAGGATAAAGGGTGGTAGCATGGCAAATCCAGTCGTGGCCATTGTCGGTCGTCCGAATGTGGGGAAATCAACCATTTTCAACCGCATCGTCGGGGAGCGCATTTCCATCGTCGAAGATGTGCCCGGGGTGACGCGCGACCGCATTTACAGCAGCGCCGAATGGCTGAACCATTCATTTTACTTGATTGACACCGGGGGCATTGACATCGGCGATGAGCCGCTGCTTGTGCAAATTCGCCAGCAGGCGGAAATCGCCATCGATGAGGCGGATGTCATCATCTTTATGACGAACGGCCGCGACGGCGTGACGTCCGCTGATGAAGAAGTGGCGAAACTGCTGCGCCGGTCGAATAAGCCAGTCGTGCTCGCCGTCAACAAAATCGACAATCCGGAGATGCGCGAGCTGATTTACGATTTTTACACGCTTGGTTTCGGCGATCCGTACCCGATTTCCGGAGCGCACGGGACAGGACTTGGCGATTTGCTTGACGCTGTCGTCCGCCATTTTCCGAAAGACGGCGGGCAAGAATACGAGGAAGATGTCATTAAATTTTGCCTCATCGGCCGGCCGAACGTCGGCAAATCGTCGCTTGTCAACGCCATTTTAGGGGAAGAACGGGTGATTGTCAGCGATATCGCCGGCACGACGAGAGACGCTGTAGACACTTCGTTTGTCCGCGAAGGCCAGAAATATGTTATTATTGATACGGCAGGAATGCGCAAACGGGGAAAAATTTACGAAAGCACGGAAAAATACAGCGTGTTGCGCGCGCTAAGAGCCATTGAGCGCTCCGATGTCGTGCTTGTCGTTTTAAACGCGGAGGAAGGGATTATCGAACAGGATAAAAAAATCGCCGGGTATGCGCATGAGGCGGGGCGCGGCGTCATTCTCATCGTCAATAAATGGGATGCCATCGAAAAAGACGATAAAACGATGGTGGAATTTGAACGGAAGATTCGCGATCATTTCCCGTTTTTAGACTATGCGCCGATTTTATTTGTGTCAGCGAAGACGAAGCAGCGGCTTCATAAGCTGTTGCCGCTTGTGCAACTCGTCAGCGACAACCACGCGATGCGCGTTCAGACGAATGTGCTCAATGAAGTCATTATGGACGCGGTGGCGATGAACCCGACGCCGACGCATAACGGGCGGCGCCTGAAAATTTATTACATGACGCAAGTAGCCGTCAAACCACCGACGTTCGTCGCTTTTGTCAACGATCCGGAGCTCATGCATTTTTCGTACGAACGGTTTTTGGAAAACCGCATTCGCGACGCGTTCGGCTTCGAGGGTACGCCGATCAAAATCATCGCCCGCCCGCGGAAATAAGAGAAGCGGAGGCGCCGCAACGGGCAAAATGTTCTTTGCTTGCCGAGATTGGCGGTCCGAAAGCGAAGGGGATTGGCCTCGAGCGGGGGCGCGCCGGGCGTTTTTCAGGAAAGCGACAATCGGACAAAGGAAGTGGGAACGATGGAGAATGTCACCGTACTGGGGGCAGGAAGCTGGGGAACGGCATTGGCGCTCGTTTTAGCTGACAATGGACATCGTGTCCGGCTTTGGAGCCACCGGGCTGAACAAGTAAGAGAGATCAACGGGCGGCGGACGAACGAAAAATATTTGCCGGGCGTCCGCCTGCCGGAGGGGATTATCGGTTGCGACGACCTTTGCGCCGCGCTTGATGGCATTTCCATTGCCGTGCTGGCTGTGCCGACGAAGGCGATCCGGGACGTGCTGAAAAGGGCGCGCACATGTTTGGCTGCGCCGATCACGATCGTTGCCGTCAGCAAAGGAATCGAACCGGGGACGCATAAGCGCGTGTCGGAAATTGTCGCTGAAGAAATGGGTGAGTGGCTAGAAGATGTCGTCGTTCTTTCCGGGCCGAGCCATGCGGAAGAAGTGGTGCTCCGCCATCCGACGACAGTGGCGGTGTCATCGCCGAACATGGAAGCAGCACGGCGCATTCAAGATCTATTTATGAACCATCACTATTTCCGCGTGTATACGAACCCGGATTTAGTCGGTGTCGAAGTCGGCGGGGCGCTGAAAAACATTATCGCGTTGGCCGCTGGCATCAGCGATGGGCTCGGCTATGGAGATAACGCAAAGGCAGCTCTGATTACGCGGGGATTGGCTGAGATTGCCCGTCTCGGCCGTGCGCTCGGCGCTAATCCGTTGACGTTTTCCGGGCTGGCCGGGGTCGGCGACTTGATCGTCACGTGCACAAGCGTCCATTCCCGCAACTGGCGGGCCGGCCATATGCTTGGCCAAGGAAAAAAGCTCGATGATGTGCTAGAAAGCATGGGGATGGCTGTGGAAGGGGTGCGAACGACAAAAGCCGCCTATGAGCTGGCGAAAGAGCTTGGCGTGAAAATGCCGATTACCGAAGTGCTCTATGAAGTGCTGTTTGCCGGAAAGGATCCGAAAGAAGCGGTCGATTCGCTTATGGCGCGCGGAAAAAAGCAGGAAATGGACGATTTAATGAACATTTTTGCCGAACAGTAACGCCGAAAATAGGCGGATGGCGGTACAAGTTGTCTTCGTTTTGCATACAATATGACGAACCATCATCGGCTTGAGCTTCCGGAAGGGTATAAGGCGATGCTGAAGTAAAGAAAGCCCCGCTTTACTTCAGCTTTTTTTATGGCGGTGCTATAATAGTAGTTGTCGAAAAAGGAGGAACGACTATGTCAACGGCTTTAGCGAAAATGTGGATCGCCATCGCCTCAATGGTATTTATGTTTATTTCGGTCGGCTTCATTTATTTGAGCCGTTATAAGATCAAGATCAAATGGTTACGCTTTCTTTTGGCGTCCATCGCCTATATTCTGTTAGTTTTAGCCGGCATCATCATCGTTTTCGTCGTGTTCAGCGGACCGACGCCGCAATAGGCAAAGGATGGAGGAACCTATGAAACAGATCGCTCGCTTGCTTTTAGCCTGCTTGTTTCTCGTGCCGCTTTCCGGGTGTTTATATCCGCAAGAGCGGCTAAAACAAAACCAAATTCCTTACAAAGATCAAGTGGCGGCCGTCCAATCGGCGGTCGACGAGTACCGGAAGGCGACCGGCGGACTGTTGCCGATTAAGACCCGCGATATGAAAACGCCGGTTTACTTAAAGTACCCGATTGATTTTCAAAAACTCGTTCCGCGCTACATGCAGGAACCGCCAGGAAACGCCTATGAAAGCGGGGGCGTCTTTCAATATATGATTATTGATGCGGAAACGAACCCGACGGTCAAGCTCCTTGATTTGCGCTTAGCCGAGGGCGTCCGTGACCTGAAGCTGCGGCTGAGAATGTATACGGACGAGCACCGTTATCCGCCGTTTAAAGACGTCGTTGCGCCCGGTGTGTTTACACTCGATTACAAAAAACTCGGCTACAAAGAGCCGCCGTATGCGGTCAGCCCGTTTTCCGGCAACAACTTGCCGTTTGTCATCGATGGCAGCGGTGAAATTTACATTGACTACCGTTCCGATCTATACGCCGCCTTGAAAAAATATCCGCACCGCTACAAGCCAGGGGATGATATCCGTGCTCTTTTGACGGATCACTCGCTCTTTGTGCCGGCGTACTCCCTTCCGTATACGATCGATGCCAAAACGAATGAACCGATTTTTTTCACGAAATAAGTCATCATCCCTTCTCTAGGAAAATACATTCTAGAGAAGGGATTTTTTCATCGCTTTTTAGTCATAACCGAATGGGACAACATCATATGCATATAGTGTCGTATCATACTAGTTGATTCCGTTGCTTCTCATAACGACCGAAGGACTGGAGGGGAGTCATTTGGAAAAGGTCGATCTTTTTAAAGATATCGCCGAGCGGACTGGCGGTGACATTTATTTAGGGGTTGTCGGCGCTGTCCGCACCGGAAAGTCGACGTTTATTAAACGGTTTATGGAGCTCGTTGTCATTCCGAACATTAAAAACGAAGCTGACAAAGCGCGGGCTCAAGACGAACTGCCGCAAAGCGCCGCGGGCAAAACGATCATGACGACGGAACCGAAATTCGTGCCAAACCAAGCCGTGACGGTAAAAGTCGATGACGGTCTCGAAGTCAATATTCGCCTCGTTGATTGCGTCGGCTATGCCGTGCCTGGCGCGAAAGGGTATGAAGACGAAAACGGCCCGCGGATGATTCACACCCCTTGGTACGAAGAGCCGATTCCGTTTCAAGAGGCGGCGGAAATCGGGACAAGGAAAGTCATTCAAGAACATTCGACGATCGGAGTCGTCATTACGACGGACGGCTCGATCGGAGAGATTCCGCGCCATGACTACGTAGAAGCCGAGGAGCGGGTCATTGGCGAGCTGAAAGAAGTCGGCAAGCCGTTTATTATGATCGTCAACACCGTTCGGCCGCATCATCCGGAAACGGAAGCGCTCCGCCGCGAGCTTGCTGAAAAGTACGACATCCCGGTGCTCGCCATGAGTGTGGAAAGCATGCGTGAGACCGATGTGTATAACGTGCTCCGTGAGGCATTATATGAATTCCCGGTGCTCGAAGTGAACGTCAACTTGCCGAGTTGGGTGATGGTGCTGCGCGAGGACCATTGGCTGCGTGAAAGCTACCAAGAAGCGGTGCGCGACACGGTGAAAGACATTAAGCGGCTGCGTGATGTGGATCGGGTCGTACAGCAGTTTGCCGAGTACGATTTCATCGAAAAAGCGCGGCTCGCCGGCATCGAAATGGGGCAAGGGATCGCTGAAATTGATTTGTATGCGCCCGATGAGCTGTACGACCAAATTTTAAAAGAAATCGTCGGCGTTGAAATTCGCGGCAAAGACCATCTCCTTCAGCTCATGCAAGACTTTGCCCATGCAAAAGCCGAGTACGACCAAATCGCTGATGCGCTAAAAATGGTGAAACAAACAGGTTATGGCATCGCTGCGCCCGCTTTGTCCGACATGAGCCTCGACGAACCGGAAATCATCCGCCAAGGATCACGCTTTGGCGTTCGTTTAAAAGCGGTCGCTCCGTCCATTCATATGATTAAAGTCGACGTCGAATCGGAATTCGCGCCGATTATCGGTACGGAAAAACAGAGCGAAGAACTCGTCCGCTATTTAATGCAAGATTTTGAAGACGATCCGCTGTCGATTTGGAACTCCGATATTTTCGGCCGCTCGCTCAGCTCGATCGTCCGCGAAGGCATCCAAGCCAAACTCGCGCTCATGCCGGAAAACGCCCGCTACAAGCTGAAAGAAACGCTCGAACGCATCATCAACGAAGGCTCCGGCGGCCTCATCGCCATTATTTTATAGAAAAGCGGAGGCTCGCGGATCGCCGCGACGGACAATTGTTCTTCGCCTGCAGGGGTGCTTGCCCCTAAAGGCCGTGCGCTCAGCTCCCAATTCGGGGGCTTTTTTTTTGACTGTTGATCTTTCAAAAGAGAAAAAATCGCTGAAACCCTTGAGAAATAAGGATTGGCACTTGATTATGCGCACGGCGTTATGGTAATCTTTTATCTGAAATCGTTGTTTTGGTGAAATATGCCTAAAATTGGCCGTTTTGGCGAAAAAGATGTTGAATTATCGCGATAAATTGGTTAAGATTAGGCATGTCACCGCATCTTGGCGAAGCGAAGGCAGTTTGCCGCCCCTTCCTTCGTCTTGAAGGGGCGGGCGGCGCTTGAACTGTCAAGGGAGCGCCCCGCTCGGCGGCGCGGGCGCATTTCCTGTCAGTCTTGCTGAACGAAAGTACAATCAGCGGCTGCGCCGATGCAGCGCTTGCCCTTCGTGCGCCAGCCTTTTCGCCGCCAAGAGCCGTCAATATCTATGTATAGAAAAGCAGAAAAGTGTGCACAAATGGTAGTAAACAAGATGAGCTCCCTTGGGAGGAGGTGAATGGCATGAACAAGACGGAATTGATCAACGCAGTAGCCGAAACAAGCGGTCTTTCCAAGAAAGATGCAACAAAAGCCGTTGACGCGGTATTTGACTCGATTACAGAAGCGCTGCGAAAAGGCGATAAAGTGCAATTAATCGGCTTTGGGAACTTTGAAGTGCGCGAGCGCGCTGCCCGGAAAGGACGCAACCCGCAAACGGGCGAAGAAATGGAAATTCCGGCAAGCAAAGTTCCTGCATTCAAACCGGGCAAAGCATTAAAAGATGCTGTGAAATAAGCCTACATAGCCGAAGCAGGAGCTTAGGAGGGAAGGGCAGGTAATCCACCGCCCTTCTTTTTTGTTTTTTTTCGCTCCCTATGCTAGAATCGGATTACATGCAGCTTTTATGACGCAGGAGGATGTTGTTTGTATGCCAGAGATCAATGTTGAGCAAATTGAATATGCGGTCCGCCTCATCCTGGAAGCGATCGGTGAAGATCCGAACCGCGAAGGGCTCATCGATACACCAAAGCGGGTGGCAAAAATGTACGCCGAGGTGTTCGCCGGGCTAAAGGAGGACCCGAAGCAGCATTTTCAAACGGTATTTAGCGAGGAGCACGAGGAGCTCGTGCTTGTCAAAGATATTCCGTTTTATTCGATGTGCGAACACCATTTAGTGCCGTTTTTCGGCGTCGCCCACGTCGCCTATATTCCGCGGGAAGGGAAAGTGACCGGGTTAAGCAAGCTCGCCCGAGCTGTCGAAGCGGTGGCGCGCCGTCCGCAATTGCAAGAGCGCATCACGGCGACGGTCGCTGATTCGATCGTCGAGGCGCTCGAACCGCACGGGGTTATGGTCGTTGTTGAGGCGGAGCATATGTGCATGACGATGCGTGGCGTAAAAAAACCGGGGGCGAAAACGGTCACAACAGCGGTGCGCGGCGTGTTTGAAACGGACGCCAACGCCCGGTCCGAAGTGTTTTCGTTAATTAAAGCGTAAGGAGGGCAAACGATGAACACGAACAGCGATTTTGTCGTCATTAAGGCGCTCGAAGACGGAGTGAACGTCATCGGGCTGACGCGCGGCGCGGACACAAGATTCCATCATTCCGAAAAGCTCGATAAAGGCGAAGTGCTAATCGCCCAGTTCACGGAACATACATCGGCGATTAAGGTGAGAGGCAAGGCGTATATTCAAACGCGCCATGGCTCCATCGAGTCGGAAGGGAAAAAGTAACCCGGCAAATTTCTAGCAAACTAGAGCGTTTTCGACAAAATTATGTTATAATGAGTCCGTCATTGCGGTGCGGATATTTTTCGGGGACAAGGGTGATTCGTGTGAATGACATCATGGTGAAATTGGCGTCATTGAAGGAACAAATCGAACAGCTGATTGACCATCCGTATTTGCGCGAGCATGTGCCGACGCCGGTTGTTGACGAGGACCGGCTGCTGTTGGCGCTGTCGATGGTTGCTGACGCTCCGGCGGCGCCAAATGAGACGGATCGGTACATCATCGCCATGATGCTCGTGCAGATCGCCCTTGATACCCATGATGAGGTGACGGATGGCGGCGATGACTTGCGGACGCGGCAGCTTGTCGTCCTCGCCGGCGACTTATACAGCGGACTGTATTACGATGTGCTGGCGCGTTCGGGCGATATCGCGCTCATCCGTTTGTTCGCCGAAGCGATCCGCGACATTAACGAACAAAAAGTGCGTCTTTATGAAAAAAAGGCGGAGCGGATCGATGCGCTGTTTGCGGCGATGGGCACGATCGAATCGGCGCTGCTTGCCAAGCTTGCCGACCGCATGGCGGTGCCGCAATGGGGGCAGTTTGCCTACCATTACTTGCTGCTGCGGCGCCTGCTCTCCGAGCGGGAAGCATTCGCCCGCACCGGGACGTCGATGCTCTTTGAGCAAATGGCGCATATCGCGTTCCCGCGGGCGAAGGGGCTGACGAACGAACAGCGGCGGTATTTGCTTCGCCTTTGCGATCGCTATATCGACCATTGCAAAGAAGCGCTGTTCGCGGCGGAATTGCCGCCGGCCGGCCTGCTGATGCTCCGCGTGACCGAGCTCTCCGGCGGATTTTCAGCCATCGCCAAAAAGACGGTGGAAGAAGGGTAGAATGATGCATCAGTCGAAAGAAGAACGAGTCCATCGTGTATTTGAAAAAATTTCTGCTCATTATGACCGGATGAACTCTGTCATCAGCTTCCGCCGCCATTTAAAATGGCGCGAAGACGTGATGCGACGGATGAATGTGCAAAAAGGAAAAAAAGCGCTTGACGTTTGCTGCGGGACGGCCGATTGGGCGATCGCTTTAGCCGAGGCGGTCGGGCCGGAAGGGGAAGTGTACGGCCTTGATTTTAGCGAAAACATGTTAAAAGTCGGCGAACAAAAGGTGAAAGCGCGCGGCTTGTGCAACGTGAAGCTCATCCATGGCAACGCCATGCAGCTTCCGTTTCCGGACAATTCGTTCGATTACGTGACCATTGGCTTCGGTTTGCGCAACGTCCCCGATTATATGACGGTGCTGAAAGAAATGCACCGCGTCACCAAGCCGGGCGGCATGACCGTCTGTTTGGAAACGTCGCAGCCGACGATGTTTGGTTTCCGTCAGCTTTACTATGTTTATTTCCGGTTTATGATGCCGCTGTTCGGCAAGCTGTTGGCGAAAAGCTATGAGGAGTATTCATGGCTGCAAGAGTCAGCGCGCGAGTTCCCGGGGCGGGATGAGCTGGCGGAAATGTTTCGCGCCGCTGGCTTTGTCGATGTCGAGGTCAAACCGTACACGTTCGGCGTGGCGGCGATGCATTTAGGCTATAAACGATGAGTTAAGGTGAACATCATGAAGTTAAAGGCGATGTATTCGTTTTTAGGCGATGATTTGGCGGCGGTCGAACAGGAGCTCGAGCGGACGGTCCGGTCGGAATATGGGCCGCTTGGGGAAGCGGCGCTGCATTTGTTGCAAGCGGGCGGAAAGCGGATCCGTCCCGTTTTTGTCTTGCTCGCCGCCCGTTTCGGCCATTATGATCTCGAGCGGATCAAGCATGTTGCTGTGGCGCTCGAACTCATTCATATGGCATCGCTCGTCCACGACGATGTGATCGACGATGCCGACTTGCGCCGCGGCCGGCCAACGATCAAAGCGAAATGGAGCAACCGGTTTGCCATGTATACGGGCGATTATTTGTTTGCCCGTTCGCTCGAACGGATGGCGAAACTTGACGACCCGCGCGCCCATCAAGTGCTTGCGAAAACGATTGTCGAAGTGTGCCGCGGAGAAATTGAGCAAATCAAAGACAAATACCGGTTTGACCAGCCGCTCCGCACATATTTGCGGCGCATCCGCCGGAAAACGGCGCTGTTGATCGCTGCCAGCTGTCAGCTTGGCGCTCTCGCCGCCGGCGCTCCGGAATCGGTGGCCAAACGGCTGTATTGGTTTGGCCATTATGTCGGCATGTCGTTTCAAATTACGGATGACATCCTCGATTTTACGGGCACGGAAGAGCAGCTTGGCAAGCCGGCGGGAAGCGACTTGCAGCAGGGAAACATCACCCTCCCGGTGCTGTACGCGCTTCGTGACGAACGAATGAAAGCGGCGATCGCCGCGGTCGGTCCAGAAACAAACGCCGATGAGATGGCGGCCGTCATTTCCGCCATTAAACGAACGGATGCCATCGGCCAGTCATACGCATTAAGCGACCGCTATCTCGAAAAAGCGCTCCGTCTGCTCGGCGAATTGCCCGCCAATCAGGCGCGCGCTTTGCTGCATGACCTCGCCCTCTACATCGGGAAAAGGGATTATTAACGCTTTCAAGGACATTGTTGCCAATGGCGCGAAACAATGATACTATGATGGAGGGGAACCCGTTTCCTAGTACATACGACAGTAGGGGTGGAGAGTCAATGACAGAACGGACATTTTTAATGGTAAAGCCAGACGGGGTTCAGCGCAATTTGATCGGCGAAATTGTCTCCCGCTTTGAAAAAAAAGGGTTCCAGCTTGTCGGCGCGAAGCTGATGCAAGTATCGCGCGAGCTGGCTGAACAGCACTACGCCGAACATAAAGAGCGTCCGTTTTTCGGCGAGCTTGTTGATTTCATTACGTCCGGACCGGTGTTTGCGATGGTGTGGGAAGGTGAAAACGTGATCGCCGCCGCCCGGCAAATGATGGGGAAAACGAATCCGCAAGACGCCGCACCGGGCACGATTCGCGGCGATTTCGGCTTGACGGTCGGCAAAAACGTCATTCACGGTTCCGATTCGCCGCAAAGCGCGGAACGCGAAATCAACTTGTTCTTCAAAGAAGAAGAGCTCGTTGCTTATACGAAACTGATGAACGAATGGCTATATTAATGTTCAGGCAAAGACCGGCCACAACGTGGTCGGTCTTTGCCGTTTTATGAAGGTGAGACAAGGAGAGGGATCGGGGCAATGGATGATTACGCGCAATTTATCGCGAAAGTGAAACGAAAAACCGGCATTGATCTTTCGCTGTACAAAGAGGCGCAAATGAAGCGGCGGCTGGCATCTTTGTACATGAAAAAAGGGCTGAACAGCTTTGCCGAGCTGTTTGCGGCAATGGAAAAAAACCCGGCGTTATGGAATGAGTGTTTAGACCGGATGACGATCAACGTGTCTGAGTTTTACCGGAACGCGAAGCGGTGGGACGTGCTTGAGCGCACCATTTTGCCGCGGCTGTTGGCGGAAAATCCGCGTCCAAAAGTATGGAGCGCCGCCTGCTCTACGGGCGAGGAGCCGTATACGCTCGCGCTGGTGCTTCTAAAACATATGCCGCTTCACCGCGTGTCGGTGCTGGCGACCGACATTGACGAAAACGCGCTCGCCCGCGCGCGTCTCGGGCTGTACAGCGAACGGTCGCTCGCCGAGCTGCCGGAGGAAATGAAAAAAAAGTTTTTTACGAAAGACGGCGAGTATTATAAAATAGACGAAAAGGTGAAACAGGCGGTCACGTTTCAAAAACATAATTTGCTCGCCGACCCGTTTCCAGGGCCGTTTGATTTGATCGTCTGCCGCAATGTGCTCATTTACTTCACCGAAGAGGCGAAACAGATTTTGTACCGGAAATTCCATGATGCGCTTCGGCCGGGCGGTGTGCTGTTTGTCGGCAGCACCGAGCAAATTTTCAATCCCGGCTTATACGGATTTGAAATGGAGGAAACGTTTTTTTACCGAAAAAGATAGCCGGTGCCGGCTTCTTTTTTTCCGGAAACTATTTTCATTTTTCAAATTTATGATATATTTTTACATAAACGCGTTAAAGAGCTGAAGGGAGAGACACATATGCGTTATTTGACAGCAGGGGAGTCGCACGGGCCGCAACTGACGGCGATTTTGGAAGGAGTGCCGGCGGGGCTGGAGCTGCGTGCCGAGCACATTAATAAAGAGCTGGCGCGCCGGCAAAAAGGGTATGGGCGCGGCCGGCGCATGCAAATTGAAAAAGACGAGGTGAAAATCGTCGGCGGCGTCCGCCATGGCAAAACGCTCGGCTCGCCGATTGCGCTCGTTGTTGAGAACCGCGATTTTCAACATTGGCAAACGATTATGGCTGTTGAGCCGATTGATGATGAGAGCGAAGTCAAGCGGAAAGTAACGCGTCCGCGCCCGGGCCATGCTGATTTAAACGGCGCCTTGAAGTATGGGCATCGCGATATGCGCAACGTGCTCGAGCGCTCATCCGCAAGGGAAACGACTGTGCGTGTAGCTGCCGGGGCGGTGGCGAAACGCCTCCTGGAAGAGGTCGGCATCCGCGTCGCCGGGCACGTGCTGGAAATCGGCGGTGTGCGCGCCGAAAACCTCGATTACCGCTCGCTTGAAGAATTGCAAGAAGTGACGGAAGCATCCCCGGTGCGCTGCTTTGACTCGGAAGCCGGGCAAAAAATGATGGAAGCGATCGATTTGGCGAAGAAAAACGGCGATTCGATCGGCGGCATCGTCGAAGTGATCGTCGAAGGCGTCCCGGCCGGAGTTGGCAGTTATGTTCATTACGACCGGAAGCTCGATGCGAAAATCGCTGCCGCCATCGTCAGCATTAACGCTTTTAAAGGCGTCGAGTTCGGCATCGGGTTTGAGGCGGCGCGCCGCCCGGGAAGCGAAGTGCATGACGAAATCATTTGGAGTCCGGAACAAGGATTTTCGCGCCGGACGAACCGAGCCGGCGGCTTTGAAGGCGGGATGACGACCGGGATGCCAATCGTTGTGCGCGGGGTGATGAAGCCGATTCCGACGTTGTACAAGCCGCTTCAAAGTGTCGATATCGATACGAAAGAGCCGTTTACGGCGAGCATTGAGCGCTCGGACAGCTGCGCTGTGCCGGCGGCGAGCGTCGTCGCCGAGGCGGTCGTCGCCTGGGAAGTGGCGGCGGCGATCGTCGAGCAGTTCGGTCAAGACCGGATCGATCTGATCAAAGAAAACATTGAGCGCGCCCGCCGCTATGCAAGGGAGTTTTAACGATGATCGAACGGACGATCGAAACGGCGACGAAACGATACCCGCTCCTGCTGGGCGATGGGGCGGCGCGCGCATTGCCGCGCCTGCTCCGGGCGCTTGCCTGCCCGCCGGGAACCAAGTTGTTTATCATTACTGACGATGCGGTGGCGCCCCTTTATTTGGATGAGGTGCGCGCCATGCTTGCCGCCGCTGAGTATGACGTCTACGCTTATATCATCCCGAGCGGGGAGGCGGCCAAGTCGTTTGACAACTATTACGCCTGCCAAACGGCGGCGCTTCAGTGCGGCTTAGACCGCCGCTCGGTCATGATCGCGCTTGGCGGCGGCGTCGTCGGCGATTTAGCCGGATTCGTCGCGGCCACTTATATGCGCGGCATCCGCTACATTCAAATGCCGACGACGCTTTTGGCTCATGACAGCGCCGTCGGCGGCAAAGTGGCAATCAATCATCCGCTTGGCAAAAATATGATCGGCGCCTTCCACCAGCCGGAAGCGGTTGTGTATGATACGGCCTTTTTGCGCACATTGCCTGAGCGCGAGCTTCGCTCAGGGTTCGCTGAGGTGATCAAGCATGCGCTCATCCGCGACTGCCGCTTTTACGAATGGCTGCGCGCGGAAGTGAAGACGCTCGCCGATTTGCGCGGCGAAACGCTCGCCTATTGTATTGAAAAGGGCATCGATATTAAGGCGTCCGTCGTACGTGAAGATGAAAAAGAAACCGGGGTGCGCGCCCATTTAAATTTCGGCCATACGCTCGGCCATGCGCTTGAAAGCGAACTCGGCTACGGCACGCTTACGCACGGCGAGGCGGTCGCGCTCGGCATGCTGTTTGCGGTGTTTGTCAGCGAACGGCTTTACGGCCGCTCGTTTGCCGAGCACCGTTTCGCCGAATGGTTTGCCGGATACGGTTTTCCGGTATCGCTGCCGGCAGCGGTGGAGGCCGACCGATTGCTCGAGAAAATGAAAGGCGACAAAAAAGCGTACGCCGGGACGGTGCGCATGGTGCTCTTGCGCGAGATCGGCGACGTCGAAGTCGTGGAATTAGAAGATGACAAGCTGCTCGCCTGGCTGGGCGAGTTCGCCGGACAGGGGGGAGGACGATGATTCGAGGCATTCGCGGAGCGATTACCGTTGAACGAAATGAGGCCGAAGAAATCGTGGCCGCAACCGAAACGCTGCTTCGGGAAATGATCCGAGCGAACGGGGTTGTCGCCGATGACGTTTCGTTTGTGCTTATTTCTGTCACCGACGACATCACGGCCGCGTTTCCGGCGCAGGCGCTGCGCCGGATTGACGGCTGGACGTACGTGCCGGTCATGTGCACAAGGGAAATTCCGGTGCCCGGCTCATTGCCGCGGTGCATCCGCGTCATGATGACGGTGGCGACGGAGAAAAAGCAAGATGAAATTTGCCATGTGTACTTAAAGGATGCGGCCGTGCTGCGCCCGGATTTGTCATTGACAAAAAAAACAGAAATGTAATATAGTTAAAATAACTTCTTTGCCCGCCGAATGGCGGGCTGTCAAAAGAAGCGGAGCGAGAGTTGAGAACGAGTGTAGGGTAGATGAGAATGAGCGAGTTTAGCTGAGGTGAGCGTTTGTTTTCTATTCGCTGACATCTGCCCAAAGACGGTCGTCTTTGGGCGTTTTCTTTCCCCTTTTTTCTTTTCGCCTCATAAACCCTCATTCTCCGCCCGCCGATCATGAAGGGAGGAGAAGGGATGTCCACTGAGAGGCTGGCCGCTTTTTTGGCGGATGCCAACAAGTTTCGCACCATCCCGATCGTGCGCAAATTTTTAGCCGATGTCATTGAACCGCTTAGAGTATTTAGCAATTTGCGCGATGAAGCGGTGTTTCTGCTCGAAAGCAAAGACGATGAATCGCCGTGGGCGCGCTATTCGTTTATCGGCGTCGCGCCGTTTTTAACGCTCGAAAGTGAAACAGGCGAGATGTTTTCCGTGAAAGATGAAAACGGAAACGAACAGGCTGCGGTGCCAACGTTGAAAGAGGCGTTTCAATGGGCCGAGCGGGCGCTCGCTGTCCGGCCGTTGGCCGAAGCGGTGCCGTTTACAGGCGGTGCGGTTGGATTTTTAGGGTACGATTTCATTTCCGCCATCGAAAACGTGCCGCGCCACGAAAATCGCGACCTAGCCATGAAAGCCGGCTATTTCGTATTTTGTGAATCGCTGTTTGCTTTTGACCATCAAAGGCGGGAGCTGTTGCTCATTCACTACATCCGTTTAGACGGCAGCGAGACAGAAGATGAGAAAATCGAGAAGTATCGCGCTGCCGAGCAGCGCATCGCCGTGTTGGCAGCGAAAGCGGCGCACGTCCGTACCGAGCAGCCGCTGCTGCCGGCAGAGGGCGAAACGGGGCGTACCGTTTCGTTTGCCGACACTACATCCAATTATGAAAAAGAACAGTTTTTGCGCGACGTGGAAACGGTCAAACAGTATATTGCGGCCGGCGATGTGTTTCAAGCTGTCTTGTCGCAGCGCTTTTGCGTGCCGGTTCGCGCGGGCGGTTTTGTCGTTTATCGGCTGCTCCGCCACATCAATCCGTCGCCGTACATGTTTTATTTTCGGCTGGATGATATGGAAATTGTCGGGAGCTCGCCGGAAAAGCTGATCCAAGTGCGCCATCGGCGCGTGGAAATCGATCCGATCGCCGGAACGAGACGGCGCGGGCGCTCGCCGGAAGAGGATGCGAGGCTCGCCGATGAGCTGTACAACGACCCGAAGGAGCGGGCCGAGCATTATATGCTCGTTGACCTGGCGCGCAACGATATCGGCCGGGTGGCGAAATACGGAACGGTCAAAGCACCGGTCTTGATGGAAATCGGCAAGTTTTCCCACGTGATGCACCTCATTTCGAAAGTCGTCGGCGAGCTGAATGACGATGTCCACCCGATCGATGCGCTGCTTGCCGCCTTCCCGGCTGGGACGGTGAGCGGTGCGCCGAAAGTGCGGGCGATGCAAATTTTGCAAGAGCTCGAGCCGACAGCCCGCGGATTGTACGCCGGAGCGATCGCCTACATCGGCTTTGACGGCAATATCGACTCGTGCATCGCCATCCGGACGGCGGTCATCAAAGAGGGGTATGCATATGTACAGGCCGGCGCCGGCATCGTCGCCGACTCCGTCCCGGAACTTGAGTGGAAAGAAACGCGCAATAAAGCAAGCGCCTTACTGAACGCCATTGAACAAGCGGAACGACTATTTGCCAAAGGGGAGAGGATCGTATGTTAAAGCAGCTGCTTTCCAAATGTGCGGAAGGAAAAACGTTAGGAGAAGAAGAAGCATATGAAGCGATGGCTGCCGTCATGGACGGGGCGGCGACAGACAGCCAAATCGCGAGTTTGTTGTCGATGCTGCGTCTGCGCGGGGAGACGGTCGATGAATTGGCCGGGTTTGTGCGGGCGATGCGCGACCGGATGACGGCGATTGATGCCGGTGACGATGTGATCGACACGTGCGGCACAGGCGGGGACGGAGCGGCGACGTTTAACGTTTCAACAGCAGCGGCCATCGTTATTTCTTCGCTTGGCGTCAAAGTGGCCAAACACGGCAACCGCGCTGTTTCATCAAAAAGCGGCAGCGCGGACGTGCTCGAGCGGCTTGGCATCGATATTCAATCATCGCCGGACGCCGCCAAGCAGGCATTGGAAACGAAAGGGTTAACGTTTTTGTTCGCCCCCTTGTACCACGCGGCCATGAAACATGCCGCCGGGCCGCGGAAGGAAATCGGCTTCCGCACCGTTTTTAACTTGATCGGCCCGCTCGCCAACCCGACGCGCTGCAAGCGGCAAGTCATCGGCGTCTATTCGACCCGCTACGCCGAGAAACTGGCGGAGACGATGCGCCGCCTCGGTTCGGAGCACGTGCTGTTTGTCACCGGCCGCGACGGGCTCGACGAGTGCAGCATCGCCGCCGAAACCGATGTTGTTGAGCTGAAAGATGGAGCGATCCGCCGCTTTGTTATCACCCCGGAACAAGTCGGCTTGCCGCGTGGCGAGCTCGCCGAGGTACAAGTGAGCGATCCGGAAGAAAGCGCTGCGTTGCTTGAAGCGGTCATGATCGCGTCGGCGCCGGAGAGCGCCATCAACATCGTCGCGCTGAACGCCGGCGTCGCCTTGTACGCCGCCGGCAAGACGGAAACGATCGCCGATGGGGTAGCGATGGCGAAAGACGCCATTTTGTCCAACGCTGCTTACAGACAGCTGCAACGCCTGCGTGTAAAGGAAGTGGTCCACGATGCTTGAACAAATTTTAGCGACAAAACGTGAGGAACTTGAGGCGTTGACGTTGCCGGAACCGCTGCCGGAGCCAAAGCGCCGTCCGTTCGCCGCGGCGCTCCGCCGGCCGCGGCGGGCGCTCGGGTTAATCGCTGAAGTGAAAAAAGCGTCTCCGTCTAAAGGCGTCATCCGCCCGGATTTTGATCCGGTCGCCGTCGCCAAAGCGTATGAGCGCGCGGGGGCGGATGCGATCAGCGTGCTGACGGATGAGCGCTATTTCCAAGGGCACCGCCGCTATTTGCAGGCGGTGAAAGAGGCGATCGACATCCCGGTGCTGCGCAAAGATTTCATCATCGACCGCCGGCAAGTAGAAGAAAGCGCCCGGATCGGGGCGGATGCGATTTTATTGATCGGCGAAGCGCTGCCCCCGGAAACGCTCGAGACGCTCTATCACGAAGCGTACAGCATCGGACTCGAATGTTTAGTGGAAGTGCACGCGAAAGAGACGCTGGAGCGGATTTTGGACCGGTTTACGCCCGAAGTAGTCGGCATTAACAACCGCGATTTGCGTACGTTTGTGACGACGCTTGAGGCGACCAAAACGCTCGCGTCCCTCATTCCGCCGTCGTGCGTCATCGTCAGCGAAAGCGGGATCGGCTCCTACCGCGATGTGCAGGCGGTCCGTTCATACGGGGCGCAGGCGATGCTTGTCGGTGAGTCGCTCATGCGCCAAGCCGATGTCGAGCGGGCGGTCTACCGGCTGTTTGGAGAGGGTGACAGCGGTGGTCCGGCTTAAATATTGCGGCAACCGTTCGGCGGGCGATGTGCAAGCTGCGCTCGCGAGCGGGGCGGATTATCTCGGCTTTATTTTCGCTGCAAGCAGGCGGAACGTTTCACCTGAGGAGGTGAAACGATGGTTGGCGCCGGCGTCACTCGGCGATAAGCAGCTCGTTGGCGTCTTTGTCAACGCCTCTGTTGATCGGATCGCTGCTGTTGCCTTGCAGCTGCCGCTTCATGTCATCCAATGCCATGGCCGCGAGACGCCGGCTGAGCTGGCCGCTGTGAAAGAGGCGGCACAGCGCGCCGTTTGGAAGGCGATCCATCACGGCGATGGGGCGCTTGAGGCGATGAAGCAATACGCCGGGGTGGCTGACGGCTACGTTGTCGACAGCCGCGTCGCCGGCGCGTGGGGTGGAACAGGGGTCTCCTTTGACTGGGAGGCGGTGCCGCGCTATTTGGAAGAGGCCGCACGCCAAGGCGTGCCGTGCTTCATCGCCGGCGGCATCACCCCGGACAATGTCGAACGGCTGCTTGCCTATCGTCCCGACGGCATCGACATAAGCAGCGGCATTGAAACAGACGGGCGCAAAGACCCGGCCAAGATGAAGCAGATAGAAGAAAAAGTACAACAATATTTCAAATAGAAAAGGACGTGCAAAGATCGTTCGCGCCGATCCGGTATTGGAATGGGCGCAGGCGGATGCTTTTTCACACGAAATCCGTCATTTAATCTTGGGGAAAAAGAAGGTGGCTTTGATGATCGAACAGATTCCGAATGAACACGGGCGATTTGGCGATTTCGGCGGCAAGTTTGTCCCGGAGACGCTCATGCTTCCGCTTGAGGAAATTGAAGTGGAACTCGACAAAGCGCTTGCCGATGAGTCGTTCAAGCAAGAATATATCCGTATTTTGCAGCACTACTCCGGGCGGCCGACCCCGCTGACGTTCGCCCCCAATTTGACAAGGCAGGTTGGCGGCGCGAAAATGTATTTAAAGCGTGAAGATTTAAACCATACCGGCGCCCATAAAATCAACAACGCCATCGGCCAGGCGCTCTTGGCGAAACGGATGGGCAAGAAAAAGTTGATCGCCGAAACCGGCGCCGGGCAGCATGGGGTTGCAGCGGCAACGGTGGCTGCCCATTTCGGCATGGACTGCATCGTCTTTATGGGCGAGGAAGACATGAAACGGCAAGAACTGAACGTGTTTCGCATGAGGCTGTTAGGCGCCGAAGTCGTGCCGGTGTCAAGCGGCAATCGGACGTTAAAAGACGCGACGAACGAGGCGATTCGTTATTGGGTCGCCCATTGTGACGACCACTTTTATATGATCGGTTCGGTCGTCGGTCCGCACCCGTACCCGAAAATGGTGCGCGAGTTTCAGCGGATCATCGGTGATGAAGCGAAGGAACAGTTTCTCGCCCGCGAAGGGAAGCTGCCGGATGTGATTGTCGCCTGTGTCGGCGGCGGCAGCAACGCCATCGGCATGTTTTACCCGTTTTTGCAAGACGACGTTCGTCTCGTCGGCGTAGAAGCAGCCGGCAAAGGAATCGATACTCCGCACCATGCGGCGACGATTGCGAAAGGGACGAAAGGAGTCATCCACGGGGCGATGACATATTTGCTGCAAGATGAATACGGGCAAATCATTGAACCGTATTCGATTTCCGCCGGTCTCGATTACCCCGGCGTCGGTCCGGAACACGCGTATTTGGCGAGCATCGGCCGCGTCCGTTATGAGAGTGTGACCGATGAGGAAGCGGTCGCTGCATTTCAGCTGCTATCGCAAACCGAAGGCATCATTCCGGCCATCGAATCGGCCCATGCGGTGGCGAAAGCCGTCGAGCTGGCCCGCCGGATGGAGCCGGATGAGACGGTGCTCATTTGTCTGTCCGGCCGCGGCGATAAAGATGTGCAAGCGATGATGCGCCATCTTGGGATGAAAGAAGGTGAAGACGTTGCGTCTGCCCGCTAATCAACCGCTGTTTATTCCGTTTATCGTCGCCGGCGACCCGTCTGCCGACTTGACCGTCGACCTCGCTTTGGCGCTGCAAGACGCCGGCGCTGATGTATTGGAGCTTGGCGTGCCGTACTCTGACCCGCTCGCCGACGGGCCGACGATTCAGCGCGCCGCCGCCCGGGCGCTCGCCGGGCAAATGACGCTGCCGAAAGCCGTTCAGCTTGTCGCCGCAATGCGAAAAAAAGGTGTAAAAATTCCGATTATCATCTTTACGTATTATAATCCTGTGTTACAATTAGGAGAAGAATCCTTTTTTGCTTTAGCGCGAGAAAATGGCGCCAACGGCGTGCTCATTCCCGATTTGCCGTTTGAAGAGAGCGGCCCGCTCCGCGAGCTCGGTGAGCGGTTCGGCCTTCCGCTCATTTCGCTCGTCGCCCCGACGTCAAAGCAGCGAATCGAGCGGATCGCTTCCGCGGCTGAAGGGTTTTTGTACTGCGTCTCCTCGCTTGGCGTCACCGGTGTGCGCGAGACGCTGCCGGAGTCGCTTGGCGGCTTCTTGGGCGAAGTAAAACGGCATAGCCGCGTTCCGGTCGCTGTCGGGTTCGGCATTTCGACGCCGGAACAAGTGGCGATGCTCAAAGGCGTCTGCGATGGCGTCGTCGTCGGCAGCGCGCTCGTGCAAAAAGTGGAACAGCTGCTTGAGCGCCTGCAGACCCCGACGGAAAAGGAAGCGGCCATCGCCGAGTTTGCCGCCTACGCCCGCTCGCTCGCCGCGCCGCTTCACGCGCCGTGTTCTTCGCGCTAAAAGTTCCGATCTAAAGGAGTTGGCAATATCCATGCAAGTGAAGGAACAACTTCGGGGGCTTCCCCCGTACCAGCCGGGAAAATCGATCGAGGAAGTGAAGCGGGAATACGGCCTTTCCGATATTATTAAACTAGCTTCCAACGAAAATCCATACGGTTCGTCACCGGCGGCGAAATCTGCCATCGCCGCTGAGCTTGACCGCCTTGCCGTCTACCCGGATGGCTATGCCCGCGTGTTGCGCGAAAAAGCAGCTACCCATCTTGGCGTTAAGGAAACGCAGCTGTTGTTTGGCAACGGCTCGGATGAAGTCGTGCAAATGTTTTGCCGCGCCTTTTTAGAGCCGGGCACGAATACGGTGATGGCGGCGCCAACGTTTCCGCAATACCGCCATAACGCGGTCATCGAGCGGGCCGAAGTGCGCGAAGTGCCGCTTGCTGACGGGCGCCATGATTTAGAGGCGATGCTTAACGCCATCGACGGGAATACGCGCATCGTCTGGATTTGCAATCCGAACAACCCGACCGGCACGTATGTGAACGAAACGGAGTTGCGCGCCTTTTTGGATCGCGTGCCGCCGCACGTGCTTGTCGTCTTGGATGAAGCGTATTACGAATACGCAACGGCGGCTGATTATCCGCAAACGGTGCCGCTGTTACGGGAATATGAACAGCTTGTCATTATGCGCACGTTCTCGAAAGCGTACGGGCTTGCTGCGCTCCGCGTTGGCTACGGCATTGCCAGCGAGGCCATCATTCGCGCCGTCGAACCGGCGCGCGAGCCGTTTAATACGTCGACCGTCGCCCAAGCGGCCGCAGCGGCCGCGCTTGATGACCAGGCGTTCATCCGCGCCTGCGTCGAGCAAAACCGCGCCGAGCTTGAACGGTATTACCGCTTTTGCGAAGAACACGGCCTGAAGTATTACCCGTCGCAAACGAACTTTTTGTTCATCGACTTCGGCATAGACGGCAATGAAGTGTTTCAATATTTGCTCGAGCGGGGCATTATCGTCCGCTCCGGCAAGGCGCTCGGCTTGCCGACCGGCGTGCGCATCACCATCGGCACGAAAGAGCAGAATGACCGGGTGTTTGAAACGGTTTTGCACATGCTTCGCGAAAAACAGCTCGTCTGACCGGTTTGGCAACGAACCGGACAGGAAGGCCAGCCCGTTGCTTGCAGCAAGCAGCGGGCGCATTTTTACATAAAGAAGGTGGGTTGGGTTGGAAGGAAACGTGTTTATTGTCGGTCTCGGCTTGATCGGCGGATCGATTGCTTTAGCTGTTAAAAAGGCGCATCCTGAGGCAGTGATCATCGGCTATGACGTCAACGATCATCAGCTCGGTTTGGCGCGCTCGCTGAAAGTGATCGACGAAGCCGTCCATTCTGTAGAAGACGGGTTTAGGCAAGCGGATTTGATTGTTCTCGCCACTCCGGTCATGCAGACGGAAGCGCTGCTTTCGTCCATGCCGCTTGAGCGGCTGAAGCGCGGCGTCATCGTCACGGACGTCGGCAGCACGAAGCAGCGCATCGTTCAAGGCGCGCGCCGCCTGTTGGATCACGGCGTGGCGTTTATCGGCGGCCATCCGATGGCCGGGTCGCACAAAAGCGGTGTGGCTGCGGCGCGGGCGCATTTGTTTGAAAATGCCTTTTACGTTTTGACGCCAACAGACGGCGTGCCGCCACAGCAGGTCGAGAAGTTGAAACAATGGCTGTCCGGAACAAGAGCGCAGTTTGTCGTCTTAACGCCGGAAGAACATGACCGCATCACTGGGGTGATCAGCCATTTTCCGCACTTGATTGCGGCAAGCCTCGTCCATCAGGCGCGCGAGTATGAAAACGAAAACGCCCTCGTCAGCCGGCTGGCGGCCGGCGGTTTCCGCGATATTACCCGCATTGCGTCGAGCAATCCGGAAATGTGGCGCGACATTTTTATCCATAATAAGCGCGAGCTGCTCGCCCTTTTTGAGCGTTGGATCGCCGAAATGGAACGGCTCCGCTCGTTTGTCGAGGAAGAAAACAGCATCGCGATTTACCATTATTTTCTTGAAGCGAAACAGTTTCGCGACGGGCTGCCGGTGCGGACAAAGGGGGCGATTCCGTCGTTTTACGATTTGTATGTCGACGTGCCCGACTATCCGGGCGTCATTTCCGAGGTCACCGGCTATTTGGCCCAGGAAAAGATCAGCATTACAAACATCCGCATTATCGAGACGCGCGAGGAAATTTACGGGGTGCTCCGCCTCAGCTTCCAAAGCGAAGATGACCGGGCGCGGGCGAAAGCGTGCCTCGCCAAACATACGAACTATGCGACATATGAAGGGTAGCAACGAAAAACAGTGGAGGGATGTTGCATGCAGCTGCCAACGAACGTATCATCGCTTCGGGGAACGATTGAAGTGCCCGGCGACAAATCGATTTCCCATCGCGCTGTCATGCTCGGGGCGCTCGCTTCCGGACGGACGGTGATCGATCATTTTTTGCCTGGCGCAGATTGTTTAAGCACGATCGACTGCTTCCGCAAGCTCGGTGTCGACATTCGCCAAGACGGGATGAATGTCATTGTCGAAGGGGCGGGGCCCAGCGGACTTCGCGAGCCGGCCGCCGTGCTTGATGTCGGCAATTCCGGCACGACGGCGCGCCTTTTGCTCGGCATTTTGGCCGGTCAGCCGTTTCACGCTTGCCTTGTTGGCGACGAGTCGATTGCCAAACGGCCGATGGCGCGGGTGACGAAGCCGCTTCGCGAGATGGGAGCGCATATTGACGGGCGTGAGGGCGGCAATTATACGCCGCTTGCGGTCCGCGGCGGCGCGCTCCGCCCGCTCCGCTACAACTCGCCGGTGGCGAGCGCCCAAGTGAAGTCGGCCATTTTGCTCGCCGGTTTGTTTGCCGATGGCGCAACGTCCGTCACTGAGCCGCACCGTTCGCGCGACCATACAGAACGAATGATCCGGCTGTTTGGCGGTGAGGTGAACGTCGACGGCCCAACCGTCTCAATTGCCGGCCCGCAGTCCTTGCGCGGGACGCACATTTACGTTCCCGGCGATATTTCATCGGCCGCCTTTTTCCTCGTCGCCGGCGCCATTGTGCCGAACAGCGAAATTACGCTGAAAAACGTTGGCTTAAATCCGACGAGAACCGGGATTATCGATGTGCTCGAACAAATGGGAGCCGACATTGCGGTTGACCATGTCCGCAATGAGGAAACGGAGCCGATCGGCGATATCACGATTCGCACATCGGCGCTTCAAGCGGTCGAAATTGGCGGCGATCTCATTCCAAGGTTGATCGATGAAATTCCGATCATCGCCTTGCTGGCGACGCAGGCCGAAGGGACGACCGTCATTAAAGATGCCAGTGAGTTGAAAGTAAAAGAAACGAACCGAATCGATACGGTCGTCACGGAGCTGAAAAAATTTGGCGCCGATATTGAAGCGACCGATGACGGCATGGTCATTCGCGGCAAAACGGCGCTTTATGCCGACGCGATTGTCGTCGACAGCCATGGGGATCACCGGATCGGCATGATGCTCGCTATCGCCGCCTGCTGCGCGAAAGGAACGGTCCGCCTTGAGCGTCCGGAAGCGGTCGCGGTCTCCTATCCGGGCTTTTTTGCCGATCTTCGTTCTTTGCTGTAGCTGAAAAACGCCCCCGCCCCAAGCGGGCGGGTGGTTATATTTCGCTTTGTTCATTCATATGTTGTCAATAAGAGGAAAGGCTTTTCCATTCCTTTTGAAAGCGGATACATCTGTTGTGGGACGGCACGCTGTCGGGCGGCGAGCGGTTCGGTTGCTGAAACGGCCATTGTCGATTATGATTAATCATGTTCCCGCTGCAGCAGTACATAACTATTCAGACAGTGAGGGCGGATGTCCCCGCCCTAACTAGGAACGATCTGTCGCGATAAGAGAGGTTCACGGACATGACACGTGTTGAACAAATCATTCGTCTAGTAGAAAACGGAAATGTTGACAAAGCGTTGGCGCTCGTGCCGAAAGTAAAAAAATATGGAAGCGACGAAGAGAAATATGCGCTTGCGGACTGTTTGTACGCATGGGGGATGCCGGAGGAGGCAAAAGGGATGCTTGAGGAGCTTGCCGCCCGCTATCCGGACGATGGCGACATCCGCCTGTTTTTAGCCGAAGTGTATACGGAACTTGAGGCTGAAGACGAAGCGCTTGCCCTTTTAGCCGAGGTCGGGGAGGATGATCCGCAGTTTGTCCGGGCGTGCCTGCTCGCCGCCGATTTATACGAAATGCAAGGACTGACGGAAGTGAGCGAGCGAAAGCTGCGTCAGGCGTATAAAAAAGCGCCGGATGAGCCGATCGTCCAATTCGCCTTAGCGGAATTGTATTTTTCGCTCGGCGAATATGCAAAAAGCGTGCCGTTTTATGAACAAGTGCAAAAGAATGCGCGCGAGCTGGCCGGCGTCCTCGTGGTGGAGCGGCTGGCCGAGGCGCTCAGCCGCTCCGGGGAGTTTGAGGCGGCACTTCCATATTATGAGGAAGCGCTCAACGAAAAAACGGACAGCCGGACATTGTTCGCCTACGGATTCACAGCCTTGCAGGCCGGCTACACGCAAACGGCCATCGACAAGCTCAGCGCCTTAAAAGAGCTCGATCCGGATTACGCCCCCCTTTACTTATATTTGGCAAAAGCCTATGAGCAGGAAGGACAGCTCCGAAAAAGCTACGAAACGGTGCTCGAAGGGATGAAAATCGATGAGTGGAATAAAGAGCTCCGCCTTTATGCCGGCAAATTGGCATTAAAGCTGAACAAACCGGCCGAAGCGGAAGAGCAGCTGAAAAAGGCGCTCGAGATCGATGGCGGCTACATTGAGGCACTTACCGTTTTATCAGCGCTTTGGCTTCACGAGCAGCGCTATGACGACGTGGTGGCGCTTTTGGAACAGGCGATGGCTGACGGTGAATACGATCCGCAGTTTGAATGGGATTTAGGGCGCGCCAAACATCGGCTTGAGATGTATGGTGATGCATTAAATCATTACGCTGAGGCATATAATTTCTTTAAGAATAACGTCGATTTTCTCGAAGAGTACGGATATTTTCTCATCGAGGAAGGAAATCGGGCGGCAGCAAGAGAAATATTTCAACAAATCGTCGGTCTGGACCCGAGCCATACGGAGGCGGCCGAGATGCTGCTTGAGCTCGAGGAGTAGGGGAGACGCGGTGACCGAACCTCTTTCTTGGAAACCGATCGAGGGGGAAGCGCATGATGACGCACGTATCCGTCAATGAAAAAAAAGAGTTCATCCGTTGGTTTTTAAGCCATTATCAGTTGAAGCGACGCGAATGTGTGTGGATTTTAAATTATTTGATGAGCCATGATCAGCTGATGCAGAAGGTGCATTTTGTCGAGAACGCCCAATATTGCCCGCGCGGCATCGTCATGTCGACCCACTGCGTGGATGATGTGCCGTTCCGTTTTTACAAAGGGAATGTGATGACGACCGATGCGGAGAAATCGTTCCATGACATCCGCTTGAACCGCGACGAAGATATTTACATTCAACTCAATTTCCGCGCTTCTTTTCACTCGCCGCAATATGTTGCTGTGCTTGAGGAAAACCCGTACGCACCGAAGCAGGCGCAAGTAAGCGAAAACGACCAGCGCCTTGCCGAGCAATTTTTGGAACGGTCCATTTACGAGTTCCGGCGCGGGCGGCTGATGAAGCTGATCGACGAGGCGCTCGACCGCCACGATGAAGAGGCGTTTCGCCGGCTGACCGATGAATTAAACAAATTGTAACACCTTGCCCGCAGGCAAGGTTTTTCTTTTGCCGAAAAATATGGTATCGTGATAAGGAACGAACTTTATGGCAAAGGGGAGTAACGATGAAATGGACAAGCGGGGACGTCGCCACCTATGAAAAAGAGCGCGACTACATTGATACGGCACTCATTCCGCTTTTGCCGGTGGCCATCGGCCAAGGCGCGAGGCGGCTCGCTTCTGGAGGAGAGCTCGTCGGGCTCGTCGCCGCTGAGGTCGAGCGCCAGCTGAGGGGGCGCGTGTTTTTGTTGCCGCCATTTGTTTATTTTGCGGATGAAGGGCGGAGCCAGTTGCTAGAAAGGCTGACGAATTGGACAAACCGCCTCAGGCAGGAAGGGATGGACCATGTGTTTTATGTGACGTGCGATCGCGCGTGGCAAGAGGAGACGGAGGCCAGCCGCATTTGGCTCGTTCCGGCCGTTCCGCTCGAGAGCATGGGCGAGCCGTACAAGCATGAGCTCGTTCGCGAGCAGGCTGCTGAGCTTCTCCGCTTTTTTGTCAGCCGCTGGACGAAAGGATAGGCAAAGCAAAGTCTCGCGTTTTGCCGTTTTGTGATATTGACCTTGTCCAGCAATTGAGCTATCATTAGAATGTCCTAGTTTTCCATATGTGTTATACATACAACTGTCCGGTGTGGACTTGACTTTGCATAGAGGGGGGAAGACGATGAGCGACAACAAACATCGCGTAACGAGACGTCAATTTTTAAACTACACGCTGACCGGGGTCGGCGGCTTTATGGCAGCAGGAATGCTTATGCCGATGCTCCGCTTCGCCTTTGACCCGATCTTGAGAGAGACGGCGGGCACAGAGATGGTCGCGGTGGCGGACGTCAAAGAAATCACGACCGAACCGAAGCGCTTCGACTTTAAAGTGAAGGTGAAAGACGCTTGGTACGAGTCGGAAGAACCGAGATCAGCTTGGGTGTACAAGGATGAAAAAGGGGACATTATCGCCCTGTCACCGGTTTGTAAACACCTTGGCTGTACGGTCGACTGGAATACGGACAAAAACAATCCGAATCATTTCTTCTGTCCGTGCCACTACGGGCTTTATACGAAAGACGGCACGAACGTTCCGGGGACGCCGCCGCCAGCTCCGCTTGACCGCTACGAATTGGAAGTGAAAGACGGAAAGCTGTACTTAGGCAAGGCGAAACCACGAGGGGAGGCGTAATGCGTGTTAAACAAGCTGTATGACTGGGTCGATGAACGCTTAGATATTACGCCTTTATGGCGGGATATCGCCGATCACGAAGTTCCGGAGCACGTCAACCCGGCCCACCATTTTTCCGCCTTTGTCTATTGTTTCGGCGGGCTGACGTTTTTTGTCACGGTCATTCAAATCTTGTCGGGCATGTTTTTAACGATGTACTACGTCCCGGACATTAAAAACGCGTGGGAATCGGTTTATTACTTGCAAAACGAAGTGGCGTTCGGCCAAATCGTGCGCGGCATGCACCACTGGGGGGCAAGCTTAGTCATCGTCATGATGTTTTTACATACGCTGCGCGTCTTTTTCCAAGGGGCGTATAAAAAGCCGCGCGAGATGAACTGGATCGTCGGCGTATTGATCTTCATGGTCATGATGGGGCTTGGCTTTACCGGCTATTTATTGCCTTGGGATATGAAAGCGCTGTTTGCGACAAAAGTCGGTCTGCAAATCGCTGAAGCGACGCCGCTTATCGGACCGGCGATCAAAACGCTGTTGGCCGGGGATCCGGAAATTGTCGGCGCTCAAACGCTGGCGCGTTTCTTTGCGATTCACGTCTTCTTCTTGCCGGCGGCTTTGCTCGGCTTAATGGCAGCGCACTTTTTAATGATTCGCAGACAAGGCATTTCCGGTCCGCTATGATCGGTCGGCTGGACGTTCTGAGGCGATAGAAAAAAGGAGGGAATCACGCAATGCATCGCGGAAAAGGAATGAAATTTGTCGGCGATTCCCGTATTCCCGCGGTAAGAAAACCGAATATTCCGAAGGACTATTCAGAGTACCCCGGGAAAACGGAAGTGTTTTGGCCGAACTTCCTCTTGAAGGAATGGCTTGTCGGTTCGGTCTTTCTCGTCGGTTTTTTAAGCTTGACGGTCGCCCACCCGTCGCCGCTTGAGCGGATCGCCGACCCGACGGACACGACGTATATACCGCTGCCTGACTGGTATTTCTTGTTCTTATACCAATTGCTCAAATATTCGTATGCATCCGGTCCGTATACGGTCATCGGTGCGATCGTCATGCCGGGGCTGGCGTTTGCTGCTTTGCTGCTGGCGCCGTTTTTGGATCGCGGTCCGGAGCGCCGTCCGTGGAAGCGCCCGGTGGCAACCGGCATGATGTTGTTGGCGCTCGCTTCTATTGTTTATTTGACATGGGAAGCGGTCGTCACACACGACTGGAAAAAAGCAGCTGAGCAAGGGAAAATTCGTGCGGAAGTGGAAATTGATACGAACGCGGAAGGCTATAAAATCGCCCAAGCGAACACATGTATATCGTGTCACGGACAAAACTTGTCCGGCGGCGCCGGCCCGTCGCTCATCGGCACCGGCTTGACGCCGGAAGAGATCGCGAAGATCGCCAAAGAAGGGAAAGGCAGCATGCCAGGTGGCATTTTTAAAGGCACGGATGAAGAGCTGAAAAAAATGGCGGAATTCATCGCCGGCTTAAAAGCGGAATAATTCGTTCGGCACGGAAAAGCTGACTCGCGTTAGTCAGCTTTTTTCGTGCCAACATGAAACCGAGGCGAGGTGCAGATGATGGCATGGCTTTATGCGCTGTTGGCTTCCCGGCCGGTTGTTTGGCTGCTCTTGTTCGTCAACGCGGCCGGCACCATCTATGGATATTATTGGTATCGTTATCAACTTGCCGATACGCCGCCCGTCTTTTTGCCGTTTGTTCCCGACAGCCCGACGGCGAGCCTTTTTTTTCTTGTCGTCCTTGTGGCATGGCTTTTCGGCAGGTCGGCGCCGCTTTTTGAAGCGTTGGCTTTGGTGACGCTTGTTAAGTATGGAATTTGGGCGGTCGTTATGAATGTGCTCGTTTGGCGCGTCACCGGCACGCTCGATTGGGCCGGGTGGATGCTGATCGTTTCGCACGGGGCGATGGCGATCGAAGGAATGCTGTACGCCCGGTTTTATCGATTCCGCTTCCTTCACCTTATGCTGGCGGCCGTGTGGACGCTGCATAACGATGTCATCGACTACGTTTTTGGCATGATGCCGCGCTATAGTGTGCTGGCTGACTACGTCAACGAAATCGGCTATTTTACGTTTTGGTTGAGCATCGCATCGATTGCCGCTGCGTATCAGCTTGGCGTCCGCCTCCGGCGCCAGCCGCTTCTGCCGGGCGGCATGTCTTTCCGGCAGGCATCAGAGTAGAGCGTTGAACACAAGGAGGAACGTTGGGCGGCAGCTTTCTATTATAGATGCAACGAAGAAGTTTAACATATCCTTGACGGAAAAGCGGTTTGTCCATTTTCGACTGTCGAAGGCAAGCCACAGGCTTGCCTCCGTCACGCCAAGGCGTGACGGAAGACCGAACAACCGCCTGCCCTAAAGACCCATATATGGGTCTTTAAGCGGCGTTGTTCGGTCCCCCGACAGTCGATCAGATACTCGGTAAAAGCTGCAAATGGTAAAGCTTCGAATTGCATCTATCCTGAAAATACCCGAACTTCAAAATGTGCAAGGTTTCAGAGTTCGACATAGCGGCATTTTCATCCCTTCGATGGTGACGAAATCTTTTTGTCATGGGAGTCTATATAGCAGTTGCTTGGTCTACTCTTGTCCACTCCTTCATACATTGTAATAGTGAGTGAGGGAGGGACGATGATGAAACGAATCGGGCTGGCCATGTTGTTATCGCTCGCCTTTTTATGGCCAGCGCTCGTTGGCGCGGCCGGACAAACGGATGATTGGAAACAGCTTGACGACATTTCCGACGAAGCGCTGCAATTGGCGAAAAATGAGCGGTTTGCCGAGGCAAAAGAAGTGCTTCTTTATTTTTCCGAGCGGTTTTTTGCCCTTGGGGCGAGAGAACGGTTGAAATCGGCTGACGAGCTGAGAGCGGTGACGGTGACGCACGAGCAGGCCGTAAAGGCCATGACGGCATCGATTCCCGTGGAAGACAAAATCGCTGCTCTCGCGCAATTCCGTCTTGTCGTTGACGCCGTCCAATCGACGCACCAACCGCTTTGGACGGAGATGGAGCCGGCTGTCATGGAAGCGCTCGCCGCGATGGAAAAGGCGGCGGAACGCGGGGAGAGAGAGGCGTATGACGCTGCCCTTCGCCAGTTTATTGAGCGCTATACGTTAATTGAGCCGAGCTTGAAGATCGATGTGCCGCCAAAAGCGGCCAAAAAGGCCGACAGCCATCTTGAAGCGCTGCAGGCCGCCTCGTTTTGGCAGCTGGCCAAAAGCGAGCGACGCGAGCAGCTCGCCGCCGCTCGCCGCGATGTCGAAGCGCTGTTTGATGGAGTGAAAAAAGATGAAGCCGATCCGTCGCTCATTTGGGTGATGATTTCGACCGGCGGAGTGATCGTGTTGACGCTGACATACGTCGGCTGGCGGAAATACAAAGGGGAAAAAGAAGAAAAACGGGCGCGGCAGCCGGAAGAATAGGCGCCGCCTCGCCTTTGGAGGGGGGACGGGTTTCCCCCTCCTTTTTATTGTCCGGCTGAATGGCATTAGGTAAACCGGACATGCGCCGCCCGTGCGGGCATCGTTGGCAGCTATGGCTCAAGCGGCCGCTTTTGTTCATCAAGCGTAAACCCTTCTCCAAGCACATCGTGCACATCGGTGACCGCGACAAAGGCGTGCGGGTCGACGGACATAATGACGTTTTTTAAGCGCGGCAGCTCGTTTTTGGCGACGACGCAATATAAGACATCGCGGTCGCGCTTCGTATACGAACCGCGTCCTTTTAACACGGTGACGCCCCGTTCCATTTCTGTTAAAATGCGGTTGGCGATTTCTTCGCTTTGTTCAGAGATGATCGTCGCCCCTTTCGCTGCATAACCGCCTTCCTGCATAAAATCAATAACCCGCGCGGCGATAAAGACGGCGACTAACGTATACATCGCCTCGCGATACGAAAGGTAAAGAAGAAGAGACAGTGTAATGACGGCGGCATCAAAGGCAAACATCGTTTTGCCCATGCTGATGCTTTTATATTTATAGACGAGACGGGCGATAATGTCGACGCCCCCGGTCGTGCCGCCGTAGCGGAAAATGATGCCGAGGCCGACGCCGATGAAAACGCCGGCGAACAGCGCCGCGAGCGTCATATCATGCCGCAGCGGCATATGAATCATATAGCGTTGAAAAATGGATAAAAACATCGAAACAGCGACCGTGCCGAGTACGGTATAAAGAAACGTCTGGCGGCCGAGCAGCTTCCAGCCGATAAAAAAGAGCGGGATGTTAAGGGCCAGGTTGGTGATGGCCGGATCAAAACCGAACAAAAAATAAAGAAGAAGTGTAATGCCGGTAAAGCCGCCTTCTGCCAAATTGTTTTGCATATTGAAATGAACGAGCCCGAAGGCAAAAATAGCGGCGCCGAGCAAAATAAACAAACTGTTTTTCACCTTTAAGCCGAAAATCATATCGTCCCTCCGTCCGCAAAAATAGTCGGCGTCCTTAATTATAGAGGAACTTGTCTGCGCAGGCAATGATGGGCGAAAACGGACGGAATTGGCGGCCGACGAAAACATTTGTCAAATGCGCCGCTTTTCGCTAACATGGAAACAGGCGAGGTGATGGCCATGCAGGAGAAAACGATGAAGCAGATGCAACGCGAAGTGGACGAATATATCGGACAGTTTAAAGAAGGCTATTTCAGCCCGCTCGCCATGCTTGCGCGGTTGACGGAAGAGCTCGGCGAACTGGCGCGCGAGGTGAACCATTATTACGGGGAAAAGCCGAAAAAGGCGACGGAAAAAGAAAACACAGTGGAAGAAGAGCTGGGCGATCTGTTGTTTGTGCTCATTTGTTTCGCCAATTCGCTCGGCATTGATTTGCAGGCGGCGCACGACCGGGTGATGGACAAGTTCCGGACCCGCGACCGCGACCGCTGGACACGGAAGGAGGGTGCTGAATGACGATCCGCATCGTCATTGCCGGACCGCGCGGCCGCATGGGCCGCGAAGCGGTGGCGCTTGTGCAAAAAACCGAGCATTTTGAACTGGCCGCGGTCATTGACCGCCGCTATGACGGGCAACGTTTGGCTGACATCGGCGGGTTTGCCGGTGCCGACGCCCCGATTTATACCGATGCCGCCCGCTGTTTTGCCGAGGTGAAGCCGGATGTGCTCATCGATTTAACGACACCGGAAGTGGGAAAACGGCATGCGGAGCTGGCGCTGCGCCATGGCGTCCGCCCCGTCGTCGGCACGACCGGGTTTACGCCGGAAGAGATCGAGCGGCTGACCGAGCTGGCCGAGGAAAAAGAGCTCGGCGCCATCATCGCGCCCAACTTTGCTGTCGGCGCGGTGTTGATGATGAAGTTTGCCCGCATGGCGGCAAAATATTTCACTGATGTGGAAATTATCGAACTGCATCATGACCAAAAGCTTGACGCTCCATCCGGAACGGCGCTGAAAACGGCGCAGCTCATCGCTGAAGTGCGCCCATCGAAAAAACAAGGCCATCCGGATGAAAAAGAAACGCTCGCGGGCGCGCGCGGCGCCGCGTACGACGGCATTCCGATCCATAGCGTCCGTCTGCCGGGGTTTGTCGCCCATCAGGAAGTCATTTTCGGCGGCGATGGACAGACGCTGACGATCCGCCACGATTCGCTTGACCGCCGCTCATTCATGTCCGGCGTGAAGCTGGCGGTGGAAACGGTCATGCATTTACATACGCTCGTCTACGGGCTTGAACATATTTTAGAATAGCGCGGACTGCGCAAACGGGGGAGAGAACAAGATGAAAATCGCGTTAATTGCCCATGACGAAAAAAAGGCGGAGATGGTCGCGTTTGCGACCGCCTACGCGCCTGTTTTGGCAAACCATGAACTGTACGCCACCGGCACGACCGGCTTGCGCATTCAGGAGGCGACCGGCCTCGCCGTCCACCGCTTCCAGTCCGGACCGTACGGGGGCGATCAGGAAATCGGAGCGATGATCGCCCGCAACGAGATGGACCTCGTCATTTTTTTCCGCGACCCGCTCACCGCCCAGCCGCATGAACCGGACATCAGCGCCCTCATGCGCCTTTGCGACGTCTATGCGGTGCCGCTCGCGACGAACATCGGGACGGCGGAGCTGCTCATTCGCGGGTTGGAGCGCGGCGATTTGGCATGGCGCAACATCGTCCGCGGCCGGGCGAAAAGCGGGGAGGAAGAGGAAACAGAAAGGTGACAGCGATGGTGGAAACATGTGATCTATTGGCGTTTGGCGCCCATCCGGATGATGTCGAAATCGGCATGGGGGGGACGATTGCCAAATATGTGCGGCGCGGGTATCGCGCTGTCATTTGCGATTTGACGAAGGCGGAGCTGTCGTCCAACGGAACGGTCGATGAACGGCAGAAAGAGGCGGCCGAAGCGGCTCGCCGGCTTGGCGTATCGGAACGGCTGAATCTCGAACTCCCCGACCGCGGCCTTTCTGTTGAAGAGGAGGCGATTCGCCGCATCGTTGCAGTCATTCGCCGCTATCGGCCGCGGGTTGTATTCGCTCCGTACTGGGAGGACCGCCATCCGGATCACGGGCAATGCGCCCGCCTTGTCGAGGAGGCGGTCTTTTCCGCCGGCATCCGCCGTTACGGTGCGGGGGAGCTTGGTGACGCCCACCGCGTCCGCTCGGTGTATTACTATATGATCAATGCCTTTTGCCGCCCGCATGTTCTTATCGATATTAGCGAAACGGTGCATGACAAGCTGGCGAGCTTGCGCGCCTATGAAAGCCAGTTTGAAAAGCGGCCCGGATCGGTTGAGACGCCGCTGACAAACAACTACATTGAGATGATCGAAAGCCGCGAGCGCTGGTTCGGCCAGCAAATCGGCGCGGCATATGCCGAAGGGTTTTTGACAAAAACACCGATTCATCTTTTCGACTTATTTGAGGGAGCGCGATGAAGCTGAAAATAGGAATTGTCTGTTATCCGACGGTCGGAGGCTCAGGAGTCGTCGCCACCGAGCTTGGCAAACTGCTTGCCGAAAAAGGGCATGAGATTCATTTTATTTCGTCAAGCATGCCGTTTCGGCTGAACAAAGTATACGGAAACATTTATTACCATGAAGTGAGCGTCAATCAATACTCTGTCTTTCAATACCCGCCGTATGATTTGGCGTTGGCAAGCAAAATCGCCGAGGTGGCGAAGCGGGAACAGCTTGATGTGCTTCATGCCCATTACGCCGTGCCGCACGCTGTCTGCGCCGCGCTGGCGCGCCAAATGGTCGGCGAACTGCCGATCGTCACGACGCTGCACGGCACCGACATCACGGTGTTGGGCTACGACCCGTCGCTTTCCGATATGATTAAGTTCGGCATCGAGCAGTCCGACATCGTCACGGCGGTGTCTAACGCCCTCGTCCGGCAGACGTACGAGCTTCTTGAGGTGCAAAAGCCGATCCACACGGTTTACAACTTTGTTGACGAACGCGTCTACCGCCGCCGGGAGGCAAGCCATTTGCGGCGGGAGTACGGCATCGGTGAAACGGACAACGTCATCATTCACGTTTCTAATTTCCGGAAAGTGAAGCGCGTGCCCGATGTGGTGCGCGCGTTTGCCATCGTGCGCCGGCACGTGCCGGCCAAGCTCTTGCTTGTCGGCGACGGCCCGGAAATGACCGTCGTCTGCCGGCTCGTCAAAGAGCTCGGACTTAGCGGCGACGTCCGGTTTTTAGGAAAACAGGACAAGCTTGAAGAGCTGTATTCGATCAGCGATGTGATGATGCTACTGTCGGAAAAAGAAAGTTTCGGGCTTGTCCTGCTCGAGGCGATGGCGTGCGGCGTCCCGTGCATCGGTACGGCGATCGGTGGCATCCCGGAAGTGATTGAAGACGGAAAAAGCGGCTTTTTATGTGCGCTTGGCGATGTCGAGGAAGCGGCTCAAAAAGCGCTCGCGCTGCTGACCGACCGCCGCCTGCATGACGAAATGGCAAAAGAGGCGGTGCAAACCGTTCATCGAAAGTTCTGCTCGTCCGATATCGTCGGGCAGTATGAACAGCTGTATGCTTCACTGGCGGCAAGGAAGGTGAGAGGATGAAACCGCCGTTCCAACAGGCGCTTGGCATCGTCCGGCAGCTGAAGCGGCATGGCCATGAGGCGTATTTTGTCGGCGGCGCGGTGCGCGACTTGCTGCTTGGGCGCCCGATCGGCGACGTCGACATTGCGACGAGCGCCTTGCCGGATGAAGTGATGGCGATTTTCCCGAAAACGATCGATGTCGGTTCAAGGCACGGCACGGTCGTCGTCGTGCACGAAGGAACGGCGTACGAAGTGACGACGTTCCGCACCGATGGCGACTATGAAGACCACCGCCGTCCTGAGTCGGTGACGTTCGTCCGCTCGCTTGAAGAAGACTTGAAGCGGCGCGATTTTACAATGAATGCGATCGCCATGGACGAGCACGGGACGGTCATTGACCCGTTCGGCGGGCAAGAGGCGATCGAAAAGCGGCTCATTTGCACCGTCGGAGAAGCGGACGCGCGGTTTCGGGAAGATGCGCTCCGCATGATGCGGGCCGTCCGTTTCGTCAGTCAACTTGGATTTTCGCTCGCTGTCGCTACGAAGCGGGCGATCATCGCCAACGCGCCGCTTCTCGCCCATATTTCGGTTGAGCGGATGACGATGGAGATGGAAAAGCTGCTTGCCGGCCCGTTTGCTGCCGAAGCGCTGCCGCTTTTGGCCGAAACAAGGCTGTCCGCCTACTTGCCGGGGCTGGCCGAAAAAGACGGGCAGCTGCGGCGGGCAGCTGCGTACCGCTGGCCGTGGCTCACATCGCGCGAAGAGCGGTGGGCGCTTTTGTGCCAGGCGCTTGGCATCACGGAAAGCCGGCCGTTTTTGCGCGCATGGAAGCTGCCGAACAAGGTGATCGATGAAGCTGGAGCCATATTGGCGGCGCTCGCTGCCGTCCCCGAACCGGCCGCGTGGACGAACGAGCAGCTGTTTTTGGCCGGCCTCAAGCGGGCGCTCTCGGTTGAAATGGTGCGCGCCGCGTTGATCGGAAAGCCGCCTGAGCCGCAGCATGAAACGCTGCGCCGCCGTTTTGCCGCCTTGCCGATCAAAACGAAAGGCGAGCTTGCGGTCAACGGAAAAGAGGTCATTGAATGGATCGGGAAACCGGCCGGCCCGTGGGTGAAAGAGACGCTGGACGCCATATGGCGGGCGGTTGTCAACGATGAAGTTGAAAACGAGAAGGAGCGGATTTACGCATGGCTCATGGAGCGCAGTCGGACACAAGAAAAAAACTGTTAGAACTGTTTGCCGAGGCAAACGGCGAGTTTCTGTCCGGACAAAAGATCAGCGAGCAGCTCGGCTGTTCGCGGGCGGCCGTATGGAAACATATCGAGGAGCTGCGCAAAGAAGGGTTTGAACTCGAAGCGGTGCGCCGCCTCGGCTACCGGATCGTGAGCACGCCCGATAAGGTGACGGCAAACGAAATCCAGCTTGGCTTGAAAACCGAAACGCTCGGCCATATGATCCATTTTTTTGAGGAAGTCGATTCGACGCAGCGCATCGCGGCGAAGCTGGCGTATGAAGGGGCGCCGGAAGGGACGCTTGTCGTCGCCGAAGAGCAGAAAGCCGGGCGCGGGCGCCTGGACCGGAAATGGTTTTCCCCGCAAGGAACCGGCATTTGGATGAGCCTGATTTTGCGGCCGCCCATCCCGCCGCAGCAGGCGCCGCAGTTGACGCTGCTCGTTGCCGTGGCGGTCAGCCAAGCCATTCAAGAAGTGACCGGGCTCGTTCCGGATATTAAATGGCCGAACGACATTTTGCTTCACGGCAAAAAATGCGCCGGCATTTTAACGGAGCTGCAGGCCGACCCCGACCGCGTCCGTTCGGTCATCATCGGCATCGGCATGAACGTGAACCAGACAAGCACGCAATTTCCGGAGGACATTCGCGCCATTGCCACATCGCTCGCCATTGAAAAAGGGGAGCGCATGAAGCGTGCGCCGCTCATTCAAGAAATTTTACTTCAGCTCGAGCGGTTATATAAGCAATATTTGGAGCACGGTTTCCGTCCGATTAAGCTTCTTTGGGAAGGGTACGCCGTTTCGATCGGCAAACCGGTGACGGCAAGGACGCTGGACGGGGTGATGCGCGGCATTGCCCGCGGCATTACCGATGATGGGCTGCTGATCCTTGAGGATGAGCAAAACCAACTCCATTATATTCATTCAGCGGATATTCAACTGTAAATTCCCACTAGAAAAATTGTGACAATTTTGTTAAAATACAAGGCGAGGAAAAGGGCAGTATCTTTGTCGAAAAGAACTGCACCGAGCCGACAATACGAAAGAATAAAGATGATCTGCCTTGATCCTTGCAGAAGGACTGGGACAGAGGGGTGAACGAAACCGACGGCGGTTCATGGCGTCCTTCTTTCTCAAGGCGGGAAAGAGGGACGTTTTGTTTCGGTCGCGTCATCTCCTCTGCAATGAAAGAGGAGGGAACAAAAGTGAAGACGAAAGCCGATTTTTTTCGCATGAAGCAGGCGGATGAGCCGATCGTGATGGTGACCGCTTACGACTTTCCGTCGGCGAAGCTGGCCGAACAGGCCGGGGTGGATATGATTTTAGTCGGCGATTCGCTCGGCATGGTCGTGCTCGGCTACGACTCGACGATCCCGGTGACGGTCGATGACATGATCCATCATACGAAGGCGGTCCGCCGCGGTGCGCCGAATACGTTTATCGTTACGGACATGCCGTTTATGTCGTACCATGCGTCCAAAGAAGAGGCGCTGCAAAACGCCCGGCGCATCATGCAGCAGTCGGGGGCGAACGCCGTCAAAGTCGAGGGGGCGGATGACGTCGTTAAGGTGATCGCCGCACTGACGAAAGCCGGGGTGCCGGTCGTCGCCCACCTCGGGCTGACGCCGCAGTCCGTCGGCGTGCTTGGCGGCTATAAAGTGCAAGGCAAAGATGCGGAAAGCGCCAAAAAGCTGCTTGATGATGCAAAACAGTGCGAGCAGGCAGGAGCGATGGCGCTCGTCTTGGAGTGCGTGCCGAAGCAGCTCGGGGCGGCTGTGGCTCAAGCGCTCACCATTCCCGTCATCGGCATCGGCGCGGGGGCGGAAGTCGACGGCCAAGTGCTCGTCTATCACGACTTGCTTGGCTACGGCGTCAGCCGCGTGCCGAAGTTTGTCAAACAATACGCCGCCGTTCAAGAGACGATCGTCGAGGCGCTGGCGAACTATGTCGCTGATGTCAGGCTGCGCCAGTTTCCGGAGCCGGCGTACACGTTTACGATGAAGGAAGAGGAATGGGTGGCCTTATACGGAGGAAACCAATCATGATCATCGTCGATCGGATTAGTGAAATGCAGGCGCTGATGCGCCAATGCCGCCGTGAAGGAAAAACGATCGGGTTCGTCCCGACGATGGGCTATTTGCACGAAGGGCATGCCGCTCTCATCGATCGGGCGCGCGAAGAGAACGACATGGTCGTCGTCAGCATTTTTGTCAATCCGCTTCAGTTTGGACCGAACGAAGATTTTGCCCGTTATCCGCGCGATTTCGCCCGCGACCGGCACATCGCCGAACAGCGCGGAGTCGACGTGCTGTTTCATCCGGAAGCAGGCGAGATGTACCCGGGGCCGCTCACGGTGCAAGCGGTCGTCAAAGCGCGCACCGATGTATTGTGCGGACGGTCGCGGCCCGGCCATTTCGACGGCGTAGCGACGGTGCTCATTAAGCTGTTTCACATCGTTATGCCTGACCGCGCCTATTTCGGCATGAAAGATGCTCAGCAAGTGGCTGTTGTTGACGGCTTGATTCGCGATTTCAATTTTCCGATTGAGCTCGTGCCGGTGCCGACGGTCCGTGAGGCCGACGGGCTGGCGAAAAGCTCGCGCAACGTCTATTTATCGTCGCAAGAACGGAAGGAGGCGCCGGCGCTCTATCAAGCGCTGCAGGCGGCAGCGGCGGCCGTTGAGGAAGGGGAGCGGAGCGGTGATGCTCTTCGCCGTCTCGTCAAAGAGCATATTGAAGCGCATACGCATGCCGAGATCGATTATGTCGAAGTGTGCTCGTACCCGGATTTGACGCCGCTTGAAACGCTTCACGGAACGGTGCTCGTCGCGGTTGCCGTCCGGTTTACGAGCGCCCGCTTGATCGACAATGTCATCCTTAGGCTGCCCGAGGCGCCAAGACAAGAGGAGTAAGGGGGGATCGCCCATGTTTCGTACACTCATGAACGCGAAAATTCACCGCGCCCGCGTAACGGAAGCGAACTTAGATTATGTCGGCAGCATTACGATCGACGAAGATATTTTAGATACGGTCGGCATGGTGGCTAATGAAAAAGTGCAAGTCGTCAACAATAATAACGGGGCCCGCTTTGAAACGTACATCATCCCGGGCGAGCGCGGCAGCGGCGTCTTTTGCCTAAACGGCGCCGCCGCCCGCCTCGTGCAAAAGGGGGACATCATTATCGTCATTTCGTATGCGCTCGTTCCGGAAGAAAAAATCGCCGCACACCGGCCGAAAATCGCCATTATGGACGAAAACAACCGCATCGCGCAGCTCATCGCCGAAGAGCCGGCGCATACGATTTTATAACGGGGCAAAAAGGGGCTTTCCGCCCCTTTTCGTTTTGAGGTGATCGTTTATGGCAATGCGCTTTGTCATTATCGACTTAGAGACAACCGGAAACGGACCGAAAAAAGGCGACCGGATCATCCAGCTCGGCATGGCGGTCGTTGAAGACGGCTCGATCGTCGAGCGATTTGCCAGCTTCTTTAACCCGGAACAACCGATTCCGCTGTTCATCCAACAGCTGACGAACATCGACGAAGAGACGGTGGAAGGAGCGCCGCTGTTTGCCGACAAGGCGGCGGAGATCGCAGCGATGATGGATGGCGCGTATTTTGTCGCCCATAACGTCGATTTTGATTTGCCGTTTTTGCAAGCCGAACTCGAACGGGCCGGACGGCCGCCGTTTGCCGGTCCGACGATCGATACGGTCGAGCTTGCCCGCATCGTGCTGCCGACAGCGGAAAGCTATAAGCTCGGCGACTTGGCGAAACAGCTTGGCCTCCGCCATGACCGTCCGCATCAAGCGGACAGCGATGCGGAAGTGACGGCCAAGTTGTTCATCGCTTTGCTTAGGCGACTTAGCCGCCTTCCGCTTGTGACGCTCGAACAGCTGCGGCGCCTTGCCCGCCATTTGAAAAGCGATATTTACTCGCTTCTTGATGTCGTCATCGCTAAAAAACAGAAAGAAGCGCCAACGGACAATACGGTCGCCCTCTACCGCGGCATCGCGCTAAAAAAACCGGGCGGCGGAAAACCGGAGCAGGATAATGGCGAGGAGCGCCCCGCTTCGGTTTCGTTTGCCGCTTTTTACGAGCAAGCGCCGCCCCTTCCGCTTCCCGGCTACAAGCGGCGTGAAGGGCAATGGGAAATGATGCAGCTCATCTATGAGGCGTTATCCACGTCCCAGCATGCGCTCATTGAGGCGGGAACCGGGCTTGGAAAGTCGCTCGCCTATTTCATCCCGGCCGCCTTTTTTGCCTGCGAGCGGCAAGAACGGGTCGTCATCAGCACACATACGCTCCAGCTGCAAGAGCAGCTCATCCGCCGCGATTGGCCGGTGCTGCGGCAAGTTGTGCCGGCCCCGCTCCGCGTCGCCGTCTTGAAAGGGAAGCAAAACTACCTTTCCCTTGACAAGTTCGCTTCGTTTTTGCCTGAGCCGAACGACACGTACGATGCGGCGCTTTTGAAATGCCAGCTGCTTGTCTGGCTGCTTGAGACAGACAGCGGCGATTTGGATGAGTTGAACGTATCGTCCGGCGCCCGTCTCTCGCTGTCAGCGCTCGCCATCGGCGAGGAGGAGGACGGCGGGCGGCATCATTTTTTCGCGCAGGCGAAACGGCGGGCCGAACAGGCCGATCTCGTCATTACGAACCATGCGTTTTTGCTTCATGACTTGACTGCTTCAACGCCGCTTTTGCCGCCGTTTCGTTATCTCGTCATTGATGAGGCGCATCGGCTTGAGGAGATCGCTGCCCGTTATTTTGGTGAGCGGATCGACTATGTGTCCTTTCGGCTGTCAACCGCTAAAATGGCGCAAACGATCACGAAATGGCTGGAAGCGGAGCAAGGCGAAACGAGAGACGTTCTCGCCCGCTGCCAGCGGCGCCTTGAAGGGCTGCAATTTGAAGGGGACGAGCTGTTTCGCTTGCTGCGCCGCTATGCGCTACGGAAAAAGCCGGCGCGGGCCGGGCGTTGTCGCTGCCGTTTTTCGCCGGCGGACGAGCACGGGCGGACGTGGCAGGCGGCCGTTGAGCTATGTTGGCGTCTGCGTGATCTGACGGCGGCGCTGCTTGGGGAGGCAAAACCGCTTCTGGCATCCGCTGCAACCGACGATGGAACACCGTCCGCCTCGCTCGCAGCCGACCTTGTGGCGCTAAACCGGCAAATGGATGTCCTCGTTCGGCTGCTGACTGAAGCAGAGCCGGGGACCGTCCGCTGGATCGAAGCCGATGAAAAAGGAGCGGCGAACGCGGTCCGGCTTTATTCGCAGCCCGTCGATCTTGCTGATTTTTTCGCTGAGCGGCTGTTTATGAAAAAACGGAGCGTGATTTTGACGTCAGCGACGCTCGCCGTTCGCGGCCGGTTCGCTTATATGGCGGCGCGCCTCGGCCTGGACGATTTTTACCCGCTCTGCCGCTCGTTTCCGGCGCCATTTCGCTATGAGGAGCAAGCCGCGCTCTTTGTGCCGACGGATCTGCCGCTCGTTTCCGCCGTGCCGCTTGAGGCGTACGCTGAAGCGGCGGCCGCGGCCGTGCTCTCGATCGCCCGGCGCGTCGGCCGGCGGACGCTTGTGTTGTTCCCATCGTATGAGCTGTTGAAAATGACGGCTGAGGCGCTGAAAACGGAAGAAGCGGATGAGCCGTTCGTGTTGATTGCCCAAGGGATACAAAGCGGCAGCCCGGCAAAGCTTTTGCGGACATTTTTGCAGTTTGATCACGCCGTGCTGTTTGGGACGAGCGGCTTTTGGGAAGGGATTGATTTGCCGGACTCAGCGCTCGATGCCCTCATTATCGCCCGCTTGCCGTTTGCGCCTCCGGACGATCCGGTGATGGAGGCGAAAAGTGAGCGGATTCGCGCCGCCGGCGGCGATCCGTTTTACGAGTTGTCACTTCCCGAGGCGGTGCTCCGCTTTAAGCAAGGATTTGGCCGCCTCATCCGCACCGAGCGCGACAAAGGAGCCGTATTTGTGCTCGATCGCCGGCTGACCGCCGCTTCGTACGGGACCGATTTTCTCGCTTCACTGCCGCCGCTTTCGGTATATGAGGGGGCGCTTTCCGAGCTGCTTGATAAAGCAAGCGACTGGCTTTTATGAGACAAGCTAGGTGAACGGCGGGCTAGTTTTCGGAAGGCGAAAAGGCGGCGCTCGATGACGGGAGTTTCGCTTTGATCACACAAGCAAGGCGGATGGCTAAGCCACCGGCTTCGTTTTTAGAAACGGGCAGGGGGGATGACTGCACAAGGGGAAGTTCGCTTTCACCAAGCAGCGGTTTTGTCCTCATAAAGTGAAATGAAACGGTGCAATCTAAAGATGGCGGTCGGCAAAAAACGCCCCGCGCGCGGCGGGGCGGGAAAGAGGCAAATTTGCGTTGGTGGTGTAGGCGGGCAAATTTGTTATGAAATGGTCGGATAAACCTGCTATAATAGGGAAGAAGCACAACTGCGATGGCAGCTTGCGGCCTCGCTGTTTGGCTTCGCCGGCTCGGCCGCAGAGGCGTGAAGAAGCGCAACTGTGATCATCATCTTACTGTATTTGTATTGTTGCCGGAGCCGCCGGCGTGTATAAGTAACAAAATTTGCGCCGCACAGGAGGAAACAACGAAAATGGAAAGCAAAATTGAAGTGCTCGCCACCGTCAAAATCCAGCACTCGGACGATTTGTACAAAATCGTTGACTGCTTGAACCGAACGCTGAAGCGCGACAATTTGATGTTTGGCCTTGCTTTGGATGAAAACGACAAACGCCAAGCGGTCTTTACGATTTATCGGACGTGATCGCCATGAAAAAGTGGGGATGGTTCGCTCTCATTGTTTTTAGTTTTCTCACTTGGCAGGCATGGTCGATTTACGGTGAGGCGATGGCGCCAAAACGATCCATGGTGGAAAAAGCGCTCGCGCGAGCGAAGGAAGCAGCCGGACTCGTCGACGTGAAGAAAGTCTATACATATTATGGGGAGGAAGCATGCACCGTATTCATCGGCCGGACGAAGCAGGGGGAAACGGACACCGTTGTTTGGGTGCCGGAAAAAGAGGGGGATATCGTCGTCAAGAGAGCGGACAGCGGCATTAGCGAGGCGGAAGCGCGCGCCATTTTACAGCGCGACCGACATCCGCGGCAAGTGATTGACGCGACGCTTGGCATGGAAAAAGGCGTGCCTCTTTGGGAGTTGACATATATTGATGCAGAAGGAAGGTATTCGTTTTATTACCTCCATTTTGCGGATGGCGCGTTTCTGAAGAGGTATAGTTTTCAACGTTGAGCATACGAGGGGGAAGAAACGATGAAATTGGCAAAACGGGTGGCGTCGCTGACCCCATCGGCGACATTGGCCATTACGGCAAAAGCAAAAGAACTGAAAGCGGCCGGACATGACGTGATTGGCCTCGGAGCCGGTGAACCGGATTTCAATACGCCGCAGCACATTCTGGAGGCCGCCATCAAGGCGATGAACGAAGGGCATACGAAATATACGCCATCGGGCGGGTTGCCGACGTTAAAGGCGGAAATTATCAAAAAATTCGCTCGCGACCAAGGTTTGGATTATGAGCCGGCTGAAGTGATTGTGTGTGTCGGGGCGAAGCACGCCCTTTACACGCTGTTTCAAGTGTTGCTTGATGAAGGCGACGAAGTGATCATTCCGACGCCGTATTGGGTGAGCTACCCGGAACAAGTGAAGCTGGCGGGCGGCGTTCCGGTTTATGTCGAAGGGCTTGAACAAAACGATTTTAAAATTACGCCGGAGCAGCTGAAACAGGCGATCACGCCGCGGACGAAGGCGGTCATCATCAACTCGCCGAGCAACCCGACCGGCATGATTTACACGGCCGAAGAGTTGAAGGCGCTTGGTGAGGTGTGCCTGACGCATGGCGTACTGATCGTTTCCGACGAAATTTATGAAAAATTGATTTACGGCGGGGCGAAACATGTGTCAATCGCCGAGTTGTCGCCGGAGCTGAAGGCGCAGACGGTCATCATCAACGGCGTGTCGAAGTCGCATTCGATGACGGGCTGGCGCATCGGCTATGCGGCGGGGCCGAAAGACGTCATTAAGGCGATGACTGATTTGGCGAGCCATAGCACGTCCAACCCGACGTCGATCGCCCAATATGCGGCCATTGCCGCTTACAGCGGGCCGCAGGAGCCGGTGGAACAAATGCGCCAGGCGTTTGAACAGCGGCTGAACATCATTTACGATAAGCTCGTGCAAGTTCCGGGGTTCACGTGCGTCAAGCCGCAAGGGGCGTTTTACTTGTTCCCGAACGCGCGCAAAGCGGCCGCGATGGCCGGCTGCCGCACGGTCGACGAGTTTGTCGCCGCCTTGCTCGAAGAGGCGAAAGTCGCCCTTGTGCCCGGCTCTGGATTTGGGGCGCCGGATAACGTTCGCTTGTCATATGCGACATCGCTCGATGCACTCGAAACTGCGGTCGAACGCATCCGCCGGTTTATGGAAGCGCGCGCTTAACAGGCGGCGGCTTTGCCTCAAGCAAAGCCGCTTTTTCCGCGCCCGCTGTATTTCGCGAGGCACAGCTAGGTGTGCGGGTTTCACCGGCGGCCGCTGCGCACCGTTTTCTATCGTTGTGCCGAGCCGGTTAAGAGGGGCATGGCCGTTGCCGCTGTTTCGGCAGAACGGTATAATAGCGAATGATGGACGTGTCGATTATTGGAGGGAATGGGTACGTGAAAACGACGATTGCTGAAGTGAACCAATATGTAGATCAAGAAGTGACGATCGGCGCTTGGTTGGCGAACAAGCGCTCGAGCGGAAAAATCGCCTTTTTACAGCTGCGTGATGGGACGGGCTTTATTCAAGGTGTAGTTGAAAAAGCGAACGTCTCAGAAGAGGTGTTTCAACGTGCGAAAACGCTGACGCAAGAAACATCGCTTTATGTGACCGGCACGGTGCGCGTCGATGAGCGTTCGCCGTTCGGTTATGAGCTGTCGGTGACGAATTTAGAGGTGATCGATGAAGCGGTCGATTATCCGATTACGCCAAAAGAGCACGGTGTTGAATTTTTAATGGATCATCGCCACCTTTGGCTCCGTTCGCGGCGCCAGCATGCGATCATGAAAATCCGCAACGAGCTGATTCGGGCGACGTATGAGTTTTTTAACGACCGCGGCTTCGTCAAAGTCGATGCACCGATTTTGACCGGCAGCGCCCCGGAAGGAACGACCGAGCTGTTCCATACGAAATACTTTGATGAGGATGCGTATTTATCGCAAAGCGGCCAGCTATATATGGAAGCAGCAGCCATGGCGCTCGGCAAAGTGTTTTCGTTCGGCCCGACGTTCCGCGCCGAAAAGTCGAAAACGCGCCGCCATTTGATCGAATTTTGGATGGTCGAGCCCGAAATGGCGTTTTATCAATTTGAAGACAATTTGCGGCTGCAAGAAGAGTATGTCTCCTATCTCGTCCAGTCGGTGCTTAGCCGCTGCCGGCTCGAGCTTGGCCGTCTTGACCGCGATGCCGCCAAACTCGAGCTTGTTAAGCCGCCGTTTCCGCGCCTGATGTATGACGAGGCGATCAAGCTGCTGCATGACAAAGGGTTTACCGACATCGAATGGGGCGATGACTTCGGCGCGCCGCATGAGACGGCCATTGCTGAAAGCTTCGACAAGCCGGTGTTTATCACTCACTACCCGACATCGTTAAAGCCGTTTTACATGCAGCCGGATCCGAACCGCCCGGATGTCGTATTGTGCGCCGATTTAATCGCGCCGGAAGGATACGGGGAAATTATCGGCGGCTCCGAGCGCATTCACGATTATGAGCTGCTAAAGCAGCGCCTTGAGGAGCATCATTTGCCGCTTGAAGCATATAAATGGTATTTAGATTTGCGCAAATACGGTTCCGTGCCTCACTCCGGGTTCGGGCTCGGCCTCGAGCGCACCGTCGCTTGGATTTGCGGCGTTGAGCATGTGCGCGAAACGATCCCGTTCCCGCGGTTGCTCAACCGTCTCTATCCGTAAAAACCCCCCTGCAAAAAGGGGGTTTTTTCGCCAGTGTCATGTTATACTATAGTTGAGGTGCATCGGCATGGAAAAGAAAAAGGTGGCCGAATGGCTGGCGCAAGGAAGCGTTGTCGTCCCGAAACTGTTGCTGAACCATTACAAGCGGCTCGGTTTGAGTGAAGGGGAGCTCGTCTTGCTTTTGCACATGCAATCGTTTTTTGAAGAAGGCGTCGTCTTCCCGACACCGGCCGAGCTGGCTGAGAAAATGACCGTTCCGGCAGCGGAATGCATGGAGATGGTGCGCCGGCTGCTGCAAAAAGGAATGGTCGGCATCGAGGAGCATACGGACGAACGCGGCGTTCGCGGCGAAAAATATACGCTGGAGCCGCTTTGGGAGCAATTGGTGCACCATTTGTATGCACAGGCCGCCAAGGACGGGCAGATCGGCCAGCAGGAAGAAGAGGAAAGCTTGTATACGATATTTGAGCAGGAATTTGGCCGTCCGCTTTCCCCATTTGAGTGCGAAACGCTCTCGATGTGGATCGACCAAGACGGCCATGAGCCGGCCATCATTAAGGCGGCGCTGCGCGAGGCGGTGCTGTCAGGGAAATTGAATTTCCGCTACATCGACCGCATTTTGTTCGAGTGGAAAAAAAACGGCATCCGGACGATCGAACAGGCGCACGATTACGGCAAAAAATTCCGCAAGCCGAAACCGCCCGCGCGCCCGGAGAAACAGGCGACAGGGGAATTTCAGCAGACGATTCCGTTTTTTAACTGGCTTGACTCATAGACGAGAGGCGCTGTCTCTCGTTTTTGTTTGGCCAACGATCAGTTGACCAAGCGTTGTGAAAGGAGGAGGAGGCCGGTGTTGACGAAGCAGCAAATCCGCTACTGTTTGGATGAGATGGCCAACATGTTTCCGAATGCCCATTGTGAGCTCGTGCACCGCAACCCGTTTGAACTGTTGATCGCGGTCGTCCTATCGGCGCAATGCACCGATGCGCTCGTCAATAAAGTGACGAAGCGGCTGTTTGAAAAATACCGAACGCCTTACGACTACATCGCCGTGCCGCTGGAAGAGCTGGAGCAGGACATCCGTTCGATCGGCCTGTACCGGAACAAAGCGAAAAACATTCAAAAGCTGTGCGCGATGTTAATTGAGGAGTATGACGGCGAAGTGCCGCGCGACCGCGACGAATTGATGAAGCTGCCCGGCGTCGGGCGGAAGACGGCGAACGTCGTTGTGTCTGTGGCGTTTGGCGTGCCGGCCATTGCCGTTGACACGCACGTCGAGCGCGTCAGCAAACGGCTTGGTTTTTGCCGCTGGAACGACTCCGTTCTCGAAGTCGAACAAACGCTGATGAAAAAAATTCCGAAAGAGGAATGGTCGATCACCCACCATCGGATGATTTTTTTCGGCCGCTACCATTGCAAGGCGCAGTCTCCGCAATGTCCGTCATGTCCTCTTCTTCATTTATGCCGTGAAGGAAAAAAACGGATGCGAAAACGGGAGGAAAAAGCGGCAAATCAGAAGTGAACGGAACCGCGAAAGGGCTTGGTGAAGAAGGGCCAGCAGCATGCCGGTCGGTCATGAAAAAACGGATGGCGCAAAAGCCATCCGTTTTTTAGGAATGCAGCTGTTATGGACGGGTGCCAAGACCCGCTCCGGATCCGTTTTTTTACGGCGGGGAGACAGGCGGCGTTCCGCTGTTTGCACCTGTTCCGCCGTTCGTTCCGTTCGTTTGGCCGCTGTTGTTCGTTCCTTGGTTGTTTGTTCCATCCGTTTGGCCATTGTTTTGGTTGGCCCCGCCGCTGTTGCCATTTTCTTGTCCGCCGCTTGCGCCGCCGTTTTGTTCATTGTTGTTTCCCTGACCGTTTTCGTTTCCGTTATTCCCGCTGTTGCCTTGATCGGTGCCGCCGTTTTGCCCGCCGCTGCCTTGGCTGTCATCCCCCGGTTGTTGTGGCGCGGGAGTTTGATCTTCTCCGCCGGGGACATGAACGCTGGCTATGGCCGGTTTGCTCATTCGTTCGCCGTCTTTTGCGTACACGGCGATTGTGTACGTCCATCCTGGCGTCGGATTGGAAATCGTGATCGAACGGTCTTTTGTGGTGATCGTATTCGTTTGACCTTGGCCATCTTTGACGCGCACCTCGAAGATCGTCTCATCGGTTTGCTCATCGTATGACCACGAAACCGCGATGGCGTTCGCCGCTTGGTCGTACACAGCGGTCAACCCTTTCACCGCCGGCAGTTCTTCCGGCGCGTCGTTCGCCGTCTCCGTCGGCTCAGTGCCGCGCACGAACAATTCATACGTAATTTCGCTTTCCGGCGTGTATTTGCCGGCAAGTTTCGGCGGATTTGTGCCTTTTTTAATCGGCAGTCTGACGACGCTCTCCGGCTGCTTGAAGCTTCCGCTGCCGTCATCGATATGGGACATTAAGTTTTTCAACAAGTATTTCGGGATTTTTTGTTCCTCTATACTAAGCTTTGCCGTGCTGCTTCGCTTGCTGAAGCCGACCCAAATGGCCGCCGTATAGTTTGGCGTATAGCCGACAATCCAGCTGTCCGGCACATCGTCTCTTTGGAGGCCAAATTTGGCGCCGTCTTCGCCGTAGTTTGTCGTTCCTGTTTTGCCCGCGAGCTCAAGCCCTGGGACATTAGCCAACACGCCGGTTCCGGAGCGGATGACCGTTTTCAGCACATCGGTGATCATATAAGCGGTATAGTCGTGCATCACCCGTTTCGGCTTTGGCTGCAAATCCATTTCCGTGCCGTCTGGGAAGACGATTTTCGTCACGGCATACGGCTTTGTGTAAATCCCGTTGTTGCCAAAGGCGGTGTAGGCCCCGGCCATTTGCAACGGTGACACATAGTTGGATACTCCCCCGATCGCATATGGCTCATATACTTCACTAAAGCCCATCCCAAGACGATTGGCAAACTCCATCGCCCGTTCTTTGCCGACGGCTTGGAACGTTTTTAACGCCGGGATGTTGCGTGATTTTGCCAGTGCCGTCCGCAAGGTGATCGGCCCCATATATCCCCCGCCGGCGTTGCGGATCGGCGTGCCGTCCGAATACGTATACGGCTCGTCAACAAGAATGTGCGCTGTTGACCATTTTAAATATTCGATCGCTGGACCGTAATCCAAAATCGGTTTAATCGCCGAGCCGGGCTGGCCGACCGGCTGAATGGCATAGTTGAAGCCGAACTCGACGTCATCGCGGTTGCGCCCGCCGCCTAAGGCGCGAATGGCGCCTGTTTTCGTATCGACGAGGGCGATGGCCGACTGCAAGTCTTTTTTATTAGTAAAGTATTGCTTCGAGTTTAATAAGTTTTCGACGTACGACTGTGCCTCTTGATCAAGCGTTGTGTAAATTTTCAATCCGTCTTCAAAGACGTTGACGTTCGCTTTGTCGGTCACTTCTTTGATCACTTCGTCAATAAAGGCGTCATACGGCACGGAGCTTTGCGGTTTTTTCCGTTCAGCAAGCATCGATTTGATCGGCACTTGTTTCGCCTTCTCCGCCTCTTCTTGGCTGATGAAGCCGTGTTTCGCCATGAGCGATAAAACGGTATCGCGCCGTTTTTTCGCCGCCTCCGGTTGATCGTACGGATTGTATCGGTTCGGGCTTTGCGGCATGCCGGCTAAGAGCGCCGCTTCCGGGAGCGTCAACTCTTTTAAATTCGTCTTGCCGAAGTAATATTCCGCTGCCCGAGCGACGCCGTAAATGCCGTCCGAATAATAAATTTTGTTCAAGTACATTTCTAAAATTTCATGCTTGGAATATTTTTGCTCAAGCTGCAGGGCGAGCCACGCTTCTTGCGCTTTCCGTTCTAGCGTTTTTTTCGATGACAGGAACGTCATTTTCACCACCTGCTGGGTGATCGTGCTGCCGCCTTCCGCCCCGAATCCTTCTTGAATATTGGCGACGACAGCGCCAGCCAAGCGGACGATATCGATGCCGTGATGTTCGTAAAAGCGGGCGTCTTCTGTTGCCAACACCGCGTTTTCGAGCACTTTCGGCACGTCTTTATATGAAATGTACGTTCGCTTGTAACCGCCAAGTTCGGCGACTTTTTTCCTGTTCATATCGTATACGGTTGAAGAGAGCGGGTCTTTAATCTTTGCTTCATCGAGCGGGGGGGCGTCCTTGACGAAGTAGGCGAACGCCGCTACGCCGCCCGCTGCTCCGATGGCGATCATAAGCAATATGGCAATGGCGATCGTTTTCAACCACGATGCTCCTTTTTTCTTTTTCGCTTTCTTTTGTTTCGCCTGTTTCGCTGCCTGCTTTCGTTCCAAACGAGAACGATATTCACCAGACATAAGCAAATCCTGCCTTTCTTACAAGTTTTCACCTTGCACGGTGAAGTACACGTTTTCTACTACACTAATATAATCAATTCTCGGCTGGTAGCCAAGCGGGATGTAATGCCCGCACCGCTCGATCTCCCGTTTCGGAATCGACTTCCGCCCGCCGGCTTCTTGTTCGTTCCAGCAGGCGATTAAATGGGAGGCATCAAGCAAGTACGTTTCATTCAGCGCAGAAAAGCGCAAAATGGCAAAGCAAATGCCGCCATGGGCAATGACTTGTTCCATATGGCGGATTTGGTGGGCATGGAAATTTTTCAGCGGAAACGCCGTTTTGTTCCTTGTTTCCTTCGCTTCAAAGTCGATGTATTTGCCGCGGTAGACGCCGTTGTAGTCGGTCGTTGACGCCTGTCGGAAGTACGCCTCTTTAATGACAGCGGCGCTCCGTTTCGGGTAGTCGACGCGGACGATTTGCACCGGGGTCGGTTTTTTATGGATGACGGCGATGCCGTGCTCCCGGTAATATTCATTCGTCGCGTTTAAGTCTTCTTCGAGCGTCATGCCGCGGTTGGCGTAATCGGCCGCCATCGGCTGGCGCGCCGCGCTCGGCTTGTTTCCGCGATACTCTTTTCCGCCCGGGTATTTGAGTGCCATCGCGTTCATCTCCTTTGAATGGTTTTTATTATACCATACGCCCAAGCAATATGCGCCCTTTTTCTTTTCCAACGGGACGCCCGCTGCCATCGTTGTCGAATGGCGGCCGCTTCCCGCTTTCTTTGCCGAATCTGTTCTACTTTTGTCGCTGCGGCAGGGAGTTGTTCTTCCCGCCGCGAATGGAATATCATCATGCCAGAAATGGGGGAGAAGGAATGGGAAAACGGCTGGTCAAAAAAGAAGAAATTGAAAAGCAGCTTGAGGAAATTGTCGCGCTCATTGAGCAAGTGGATGCCAAAATGGAAAAAGTCATTGCTGATGTGATTGAAGAACGTTATGCGCAAAATAAAGAGCAGCTCGGGCAGCTCGAAGGGCGAATCGCCGGTGTAGAACAGCGGCTTGACGGGAGGAGAGGGGAAGCCGAGCTGCGGCTTTCATCGAAACTGTATTTGGCGTAAGCATGCCGCTATGATATGATGAAACATAGACAAACGGCGTCAAACCGCTCACGGGCATTTCAGACCTGCGCTTACACGAAACTAAGTTCATCGCTATACGCAAGGAGGCCGTCATGGAAGAAGAGCTGAAAGCGCTGACGGAACAGCTTCATGAGTACAATGAACGGCTGCCGGCGATCGCCCGGCGCGCCCGCGCGCGGAATCAAGAGCCCGACTTTTTTGCCGAAGTCAAACCGTTCGCGGAGGAAGTGCAGGCGGTCGCCGAACGGTGGAAAGCGGCCGCTTTCCGCTGGATTCGCCAAGCGCAGCCGAAATACGTTCACGAGCGGCAAATTGAAGCGGCGGTCGATCAGATGGCAAAATGGAGCGTGGAGGCATTTTATCCGTCCGTCCCAGAGCACCGCATCAAACAGTACAGCCAGGCCGTTGCGTACACGCTCGCCCTTGTCAAGAAGCGGCTTGGCGAAACAAGCTAGGGCGAAAAAGAGCGGTGTTTTGACCCGATAATCAAAAAGCTGTCTCCTTTGCTGAGGGAGACAGCTTTTTTGCCTTATGTGTCTTTTCCGGTTGTGATCGAAACAGGGCCGCTCTCAGCGGTGGCGACGGTGTTGATTTCATATTCGACCCGTTCGGTATGTTTCGGCGGTACCGGTTCTCCATGTTTCGGTTTTTCGTGGTCATGGCCTTTCAGCTTATGGTTAAAATGCACGCCTCGGCCCATTGCACAACACCCCCTTTATATTACGATGGGGCGTTTGGGCGGGAAATATGCAAAAAAAAGAAGGGAAAAGCTCCCTCGAGGCCTAAAGTCCGGCGTATTCTCCTGCTTCATCCGGCTGACAGGCGCCGGCCTTTTCCAATTCGCGCACTAAGTCGCGGTACTCGGCGAGCGAAATCTCCCCGCGCAAATAAAGGCGGCGGGCAAAATCGAGCAGTTCGTTCGCCTCAGCCGGTTCGCAATGTTTGACCGCCATGAACTTATGTTTCAATTCAGCAATGCTCATCGATGCTTTTCCCCCTTCCCCTTTTTTACATCGTACCATGAAAATACGGGGGAAAAGCGATTTCCGAAAATTAAAACTTCCGACAAGAGATGACATGTCCACGCGCACGCCGCTAGGTATTGGCACATATACTAGTGGCAGCCTACCCCCTTTGCCTACGAGGGGGAAATCGACGATCAAAAATGGGGGAGAACGAACATGTACCGCTATCCGCGCCCGGTTTCGCCGCCGCCCGTTCATGGGCCATACAGTCTAGGCGGTCATTGGCCTTATTACGACCATTGGCCTTCATACATTCCGTCCGCGACCGCTCACTGGTCCTACGCTTCGCCATTCCATGCCGCTATGCCTTCGCACCCGACGCCGTACCCGAAGCCGGGGCCGCTGCTGCCGCCGCCGCGCCCGTCTTTTCTTGCCCAGTTTAAAAACAACGACGGGACGTATGATATTAACAAAATGATGAGTACGATGGGGCAGATGATCAATACGGTCAACCAAGTGAACGGCATGTTAAAAGGGCTGCTCAGCACGTTTAAAAAATGAGAAAGCCGCTCCCCTGCGCGGTCGGGGGCGGCTTTCACGCCGTTAAATAAGCAGCTCGTACACTTCATTCAGCTGATAGACGCGCTCATAATCGCGCTCATCCATCGCGTAGCGGATTTCATGGGGCAAAATGCGATCCAAAAAGGCGCTCTCCTCTTGCGTCAAGTCGCGGACAAACTCCCCCTCGCCCCGGTACGGTTTGCTGATTAGCTTTTTGTAGATGCGTTTTGGTGTGTCATCGTGGCTATCCAAGTAGTTAGACAAAATTTCCCGCAAATAGGCGAGCGTTTGTTCCATCAAGGTTCGCCCCCTTCAAAAAAAGAAGCAAACGTCCGACTGACGTTCGTTTTGCCTTCCGCATACGGATTCTCTTCCGTGACGCGATCCGGATCAAGGTTCGTTTTAATCACCAGCATCGGCTCATCGGACGGCTCATTGATCAACCGGTCGTTCAGCTGTTTAAAATCGGGCAGTTTCGCCATTCGTTTTACACCTCCTACCAAGTAGCGTAGCTTACTAACGGCGAAAGTATGTATGCCTCGTTTATGCGGCCGAAAAACGAGCAAGCTAATGGCAAACGGCAAGGGGGTGACAGACGGTGACGAACCGAAACGACAATCGGAAACGGAAAAATAAATACCCAAACAATCGCGAAGAAATTGCCAAAGAATGGGACATCCAAAAAGATCCGACACCGGAGAACAACAACCGGTACGGAAGTCCGTCGCATAAACAATAGAAGCCGAATACAAAAAAGCCGCTCCCGATATTGGGGACGGCTTTTTTAGGGCCCGACTAGAAGGTTGGTGAAAAACAGCGATCGCCCGTAGTTGACGTCAGATGACGTGAAACGAGAAGCTGATACCACAGAGTTTCTCAATTTGAGAAACAAGGTGGTGAAGCCACCTGTTCCTTTCATCACCAGCCTTCTAGGCCGACAGCGCGTTTTTGCAGCGCCTCGAAGTGAGGAGGCTGCATAAGGCGTTTTGCCGGCCCGGCTGTCTGCAGGATCTATAGTTGGACCGTTCCTTCGCTCATTTTCCCAGCCCAACGCGTTGGTTGCACAGCCTTCAAGTTTTCACTCAATGTCAATGTATTTTCGCTTTTGCGGCAGCCGGATGATGAGCGTGCCGTTTTGGAACGACGCTTTCACCTCATGTTCGGCAACCGGATACGGAAACGGAATCATCCTTGTGACACGCCGCCGCGCCTGCCGCCGCTCGTATACATGGCCGTTGTCGTCGGCCGATTCAATCGTTTCCTGATGATCGATGACGAGCTGCAGTCCATCTTCGTGCCATTGGAGGCTCATTTGCTCCCGCTTGATTTCGGGCAGCCGGACGATGATTTGGTAATCGCGTTTCGTTTCTTTCACCTCGATCGGGATGTACGCTTCGGCAAATGTTTGCGCGAAGTAGTCATCAAGCGTTTCAAGCAATTTTTGCAGCGGCCGTTCATCAAACCATTGGTTCACCATTTTCCGCAAATGGTGGAACGGGTGATCCCCTCCCCCGCCGGCCGGCGGTTGAAACGGTTCATTCATCGCGCTCCCCTCTCTTTCCTTTTTTTGAAGTGGCCGACTCGCCGCGTCCGGGCGGTCCTGTTCGGCCGTACCGCTCCGACAGTTGGCAGCCATTGATCGGCAATGCGATTCACTTTCAATGTATGTACGGAAAACAAAAAAGTCACTCCGCGTTTTTTAGCGTTTTTTCATGTGGATTTCATTTGCAGCGGATATAATGACTCCACTGCCGATGAGGGAGGGAGCAGTGCCATGCATTGGATTCACTGGCTTTTGACATTGTTTTTCTCCGGAACTGCCGTGTCGCTTCTTTCCTATCAAGCGTTTGAAATCGTTCAAGCCATCGTTGATTGGTTTGTTGACCGCCACTCGTAGCCGGAATCTCCATCTGGACAGCGGTTGAAGCGTGCGCCCGGCCTAGTTTGGCAAAAGGCATGCGAAGGCGGGCGGCTGTTTGAGAACCCGCCCGAAGCGAGGCGGCCAAAACAGCCGCCTGTTTCATTTCGACAGCCGATTGCCGCCGACGACGGGCTGTTTTGTAGTAAAATGAATGTAAGGCCGGCGCAGGGAAAAGAAATAGACGCAGGAGAGGAGGAACGGACGATGAACGGACGGATCTTGCTGATGGAAGATGAAGCGGGATTGGCCCGATTTTTGGAGCTTGACTTGACACATGAAGGATTCGATGTACATGTGTGCGGCGATGGGCGCGAAGGGCTTGAACTCGCTCTTTCGGAACCGTGGGATCTCATTTTGCTTGATGTCATGCTGCCGAGTTTAAACGGCATGGAAGTTTGCCGCCGCGTTCGGGCGGCGAAATCGACGCCGATCATTATGATCACGGCGCGCGACAGCGTATTTGACCGCGTCATGGGGTTGGATAACGGAGCGGATGACTATATCATCAAGCCGTTTGCCATTGAAGAGCTGCTCGCCCGCATTCGCGCTTTGTTTCGCCGCGTTCACCCTGAACCGGGCGGACAAGTGTTGGCGTTTAAAGACTTAACCGTTGATGTGCAGGCGCGCACGGTCAAAAAAGGGGATGCGTTTATTGAGTTGACGAAACGGGAATACGATTTGCTCGTCGCCTTTATGCAAAATATCAATGTCGTGTTGACGCGCGACGTGCTGCTTGAGAAAGTATGGGGGTTTGACACCGAAGTGGAGACGAACGTTGTCGACGTCTATGTCCGCTATTTGCGGCAAAAGCTTGACGAACATGATAAAGAGCGGTACATCCAAACGGTGCGCGGGGCAGGATATGTGATGCGGCCATGAAGCGGCTTCGCCTCCATCGTCTGTCGTTGAAAGGGAAGCTGACCGTTTTATCCGCTGGGGCGATTTTTATCACGTATTTTGTTTTTACGTTTTTGCAATACCATATTGTGCGGCAATGGCTGCTCAATGAAGAAGAAAAAGCGATGGAACAAACGGTGGCGGAAATTGAAACTTATTACGCCGAAAAACGTAATGTATCATGGGAAGATATTCGCCGCAGCCGTTCGTTTCTCGAAAAACTGAACGAGCGCTATCAGCTCATTCGCGTCACCGACCGCGACGGCAACATCATCGTCTCGGTTTCCAACAGCGCAGCGGTGTCGCTGTGGCCGGGCGGCGTGCCTGACAAGCTGAAAATGGATGAACACTTCATCAACAATGAGCAGTTTTTGCTGCTTCGCCAACCGCTTCATGTCGGAAACTTGTCCGGGACGATTGAAATTGCCCGTCGGCTGACGAAATTCCAACAAGTGACGAACACGATGTTTGTCATCATGACGGTGATCGGCTTGGCAGCCATGGCAGCGAGCGCGCTCGCCGGACGGCTTGTGGCGCAAAGCTTCATTCAGCCGTTGAAAACGTTGGCAAAAACGATGGCCGACATCAAAAACAACGGGCTGAAGCAGCGCATCGATGTGCCTTCAGCGCGCGACGAGATCGCCGAGCTCATGCAGATGTTCAACAGCATGATGGACGAAATTGAACGTTCATTTGCCTTGCAGCGGCAGTTTGTTGGGGATGCGTCTCATGAATTGCGGACGCCGCTCGCCATTTTGCAGGGCCATCTTTCTTTGTTGCAGCGATGGGGCAAGCACAATCCAGAGATTTTGGAAGAATCGCTTGAGGCGGCGGTGAAAGAGGCGGAACGGTTGAAGCGCCTCGTTCTTGAGCTGCTTGACCTATCGCGCGCCGAGGCGATGGAAGTGCCAAAAGAGATCGCGCCCATTGATGCCGCCGCGGTCATCGGGCAAATCGTGAAAAATTTCCGCGTCTTGCATCCGGATTTTCAATTTATTGTTGACCAACCGGAGAAACCGCTGGCGCGTGTGGCGATCGCAAAACATCATTTTGAACAATTGCTGTTCATTTTGCTTGACAATGCGGTAAAATATTCTCAACGGGTCAAAAAAATCGCTCTTTCGCTGCGCGAGGAAGGATCGTTTGTCACGGTGGCCATCCGCGATTATGGCATCGGTATCCCGCAGGAAGAACTGAAAAACGTCTTTTTGCGTTTTTATCGCGTCGACAAGGCGCGCAGCCGCGAACAGGGCGGCGCCGGGCTCGGTCTTTCGATCGCCAAGGAAATGATCGATAAATACGGCGGGCAAATTACGATGGAAAGCGAAGTCGGCCGAGGAACAACGGTTAAGCTCGCCATTCCGAAAGCGGAATAGGAGAGGAGTTGAGACAATGGGGCATCTTCACGAAGAAGAGGCGGCAGGCAAAAAAGCCATTCATCATGTCGTCGAGAAGTTCCGCAAGCGCGGGGTGAAAATTGCGACATGCAAACCGCGGACAATGATGTCGCTGTCGTGCTTAGACGAGGTCGATAAAATGAGAGGATAGACTGGGGAGAACGCCATGGAAATAAGACAACCAATTGTTCCGGCTATGAAAACGATGAAGCAGTTTGATGCCTTTTTGGCGAGCGGCTACGAAATCGGGGTGCTGCTCGAAGTACATATCGCCCAGCTAAAAAGCATCTTCGATTATGCGCGCCGGCACGGCAAGCGGCTCATCATCCACGCCGATTTAGTGCAAGGGCTGAGCCATGATGAACATGCGGCGGAATACCTTTGCCAAGAGTTTCGCCCGCATGGCCTCATTTCGACGAAGGCGAGCGTCATTATGAAGGCCCGGCAAAAGCACGTCCTCGCCGTGCAACGCATCTTTTTGCTTGATTCGCACGCTTTAGAGAAAAGCTACCAGCTGATTGCCAAAACAAATCCCGACTATATTGAAGTCATCCCGGGCGCAATGCCCCACATCATCCGCGAGGTGAAGGAGCGGACCGGGAAGCCGATTTACGCCGGCGGGCTCATTCGCACCCCGGACGATGTCAAGCAGGCGCTAGAAGCCGGCGCCGCGGCGGTGACGACGTCAAACGAAGCGCTCTGGCGCCACTACGACCGGCACCGCGACGGGTAAGACGATGGAAATCGTTGATGCGTTGCGCTAGCCAAACGGGCGACGATCTGTTATAATAAAACCAACAAGTTAATTATCAGTCAGGAGACATGGAGAGACCATGCATACATGGTAGGCAGAACGCTTATCGTGTTTGTCATGGTCTCTTTTTGTCTTTTTTCAACTGGAGGGAGCGATCAATGATGTTTTCAAGCAGACGGCGGAGTGAGTTGTTGAACGCCATGGGTGAAAAAACGTACGATGTGCTTGTCATCGGCGGGGGAATCACTGGCGGCGGCATCGCTCTTGATGCCGTTTCGCGCGGCATGCAAACAGCGCTTGTCGAAATGCAAGATTTCGCCGCCGGGACGTCGAGCCGCTCGACGAAGCTCGTTCACGGAGGCTTGCGCTATTTAAAACAATTCGAAGTGAAAATGGTCGCCGAAGTCGGGCGCGAACGGGCGGTCGTTTACGAAAACGGCCCGCACGTTACGACGCCGGAATGGATGTTGCTGCCGATTTACCGCGGCGGGACGTTCGGCAAATGGAGCACATCGGTCGGCCTTTGGTTGTACGACCGGCTGGCCGGCGTGAAGCGGAGCGAGCGGCGGACGATGCTTAACGCTAGTCAGACGTTGGAAAAAGAACCGCTCTTAAAGCGCGATGGGCTCCTTGGCGGCGGCTATTACGTCGAATACCGGACCGATGACGCCCGCCTGACGATTGAAGTGATCAAAAAAGCAGTCGAGCTTGGCGCCGACGCTGTCAACTATACGAAAGCAGAACAGTTTTTATACGATGACCGCGGCCGCATCACTGGCGTCCGTTGCCGCGACATGCTGAGCGGGCGGACGTATGACATCCGCGCCAAAACCGTCGTCAACGCCGCCGGGCCCTGGGTCGATACATTGCGCGACAAAGACGGCTCGAAAACAAATAAGCGGCTCCAGCTCACAAAAGGCGTCCACCTTGTCATCGACCAAAAACGGTTTCCGCTCAAACAGGCGATTTATTTTGACACACCGGACGGCCGCATGGTGTTTGCCATTCCGCGCGATGGAAAAACGTATGTCGGCACGACCGATACGTTTTACGACGGTGACCCCGCCCATCCGACGATGACGGAAGAAGACCGCGATTATTTATTGAAAGCCATCGAGTATATGTTCCCATCGGTCGGCATCACCGCCGCCGATGTCGAATCAAGCTGGGCCGGCGTCCGCCCGCTCATTTATGAAGAGGGGAAAGATCCGTCGGAAATTTCCCGGAAAGACGAAATTTGGACATCGCCGTCCGGGCTCATTACGATCGCCGGCGGCAAGCTGACCGGCTACCGGAAAATGGCGGAAACGGTCGTCGATCTTATCGCCGAGCAACTAGCCAAAGAAGAGGGAAAAACGTTCCGGTCGTGCCAGACGAAACAGCTGCCGATCTCCGGCGGCGATGTCGGCGGCTCGCACCGATTGCCAGCGTTCATTGCCAAAAAAGCGGAGGAAGCAGTGCGTTACGGGCTGACAAAAGAAGAAGGGGCGCGGCTCGCGAAACAATACGGCACGAACGTGGACCGACTGTTTGTTTTAAACAGGCAATACGACCGCTCGGCCGGCTTAACGCGGGAGACGTTTATCCGCCTCGTTTACGCGATCGAGGAAGAAATGGCCGTCAAACCGACCGACTACTTCATCCGCCGCACCGGTGCGCTGTTGTTTGACATCGATTCGGTTCGCCGGGAAAAAGAAGCGGTCATCGCGTTCATGGCCCGCTATTTGCGCTGGACAGGGGAACAGACGGCAACGTATGCGAAAGAACTGGAACAAGCGCTGCGCCAAGCGGTGTTGGCAGAAGAAGGTGATGATCGGAGGATTGTGAATAAATAGAAGGAAGGGAAGAGACAGGCGTCCGCTAAAGAGGTGCTTCATATCAACTAGCGTACGAACACGGGCGCTTTTTGCTAGATTTTTACGTAAAATTTTCGTAAAATGAAGAAAAGATAAAGGCGGGGGAAGTGGATGGCGATTACCTATAATCCGTAAACGAAGCTGTTTCATTTGCAAGCGAGCAAAGCAAGCTATATCATGCGCCTTTTCCGCTCTGGCTATTTGGCGCACGTGTATTGGGGAAAAGCGGTGCGCGATTGGCACGTTGCGCGGGTATTTCCGCGGCTAAACCGCGCCTTTTCTCCCAACCCCAATCCATCCGATCGTACGTTTTCGCTCGATACGCTGCCCCAAGAATATCCAGCCTGCGGCAACACCGATTTTCGCGCTCCGGCGTATCAAGTGCAGCTTGAGAATGGTTCGACGGTGACCGATTCGTGCCACACAACGCACCATATTTACAAAATCAATTGAACCCGGTGTCGTCTAGACATCGGGTTCGAACTGTTTCAGCTTTTCGATGATGCGCCGTTTCCGGTATAACATTTTCCCGGCTTCGGCGATCTCTTCCATAAACGATTTGTTAAACAGCGAACCGAAAATCACGCCGATGATCGGCACGGCCTGAAATAGCTTTTTCCACCCGTATTGGTCGCGGAACGTCATGATTACTTCGCGCCAGCCTTGCAGCTCGGAAAAGACATGCCCGCGCTGGCTGGAAAAGGAAGAAATCTCGTCCAAAATCGCCTTTTTCCCGACGATGTCCGCCGCGACAAACTGTAAGCATTTGACAACAAAAATGCGTTCTTGTTTTTCGTTCGGGTCGTATCCATAGATGATGGCGATCTCCTGCAGCGTTTTCAACGCCAGCCCGAGCAAAGCAGGGATGTCCACCGCCAGCGTCAGCGCCCCGCCAATCCCGGTCGCCGCTCCTTGCAGCTGGGCGAACGTAACGCGCGCATCGATCAACTCGTCGCAGGCGCGATCCATCGTCGCAAGCGGCAAATACGGCACTTCCTCGAGCGACGTGACACCAAGACGTTCCAATACGCGCTCTTTCTTCACTAAGTATTTCCCGCCGTTTTGAATATAGCCTCCCAACTCGTCAAGCAGCTGCCCGAGCTTTCGATGAACAATTTTCGGCGTCAGCTTGTCGAGCACTTGAAACGGCAAGCGCCCGAGCTTTTCCCAAAACCAGAGGTCTTTTTGGGAGTGTTCCCAAGCGGTGATGGCATCAAGTTCTTGTTTCAGCGTTTGTCGAGCTTCCATTCCGCTCCGCCTCCTTTTTATATAAGGTGAATAAATACTCGAATGATTATACGTATTAAAAAAGATTGTGTTTCACGATTGATTTTTAATAAAATATTTACTAAAATATTTACCAAGGGAGTAATGACCTAATTTTACTTTAACAAGGAGGCCCCTTTCATGATCTCCACGTTAAAACAGCAATTTATCGAACGTTTCGGCGGGCTAGGCGAAGATATCCGCCTGTTTTTCGCCCCCGGCCGCGTCAATTTGATCGGCGAGCATACGGATTACAACGGCGGGCATGTGCTGCCGTGCGCGCTCGAGATCGGCACGTATGCGCTTGTCCGGCAAACGAAAGAGCCGCTTGTGCGGCTGTACTCAACAAACTTTCCGGAAACCGGCGTCATTACTGTCTCGTATGATGACTTGTCATATCGGCACGAGCATAGCTGGGCGAACTACCCGAAAGGGATCATCGCCGCGTTTCAAGCGCTCGGCCCGCTGGAGGCCGGATTGGACATTTTGTATGAAGGCACGATCCCCAACGGTGCGGGGTTGTCGTCGTCGGCGTCGATCGAGCTTGTGACGGCCGTCGCCTTAAACATCTTGTTTGCGCGGCAGCTTGGCCAATTGGAGCTTGTGAAAATGAGCCAGAACGTAGAAAATAACTATGTTGGCGTCCATTGCGGCATTATGGATCAGTTTGCCGTCGGCATGGGGAAACAAAACTCGGCGATCTTATTAAACTGCCAAACGCTTGAGTACCGCTATTTGCCATTGGTGCTTGACGACTGTGCCATCGTCATCGCGAACACGAACAAAAAACGCGGCCTGGCGGACTCGGCGTACAACGAGCGGCGGGCGACGTGCGAAGCAGCGCTTGCCAAGTTGCAAAGCGTGCGCAACATCGCCTCGCTCGGTGAGCTGACGAGCGCAGAGCTCGATCGATATGCTCATCTTCTTTCCCCGCTCGAACAAAAACGGGCCCGCCATGCGGTGACGGAAAACGAGCGGACGCTTGCGGCGGCTGCGGCGCTTGAGCGGGGAGACCTCGGTCGCTTTGGCGAGCTGATGAAGCAGTCGCACGTGTCGCTGCGCGATGACTATGAAGTGACGGGCATCGAACTCGATACGCTTGTCGAAGCGGCATGGGCGCACGAAGGAACGATCGGGGCGCGCATGACCGGAGCCGGGTTTGGCGGCTGTACGGTGAACGTGGTGAAAAAAACATCCGTTCAAGATTTCATTGAACAAGTCGGAACGACGTACGCTGAAAAAATCGGCTATGAAGCGAGCTTTTATGTCGTTGACGTTGGTGACGGGGCGCGCGAACTGACAGAAATGGAGGAGATGTGCCGATGATTTTGATTTGCGGCGGGGCAGGCTATATCGGCAGCCATGCCGTGTACCGTTTGCTTGAAAAAGGGGAAGAGGTCGTTGTTGTCGATAACTTGCAGACGGGGCACAAAGAAGCGGTGCATCCGGATGCACGGTTTTGCCAAGGGGATATTCGCGACCGCGGCTTTTTGCGCGAGGTGTTTCGCCAGCACGACATTGAGGCGGTCATCCATTTTGCGGCCAATTCATTAGTTGGCGAAAGCATGGAAGAACCGCTGAAATATTACGACAACAATGTGTACGGCACACAAGTGCTGCTTGAAGTGATGAAGGAGTTTGATGTCAAACAAATTGTTTTTTCTTCCACTGCCGCGGTGTATGGGGAGCCGAAACAAATCCCGATCGTCGAAACCGATCCGACAGAACCGACGAATGCGTACGGGGAAACGAAACTGGCGATGGAAAAAATGATGAAATGGGCGGATCGTGCCTACGGCATTCGTTCGATTTCGCTTCGGTATTTTAACGTTGCCGGGGCGTATGGCACAGTGATCGGTGAGGATCACCATCCGGAGACGCATCTGATTCCGTTGATCTTGAAAGTGCCGCTCGGCCAGCGCGAGGACATTTCCATTTTTGGTGATGATTATGATACGCCAGACGGCACGTGCATCCGCGATTACATTCATGTGCTCGATCTTGTCGATGCCCACGTTTTGGCGCTTCATAAACTGCGGAACGGAGCGGCCAGCGACGTGTACAATTTAGGCAACGGCAACGGGTTTAGCGTCAAAGAAGTGATTGAAGCGGCACGGCAAGTGACTGGGCATCCGATCCCGGCCCGCGTCATGGCACGGCGTCCGGGTGACCCTGCGAGACTTGTCGCGTCATCGGAAAAAGCAAAGCGCGAGCTTGGCTGGGAGCCCAACTGTCCGTCCATTACGGACATTGTCGCGTCGGCATGGGAATGGCATAAAGCGCGGCCAAACGGCTATCGGGGTGTGTGACAATGGAAACGATTTTTGCGGCCATTGAACAACTGATTCATTATGCCAAGCAGCGAGGTCTGTTAGCGCCGGAAGATGCGGTGTACGCGCGCAACCGCCTGCTGGCAACGCTTCGACTCACCGAATGGCAGCCTGTCGAGGTCAAGGATACTCCCTTGGCCTCGCCGGCTCCAGTGCTGGATGTCATCATCGATTGGGCGCATGAGCAAGGATTGTTGGAAACGAATACAACGACCGAGCGCGATAGATGGGATGCAAAGCTGATGGATTGCGTCATGCCGCGGCCGTCGGAAGTGATTCGCGCCTTTTACGAGCGGTATCAGCGCGATCCGCAAGAGGCGACCGACTGGTTTTATTCGTTGAGCCAATCGTCCAACTACATCCAAACGGCGCGCATCGCTCAAAACCAGCAATGGAAAGTGCCGACCATCTACGGCGAATTGGATATCACCATTAATGTGGCGAAACCGGAAAAAGACCCGAAGGAAATCGCCAAAATGAAAGAAGCACCGTCATCCTCGTACCCGAAATGTGTGTTGTGCAAAGAAAACGAAGGGTATGAAGGAACGTGGGGCCATCCTGCCCGCTCCAATCATCGCGTCATCCCGATCACGTTATTGGGCGAGCAGTGGTATTTTCAATATTCCCCTTATGTGTATTACAATGAACATTGCATCGTCTTCCACGCCGAGCATGTGCCGATGAAAATGGAGCGGAAGACGCTTGAGCGTTTGCTTGACTTCGTGGAACAGTTTCCGCACTATTTCATCGGCTCGAACGCCGACTTGCCGATTGTCGGCGGCTCGATTTTAACACACGATCATTTTCAAGGCGGGCGCTATCCGTTTGCGATGGAAAAAGCGGAGATCGAGGACTACATTTCCCTTCCTTCGTTTCCGTCACTGACGGCGGGGATCGTCCGCTGGCCGATGTCGGTGATCCGTTTAACAGGGGCGAAAGAGGACGTGCTAGAGGCGGCGGTGCGCCTGTATGAGGCGTGGCAGGCGTACAGCGATCCAAGTGTCGAGATTATCGCTTGCAGCGGCGATGTTCCGCACAACACGATCACCCCGATCGCCCGCCGCCGCGGCCATTCGTTTGAGTTGGACATCGTTTTGCGCAACAATCGGACGTCGGTGGAACATCCGTACGGCATTTTCCATCCGCATGAGGAACTGCATCATATCAAAAAAGAAAATATCGGCTTGATCGAAGTGATGGGGTTGGCGGTGCTGCCCGGCCGACTTGCCGCGGAGCTCGAGATGTTGGCCGACTACCTTGTACATCGGACGAAAAAAGAAGATTGGGATGAGACGATGCTTAAACATTGGGATTGGTGCGAAGCCATTCGTGCAGCACATCCGGATATTACCACAAGCAATGTCCGCGACATTTTACGGTATGAAGTCGGGCAGCGATTTGTGACTGTTTTGGAGCATGCGGGAGTATTTAAACGGGACGAGCGAGGGAAAGGAGCGTTCCGTCGCTTTCTCAGCCATGCGGCCGAAAGCATGTCGTCCTTTGTATAAACGCGGCGAAAAAACGCGTTTCATATGAAACATAAGGAAGGGACCGCAAACAGACTATGGCCACGTTAAAAGAAATTGCCGAAAAAGTCGGCGTCTCGGTCGCGACCGTGTCGCGTGTGCTTAACTACGATACAACGCTATCCGTCTCGGATGAGACGAGAAAACGCATTTTTGAAGTTGCCCAAGAGCTGAACTACAAAACATTGCGGGAGCGAAGCCAGCAGGCGCGGGAATCGTTTCGCTTCGGACTCATTCACTGGTATTCCGAACGCCAGGAAATCGATGACCCGTATTATATGGCGATTCGCCTTGGAGTAGAAAAAGAATGTTTTGAGCGCGGCATTGAATTAGTGAAACTGTTTAAGCAGCATGGCGCTTACCCGATTGAACGGATGGAGGCGCTTGATGGCATCATCGCGGTCGGGAAATTCGGGCCGAACGAAGTGAGCGCCTTTGCCCGAGGGGCGAAGCAAATCGTGTTCGTTGACTGCTCGCCTGATGAACGTCGGTTTGATTCGGTCGTCATCGACTTGCGCCAAGCGACGATTGCGGTGTTGGACTACTTGCTTCAGTTGGGGCACACGAAAATCGGGTATATCGGCGGCCGTGAATATGTCGACGGGGAAACGCCAATTCGCGATGAGCGCGAAACAGCGTTTTACGAATATTTATATTTGAAAGGGATGTACGATTCGCGTGATGTACGGATTGGCGCCTTTACCGCCGAAGATGGCTATCGGCTGATGAAAGAGGCGATTGCCAAAGGGGACTTGCCGACGGCGTTTTTCATCGCCAGCGATTCGATGGCCATCGGCGCCTTGCGTGCGTTGCATGAGGCGGAGATTGCCGTTCCTGAAGACGTAGCGATCGTCGGGTTCAATGACCTTCCGACCGCGGCCTTTCTCCATCCCCCGCTTTCGTCGGTGAAAGTGTATACCGAGTTTATGGGGGAGACAGCCGTTGAATTGCTAATCGAACGGTTGACGACGAAGCGAACGATTTGCAAGAAAGTTGTCGTGCCGACCGAACTGATCATCCGCGCCAGCAGCGAGGCAAATGGAAAAGGGAGACAATGACTGTCTCCCTTTTGTCATTAATGAAATTCAATGTCGACGCGCTTTTTCGTTCCCGCCGTCGTTTTCGGGATATGGATATCGAGCACGCCGTTTTTGTATGTCGCGCGAATGTTTTCCGTCGCCGCATCGGCTGGCAGCGCGATCGAGCGCTGGAAGCGGCCAAAGAAGCGTTCGCGCCGGTGCATTTGTTCCTCTTTGACATCATGATGGCGTTGAATCGTGCCGCTGATCGTTAACATATTGTTGTTTACGTCAATATGCACATCTTCTTTTCGCTCAAGCCCCGGCAAATCGCATGAAACGACGTACTCGTTGGCCGTTTCATGCATGTCCATGCGCGGCATCCAGTGCTGTTCGTCCATATGGGCAAACAGCGACGGAAAATCGCTTGTAAAAAAGCGGTTCATATCGCGGCGGATCGATTCCAAATGGCGGAACGGGTCATACGGAATTAACGCCATAGCTGCTTTCCTCCTTAAACATGAAATGGTTTTCCGTTCAGTAGTGTGAGCTGTATTTCCTTGATTTATGTATGATTGGCTTGTCATTGTTCCATTGCCGTCAAATACGCTTGAATCAGCGCAATTTTCATGTCATTCGGCAAGTCAGAGGAGGCTACTCGTTTAACGGCGTAATAAAACTTCACCTCGGGCGTCTGCCGTACGCGCGGATGCGTCCACTCATCGCGCAGCTCTCGGGTGATCATTTCATATAGAAGAGACTTGCTTTCCTCCTCATCGAGCGATTCCGACGTCAGTGACCGGTTCGGCCAAAGGCGGCGATAGGCGTCAAGCAGTACAGAAAACGGATGATCCATCGTGATCTTTTTCCTCCTTAGCGCAGTTGTTCGCTGTCGGTCATTCATGATTTGCCGAAATTCTTTCCTTATTATATCATACGGCGGTCGAGGCGATGCCTGCGAACTTTAAGCGTAAAAAGAGCGGCGCTTGCCTGCAAAAAGGTTCATGAACAAATTCCGTTTCCTGATCTATAGGGGAAAGACAGGGAGTCGTGGCTGTAAAACGCCATCTTTATCATACGCGGATGGCTGCTCGTCAGCCGGAGAGGTTTGCATATGGTTTTAACCGTTATTTCCAGGTACGAAACGGATCTCCGCTTTATTAAAAAAGTAGTTGACATAAAATCGAATCGTATATATAATAAAAAACGTCGTTTCGATCGATGCCGAGAAGCGATGATCAAATGGCTGTGAAACAGAGAGACTACAAAAAAAGTTATTGACAAATAATAAAGATTGAGTATAATAAATAATTGCCGCGACGGAACAAGCGCGGCAATGAAAAGAGCCATACACAAAACAACAATAAAACAGCAGTTGACATTTTGAGAGAATGGTTTATAATAATAAATGTCGTGATAAGGTTGCATTCCTTGTTCCTTGAAAACTGAACGAAACGAAGCGCAACGAAAAGCTGAGGCCGCCCGCCTATCGGCGAAACGCGCTGGAGGGCCTGCGAGGAGGTTATCGCCGCCGCAGCAGGACCGAAGCGTCGCGAGCCGATGGCGGCCGAAGCTAGACAATTCGAAAAGTGGAGGCCGCTTGACACGTTTGGTGTCGGCGCCGAAGCTTACAAAGCCAATCAACTTTCTTTTGGAGAGTTTGATCCTGGCTCAGGACGAACGCTGGCGGCGTGCCTAATACATGCAAGTCGAGCGGACCGAATGAGAGCTTGCTCTTGTTTGGTCAGCGGCGGACGGGTGAGTAACACGTGGGCAACCTGCCCGCAAGACCGGGATAACTCCGGGAAACCGGAGCTAATACCGGATAACACCGAAGACCGCATGGTCTTCGGTTGAAAGGTGGCCCCTGCATGAAGCCGGAATCGCTAGTAATCGCGGATCAGCATGCCGCGGTGAATACGTTCCCGGGCCTTGTACACACCGCCCGTCACACCACGAGAGCTTGCAACACCCGAAGTCGGTGAGGTAACCCTTACGGGAGCCAGCCGCCGAAGGTGGGGCAAGTGATTGGGGTGAAGTCGTAACAAGGTAGCCGTACCGGAAGGTGCGGCTGGATCACCTCCTTTCTAAGGACGAAAAGCGGAGGCCGCCCGCCTATCGGCGAAACGTGCTGGAGGGCCTGCGAGGAGGCTATGCCGCCGCAGCAGGGCCGAAGCGTCGCGAGCCGATGGCGGCCGGAGCTAGACAGTACGAAAAGCGGAAGCGCCGCGATTGGCTCTCGAAGTCAAATGTTCTTCACCCGCAGGGGTGCTTGCACCCCGAGGGGGAAGGTTATTTGGCAGAAGAGAGCCAGGCGCTGGAGCTAGACAATACGAAAAGCGAAGGCCGCGAACGGCCGACCATTAACAAATCGCGCTTTCGTTTCGTTCAGTTTTGAAGGAATGAGAATTCCTTCTCGTTTGCGTCTGCGTCTACAAGCAGGTTCAGAGGAGCCAGATTCCTCGACGCAAACCAGCGAAGAAGCAAGCTCAATGGAGCGACTTCGTTCCTTGAAAACTAGATAACCGGAAAAGCTGAGGCGCCGAAATTTCGCCTAAAGGCCGCCCGCGTCCTGCGGGCAACGGCGAAATATCGCCATCCTGGCGATCTCGAAGCCAAATGTTCTTCACCCGCAGGGATGCTTGCATCCCAAGGGAGGAGGTTGTTTGGCAGAAGAGAGCTAGGCGCCGAAGCTAGACAATAAGGAAGAAGCCGAGACGCTTTAGGTTAAGCTAGAAAGGGCGCACGGTGGATGCCTTGGCACTAGGAGCCGATGAAGGACGGGGCAAACGCCGAAACGCTCCGGGGAGCTGTAAGCAAGCGTTGATCCGGAGATGTCCGAATGGGGGAACCCCCTGTCCGTAATGGGA